>BIFV01000008.1:0-600000 GCA_003990955.1 Sporomusaceae bacterium FL31
GGCTTCTGCAACACGAGGATTGCGTCCTGTCCGGTTGGCGGTAGCAGCAAACTCGGCCTTGAGAGCTGCAACGGTTTTTTCCGTTGTCGGAATGGGTTCGGCTGCACCAATACTCCCCCCAGGTGCAATGGCCAGATGTTTATGGGAAAGTGCAATCAACGCTCCGGCCGACCAAGCCCGATTGCGGATATAACAAATGGTCTGGATTGGTGAATCAATCATCAAGTCCCGGATACGAACAGCCGAATCCACCAGCCCGCCAAAAGTATCTATTTCGACAATGACAGCTCTTGCTTCCAGACGCTTTGCGTCCAGCATAGCCCGATGCAGCAGTGCTACCTGCCCTCCATCGATTTCACCTTTTATTTGGACAACCAGTACCGGAGCTGAAGCGGCACCGGAACCTACTAGGGGAATCAGCAAGAACAGACAACAAACCAACACCGCAATTTTTCGGAAGATATGATTAGAAAACACGCCATCACCTCGCATTCTTCTATTGAGGATAACTATTCGCTGCCCGATGACTCTATTCCTGTACAACATAAAAAAGGCTTTCAGAATTTGGTAATTGATTGGCTTCAATGAACTGTTAGCAGCAGTTCAAAGCCATCATAGCTAGTATTCCCTGTATATCTGACTAGTATCAGGACTGAGTCTAGTCATCATATTGCCGCTAAAATATAAAGGGGTGTCTCCTAACGGTCAAATACCGCAGGAAACACCCTCTATTCCTCTTCCTATGATTCGTCAATCACTCCAAAACCTGTTTACCACAGCACCCGGGCTGCCGCATTGGCCAGCTCAGCCAAAGGCTCTGGGTAAATCCCAATAAACAAGGTGGCAAACATACTGACCATAGCGACCAACCTAAGCGAGCCACTTACGTGAAGCCTGCGCTCATCTCCGGTCTTACGGCTATACATGGCTTTAACCACCAGAATATAGTAGTAGACTGATATCATCGACATGACAAACCCTAGAATAACCAACCACAAATAACCTTGACCGGCGATGGCCATAAAGAGATATAGCTTTCCGGCAAAGCCGGCCAGGGGCGGAATACCGGCCATGGAGATCAAAGAAAGGGTCATGGTCAGTGCCAGTAACGGTGACTTGTGTGATAAGCCGCTAAAAGCCTCAATCGCATCTGAACCACTATGCTCTTCAACAGCAACGACTACGGCAAAAGCGCCGACAGTAGCAATCATATAGAGCACAATATAAAACAGCATTCCTTTAACCCCGGCGGCATTGGCTGCCAGCAGCCCGGATAGGATATAGCCGGCCTGTGCCACTGAGGAATAAGCCAGCATACGCTTAATGCCAGTCTGCCAAATCGCCACCACAATGCCGACAATCATGCTCAGAGCAGCCAACACACTCAGTACCGGCGCCCAGTACAGCTTGAGTCCGGCAAAAGCCACCAGAAACACCCGCATCAGTACGGCAAAAGCAGCAGCCTTCGACCCCATAGCCAACAGGGCGGTAATGGGCGTGGGTGCCCCTTCATAAACATCGGGCGCCCACATATGAAACGGCACAATGGATAATTTAAAACAAAACCCGACTGTTATGAGTCCCAGCCCCATCAGAATAGCCGGGCTGGCAGCCATATTGGCGGCAATTTCTTTGAACAGCAAACTGCCCGTAAATCCATAGATCCAGCTTATGCCATACAGCAGCACAGCACTGGAGGCCGAACCTAAAATCAGGTATTTAATCCCGGCTTCACTGGATTTTATCTTGGCCATATCAAATCCAACCAATACATAAAAAACCACAGCCATAATTTCCAGCCCGATAAAGACAGTCAATAAATCATGCGCTGAAGCCATAATCATCATGCCGAGCAGCGCAAACAGCAGCAAAGCATAAAATTCACCGCTGCTTTCTGTAAATTTTTCTACATAATCAAACGAGAACAAAATAGTCAGCAGCGTTGCCAACAGAAAAACCTGTTTAAAAAACAGGGCTAAACTATCCACGACAAAGAAATCTCGGTATACTGTACCCGCTGTCCCATATTGGGTAAACGTATACAGCAGCACACCTAATATGCCACAGACTGCGAGATATCCCAGACTTCGGCGCGCTTCCTGACGCGGCAGTAATAAGTCAAAGCAGATAAGCAGCACTGCTAGAAGAACAATAGCAATTTCACTGGTTAAAAGCGCAATATTCACTAAAAAACACCTCCCAGCAAGGCTGGTGCAGCCTGTAAATGCTGAACAACCAGCGCTAAGGCCGGTTCCATACCGCTGTTAACCATACCCATGAGCATTTGCGGAAAAACACCAAATAAGATTAAAACCGAGCCTAAGACCAACAGCGGAACCAATTCCACTCCTGCAGCATCACGGCACTGGTCAAATTCGGCCCGCCGCGGGCCAAACAGAACATTGGCCAGTATGCGCAATATATATAACGCTGTAAAAACAATTCCACTAATGGCCAGTAACGTATAGCCGGGATAAGCGCGAAATGCTCCTACAAAGATGGTAAACTCGGGAACAAAGCCAATCAACCCAGGTAAACCTAATGAGCTCATTCCGGCCAGCATAAACCCAGCAGCAATTCTTGGCATTTGGTGCGCCAATCCGCCCAAATCCGGAATATAACGAGTCTTGGTTTTATCATCTACCAGCCCGATCATGGCAAAGAACAAAGCGCTCATCAGGCCGTGTGCAACCATATTGGCAACAGCGCCGTCAATGCTGATCAGATTTAAGGCCGCAAAGCCCAGCAGAATATAGCCAATATGGGAAATGGACGAATAGGCCATGACATATTTTAAATCTTTCTGCGCAATGGCCACAAAGGCCGCATAGAGAATATTGACCACCGCAAACAAGGCAATAAACGGCGCCCAAAAGGCGACCCCAGCCGGCAGCACCAGTAAGCCAAGGCGGATCAATCCATATGCACCAACCTTCTTTAACACTGCTGCATGAAGCATGGATACCCCGGTGGGTGCGGCGGCATAGCCATCCGGAGCCCAGCTGTAAAAGGGCCACATCGAAAGGGTGGAGCCAAAACCGAGCAGCAAGAGAAAAAAGATCACAACCTGAACAGGATCGGACAAATTGCCGGCAGCCTGAGCCAAGGCTTCCATATTAAAAGTCCTTAGTCCGTCCGGTAAGGCGAATAGATAGAGCGACACGACACCGGCCAGCATAAAAGCCGAACCTAGTAATAGGTATATGGTTAATTTCATGCCGGCATATTCTCTGGACACCCGTTTATCCGAACCCCAGCCCAGCACCATCAGATAGCTCGGCACAATCCCCAGTTCATAAAACAATAAGAAAATAAACAAATCCCGGCTGATAAACGTACCGATTGCCCCTACGATGAGCAGCAGGAGGTGAATAAAAAACTCTTTGGGGCGGTCACTGACATTCCAGGATACAAAAATGGTTGAAAAACCCACCAGCACGGTGAGCAGCAATAACGGCAACGAAATACCGTCCACGCCTAAAGCATAGCTCACTCCCAGCTCTCTAATCCAAGAGATCTGTTCGACAAACTGTACTCCGCCAAGACCAACATCATAGGCCCAATACGCGTACAGGGTTAAACCAAGCACGGCAGTCATGATGGCTGCAGACATCAGTTTTACCGCTTTATCGGCACTGCGCGGCAGGCAGGCCAGCAGCACAATTCCAGCAACTGGTATTAATAAAATTGCAGTTAATAATGGAAAACCAGCCATTTAGTAACCTCCCCCGGCCAGCAAGCCCTTGAGTAACGGATCAAACAGCAGCCAGAGTAAGAGCAGCATTGCCGACCCGAACATGACTACCCCATACAAACGCAGATTGCCGCTTTGTCCCCTGCGCAGCAGGTTGCCCAATTGATAAACCAATCCGGCTATCCCCTTTAAAATGCCTTCAACGACGTTAAGCTCCAGCCAGTTCAGCAATCTACCGCAGCCGTCCACAAATGTATGATTCAGCCACAAATACGCCTCATCCAGATAGTACTTATGATAGCTGAGCTGGTAAAATAGGCCGCAGCGCTGCGAAAGCCTGGCTGCGGAGAACTTCCCTGAGCCATAAATCATCCACGCCAGCCCCATGGCAGCCATTGCCAGCAGGGTCGAGCTGCCGGCAATACTCCAATTGAGAGCCGCATGGGCTGCCGGGCCAAACCGTACCCACTCACCAAAGCCAGCTGTATAAGGTATATAGCCGCCAATAACAGCTAGAATCCCCAGCACCACCAGCGGCAGCCGCATGGAGAATGGAGCCTCATGAGGCTGGTTATCAGGCTTTTCGGGTCCGAAAAAGACCACAAATAACAGCCGGGCCATATAAAAGGCAGTCATAAAGGAAGTAATCACAGCAATGGTATAGAGAGGTTTACTCACCTCAGCTACAGCCAGTAAAATTTCATCCTTGGAAAAAAAGCCGGCAAACGGCGGAATCCCGGAAATCGCCAAGACACCGATGGTCATGGCGGCAAAAGATACCGGCATCTTACGGCGCAGGCCGCCCATAGAGAAAATATCGCTTTTTCCAGGCAGTCCATGCAGAACGGCCCCGGCCGCTAAAAACAACAGTGCTTTAAAAAACGCATGGGTCATCAAATGAAACAGCGAGGCGGTTACGCTGCCAACACCGAGCGCCAGCATCATATACCCCAGCTGACTAATGGTCGAATAGGCCAAAATCCGTTTAATGTCCCGCTGTGTCAGCGCTATGCTGGCAGCAAAACAAGCCGTAAAAGCCCCAACCCAGGCAATCACAACCATGGCCTGTGGCAAAGCACTGAATAAAAAGAAGCCTCTGGCCACCAGATACACTCCAGCTACCACCATGGTGGCAGCATGAATGAGCGCCGATACCGGCGTTGGGCCTTCCATGGCATCAGGCAGCCAGACATGCAGCGGAAACTGCCCTGATTTCCCAATCGGGCCTATAAATAACAGCAAGGCCACGATAGTCAGCAATCCGGTACCGTGCTGCACAATATAAGCTGGAACATAGGCGGACAGCACCTGAAAATCCAGTGTACCAAAAACTATTTGCAGCAATAGAATGCCGATCAATAAACCAAAATCTCCAATCCGGGTCGTCATAAAAGCTTTCTTGGCTGCTTCCCGGGCTGAGATTTTATAAAAATAGTAACCAATCAGCAAATAAGAGCATACGCCGACCAGTTCCCAGAATACAAACAACTGAATAAAATTGACTGCAAGCACCAGTCCCAGCATAGCAGCCGCAAACAGGGACAAATAGGCAAAGAAGCGCCCGAAGCCTTCATCCCCATGCATATAGCCGACAGAATAACACTGAACTAATAGTGCAACCAAAGTAACCACGACCAGCATCATCGCTGACAAAGGATCAAGATAGACTCCCATGTCTACCGATAATCCCGGCAGGGCAAGCCACGGAGTGCGCTGAATAAAGGGCTGATCAACGGTGATGCCCTGTGCCAGCACACCTGCGCCCACTCCTACTGCCAACAAAAAACTGATCAGACTCACCCCAATAGAGACCACTGCCGCTAAGGCGGGAATGCGCCGCATAAAAAGTCCGATTACCACACAGGCCATTGCCGGCAGTAATGGAATAAGCCAGGCATGAACCAATGCATATTGACTAAACAAGCTCGTCACCTACTTTCTGATTCTCCATACTACCAGCGCATTTCATCAAGCCTTGCAACATGCACGGTATTACGATCACGATATACGCGAAAAAACAGGGCCAGTCCGACAGCCACTTCTGCTGCCGCTACCGTAATGGTAAAGATGGCAAAAACCTGTCCTGTTAAAATTTCCGGGGTAATATAACGCGAGAAAGCTACTAAATTCAGGTTAACGGCATTTAACATCAGCTCAATACCCATTAATATCCCGACAATAGTCCGTTTGGTCAACACACCATACAAACCAAGGGCAAACACGATAGCTGCTATCGCCAAAAAATGAGTTAACCCAATCATTCTGCATTCACTCCTTTAGCCAGTACAATCGCTCCGATCATTGCAGCTAGCAGCAGCACTGCCGCCGCTTCCATCATAATCATGTAATCGGTCAGAATGAGCTGAGCCAGAACATCTGGAGTATCCTGAACCGGCCCGGCCGCAGAATAGCGCCAAGGCGTATATAGAACAACACCAAGCGTTACGGTTACAAACAAGCCGCTTAAAGCAGCAACCCAGGCTGATGAACTGTTTTCATCGGTTTCATTAGTTCCATGGCGGGTACTCCGGCGAGTCAGCATCGTACCAAGCACAAACACAATCGCAATCGCCCCGTTATAAACCAAAATCTGCACAGCAGCCAAAAAATCAGCCTGCAGCAGTACATAAAGCCCGCCCAGACCAATAAAGCACAATGCCATAAGCAGTGCGCTATGCACCAGATTATTCTTGGTCACAACCCCAAAAGCTGCTCCCACCGTAATGGCGCCAAAAACCACAAAAGCAATGGTATAAGCTAGTTCATTCATCCCGCAGACCTCCCCGGAACAGCAGCATCCTCGGCTGTCTCAGCCGTTTTCTTGAGTGAATGCGCCAGGCAGTCGACATCCAGTTCTTCACGGAAGTAACGGGCATTTTCATAGTTCTTATCCCAGCAAATGGCTTTGGTCGGACAAGCCTCAACGCAATAGTTGCAGTATAAGCACAGCCCGGACTGATATACATAGGACGTTAAGTAACGCTTCTTCTGCTCATTCATCCCAGTGGTCAGGCGGATCACGTGATTAGGGCAGGCCATGGCGCACAGCCCGCAGGCAATGCATTTATGATGATCCAAGTCCAGCTCACCACCGCGAAACCGCGGCGGCATAGTTAATTTTACTTCGGGATACTGTAAGGTTACTTTCTTGCGAAAAAAGGACTTCAGCGTAATGCCCATTCCCTCCAGCAGTCCTTTACCCAGCATAGCTTGCACCTCCTAGAGATAAAACTTATATACGTAAATACCGATCCCGGTCAGCACAACATTGGCTAAAGCCAGCGGCAGCAAAACCTTCCAGCCAAAAGACATGAGTTGGTCAATTCTAAGACGGGGAAAGGTCCAGCGAAACCACATAAACAAAAAGATCATGGCACCGACTTTAATGAGAAACCAAAGCCAGCCTGGCAGCCAGGGACCGCTCCAGCCGCCTAAGAATAACGTGGCAGCAATGGCTGACGCAGCCAGTAGGTTGGCATATTCAGCAAGAAAGAACAGCGCCCAGCGCATGCCGGTATACTCAGTAAATGGACCGGCAACCAGCTCCGACTCCCCTTCGACCAAATCAAATGGTGCCCGATTGATTTCAGCGGTAGCGGTAATCATATACACCACAAAAGCAATCGGCTGAATCACGATAAACCACACCTGTTGCTGAGCAGCCACGATGGTGCTCATCCGCAGCGAGCCAGTCAGCATCACAATCCCCAAAATCGAGAGAACCATCGGCACTTCATAGCTCAGCATCTGAGCCACCGTCCGCATGCCGCCTATCAAAGAATACTTACTATTGGAAGCCCACCCGGCCATCAGAAACGGCAAAACGGACTGGGATGATACGGCAATAAAATAAAAAATTCCGATGTTTAAATCAGCAAAAATAGCCTGATAATCAAAAGGAAATACCGCAAATACGGCAGCAGCCGGAATAAACAGCAGCATTGGCGCTAAAATCCACATCCATTTGTCAGCCCCGGCCGGCATAATATCTTCCTTCGTCATCAGCTTGATCATATCGGCAATGGTCTGCATGCTCCCTCCCGGACCCACCCGGTTAGGGCCTGACCGCAGCTGCATATAGGCACTGATTTTTCGCTCGGTATAGACCAAGACCACAGCCGATAATGAAATAATCGTAAAAATTGCTCCAATATTGAACAGGTTCATGACAATGTCCACCCACTGCGTTTCCGGCAGATAGGCGGTTAAAAAGACTCTGACCAGCCTGGCAAGTTCATAAAGCCCCGTTATTCCTTGCATACACTACAACACCCCTCTCAAGTTCAACAATCTACCTCTCCCATCAGCGAATCCAGCGTGGCCAGGACCGCGACCACATCGGCCAGCAGCAATCCCTGACAAGTCTCGCTCAGAGCCTGTAGATTAATAAACGAAGGACGGCGCACATGCAGACGATACGGTTTGGTCGAGCCATCACTCACAATATAATAGCCTAGCTCGCCACGCGGGTTTTCAATCGAATGATAAATCTCACCAACCGGCGGCTTGAGCACCTTGGGCAGTTTTGTCAGTACCGGCCCTTCGGGCAGCTGCTCCAGCGCCTGCTCGACAATACGGGCACTTTGCTGCATTTCTTCCATCCGCACCAAATATCGATCCCAGCTGTCACCAGTTTTTCCGAGTGGCACGGCAAAGTCAAACCGGTCATAAAACCCATAAGGCTCGGCTTTACGCAAATCATAGTCAACGCCCGAAGCACGCAAGGCAGGTCCGGTCAAACCAATCGCCAGCGCTTGTTCTCCAGTAATGACCGCATTATCCTTCAAACGGTGGTGCAAGATCTCATTGCCGGTCAGCAAGCCGTGCTTTTCGGCCAGCATGCCCGGAAATTCGGCCAAAAACTGGCGAAGGGCCGGGATAAACTCAGAAGGTATATCTTCAGCAACACCGCCAAAGCGGATATAACTATAAGTCTGCCTGGCACCGCAAGCCATATCAAATAAATCCAGAATCCGTTCACGATCACGAAAACCAAACATCATGCCAGTAGAAGCACCAAGATCAATGGCCAGCGACCCCATAAAAATCAGATGGCTGGCAATCCGGTTCAACTCAGTCATGATAATGCGCAGGTACTCAGCCCGTTCTGGAATAACAATACCCATCAATTTTTCTACGGTCTGGCAATACCCCAGGTTATTGCCCATAGAGGAAACATAATCGAGTCGGTCGGTATAGGGAATAAACTGTGCATAGGTGCGGCTTTCAGCTAACTTTTCAATACCGCGATGCAGATACCCCATGCGCGGTGTGGCTTGGACGACCCGTTCACCATCCAGCTCAAGCACGACCTGCAGCACACCATGGGTACTGGGATGCTGCGGCCCCATATTCAGCGTATAAGTCTCTGTCTTTACCATGAATTAATTCCTTCTTCCTCCGGTAGTATACGACTTGCGCAAAGGATGCCCGGTAAAATCATCAGGCAGCAAAATACGGCGTAAATCCGGATGACCGTTAAATACTACACCCAATAAATCGTAAATTTCCCGTTCCTGAAAATTGGCTGAAGGCCAAATTGCCGTCACCGATGGCACCTCAGCGTTTTCGGCTAAACAGCGGGTTTTTAATAATACAGCCTGCCGCAGCGGCAAAGAATATAAGTGATAGACAATTTCCAAGTAGTCAGGGTAATCCACTGCGGTCAAGTTCCGCAGCATATTAAATTGATAACACTCATCGTGCTTGAGCACCTGTACCAAATCAAGCAGTCGTTCCCGTTCAACCAGTAAACATTGCTGAGTATCCTCGCCAATGATTTTGATATCTTCAGGATACAGGGCTTGAATGGTTTCGGCTAATGGGTTATTGTGCAGGCTCTCGCTCATGATTTTTTCCTCGCAACCTCAGGATGATTAATCTTGCGTTTTAGTTCCAGCATGCCATGAATCAAGGCCTCCGGCCGCGGCGGACATCCCGGAATATAAACATCGACCGGCAGAATCTGATCCACACCGGGAACAACGGAATAAGAATCGGCAAAAGGCCCTCCCGAATTGGCACAACTGCCCATAGCAATGACATACTTCGGCTCAGGCATCTGCTCATATAAACGTTTTAACGGTCCGGCCATTGCCCAGGTCAGAGTTCCGGCTACAATCAACAAATCGGCCTGACGCGGCGAAGCGCGGAACACCTCATAGCCAAAGCGCGACAAATCAAAGCGGGCGGCCGCAGCCGACATCATCTCAATAGCACAGCAGGCCAAGCCCGAAGACAGCGGCCACAGCGAATTGCTGCGAGCCCACTTCAATACGGCGTCAAAACTGGCTAAGATGATATTTTTTTGCAGTAAATCCTGCTCCGCTTGGGAGCGCAAATCCGTTACTTCCATTCTAGGGCTCCTTTCTTCCAGGCATATCCCAGCCCGACCACCAGAATACTTAAAAAGATAAACATTTCAACAAAAGCAAATGTTCCTAACTGTTGAAACTTAATGGCCCAGAGATATAAAAAAACCGTCTCAATATCAAAAGCCACAAACACCAGCGCATACAAGAAATAGCTGGCCCGGAATTGAATCCAGGTCTCACCAACGGTATCAACGCCGCACTCATAAGGCAAACATTTCTCGGGACTTGGTTTGCGGGGCCGCAATAAATATGCGGTTCCCAGCGCTATAACCGGAAACACTACGGCAACCGCCAGCAATAACCCGATACTGCCAAACTCCTGTAACATGCTTCTCCCCCTCCTCTGACCGAACAATTGCTACTATGCAACCTTAGTAATAAAACAATTTTCTTTGGACTTGTATTTTGTATTCACATAAAATTCACAGGAAATCCCATGGTTCAAACCGTTCTCGCTGATGCTTTTCTTACTAGCCGTTATCATCGGCATATCACTTGCGGTCTGTACTGCCAGACATCCTAAATTCTTGCACCTTCATGGTAAAATCTTATCAGATAACCATGAATCTGATTATATTTACAAAGTTAAAAAAGCAGTGAGCTTAGTTTTACACCAACTAAACCCACTGCCTAGTTTTTTTAGTTTAAAAAGATACTTCCAGAAAGGACATTTTACTAAATTATAGGCTGTTCAGTCTTGCTCAGTTGGACAAATTGACTTTAAAAGCCATTCTAATCAAGATAAGAAAAGCGAAGCAAAAAGAACGTCCCCTTGCTTCTGCAGGAAGAAGCACAGGGACGTTCTTTTTGCTTCTTTTTTTGCTTCACCCTGGATCTAAATAATTCAGCTCGTCTAACGTTAATGAAAAGCTTGGGGCAAAGACTTCCATAAAATAACTTACTTCAGGTAAAGAACTTTCTTCCAGTTCTTTTTTGATCATATGATAAGCCACGGTAAATTCCTGATTTCCAACCTTCATTTCCTCAAGACACTTTAAATACGCACTGATTTTATCGGCAGCTTTAACAAGCTGCCATAATTCTGCATCTTCCTCTTGCTGAATTAATAAATTTAAGTAGCCCCGTTTTAATGGATCAGGCAGCAGGTTATGCATTTTTTGCTGTGCCATATTCTCAATATCTTTGTAAACCGTGCGAATTTGCGGATTAAAATATTTCACCGGTGTAGGCAAATCGCCGGTAAAAACCTCTGAGACTTCATGATACATCCCCATCAACGCAGCCTTTCCAGAGTCAACGTCCCCGCCAAAATAGGTATTGCGAATTTCAGCCAGTCCATGGGCAATCATGCCAACTTGTAAACTATGCTCTTGAATATTCTCAGAAACGGTATTCCGCATCAGCCCCCAGCGCTGGATAAACTTCATCCGGGACAAAAAAGCAAAGAAATGACTCATGTTATCACCCTCAAAATGTCGTTATTTCATTAAATATTTTAATTGCAAAACTATCACTCATTCCAGAAATATAATCAACGATTGCCTGAATATAATCTTCTTTGTTTTCAAGATGATACAATACCTCGTTCTGATATTTATTCACCTTCAAATTCCGGTGTTCGATAGTTGCATATTTTTGCAGCCAATCAATAAAGCTGGCCACTAATACTGGATAGATGGCCTGATAGCGCTTAAGCTTCGCAATCGTCCTTTTTCCGTTATAGCCATTGAGCAAGGTCTGATAAATGCTTTGGATAATCAGCCTGGCATAAGATTTATAATTATTAAGCCGCTCATGTTGATAAATGTACTTATAGTTAAACCTTTTTAAAGCGTTCATCAGTTCCAAATATTTAGGTGAAAAAGCAATTCCTTTTGCCGGTGAGCTGGTATGGCATAAGTCAACAATAAAATCGTGCATCAGCAAGGTATTGGTAATTTCATTAGCCTTGGCATCCCCAAAATCCCGCCCGATTTTAATTAACTCCTTGACTTCACTCACCGTTAATACCTTGAGTAACAATGCGTCCTCAATATCCCGCCCCAAATAGGATATCTTATCAGCAATTTTGACTACGCAGCCCTCCCAGGTATAGGGTGCGCATTGGTTTGCTTTCTCAATCGAATATAAATCAATATAGTCCTTGCGTGGAAAAATCGAATTCTCATCAACTTCACCGCAATGACAGACGATGCCGTCTCTAACCGCATAGGTCAAATTTAGATTGCGCTCTACCCCTTCTTTGTCAGGCAGTGTTTCGCATTTATCTACAAATCTCAGGCTGTTTTGTTCATGCCAAAAGGTTTTTCCTAGTTCCTTGTGCACGATTTCCTTTAGAAATTCCTCTCCGGTATGTCCAAAAGGAGCATGCCCCAAATCATGACCGAGGGCGATTGCATTGATCAGTTCAGTATTCAGCCCTAGATAACTGGCGATGGTGTAACTCACCGAGGCAACATGATTCACGTGCTCAATCCGGGTACAAATATGATCATGGCGGGTTGCAAAAAACACTTGGGTTTTATGCTTTAGCCGTCGATAAGCGGTGCTATGTAAAATTCGGGTATAGTCGCGGGCAAATTCACTGCGAATATCGTTGGCTTTTTTGTATATCGGATTAACCCGGCTAATATACTGCTCCCAGTTTTCATTTCCCTCACAGGCACTAACCTGACTAAACAGACCGCGTTCCATATCAACACCTCCATGATTCGCATAAGCCAAAACAACTTCTTAATTAATACATTCTGTGTAAATCATTCATGCTGAATGCAAAAAAACCTGCCAAATCATGAAGCAATTGACAGGTTTTAATCAATTTATTGCAGATGCTGCAATATACCAACAGACTGCCAATTGCTGGAGGAATCCTTGACGGATATAGAGTACTTTAGTAGAATAACCCTAACTACGATAAAATTTAAATGCTTCAGATAAATGGTTTCGAATTCATGATTCATTAACCTGTTCTAGAGGTGGTGTTCGCCATGTTGAGAAATTGGAAACCGTATATATTGGGAGCCGTTGCAATGTTCGTGCTGTTGTCAGGACTTTATCTGTTTTTCATTGCACCTAAGCAGTCGCCCTTGCACTCGTCACCCAATTCCATACAATCAAGTATTCCCACCGATGCGGTAACCATTACCCCCTTACCCACTTTGCGAATTATCCGGGGTGATAAGGTGGCTTTTGAGGGACAAACTGAATTGAAGCAAACCATCGGTGGCATCTTTGCTCAAGAATTGACGATCGTAAATTTTCAGGCTACAGGCGAAAACTCCGATAAGTCTTACATCAAGATTGTGTGGGAAAATGGTGAAATTGAAAAACTGTATCCCGGAACGACAAACAAAAAATTTGCTGCCGACAGGCGTGCAGCCGAAATTACAGTAGCCGGGTATAGTGTTCACGAAAGACGTCTATTCAAGAACTCTAACCGGCCAGGAACGCTAACCTGGGAAATCCGCTATGATCCCGTAGAAAAATAGTAAAGAAGCAAGGGGACGTATATTTTGCTTCTCCCGCACGCAGCCCATAAGTCTAATTATTGCGATCTGGCAAGAAAATCAGTCAGCACTCTAACAAGAGTTTGCTGACTGATTTTTGCTTTAATCATATCATTGTAGTTCTAACCCAATATTCCCTGCTGTTCGATGGTCGCCTGAGAACCTACTACTTTGGCATTGGCATAGATATCAGAAAAATGCTCCGCCACAGCAGCTTCGGAAATGCCCCGGAGGGCATACACAATAAAAATAGCTTTACGTGTTGATGGGATAATCCGCGTACGGTAATCGGGACCACACAGCACACTTGAAATAATGCCTTCACAATCAGCAATCATCATATCACCGGCTTTGACCACTTGCTCCTTCCCATTGATCAACACATATTTCTCATTGCCGATAGCAGCATCGAGCGTTAAAGGAAAGGTTAATGCCTCAACATCATGGCCTGCCGTTAAAAGCCCGCTCTTCAATTCTGCCATGAACATCCCCTCCACAAGTCCTGCCACGCAGGGAATGCTTTTGCCTTTGAAGCCGACTGACTCCAACTGCTGTAAAACATGATAGGTTTTCTTATGCCGTTTATAATAATCGCTGTAAATCGGCATAGGAAAATGACCGGCTAATTCTTCTTTACTGACAAATTTTGATCGAAGTTCGGTTTCCAGGTTGCGCTTTCGCTGCTCCAGCACATCACATTGTTCCGGATTAACTACATTATTTAGAATCATATAGCCAACACGAGCCGCAGGATGTGTATTCTTCCATAAGTCTGTTACAACAAACATACTCAGCATCTCCTTAACAGTGATAAACCTGACGGTTTATTTCATTGTAGCTCTTTCAGAAGAATTTTCTTGTATGATATTGCTGTATTGGTTGGGAGTGATCCCGGTAATTTGCTTAAATTGACGCGAAAAGTGACTCTGATCTACAAAGCCGGTTTCATGGGCAACGGAGGCAATAGACATCCGCTTTGCCAGCAGCAACTTAGCCTGCTTTATTCTGACCTGTTTCAGATAGACGTGAGGAGGAACGCCAATATGTGTTCTAAAAACGCGGATTAAATGAAACGGACTCAAATGGCAATGCTGTGCTAAGCTCTTAATTGAAATGTTTTCGGTATAAGTGTCTTCAATATATTCACGAACTAAGTTAACTGCCCGGTTTTCTTTGCCTACATGACGAAACGTAAATGATTGGTCAGCATGACGGGCAATAAATGTCGTAAGCAGCATAAGCAGGCGTGATTCCTGCTCTATAAGTGAGCATGTAGACTGCTCCAGCAAAAAGTGCAAATTTCTAATTTGATTGGCTAGATCATCATCATGGATAGTACCTGCCATAAAGAACGGCTTTTGCTTTGGACTGCCAACCAGTTCATAAGCAGCCTGTTCCAGCAGTTGCGGTTCAAGATAAAACATGCGATAAGTCCAACCCTCATCTGATCCGGCCGAGCCGTCATGCGCTTCCCCTGGAACAACCAGATTGATACAGCCTGCAGGAGCAATGAGCTTTTCACCGCGATAAGAAAACTTCAGTGCACCGTGCTCAATAACACCAATGGCAAAACAATCATGAATATGTTTGGCAAAGCAATGATTGACATAGGTAGCATGCAGCAATTCAAGATTGCTTAATTGCGGCAGCCTCCAGAAATTCACTTGTTCTGCTTTGTGCACAGTCACTCACCTCATCACTGAGCTTTCTAAAATGCTTACTTCTGCAAATTCAATTCAAAGCGTTCGAAATAGCCAATTAATTCACCTTGTTCATTACGCACCGGATTGATATAGATCCGATGATTTTTCACATGGACTCCGAGGAAAATTTCATTGCTGTGATTGCTTAGTTTTTCAATTGCAGCCCGGATTTTTTCTTCTGACTGAGCGTTGTGGCAGGCAAAAATCGACTGTCCCACTAAATTGCGATAACCGCGTTCCTCGTAGTAGTGATACTCTGCCTGTTTGTTCATGAAGCGAATGATATGATCACAATCCACAAAAACAATGGGATATGGATAGGCATCCAGAATGTAGGTCAGCATCTTTTCTTTTTCCATCATAACTCCTCCTCTATGATTAAAACGATGAACAGTATTGGACTAATTAGACGCCAATAACGCTAAAACCTACACAACTTAATAGAATATGCCAAGTTAGCAATAAATATTCCATTTATTTAATAAAAAGCTAAAATATTTGCATACTACCACTTTCAAGCTGAATTAAACTTAGTTGCACCAACAATAATAGCCTGGCTAATATCGACCGACAAAATTGTGCACCAAATGTCGGATGGAACACTTCAGCTTTTGTTATTCTATAAATGGAAAAGGAGGTCATCACAATGGATCTACTGGAAAAAATGAATGGCGCTTTAGTCTATATCGAAGAAAACCTTACCGATAATATTGATTATAAAGAAGTTGCCAGACTGGCGTGCTGTTCGGAATATCATTTTAAGCGGATGTTTTCTTTCCTGGCCGGTGTGACATTATCGGAGTATATCCGCCGGCGACGTCTCACGCTTGCAGCCTTTGAGCTAAAAGAAAAAAACATCAAGGTCATTGATATTGCCATTAAATACGGTTATAACTCGCCTGATTCTTTTAGCAGAGCTTTTCAAAGTTTGCATGGCGTTACCCCGACCGAAGCTAGGAATAATGGCCATTCACTTAAAGCTTATCCAAAAATGACCTTTCAGTTATCCATTCAAGGAGGCATTGAAATGAATTATCGCGTCGAAGATAAAGCCGCATTTCGCATCATTGGCATCAAGAAAAAAGTTTCTTTAATCTATCAGGGAGTCAATCCTGAGATTGCCGAAATGTGGCAGTCTCTAAATATGGAAACAATTGATCAGCTTAAGCAATTGTCTAATGTCGAACCGCGTGGACTATTAAGTGCATCGACAAACTTCTCTGAAGGAAGACAGGAGAAAGGAACGCTTGATCACTATATCGGCGCTGCCACGACAAACGATTGTCCGCCTAACCTGACAGCGCTTGAAGTACCGGCTCTAACCTGGGCAGTATTCCTGGCAGTCGGCCCATTTCCGAATACCCTCCAGGACATCTGGGGACGCATTTATTCCGAGTGGTTTCCCTATTCAAACTATGAGCAAGCAGAAGGCCCGGAGATACTATGGAACGAACATAAAGATGTTACTTCACCAACATTTAAAAGTGAAATCTGGATACCGGTTTTGAAAAAACATTAATGATTAGCCATACTTATTGCAATAAGTATGGCTAAATTTCCTTTGCTGAATGAAATTGAAACGATAAGTTAAGAATAACTCCAAATAAAATATGTTCACGATCATCAGGCCAGTAAATGAGGTGTACCCATTGAACCGTGATTATTCTTTGTTTATCGTATTTTATCTGTTTGCCTTGGCAAATATTGCCCAGGCTTTTGTTTTATCCACACATGATTTGACTGTGGCCGGAGCATTACAACTGATCACTTATTTGTTGCTGCTTAAAGTCCGGCCCATATTAGGGTTTGCCATCTTAGTGGCCGAAATTCTTGCTACCGGCTTTGTCTACACAGGAATGGCGTTTTACGAACAATGGGAGAAGTCTTTACAATCAGCAGTCATTGTTAAGCTATTGTTATTTATGGTCACAACAGGCTTGGCCTGGCTGATGATATTGTTCCTTAAAAATACTTCCAGCAAGCTTAAGAAAGCCGATCAAGCTCTGCTCAAATTAAAAAAATATGAAGAAAGCAGCGGTATACTGACCTTAAATGAATTTTTATATCGTGCTGAAGCTATCCATACCGCCATGAAGCGCCGCAATGAGACAGGCTATTTAATTACGATTACCATTGTTCCTCAAGGCAAAGACTTTGCCCTAAAAACCCTTCATGAAGCTTTCAGCCGGGCTGCTCTAATGGCTGTCCGAACCCAGTACGACATCGTAGGAAAACGCTCAGCCAATGAGCTCTTGCTGCTGCTGCAGCATGCGACCCTTGATGGCAGCAAACTTGTAGTGATACGGTTCAAGGAAAAATTGCAGGCCATTGTTCAGGTTCCGGTAAACCTGTATCAGATTGACATTCAACAATTGCCCGCCAACTGGGAATACACCAGATTCACAATCAGCGGCGAATCGCTGCCTCTGCCGCCAAAACAAACAGGGTATTTACTATGAGTGCATTCTTTCTGATTGTCTGTCTTTTCTTTTGGCTTTTATTAGGCTATTATTCAATATTGACTGTAGCGGGAATTCTTTATCGGGTTGAAAAACGCCACAGTCCTAAACTGACGAGTTATCCCAGTGTCAGTATTTTTATCCCTGCCTATAATGAAGGCATTGTACTGTCTGCAACACTGGATGCCATGCTCAAGCTGGACTATCCCGGTGAGCTGACCGTATATGTCTTAAATGACCATTCAAAAGATAATACGGGCGAAATTGCCCAATTTTATGCCGACTTGTTTCCCCGAATCCGTCACATTCTTGTTCCCCCCGGATTACCCAAGGGAAAATCGCGGGTATTAAACCACGGTTTATCAATCTCCCAATCAGAATATTTTGCTGTATATGATGCAGATAATCAGCCTGAGCCAGCTGCCTTGCGGCTGCTGGTAGAAGCAGCGGTCAACACTCCGAAGGCGGTTGGTGCAGTCGGCTATGTAAAAACCATTAATGAAGAAAGAAATTTGCTTACACGCATGATTTCACTGGAATTTCAGGTATTTCAACTGCTCATGCAGGCAGGACGCTGGAAATTGTTCAAAACCGGCTCACTGACAGGCACCAATATGCTGGTGGCGCGATCGGCAATCGAACAAGTGGGTGGCTATGATCCGTATGCTCTGGCCGAAGATGCTGACCTGACCCTGACCCTAACGGCTGCCGGAGGTCTACTGCCCATTATTCCCGAGTCAGTGACCTGGGAACAGGAACCTGAGACATTTGCCGTATGGCTGAAACAGCGCACCCGCTGGAGCCAGGGAAATATCTACATTTTGGCTAAATCATTCTACGAACACAGTTGGTTAAAAGGACGAGTTCTTGTCCATATTGTACAGCAATTTATTGTATATGTAGGTTTTGCTGGCCTGCTCATTGCCTCTGACGTCTGGTTGATCTTGGGAATAACAGGTACCATCCGTGAACACTATACCGCCCCACTCCTGCTGCTCTGGTTTTATTCCTATATGGTCTATCTGCTGCAGTTGCTTAGTGCGCAAACTGTTGATAAACGCCTGACTTTGTCTAATATCTTTGTCGCCATCATTATGTACGTGACTTATGCACAATTATTTTTGCTCCTGCTCATCCGGGGATGCTACAGTTATTTCCGTCATCAGCATGGCTCAAGCTCTGGCCCGGTTTGGGATAAAACCGACCGCTTTTAAGCAGCCTGCTTGTCATAAGCACTGCTATTTTTGTCGATCAGTCAGCCAAATCTTCATGAGAGCGAGCGGCTTAGCCTGATAAAGCTTGATTTCAGCTAATAGCGGAAAAAGATTATCAAAAATATGGGTTTGATTATCAAATACATAACCACCTCGGAATTCGCCGGATCGGCTCCTCAACCGCAGCATTTTTGGATAAAGAGTAAGTGCCCAATCGGTGTCGCCCTGTTCCAGGGAATACAGGATGGCCAACGCATAAACTGCTGGGGATTCAAATTCGCCCAGCGGCTTATGACTGATACGATCATAGCCGCCATAGATCAGTCCTCGCACCAAAAGTTCATTTTTTAAGAATGCGGTGAGTTCAGGTGACGAAATGCCCTGCGTCGTGCGGTGCCAGGCTATCAACAGCTGATCAATCAGATTAATAGACGGTTCATAATTATACTGTCTGGTCATCAGATCATATGTTTTCGGAAAAAATGTGCCATCATTGGGGATGGCATGCAGGACAGCCACACTTTTTTCATAAAGCGCCTGTCCGTCAGGGTCAATGCGGCTTAAGCGCTTCAAAGGCTGTGGATCCAAATAGGATAAAGTCAGTGCATGCGCGGAGCTGTGATACTTATTGTCATAAAAGTCAACAAAAGTTTCTTCTTTGACCAAATACCGGGAAACAGCCCCGCCAATTACGCCTGCAGTCTGCCCCCATTCTTCTGATCCCCAGAGCTGATGGGCAGCCAATAAGGCATCCACTAACCGCAAATCATCCACTAACGCATTGGTTGTCACATCAGATTGCCCATTTGCGTTAACTTTCCAATAGATAAATCCTTCAGGAGCAAAAAAATAGTGTTGTAAAATGGCATAGTTTTGTTGAAATAAAGCTTTGTCCCGTTTTTGTACCGCATATTCCAACCATAATCCCAGTGATTCGGACAAGGCCTCCCGTCCATGGACAATATCAGGAGACACTGCTGGGGTATCAACAAGATAGGTAGCCAGCGTTCCATTTTCATTAAGCATATGTGTGGAAATAAAGCGCTCAGTTTCCAGATACCTGGGATGATAAAAATGATAAGTAAAGATGCTGCTGGCAGTTAAAATGATGAACAATCCAATCAGCCAACTAACTTTTTTTCTACCCATACTTCACACTCTCTTCTAAATAATAACATTTTTATGTAAATTAACTGGAAATCATGATACTATAATAATAGTAATAACCTGATTTACGGGGGCGGCCTTCATGATATTCAAACCCATCAACCTCTTTGTCTGTATGCTGATTTGTACTATTCTATGGCCTGCAAGTTTATTATTTGCAATGCCGACCAAAAATACTGCCTACGCTACTGAAGCTTTTATTAAAAATAAACTGACTAACCCGAATGGAACACCAGCTACCTATTTGCTGGCAAGTGAAAAGGAAAGTAACGACTTGAGTACTGTCGCAGGCCGAGATTCTTTGTCTGAATCGCTGGGCTTGTGGATGCAGTATGCTCTCGTAAAAAATGATGCTGTGCTTTTTCAGCAATGTTACCAAATACTCATCAAGTACTATCTGCTGCCAAACAATCTAATCGCCTGGCAAGTAAGTGCCAATGGCGAACAGCGTGTTTCCACGAATGCATTGATAGATGACTTGAGAATCCTTGATGCACTGCTGCTAGCCAATGAACGCTGGCCGCAGCCAGAATGGCAGTATACAGCAAAGATACTGAGCCTGGCCTTAGACCACTACCTGGTGCAACAAGGCCAATTAGTGGATTTCTATGATGAGCAAGCACAAACTTCGCCGCATACCCTGACACTGCTCTATCTCAATCCGATTCCTATTCAAAAAGCCGCTCACTTGGACTATCTCAGCCCGATAGCTGCCAGGCGCAGTCTTGAGCTGCTGCGCACTTTGCCAGATGACGGCATTTTTTATCCGAAAACCTATGATGTCAACACCAAAGCATTTTATTTTGCAGACAAGGTCAATTTGCTGGATCAAATGTTAATTGCGTTAAACAGGCAGGCTATTGCTGTTGATTCTGCTGCCCTGATCTCGTTTATAAAAACGGAGTTTTACAGTCATGGTAAAGTCATGACTGACTACAATCGGGCCAGCCGAGCTGTTGAATCCCCTTATGAGTCACCCGCCTTATACGCAGTGCTCATTCTCTACGCCCTTCAGGAGGGGGACGATTGTTTTGCACGAGATATTTATCAACGCATGATTTGCTTTCGTATGACTGAAGGTGAAAACCGTGGTGGTTATATGAATGGCAATAACACACATATTTTTGATAACTTGCTGCCTTTAATCGCCGAAACAGTATTGATTCAACAAAACGGCTTGACTGATGAATAGTTTATCAAAGTAAAAATCCCTGCAAGATCGCTGGATCCTTGCAGGGATTAATTATTTTATTTAAAATACGATCTCCATCAAAGTTATTGAGCATTTGCTGAATGCTGACCTAACCGGCACTGTCTGGTGTAATACTCAATAATTTCACGGCGGCGAATGATGCCGATAAAGATGCCGCTGTCATCCAATACTGGCACAAAATTTTGAATGATGGATAATGAAAGTAAATCTTCCATTTCTGAATTAATTTGCACCGGCGTATTGATAAGGCGGCGGGGAACATCCTGCAGCATAATCCGTTCAGTTCCCGCAAAGCTTAGTCCCGGAGTGTTCTTCATTTTCCAGAGCAAATCACCCTCGGTAATGGTCCCCGCATATTTGCCGTGTTCATCAATAAGTGGAATTGCGGAATAGCGATGATATTCCATTTTTTCTAGTGCTTGGCGCATAGTACTATGTAGTGGCAAATAAACGACTTCGCTTTTAGGAATTAGAAAAAAAGTAATTTTCATGAGCGTTCCTCCAAATAGCTTGCTAAGAAAACTATCCTTGTATATATTCAACATATACAGCAAGTTTCCTCTTGCAAGTCCGGAACACTTCTTAATCGCCAGTATTTACTATTGCGTAAAGTGATAAAAAAGCCTGCAGGTTACTCCTGCAGGCTTTTTCACTGATAAGAAATTTTAAACGAAGCTGAGAACAGTAAGCTGCTCTCGCAAATCATTGATCCTAAAGATAATCGACGCCCCACAACACTTCACTTTGACTGAGCAGATCCTTTAATACCTCAACAACATCTTCGACTATACCCAATTGATCTTGATGTTCAAATAAAGCTAACATAAACTCGTTAACCCCGGCCCATCCCAAAGTTTCAACAGATAGATTACTTGTAACCCATACTTCATCCACATCATCGTAGGCTATTCCAATGCTAATATCCGCCTGATTCCTATCTAGCAGCGATGTCTCCTGATATTCTCCAAACTCATCTTCTTCATAGGCTGGTGTGGACTTTAGAAATATTTGCAGTTTGGCATCCTCCGAGCCATACTGCATAATTTTAAAAGCTCCGCTCTTGCCTATAAACGATTTTTCTCCAGTATATTTCACCAATCCTTACCTCCTGTTTGGTTATAGCGCATCTTTATTTGATACAAGATATTGCCGAATTTCATCAATAAATATCTACACCAATATTTCACAGTTTAAATAAAAAATCCTGCCAAATTCCTGTACATCTACCATAGAAAACTTGCTGCTATTTCCATTTTACTGTAGGCACAGCAGCGATTTTATCATAAAATGAAAGAAAACACGTGGAGGCTATGCAATGATTCCTATCCGCGATAGCATCAAATCGGCAACTTTCCCGATAATCTCCTCACTGATTATCTTAACAAATGTTCTTGTGTTTATCTGGCAGCTGAATTTTTCCCGCCAAGAAATGCTTGCTTTCATCCAACACTATGCGCTTATTCCCGCCAAAATCACCTTTGCCGTCTTGAACAATCCGGGCGATGCCGCAGCCTATTTACCACTGCTCACCAATCTCTTTATGCACGGCGGCTGGATGCATCTGATCGGCAACATGTGGTATATCCAAATCTTCGGCGACAATGTGGAGGACCGATTGGGCTCCTTACGTTTTTTGGCATTCTATCTGGTATGCGGCACTGCTGCCAATATCACCCATATCCTAATCGACCCTGCATCGCCTATTCCGACGATTGGAGCCAGTGGTGCCGTTTCAGGCATTCTGGGCGCATACCTGGTTACCTTTCCCAATGCAAAGGTGCTTACTCTCATCCCTATTTTCTTTTTTCAGCTTGTTGAAATACCAGCCTTGCTTTTTCTTGGCTTCTGGTTTCTCCTGCAGCTGCAGTCCGGCACACTCTCTTTGGTGACGTCTGGTAGCAATATTGCCTGGTGGGCACATATCGGCGGCTTTATTGCTGGAATGGCCATGGTCAAGCTTTTTGCGCCTCGCAGCCGCAGCCGTGCTTTCTATTACTAATCAAGCGGCTCACTCGTTTGGCAGCTCGTCCAAGCCTTCAAACTGCATATGATAATATTTAGCATAAAGCCCGTTCAACGCCAACAATTCTTCATGATTGCCCCGCTCCTGGATGCCGTTGTGATTAATCACAATAATCTCATCAGCATTACGGATAGTACTGAGTCGGTGAGCCACAACAATCGTAGTGCGATCTTTCGAAAGGCGTTCCAGCGAAGCCTGAATAAAGCGTTCACTTTCGTTATCCAGCGCCGAGGTAGCTTCATCTAAAATCAGAATTTGCGGATTCTTCAAAAACACACGGGCAATGGCAATGCGCTGTTTCTGTCCGCCGGAAAGGCGGGTGCCACGTTCGCCGACATAGCTATCATAGCCATCCGCAAGGCTGACAATAAAGTCATGAATATTGGCGTTTTTAGCTGCCTCAATAATTTCTTCGTCCGTTGCATCAGGCTTACCATAGGCAATATTGTCGCGCACTGTGCCAGCAAATAGATAGACATCCTGCTGAACAATCCCGATCGCACTCCGCAGTGACTTGAGCGTCACATCCCGCACGTCTTTGCCGTCAATCAAGACAGCGCCCCCGCTTACGTCATAAAATCGTGGTAGAATGGAGCATAGTGTCGTTTTGCCACCACCGGATGGTCCCACAAGTGCCACCGTCTTTCCGGCCTCAATGGCAATATTGACCCCGTCCAACACCTGGCTATCCTGGTTATAGCGAAAAGATACATCTTGATAAACAATGTCGCCTTTGACATTGGTCAAGGGCACAGCATCCGGCTTCTCAATAATTTCCGGGGTTGTGCTGACAACTTCCATAAAGCGCTTGAAACCTGAATATCCTTTTTGAAATTGCTCAGTAAAATTGATCAATACATCAATCGGATTCATAAAAATTCCGATATACAAGGCATAGACCGCAAGGTCGGCAACCTGAAGCGTACCCTGGGCAATAAAATAGCCGCCGCTGACCAGTACTGCGGTATACAATAACCCTTGAAAAAGACCATTGCCAGCATGAAAACTGCCCATGATGCGATAGCTGCTCACCTTTGAATCCAGAAACTGCAGATTGCTGGTGCAAAATTTTTCCCGTTCCAAGTCTTCATTGGCAAATGATTTAACGACTCGAATACCGGAAAGACTGTCCTGCACGCGGGAATTGACTCCGGCAATTTTTTTCCGGTTATCCATAAAGACAGCTTTCATTTTCCGATTTTTATAAATGCTGAAAATAATCATCAGGATTGTGACACTCAAGAGAATCAAGGTCATTTTAACATTAAGAAACATCAGCAGGGCAAATGAGCCGACAATTTTAAGTGTGCAAATAAAAATATTCTCCGGCCCATGATGTGCCAGCTCCGAAATATCAAATAAATCCGATACCAGCTTGGACATCATTTCACCGGTATTATTGCGGTCATAATAGGAAAATGACAGCTGCTGATAATGATCAAACAAATCCTGACGCATATCACTTTCCATCCGTGCACCCATAATGTGTCCCCAGGTCGTGATATAATACTGGCAGATATAACGGATTCCGTATAAAACAGCCATTCCGGCAGCGACCATCCCCAGCACTTGCTTAATTTCCACCGCACTCCGGTTAAATACCCCATGAGTGAGATAATAAAGAATCTGGGGAAAGGTAATATCCACTAGAGAAACCACTGATGCACAAAGCAAATCAGTAAAAAATAATCCCCGATAAGGTTTATAGTATTGAAGAAATTTTGACCAAAGAGACATAGTGACCTCCGAATATAGCCTAGAACTGATTCAGCCTTAGCTTGTTAATAGTCATATCTTACCACATTCCTTTTATTCGATGCAAAAGGCCCGCGATATTCGCGGGCCTTTCAACCGTTCAAAATCAAATACGCACTCCGTTGGCATTTCATTGAAATCAGCTGACATGCCTAAAGATGAGCTCACTTTAACAGTGTTCCCAGTTTAATAGAGCTACTCACAAGGCTTGAGCCCGACAACACGAATTCTCTGATAATCCGCAGTCCAGCCTCCATCAGAGAAACAATCAGCTTTTAACAAACTCTCAACTTTGCTGATTATTGCCCCCTGCAGGTGAGCCGGAAATGGTGCCAATAGACTGCCACCAAACATGCAGATCCAGCTGCGCAATCCGTCTTCCCCTTCAAGGCGGGTAGGCCGGGCGAAGTGCGCTGCATATTTGACCTGAAAGCCAGCTTGCTCCATCAAAGAAG
This sequence comes from Sporomusaceae bacterium FL31, assembly GCA_003990955.1. GTDB lineage: Bacteria > Bacillota > Negativicutes > DSM-1736 > Dendrosporobacteraceae > BIFV01. The sequence goes on from BIFV01000008.1 coordinate 25,525, forward strand.
TATACTCACCGATACTTGGAAAAAACCAAGGCAGGCTGCATAGTTGGTCATCAAGTTCTAGTTCACGTACCACCATAAAAATGGCTTGAATAACTGCAGCCACATTCCCCTTCCCGCCAAACTCCGCAATCAAGCGGCCTCCTGGTCTCAAGGCATTCCAAATACCGTGCAACACAGCTTCCGGAGGCTTCATCCAATGAAGCGCCGCATTGGAGAATACTGCATGAAATTGTCCGGCATAACCAAGCTTTCGCGCATCAGCCACTTCAAAGTGCAACTGTGGATATTTTTTCTTGGCTTGCTCAATCATGTCTGCCGAACTGTCAATCCCCGTGACTTCGGCCCCTGACCTCGTGATCTGATTGGTCAAAGTTCCTGTTCCGCACCCCAGATCCAAAATCTGTTCCCCACGTTGAGGTGCTAACAGCGTGATGAGAGTTTCGCCTAATTCGGCAACAAAGGAATGTTTGCGATCATATAAGGCTGCATCCCAGTGATTCAAAAGAAAGACTCCTTTCAGTGCAAGACACTTTTACCTGCCAGATGAGAACACCAAGGCATTTAATTATTTATTATCACTAAAAGAGAAAACTCCTGCCCATTCACACAGAATTGAGCAGGAGTTATTAAGCTTGCAAGGAATCTGTTATTTTTTTATTGCTTTGAAAGCCTCAGTCTGCTGCTTGATTCCTACCTCGGTAGCAAAACGCTCAATACTGGAAGCACCAAAGAAGCCTTCTACATTGTGGGTGTTGGCAATAATATATTGCGCATCTTCCGGTTCGGCGATCGGACCGCCATGGCATAGCACGATAAGGTCTGGATTGACGGCTTTACCGGCATCACAAATGGCTTGCACTTTGGCCACACAATCATCCAGCGTCAGCGCCGTTTGAGCTCCGATGGTTCCCTTGGTCGTTAATCCCATATGAGCAACAATGATGTCCGCTCCGGCCTTAGCCATTTTAACGGCTTGTTCGGTATCAAAGACATAAGGGGAAGTCAGTAAATCGAGTTCATGCGCTGTTTTGATCATCTCGACTTCCAAATCATAGCCCATGCCTGTTTCTTCCAGGTTCTGCCTAAATACACCGTCAATAAGCCCAACAGTCGGGAAGTTCTGTACACCGGCGAAGCCTTGCTCTTTCAGCTGCTTTAAGAATACTTCCATAATGCGAAACGGGTCAGTTCCGCACACACCGGCTAACACAGGAGTATGCTTAACCACCGGAAGCACCTCAGCACCCATCTCCACCACAATCTTGTTCGCATCGCCATAGGATAGCAGCCCGGCAAGTGAACCGCGTCCGGCCATTCTATACTTACCTGAATTATAAATAATGATTAAATCAACACCACCGGCTTCGCCGCTTTTGGCTGATATCCCGGCACCAGCACCGGCTCCTACAAGGATATTGCCGGCTGCAATCTCAGCCTTTAATTTTTTTAATACTTCACTTCTAGTCTGCGCCATACGAAACGCCTCCTTACTATTTTTTTGCCAGCAGTTCAACTAGTTTTTGAGCTGCTGCAGTTGAAAACTCGGGATCATTGATATTTGCGTCCACTTCGATGACCTCAATCAGCGGATTGGTAATCTTCTCTTTAAGTGTTTTAAATAACATCGCATCTTCATCAGGCCCATAAAAAGGCTGGCCAGGAGCATCAATCATTGAAACGCCTTTAAGCGGCAGCAATAAAGCTGCCTTAGCTGTACACAGATTAAGCTTTTCAGCAATCGCCATACCTAATTGCTGGTTTTCTTCCACAGTAGTCCGCATCAAGGTCACTGTGGGATTGTGCTTATAGAAATTACGGCCATTATATTTAGCCGGCACTGTGTCAATCGGGCCAAAGTTAACCATATCCAAAGCGCCGACCGATACAACCTGTGGAATTTGATTAAGTGCTGCAGCTTCCAACCGCTGTTCGCCTGCAGCCATATTGCCGCCCATCAGCTGATCGCACCACTCGGTGGTCGTAATATCAAAAACACCTTCGATGTAGCCGTCCCTGATTAAACTTTCCATTGCTTTGCCGCCCGTTCCTGTCGCATGGAAAATTAATACCTCATAGCCTTGCTGCTCCAAATATTCTCTGGCCTGGTTGACACACGGCGTTGTTACCCCAAACATGGAAGCCGCAATGAGCGGTTTTTTTTCTAACACTTTATTCACTTCAAATTTGAGCATACCGGCAATAGCCAGTGCTGCATTGGTAAAAATTTTAGTAGAAATGGAATTCAAGCCAGCAACATCCACAATAGATGGATACATGAAAATATCACTTGTGCCCACATACATGGATACATCTCCGGCAGCCACGGTTGATACCATAACTTTCGGCACCCCAATCGGCAGTGCCCGCATCCCCGGAGCCACTAGCGATGTCCCGCCAGTCCCGCCGCAGGAAATGATGCCATCAAACTTACCTTCAGCATACAGTTTGGGCAGCAGTTTTTCTAACCCCTTTGATAATACTTCGGTCGCCAATGCCCGGTCCTTTTTTGCAGCAATTTCCTTCATGTCAGCATTGACAATACTGGCAATGTCCTCATTGGAAACGTCGACTGCCAGCTTTGATTCAAACACACCGGTATGAATCATGAAAGTTTTTAAGCCCAAGCTTTGCAATATCTCTTGTAAATAAGCAAACTCGATACCTTTGGAGTCAAATGTCCCAGCGATAGCCACAGTTTTCAACTTAACCCCTCCTTGTACAATATAAGTCGGCTGAATTGGTTGAATTTTCCTATAATAATAGTCTAACGCATAGTTAATCACAATTATATGTCTATTTGTCCGATAATAATGTGTTTATGTATGTTTATCAAAAAAACAAAAGCCGTCTTTCGAATGACTTGCATGAAACAGGTTATGAAAGACGGCTTGATTTCCTCATGATTAAATCTATTGGCATTCAAACTGCTTCTCTTGAAGTTTTCGCTGGTATTGTTCAGGGGCTAAGCCAGTTTGTTTTTTAAATGTCTTACTGAAATGAGCGTAGTCCTTGTATCCAACCATAATGGCCACTTCATTGAGCTTAACATGATAAAATCGCATGATTTCTTTGGCTTTACTGATGCGAAACTGGACTAAATATTCGGGAAAGGTACACCCTACCTCTTGCTTAAACAAGGCGCTTAGATGTGACCGGGAAACGTGGGCGACTTTTGCAAGATCAGTAAATAGTACTTCATTTCGATAATTTACCGCAACATATTCTTTCACAAACTCAATATAGTCGTAATGCTTCTTAACCCCTTCAATCATCTTGACAAGCAGCTCATCCTGTCCCAAGAAGCCAGTTTGCTTAAAGGCCCGGGTGATGTCGGTAATCACTGCTTCGGACGGGATACGCTCAAATGACGAACCACCGATATACCCCATGGTTTTGGTATTGTTATACATAAAGCTAAGATCAGTCGGGGTTTTAATCGGACCGCCGTATATCATTTTTATCGTATCGGTATTGATCTCATCACAGGCATTGAAAATGTCATCCACGATGAATTTGGCTGACTGCAGTGACAATGCCTTCTTAGCCCCTATCGCTCCGCCCTTGGTCAGCCCTAGATGAGCACAGATCAGATCTGCACCAGCATGCAGCATCTCCCTGGCCTGCCCGGCATCAAAAACAAAGGCCAGCGTAAATAAATTCCGGCTATGAGCAATCCGAACAGCCTCAACCTCACGCTCAAACGATAGGCCTGCTTCTTCCAGCGCTTCCCGGAATTGCCCGTCAATCATGCCCACAGTAGGAAAGTTGTTAATCCCGGCAAAGCCTTGCGCCTTAATAAAATCAATATATTGATCAAGCTGGATGGTCGGATCAGTAGCATTCAACCCAAAGATAACTGGAGTATCTTGGGCAATCGGCAGAATCTCACGAGTACCAAACTCGCACACCATATCATTGCAATTGGCAAACGGCAGCCAACCAGCCAGTGAGCTTTGTCCCATTTGGCGAAAACGGCCGGAATTTAGAGCCAATAACAGATCGGCACCACCTTTTACAGCATATTTAGCCGTAATGCCGGCTCCTACAGCCACACCGATGATATGACCAGTTACGCGAATTTGAGTTTTTAGCTGCTGTAAGATTTGCTCTCGCCCTAAAACCACCTTAGTCATCCTTTCGCCTGCTCATGCAGTGATATGATCTCAGTACCTAACCGCTATTTCTAAGGCTATTTTAACATAAAAGGTCATTGAGCTTTAAGCACTCCTTTCATTTTAAGAAAAAATCCTCCACCTGCTGGCAATAGATCTTGAATCTATGATACACCAGGTGGAGGATTATCCGATTATAACTTAAACTTGCTAATAATGACATTCAGCTCTTCAGCCATTTTAGCTAAAGACTCTGCGTTATTGTTAATCTCATGCATACTGGCACTTTGCTCCTCAGAAGCAGCAGCAACCGTTTGAGCACTTGCAGAAGTTTGCTCAGCTACAGCACTAATATTTTGAACGTTTCCGACCATTTCTTGAGTACCCTTCGCTGATTCTTCAATGGCATGGGTAATTTGATTCACAACGGTTTTGACCTTGTTGAGTTTGTCTATGATGGCTTCAAAGCCTCGTTGTGTGTTAAGGGTGACTTGTTTTCCGGCTGCCACCTCTTCGTTTCCTTTGCTGACATGGTGCACTGCGGTATCAATATCTTCAGTCATTTTCTGGATAATATCGCCAATATGTTGAGTCGACTCAGCACTTTGCTCAGCCAATTTGCGAACTTCCTCAGCCACTACCGCAAAGCCTCTGCCCGCTTCACCTGCGCGAGCCGCTTCAATTGCCGCATTTAATGCCAGCAGATTGGTTTGGCCGGCAAGATTTTGAATGACGGTAACAATTTCACGGATGTCCTCCGAGCCTTTTGCTAAGGAATTGGCAACCTCGGTAATACTGTTCATTGAAACTGAAACAGTTTCGTTTTGCCTAACAATCTGCGTCAGCAAGCCCATACCTTGTGCAGCCTCATCAACAGCATTCTGAGTGTTTGCATTGACCTCAAACGCGTTGGCATTCATTTCCTCAGCACTTGCCGAAAGCTCCTGAATGGTGGCTGACATCTCGGTAATGTTATTGGTATTTTGTGCAGAACCGCTGGAAACTTCTGAAATAGTATTTGAGACAATTTCTGCAGCCCGGAGCTGCTCTTCTACCGTTGAGCTTAACTCTTGGCTAGCTGCTGCCAGCGATTCAGAGTTTTGGCTGATTTGGCCTACTAAAGACCGCAATGCATTCTTCATACCGGTCATGGCCTGAGCCATATCACTGATTTCATCATTAATAGTCACCTGTTGCTCTGCTGTGGTCAAATCGAAACGGCTGATGGCATCCATATCATTGCGGACATAATTTAACCGTTTGGCCATCAGGCGGCTATACCAAAAGGCTAAACCGCAAACGAGTAAAAGGATCACGGCACTCAATATGACAATTAACCTTTTTGTTGCCTTTTGCTCGGCCATCAACTCATCGGTCGATTGTTTTAAAAACTTCTCTTCTAAGTTCAGCGTTTTCTCAAACTGCTGGTCAATTTGCTGGGATAGCTTTCTGCCGTCTGCCAAGAGTGTGTTAAAAGCCGGATCATTTGCCTTTTTTGCATCCATAAGCTGCCCCATTTTTAAGGCATACTCGTCCATCAGTTTTTCTAATTTAACGGCTTCGGTTTTTATTTCTGGGTTTTTCACACCAGCAACGAACACCTTGAGTTCGTCAGTACTTTCTTTAAAATCTTGCCTTGCTTCTTGTTCATAACTGCTAATCCCATAGGCCATAAAGCCGCGCAAATCAGCAATACCGGTGTGCATATCATCCTGAGCCTTGCTCAACATGAGCATATTGGCTGAAGTATGGGTAATCAAGTACTCATATGTATCACTGGCAGTCGTGTATTGATACGCGGTGTATCCAAGTAAACTCAGTAAAAGTGCAATTGAAACTAGAAACATTCCACCTAATTGGGCAATAATAGGAAATCTACGCATAATAATAAACACCTTCCCCTTTATCAAATAATGAAAGCACTGGTCAAAATCGTGTACAAGATCTCCTTACATGAATGAAAAAGCCAGGATGATATACGAGATTTCCCCCTATAGCAACCTGGCAAGCATTGATATAAAATCTTTAGCCCCATAGCTTTGCGTCCTTAACTTTCGCTAAGTTTGCCAACTTAAAACAATATTTGATTCTATCTGTAATAATTCTCCATTTATCATTAAAATCCTCTTGGGATTTAGACAATAATCTAAGCATCACTGGGTATAAATAGATCTTTTTTCCTAAATCTTTACCGTACTTTTTATAACCAAGAAGACGTAGTTGAATCAGTCATCGCCACAACCATTCACCGCTACTGCAGTTCCCTCGATTGTCAGCATGCCGCCAGATACAACTAAACGGCTATTTCCGTCAGCGGCAGTTAATTTACGGTGTGGCTTTTGGAAAGTACCCGCAAATTCCGTAAGATACTTCCAATAGCGTTTAGGCATATGATTCATTCGGCACTGGGGATTGTATCGTCCCTGAATAGCAATGGTATCATAGAAAACTTTCCACAGTTCCCGGTACGCTTGTTCTTCCTGATCGGGTTCAGGCAATTCCAGTTCTTCGACTGGGATAACCATGGGCTTATAGGGCTGATAGACCAGCGCCATACCATGTTTCTTGTCATAAATTAAGAACTTTTCTTCTGGAAAACGTTCACAAAAATGCTGCACCAATAACGGCAGAACAAAGTTTTTAGGCTCAATTTCAGCCACCAGCACCTGATTGATAACCGAAAAGCGGACAAAGCCTTTAAAGAGGTGACTTTCCCGTTCTAAGTGCCTAACCGCTTTAAAGAGAATATTCACGGTTTCATCGGCCAGCATCTGCATAACAGCGGGACCGCGTTGATAACCCAGCCGCAGAAAGCGCAGTATGGCTAACTCCTTTTGGGGAAGATAGGTCAGAAAGGCGTGCCGAATAAATTCCAGCGCAGGGAACCCAATTTTTTTTGGTATCGATGCGAGTACCCGATTGGCCTTTTCCAAATCAGTAACAATTCTTTTTTCGGGAAAAAGCAGCAAAGAAGCTGCATCCGGCAGCAGAATATCTGTGGGAATTTCTTTTTTATCATAACTCTCAAATACACAGCATAACAGCCCGTCGAAACTTCCATCATAACGGTATGTTACATTGGACTGGTGATGCATTGCTGTATACCCTCCCTGAGCAATTTTGGCAGTGCTAATAACGGCTGCTCAAATAATGACAATTGCTTTGAATGTGACTCAAGTGATGCATTAGTCCGATACATCGCCAGTGTCTTCTCTGACATTAAGGCCTGAAGCACGGCTTGCTGAGTAAACTTTAGGCCATCTGCCGTTTTGCCACTGCAAGTAATAAAGTACTTTGCCCGTTTGAGTACAACTCCCAATTTTTTTAGACTGTCAAACCGAAGTGTTGTCATGCGCCGGGCAACGATGATCCGTTTGGCACTATTGACACCAATACCAGGCACTCTCAGCAGATCTTCATAGGGTGCACGATTAACTTCAACCGGGAAAAACTCCCGATGATTAAGCGCCCAGTTGCATTTTGGATCCACAAAGGGGTTAAAGCTCTGGTGCTGCTGATCCAGAAGTTCATTGGCAGAAAAGCCATAAAACCGCAGCAGCCAGTCGGCCTGATACAGTCGATGCTCACGCCACAGAGGCGGCTCGGTATCAGGAGTAGGAAGCAGGGAGTTCTCCGCAACAGGCATATATGCAGAAAAAAATACCCGCTTAAGCTTATATTTTTTATACAGACTTTCTGTCAAATTCAAAATTTGAAAATCAGAATCCGGGGTAGCGCCAATAATCATTTGAGTACTTTGTCCGGCAGGAACAAACTTAGGAACATGCCGATACTTAACCAGATCGGTAGAGTTTTCCTGAATGCGATTTTGTATGTATCCCATCGGTGCCAGAATGGACTGCTTGGTTTTATCAGGTGCCAAAAGCTGCAAACTGCTCTGAGAAGGCAGCTCGATATTAATGCTCATGCGGTCAGCCAACAACCCCAGCTGATCAGTCAGCCTGTTGTCTGCACCCGGTATGGCCTTTACATGAATATAGCCGTTAAACCGGTACTCTTTACGTAAAATACGCAATGCCTCAATCAATTGCTCACAAGTATAATCAGGGTTTTTAAGTACCCCAGAACTTAAGAAAAGACCTTCAATATAGTTCCGGCGATAAAAATTAATGGTAAGCTCAGCCAATTCACGTGGTGTAAAGAAAGTACGGGGCGTGTCATTAGAACGGCGGTTGACGCAATATTGACAGTCATAGATACACACATTGGTCATCAATACTTTTAACAAAGAAATACAGCGTCCGTCAGCCGAAAAGCTGTGACAAATCCCACTGGCAGCCGCACTGCCGATTTGACCAGCACCCGCCTTTTTATTTACACCGCTGGATGTACAAGCTACATCATATTTCGCTGCGTCAGTTAATATTTTCAGTTTGTCGAATACATCCACGCCAATCAGCTCCTTTGCTCTTATTATAGTATAGAACATACGTTCTCGCCAAGCTATAAAACCAACAATACGGATGATAAAAACCCGCTATTTTGCCATAACAGGCAAAATAGCGGGTTCTAGTTTAAGAAATAGACATTCTGTTTAGGACTCTATTCGCTGGGATGAAATTTGCTTGCGCGGGTCCATATAGTGATCATAATCTTTTTCTGCCACATAGCCGGTTGCCAACGCCGCTTCTTTAAGCGAAATTCCTTCTTTAGCAGCTTTTTTTGCAATTTCTGCTGCCCTGTCATAACCAATCAAGGGCACTAAACCTGTAATTAGAATCAGTGATTGGTTAAGATTATGGGCAATCCTAGCCCGGTTTGGCTCAATCCCAATAATGCATTTTTCATTGAACGAATTCATGCCATCACTCAGCAACCGCACTGTCTGAATAAAATTGTAGGCAATGACAGGCATGAAAACATTAAGCTGGAAATTCCCTTGGCTCGCAGCAAAAGAGATGGTTGTATCATTCCCGAAAACCTGTGTCACAATCATGGTTAATGCTTCGGACTGGGTAGGATTGACTTTTGCCGGCATGATCGAACTGCCTGGTTCATTAGCAGGAATGCTAATCTCGCCAATTCCGCATCGCGGCCCGCTTGCCAGCCAGCGAACATCATTGGCAATCTTCATTAAATCAGCAGCCAGAGCCTTTAACACGCCATGCACAGCCGCCAGTTCATCTTTACTGGTCAAGGCATGAAACTTATTGGGTGATGTAACAAAGGGCACACCAGTCATTCGGCTTATTTCAGCAGCGACTTTGACGCCAAAGTCAGGGTGGCAATTTATCCCTGTACCCACTGCAGTCCCCCCCATCGCAAGTGGATACAAGAAAGTCATCGCCGTTTCTATCATCTCCCGGCTGCGCTTCAACATTCCTACCCATCCGCTGATCTCTTGACCAAGCGTCAAAGGAGTGGCATCCATGAGGTGGGTACGGCCAATCTTGATTACATCAGCAAATTCGGCAGACTTGGCTGCTAAAGAATTTTCCAGTTGCTCGAGAGCCGGAAGCAGCCAGCGTTTCAACAAGACAACGCCAACCACATGCAGTGATGTAGGAAAAATATCATTCGAACTCTGGGAACGATTGACATGGTCATTAGGGTGTATAGAATTAGCGTTGCCGCGTTCTGCTGCAATCTGTTCGGCTCGATGGGCTAACACTTCATTAATATTCATGTTAAATTGCGTTCCACTGCCAGTCTGCCAAACTGATAAAGGAAAATTGCCAGCCAGCTTCCCTGCCAACAGTTCATCACAAGCTGCAATAATAGCATCAGCCTTTGCTGAATCAAGTACACCTAGATCTTTATTGACAACTGCAGCGGCCCGTTTGAGCATACCAAAAATTTCAACCATCTCGGGTGGTATTTGCTCTGTTCCAATCCGGAAGTTTTCAAAACTCCGTTGTGTCTGCGCTCCCCATAATTTATCAGCCGGAACTTTGACCTCACCTAACGAGTCTCTTTCTAATCGATACTCCATAATCAACCCTCACTTCATTTTTATTTACAAACACTTTCAATATTGTTCTATAGTTTCTATTATTAACATGTATTATGGATTTTCTGTAATTTTCCTTCATGGATCCATAGATAAGGAAAAACATAAAAACAGGGCCTAGACGGTTCCGTCCAGGCCCTGTGCAACAGATCTTGTTCTTAAACTTGGAGGCCCAAGAGTCAGTTATTTGCTAACAACTGCCTTAGCCGCTTCTTCCTCAGCATAAAAGTCTGCAAAGTTCTTCTTGGTAGGGATGTCAAAATAAGCTTCAAGCATCTTCCTGGCAATTGGAACAGCTGAGTCTGAACCAAAGCCCCCCTGCTCAATCAATACAGCGACTACAATTTTCGGATCATTAAATGGAGCATAGGCGACAAACCAGCCATGGTCATCGCCATGTGGATTTTCTGCAGTCCCTGTTTTACCAGCAATGGGAACAGGAAATCCTTCGAAGGTAGCCGCAGCAGTTCCTCCAGGTAAGGCAACATCCCGTAAAGAATTTCGAATAAGGGTTAGTGTCTTTTCCGAAATTGCAACATTTCCAGCTGCTTCAGGCAAAAACTCTTTTACGGTTTGGCCATTAGGTTTAACAATTTGGCTGACAAGATATGGCTTGTAACGCTGCCCGCCACTTGCCACCTGAGCCATTACATTAGCCACCTGTAACGGTGTCGCCAATTGAAATCCCTGTCCGATAGCAGCATCAAAAGTCTCTGATAAATACCAATCTTCTTCATAGACCTTCATTTTGTATTTTTTGTTTGCAACTAACCCTTCTGCTTCACCTGGCAAATTAATGCCGGTAGGTGTACCCATACCGAACATTCTCGCATACTTTTCAAGATTATCAATGCCTAATCGGTTACCCATTTCATAGAAATAAACATTATCTGATTTTGATAACGCTTCTTGAAAATTAATCCAGCCAAGCGCCTCATTCATTGCATTACCTTTAGGAATAATCCAGTGTTTCCCGGTATCGAGAATTTTTTCTTCTGGTGTTACTTTACCCAGCTCCAGCGCCGCAGTCCCGGTAATAATCTTAAAAGTAGAGCCTGGAGGATATTCACCAGAGATGACTCGGTTTTGCATTGGATTAAACGGATTGTCATTAATGGTTTTCCAGTCTTTTTCGGAAATTCCGCCATTAAACAAATTAGGATTAAAGGCTGGTCGACTGACCATGGCCAAAACTTCACCTGTTTTAGGATTGATCGCAACAGCAGCTCCTGCTTTTGCATTAATATTTCCTAATTTATTCTGTAAATACTTAAGCTGCCTATCCACAGATTCTTCAGTTGCTTTCTGAACTCGGGAATCGATGGTAAGTATCAAATCATTGCCAGGGATAGGTTCTTTACGGCCCAGCCTTTGGATGGGACGGCCTGTAACATCAACTTCTACTTGTTCCCCGCCATCTACACCACGCAGGTCTTTATCATATACCTGCTCAAGGCCGGACTTTCCTAAAATGTCACCACTTTTATAGCCGGCAGCCTTGCCCTTTTTTAATTCATTATCATTGATTTCGCCGACATAGCCAAACATGTGAGATCCAAGATCATTATAAATGTAACTCCGGACAGCTTCAATCGCCAACACCACACTGGGCAAATCACTTTTTCTTTCTTCGATCTTAGCAACAATGTCTTGGCCGACATCACTTTTCACAATGATGGGACTTAACGGATTTTCTTCTTTTTTGATTTTTTTATTGATCTCATCTGCTTTAATACCCATGATATTTGACAAGTTAATAATGACATCTTGAGATACCGGCGCGTCAATCGGCACCAGTGATACTGAAAATCCCGGGCGATTGTTCACCAAAGGAACGCCATTGCGATCATAGAAGGTTCCTCGAGGGGCAGTGATCTTAATAAGACGAATGCGATTTTGGTCAGCTAAGGTATGAAATTCGGCTCCTTTGACAAGCTGAAGGTAAGCCATCCTGCTTATAAGTACAAAAATAACTAAAAACATAATAAAACCTAATATAGTAACCCGATTCGTACCCTTGCCTACCATGTTATGCCTCTCTTCTTTTATGTATTACAGGAGACTCCTCAAGTCTAACAAATTTACATAATCACTTCAATATATAAGTTTTAACATTCAGGCAGGATTGAGGCGAATCACAGTGCCAATTAATGGAATTATGCTGCTATAACACCCTTTAAAGTTCGCGCAAAGAAAAACAGACCACTAAATTGTGGTCTGTTTTAAGCAGTTTACAACGCAATACCGTTTAACGATGAGCATTACCGGCATCCTTTTAATTTGACCTGATGAATGATGTTTCCAGCAATACCGTGCGCACTTTCCATTACCGTCTCGGATAGCGTAGGATGAGGATGAATGGTATGGGCAACAGCCTGTACCGTCAGGCCATTCCGGATGGCCAGCGCTCCTTCCATAATAAGATCGCTGGCATGAGGTCCGAGAATATGCATGCCCAGCATTTTGCCGGTGGCTGCACAGGCAATGATCTTCACCAGCCCGTCCGCTTCGCCCATGGTGACGGCCTTTCCGTTTGCAGCAAAATTGAATTTGCTGACTTTAAACTCACGCTGATCAGCCAGTGCCTCCTGTTCAGTTAAACCCACCATAGCGATTTCCGGAGTGGTAAATATGCAGCTTGGAATAGCGCTGTAATCCATAACAGCGTTCAAACCCATGGCGTTTTCGGCAGCCACTATACCGGCAGCTGATGCAACATGGGCCAGCATGCTCTGACCTGTAACATCGCCAATGGCATAAATCCCGGCTGTGCTGGTCTCCATCCGTTCATTCACTTGGATACCCAAATGATCATAGGCTACCCCTGCCGTTTCCAGTCCCAATCCTTCTGTTACCGGATGGCGGCCTGCCGCTATCAGCACTTTCTCTACACGAAACTCTTGCAACCCTTTTCCAGCAGCGACTTGAACGACAACCGCTGCCTCAGCTTGTTCAATAGCCGTTACTTTTGCACCAGTCACGAGGTGAATGCCTTGCTTGCGCAGGTTAAGCCCCAGCCGTTTTATCAAATCGCTGTCAATCGAAGGGAGAATACTAGGCAGCATTTCCACAACAGTCACTTGACAGCCGAAGGAACTCAGCAAAACTGCAAACTCCATGCCCACTACCCCGGCACCAATAACGAGCATACTCTTAGGTACTTCGTCCAGTTCCAGCAAGTCATCACTGGTAATTACCGCAGATAGCTCCCGCCCGGGTACAGGAATAGAACTAGGTACTGAACCGGTTGCAAGAATGATTCTGCCGGCTTCAAAAATCTCAGCAATATTTCCATTGCCTGTGTCAACCTTCAACTGGTTAGGACCGGTGAGGACAGCCGCACCACGAACTACCGTAATGTCGTTGCTTTTTACTAATTGTTCAATTCCGCTCCGCAATTTGGCAACAACTTGGTTTTTCCGTGCCATGATGGCGCCAAAATCAAAGCCGATATGATCGGCTTTAAGACCAAACTCAGCGCAGCGTTTTAGATCCTCCCACTTCTCAGCACTTTTAAGCAGCGTCTTAGTGGGGATACAGCCTCGATTCAGGCATACTCCACCTAGCTGTTCTTTTTCTACCAACAGTACTTTTCCGCCCAATTGAGCTGCACGGATGGCGGCCACATAGCCGCCAGGTCCGCCGCCAATAACGGCTACATCATAGGCCATACAGCTTTACCTCCTATTTTTCCGGTTAGCGCCGCAGATTCCAGCTATCCTGACTGTATTTGGTATGTGCCAGTTGGCAAGCATTGTCTTGTTCCTGTTGACTAAGCTGACCAGGCTCGGCTTCAACTCCCAGCGCTGAACCAAAAACGTCCATCATGGCTTGACAAGCTTGCTGCCAGCCAACCTCCCTGCCTAATGCTTCCGAAAGTGATATTGCCCGTTTAGCAAGCATCCCAGTCAATAACGCTTCCATCCCTGGCGCCGGCAGGTTGAGCAGCGAAGCAACCAGTTCCGGATCAAAAGTCAGCAGAATGGAACCATGCTGTAAAACCACCCCGTCTTTACGTACCTGAGCACTGCCTACCATTTTTCGGCCTTGCACGGTAATCTCATATTGAGAAGGGGCATCAAAGCAGGCCGCTGAAGTATGAGAGCGCTTGGTCTGACCGTACGCTCCGGCAGGAATGCTCATACACGCATCAATCCCCAGTCTTTTCAGTCCGGCTAGAATGCCTCCACTAAAATAACGGTATGATGCTGTAATGGTTGTAGGAATAAGCGGATGATCAGCCCGCACCACCACACTGTAAGTCAGTTCAGCATCATGCAGCACAGCCCGTCCGCCGGTCAGCCGCCGCACCACATCAATCCCTTGTTTCCGGCAACGCTCAATATTGACTTCGGCGGCAGCCCTTTGAAAATAGCCCAAGCTTACTGCCGCCGGTTCCCAACCATAAAATCGAATGGTAGGTGGCACTTCGCCATGAGCATGGGCTTGCAAAATGGCTTCATCCACCGCCATATTGACGGCTGCCCGCTGAATGCCGCTGTTAATGATTCGCCACTTCATAGGCAATACCGCTCCACGCTCTTGGTTTTTACAGCAAAGATTTCACTTTCAACAATGGCTTGCTCAGCCTCTGTCCGGTTAAGCGGCCGCGGATAGTTATACATCACGCCGCCAGGACGTTCGTTATAATAAGGCCGGTTACAGTCCGGACAGCCGCTGGTTTCAAAAGCCGCTCCATCTGCCAGCAGACTTTCTATTTGTTCACTGGGGAGGTTAATCCCGGTTAAATTTCCGTCACAATATTGGAACACAGTCCGGCTGCAGCCTTTCTTAAGTAAAAAATGGGCAATTTGAACTCGCCGGTACTGACCAATAGAAGGCGGCTGCCGGTCAAACCAGGCTGTTCCTCTGATCGGCGTAAAGGCAAATAAGCCAACCGTGATCCCCTGTACTAAACAATCGGCAATGGTACTGACCATTTCCGCTTCGGTTTCCCCTAACCCCACCATAAGATGAGTACTGGCCCGGCCGGGCAATTCTCTCGCACACCGGTTAAGCAGTTCCCAGCGCCTGGTCCAATCACCATCTTTAACCTGCCGGAAAATTTTTGGAGTGGCAGCATCAAGAGCTATACAGATGCGTTCAGCACCTCGCTCAATCAATTCCCTGGCCTGCTCTACGCTGTCGATCGTACTTGAAATGCAGACAGGAATGGAACTCTCACTAGTCAAAGACGCCAGGGCATCAAGACTTTCTTGCCAGCTTTGCGGGTTTCGCACAACTTGCAGGCAAGCCCGCTTTAAGCGTCCGGCTTGAAAAGCAGCATGAATCGCTTCAGCAGCCTCTTGCCCGGGTATTTCCGGCCAAGTAACCCTGGAGAGCATATTGGCCCGGGCGCCACTATCCCTGGACTGGGCACAAAACCGGCAGTTATTCAGGCATTTTTCACCCAGCATAATATAAGCGGTAGTAGGAAGCACGTCAGTCTTTAATTGCTTCTTGCCTGCCACACAAGCAGTACCAGCTGACAGTTTCCACATGCTCACAGTACACAGCACTCCTCTCCCCGCGTAATTTTAAGTCCCAGCCTTTCCGCCAGAGCCACAGCAGCAGGCGCTGGGTTTACAATAGAATTCAGGGCGATGCGAACAGCCCATTTGTCAATATCCTCCCGGTAACGGCCGCCAGGGCGCATACAACCAAGATGGATTGGAATATCAGGAAACATCAGCCGTGCACTGGACAAAATCTCGGCCACCGCCACAAGACTGGGCGGCTTCCGGTCAGCAAACCGAGTCCCTCGTGTCGGCATGAAAATAATGAAGGTGAGCGTCTCGGCTCCCAGTTCACGCAACAGTTCTAACGCCCGGTACTCACCGCAAATTTCCCCACCATTCAGGCCAATACAAATATGCGGCATAACCCGCACCTTACGACGCAAGGACTGATAGCACCGGATATAGTCCTCTACTTTGCGTCCGCTGCCAAACACGTCCTGTATCGTAGCATTGTCGGCAACGAAATCAAAAGACACACAGTCCGCAACGCCTGCCAGCATGTCAATCTCAGCATCACTGACCAGACCGACATGCATATTGTAGCGCCGCCCCTGCTTGAGCTCAGCCAGCCTGGCAATATGCTCTCCGATAGGAACAGCCCCGTCGGCCTGGCAGCCGCCGCTGACCAGCCAGCTAGGGCTGGAGTCAGCGGCAGTCATTTCGTCAATAGGCTGCATATGTTTCAGATAATGGCCGCCACAGTGGGCGCAATTCAGTTCGCAGTTAGGGCCAGTGACCGTAACTGGCTTAGTCTTTTTCGGGTATGCGAAGCGAATGGTCTCAGAAACAGGCAGCCGTTCTAAGCTTTCCATCGTACAACCGGCTTTCGGGCTGCCGTTGCTTCATCCAAACGACCCACGACAGTAGTCTGCGGGGCATTGGTAACCAGGGAAGCCTCTGTTTTGGCTTCCTGAGCAATCGAGCGCATGGCCTCAATAAAAACATCCAAGGTTTCCTTGCTTTCGGTCTCGGTCGGCTCAATCATCATCGCCTCTTCTACGATCAGCGGAAAGTAGATGGTTGGTGGATGATAGCCGTAATCAAGCAGTCGTTTGGCAATATCCAGGGTGCGAACACCGTATGGTTTCTGATTTTTGGAAGTTAGCACACATTCGTGCATACAAAACCGGGTAAAAGGCGCATAAAAATCATCCTTAAGCTGACTGAGACAATAATTAGCGTTTAACACAGCATCCTCGCTGGTTTGCTTTAAGCCATCCGGCCCCATGGCCCGAATGTAGGCATAGGCACGGACAATCACGCCAAAGTTGCCGTAAAAGGAATGAACTTTACCAATCGACAAAGGCCGATTCTCATCCAGGCGGTATTGATCACCTGCTTTAATAATGACCGGTACCGGCATAAAGGGAATCAATTCTTTTTTTACCCCAATTGGTCCAGCTCCCGGTCCGCCGCCGCCGTGAGGAGTACTGAAGGTTTTATGGAGATTAAAATGGACTACATCAAAGCCCATATCGCCAGGGCGGGTAATGCCCATAATGGCATTGGCGTTTGCTCCATCATAATAAAGCAGGCCACCCGCATCATGCACAATCTTAGCAATTTCAAGAATACTGCTTTCAAACAACCCCAAGGTGCTGGGATTGGTAAGCATAAGGGCGGCCGTATCGGCTCCAACAGCAGCCTTCAAAGCATCCAGGTTGATGGAGCCATCCGGGTTGGATTTAATCTCTACCGTTTCCAAGCCGCACACGGTGGCAGTTGCCGGGTTAGTACCATGCGCCGAATCGGGAACAATAACCTTGGTGCGGTTCTCGCCCCGGTGGCGATGATACGCCCGAATCAGTTTAAGACCGGTCAATTCACCGTGAGCACCGGCAACCGGCTGCATGGTCACAGCATCCATGCCGGAAATTTCAGCTAAATACTGATCCATTTCATAAAGCAGCTCCAGCGCACCCTGGACTGTTTCCTCCTGCTGCAACGGGTGAATGAGTGAAAATCCAGGATAGCGGCAGATATCCTCATTGACCTTAGGATTGTACTTCATTGTGCAGGAGCCCAGCGGGTAAAACCCGGAGTCCACCCCAAAATTCCGCCGGGATAACCCGGTATAATGACGCATCAAATCCACCTGACTGACTTCCGGGAGCGCTGCAGGGATTTTACGGATAAAATGCTCAGGAATCATGCTTTCAATAGCTTGTTCCGGCACATCGCAAGCTGGCAAATCAACAGCAAGGCGGCCTGCTTTAGATATCTCGAATATCAATTCCTTACTTTTTCGCATACTCATAACACCGCCCCCAATCTGTTTACGAATCGATCAATTTCCTGCCGTGACCGATTTTCTGTCACACAGATTAGCATGCAATGGTTAAGTTCCGGATAATATTTCCCCAAATCAAGACCGCCAATCATTTTATCAGCAAGAAGTTCTTTGTTGACTTCAGCTACCGGTTTGCTTAGGCGAACAATAAATTCTTTAAAGAAAGGAGCGGTAAATACGCCTTCACAACCTTGAAGACCGCTCAATTGCTGATAGGCGTAATGAGCCTTATGTAAAGAGAGAGATGCCACTTGCTGCAGTCCGGCTTTTCCCACAGTGCTTAAGTATACTGCCGCTGCCAAGGCGCATAACGCTTCATTGGAGCAAATGTTTGAATTGGCTTTTTCCCGGCGAATATGCTGTTCCCTAGCCTGAAGAGTCAGTACAAAACCACGGTTACCCTCATAATCCAAGGTCTGGCCGACAATCCTGCCAGGCATTTTCCGCATCAGCTTTTCTGTTGATGCAAAAAAGCCCAGATAGGGGCCACCAAAGGACATGGGCAACCCTAGACTCTGACCTTCGCCAACCACAATATCAGCCCCCAATTTCCCTGGTGCTTCCAAAAGCCCCAGCGATACCGGATCAACGACAGTGATCAGCAATGCCCCCTGGGAATGGGCCAAATCGGCAATGGCCTTAACATCTTCAATGCAGCCAAAAAAGTTGGGAGTCTGCAGAATAATCGCAGCGACATGCTTATTTAGTTTGCTCTGAAGCGCTTCAACATCCAGCGAGCCGTCTGTATAACCAATCTCAGTAATCCCATAATTCCGGTCTTGAGCATAGGTAGCAAGCACGGTGCGATAATGTGGATGTACGGTTTTAGCCACCAGGAATTCTTTACGCCCATTGGCGCCTGCAGCCATCATGGCTGCCTCGGCAACGCCGGTGCCACCATCGTATAAGGAAGCGTTGGCCACCTCCAACCCCGTCAGCTCGCAAATCATACTCTGATACTCCCACAGTGCCTGGAGATATCCTTGTGAAATCTCTGGCTGATACTGAGTATACGCAGTATAAAACTCAGAACGGCGCAAAACATGATCAATGACACTGGGTATATAGTGATCATAAGCTCCGGCTCCAAGAAAGCAAGCATATTCCTTACTATTGGCATTGGTATGAGCCAAGGCTGCTAAGTGCTTTACTAAGTCAGGTTCAGACATCGCTGCAGGAAGCTTCAAAGAACGCTTCAGACGTAAGTCAGCCGAGATGTCGACAAAGAGGTCATCAACTGTTGCCACACCAATAGCTGCCAGCATGGCTTTGCGATCTTGATCAGTGTGAGGCAGATAGCTCCACTGCATCTTAATGTCCTCCCTCTGCCAACAGCTGTGCATAAGCTCCACTGTCCAGCAGTTCATTCAGTTCTGCTGGATCAGAAATCTCTAACACGACGATCCACCCTTCATCATAAGGAGACTGATTAACAATTTCAGGCGCATCAGCCAGCGCTTCGTTGATCTCAATCACCTTGCCAGATACTGGCGCATAGATATCGGATACTGCCTTCACTGACTCAACAACTGAAAAACCAGCACCGGCAGCTACTTCAGACCCTAGCTCAGGCAGCTCCACAAATACCACATCACCAAGCTGGGACTGAGCATAATCGGTAATACCGATCGTCACCTTGCTGCCTTCTACTTTCACCCATTCATGGTCTTTGGAGTACTTCAGTTCTTGCGGAATATTCATCTTTATTTCCCCTTTCGATGATAGAATGGTTTTTTTATGACTTCTGCGGGGATATTTTTCCCGCGGATTTCTACAGCAAATGACTGGCCAACCTTAGCATATTCAGCCTCAACCAGCGCCAGACCAATATTTTGCTCCAGAGTAGGAGCATAAGATCCGGTAGTTACCGTACCAATCTGACGGCCTTCATAAACGACTGGATATCCGGCCCGGGCGATTCCCCGGCCAGTAAGCACAAACCCTGCAACCTTACGCCGGGGGCCGCTTTGCTTTTGTTCGTCCAACACCGCACGGCCATTAAAATCTCCTTTATCCAGGGAAACAAATTTACCAATACCGGCTTCAATCGGAGAAATGGCAGCCGATAATTCATGTCCGTACAAAGGAAGCGCCGCTTCGAAGCGCAGTGTATCGCGGCAGCCCAGCCCGGTAGGCACCAGGCCATAAGGTTGACCGGCTTCCATGATGGCTTCCCAAAGATAGGCAGCCTCATCCGGCCGGCAATAAACCTCAAACCCGTCTTCACCAGTATAGCCGGTCCGGGAAACCATAACCGGTTTACCGGCTACCAGCACTTCAGGAGTAAACCAGTAATAGCCCAGCTGCTCTAAAGGCGCCTCGGTCAGCTTACGCAAAATAGTCTCAGCCAGCGGTCCTTGCAGTGCCAATTCAGCCGTTTCATCGGACAAATTGGTTAATTCCACATCAAACTCAATACTATTCTCTTTCATCCAATTCCAATCTTTTTCAATATTGGCCGCGTTAATAACCAGAAAATATTCCTGATTGTTTCGTTTATAAATCAATAGATCGTCTACTGTACCGCCATCAGGATAGCACATAGGCGTATACTGGACTTTGTTGTCCGTCATACTGGCAACATCATTGGTCACTAGTTTTTGTAAAAACTCTAAGGCCTCCGGACCCTTAACCAAAACCTCACCCATATGGGATACATCAAATAAGCCGGCTTTTTCTCTGACTGCTTTATGTTCATCAAGAATGCCCGCATACTGGACCGGAAGCAGCCAACCGCCAAATTCAACAATTTTTCCGCCATACTTGACATGAGTCTCATAAAGTGGTGTCTTTCGTGCCGTCAAACAACTCATCTCCCTTGCTTTTACTTTTCTATAAACTATACGCTCAGAAATCTTGGTTTAACCCATCCTCTAGGCAACAGCTATAAGTTCGCCTATATGAAAACATAAAAAAACAGAGGCAAAGAGGGTTAATCCTCTTTGCCTCTGTCCATTGTACCTGAGAGATTCGCCTGTTCGGCTTCCCCGTCGGTGACACCATCATGACTTGAAAGTGTTCTCTCCAGAGTATAGTCCGGTTACAGTCCTTTTGCCTGAGAGTTTAAACAAAGAGCTTTCTCCTTCGGCGCCGCCTAAGCAGTCTCTCCTATAACCATCATCCCATGTTATTTAGTTTAATTAATTTTAGCAGAATATTTCAAAAAGTGTCAATAGTATAATTTCATATCTATTATTAATAGTTTTCGATCCGAGCATCTAGTCATACTAAATGAAGAAAATATTCCCTCTAACGAGGCAATAGCTACTCAAAAAAACATGAACAATTTATACTTTTATAACCAATAATCTGTAATTCCCCTTGCTATTGCTCTTGCAAACTCATCCCGTTTTGACGATTCCGCTAATAATTTTTCATCCTCAGAATTAGTGATAAACGCAAGCTCAACAAGTACCGCTGGACAGTTAGTCTGATTAAGTACATACAATCCGCTAATTCCTGGTACCGCGGCTTTAATGCCTCTATCAACAATATTTTTCCCATCATTATATGTAATGGAGTTAACAATTTGTTTTTGAATACAGTTAGCTAATTTTTCACCTTTTAAAGAGTTATCCTGATACCAAGTCTCAGCTCCTTTCGCTAAATCATTTCCTGCTGCATTACAATGAATACTGATAAATACGTCTGCATGAAATGAATTCGATGCAGACGTAATTTCATAAAGTTCATTCTTCTGAACCTCAAGCACTTCATAAGCAATAACTTTTAAATAAGCAGCTACACGCTGCATTACGTCTTTTGTAATAACAGCTTCTTGCAACCCAGTCTTTCCTATTGCACCGGAATCTAGATTCGGATAATGCCCACCATTAATTGTAACTCTCATGATAATGTCCCTCCCTTTTCTATTCCGATTAGGGTTTCAATTTCATCAACGCGTCCCTTAATATCACCTACATTTTGATTGATACAAACCATCGTACTATTAATTTTGTTTAAAGCTTCGGTTTGCCTTGCTAGTGTGTTATTCACCAAATCACCTAAGCGTTCTTCGCGATTTGTTGCGTCGTCCATAGATTTATTAAAAAATTCTTGCTGTCTATCTGCTTGTTTGTCTGATTTGTGAATGACATAGGCCAGTAGTGGTAAAAAGCAAACAACAAATAAAATAAAACCGATTAAATTCGGGTTTTGGAATATATATGGTAGAATTTGAATTACCTGAGCAACTTCCAACCCAGCACCCCCAATAAAATAAACACTAGATGACATTCTGAAAATAAACAACGACTTAAACTATTCTTTTAGAAATGAATTGTTATACCTGCTCCAAAATCAGACCCTTGAGTATTATTCTCCTTAATAATATTTGTAAGAACCCGATATTCCAATACACCATTTTTTGTATATCCCAAATGTCCATCTACACGTCCAGTTGACCAAAAATCTATGCCTGTCGAGAAGTGCTTCAAATATCTTGCTTTTGTATCTCTC
Organism: Sporomusaceae bacterium FL31; assembly: GCA_003990955.1. Taxonomy (GTDB): domain Bacteria; phylum Bacillota; class Negativicutes; order DSM-1736; family Dendrosporobacteraceae; genus BIFV01. The sequence continues at coordinate 47,875 of BIFV01000008.1, forward strand.
ACTGCTTTATTAACACGAGCTTCTACCACTTCTTCAACAAGCTCGCTAGCATCAACAGTTCCACTAAAATTCCATTTAGTAACCACCTGAAGTTGGTTTTTATCAAAAATCTGGTTTTCCTCTGCAGTCTTATTAAAAATGTAATCTTTTCTTGTACCGTTTGGACCGATTAAACTGAGCGTAAAAGAACTTTTCGCCCCCGATTCCATCACTATATCAGCAGTATCTATAAGCTGTTGATTTCCTGTAGAATCAATAGTACTCGTCTTTTGAATATAGCGAATTATTTTATCCTCTTCCCCCATTATACTAGCCGGTACCTGTAAAGGGGTTTTCAATTTCTCAATTGGCAAATCTGCTTTCTCAGGACTATAAGACTTATTTACAACCTTGTCAGCCAAAACGCCTAATACTATACCAAATATCAAAAATACTAAACCCGTTATAAGGATGCTTCGGAAGCTGTAGATTCCATTAACTTTCTGCTTTAGCACTTCTAATAACCGACTTTCCACAACTTGGTCATTGCCTTCCACCGTTTTACCTCCCTTCTTTTATACCGACTCTCTATCTCCATTACTAGGTTTTTTATTCAGAACATTCGTCCAAAAGCTACTAGCGGATTTTTTTATAATAAATAGACCTCCTACTTTACATAGTTCGCGGTAGGAGGTCTTCTTCAAATGTTAAAGTAAGCTATTAAATATTCTATTTTTCAGTAGGTCTCAAAAGCTATTCATATCCGGATTCGCTAACTTATTAGCTTAGATCTCCGCTTATTAGCACCCCCTTATGGTTTGTCTTCCGATAATAAAGCAATTTCTTCAGCCCGGCCCAAAAGATCTTTAAATTCAACGCCAACTCCATCTAATTCTTCAATTGTGGACGCAGCATTAATCGCCGCTTCTTTCTCATCAACAGTCTGACGCACATCATGAATCCAACTCGTAATTTTATCAAATTGATCAAGGTTATAAACACCTAAAGCGGCATTTTGTTGTTTAAAAGCTGGCGCCTTAAAGTAAACAACTTCCGGTGCAACTACCTTCTTCATTCGATCTAGTTTAATCGTTCTCACCTTTTCAATATCCTGAGGTGGTATAAAATCATCATTAACCTTTTCCCAGCCTATTTCAGCATATTCAGAAAAAAGATTCTCACTGATCTGAACGCCAAGCCCCCATGGAGCCACTGAGCTCAATTCTCTAGTTTGCTTGTTATACCACATTTTGAATTACCTCCGCATATAGTCCGATAAATCGGGGGTTATAAAAGCTATTTAACCATTTGTCATACGCAATCCCACCCTGTCCGTAAAGCGCAACCTCAACATTATCAACCCCGGCAGTATGCCCAGCTCTCAAAATATAGCCATAGGATACCCCGTTTGCCCCATCATAGAAATGAGGCTGCAAGGGAACACTATCTCCAAAAGCATCCATAAGCCCGGCATATCTAGCACCTCCATATGTGCTCCCTACGGCATAAAACCGAGCCTTGCAGTTTCCTAAAGGATTGGCCCACTTTAACACTCCAGCATTTGTGCCGTCGTAATATTTCCAGCCAAGAAAAACACTCTTATTCCCTTCATTCCAGGACGCACCTTCATCTCTTCCGTACTTATATGAGAAATCGTCGGCATAGCTGATGCGGGTAGCATCCGTGCGGACAAATCCAAGGCTAATGGTATCCATGGAAAGAATATCATCAGTAATATCACGGAGTTTAGGAGTCATCAATTGTGAGTATACATATTCGATCTCTGCTTGTGTAAGTGTTTTGGGAACAAGAGCAACATATTCATACGTGCCTTTCATCGGCTCTGCATTATCGTACCCACGCTTGGCAAAACTCAGAGTTCCGGCTGTAGTAAAGGCCCCACTAATGTTGAGGCCGTTCATACTGGTAAACACAGCATCAACCTCCGGGCTATCAATGTAGAGCCGAACTTCATTCGGATCAATCGTAATCGCCAGAAACACAGGCCTGCCTAAAGGAATTTTGGAAACTGAGTAATGATGTGTATCTGTTGCTTCATTCCAGAGCGATAATCGCCCTCCTGTCATTTCGATAAGCATAGCAGCTCCCGCAGTGGTAGAAGACCTAGTTGAAACTATGTTTTGGTATGACGAAAAATCATCGATTATTCCAGCAAATATCAAGGTATGAGAGGTTGTTATCGAATAGCTGCCGCCAGTAAAAAAATCAGTGGTTGTTGATCCATAGACACGTCGTGCATTAGTTCCTTGCACAATTTTAGAAGGAACAATCGTCGACCCTGTTGCCGTCAAGTTCATGGCAGTAGCTGTAACACTATCAGCAATAGAAGTTCCACTGTCCTCACCAAAGGTATAGACATGGGCATTTTCCCCGTATGGCGTTAGTGAAGGGTAAACCCCGGAAGGAGTCTGATAAGAACAAGGAAACAAAGCTTTATTTGCATTAGCCGCAATTGCCCAGTAGTCCCGCATTTTTGAACGCATTTCGAAATAATGGTAGGTAAAGGCACCAAATTGCGAGGCAGTATCTGCCCGTCTTCCTAGATACAATACCAATGCTGTCCCGGTATTAAAGGTTAGGCCTCCTACAGTCATTATAGGTTTGCCGTTAATAAACACGGTAAGCTTACCTTGCGCATTTCCATTGCCATCATAAGCAACTGAAAAGAAATAAGTTTCCCCTACTTCAAGATCAATGCCAGTGTCTTGATCATAATTGTACCCCCAAAACCACAGCCTAGATCCTCTGACCTGAAGACCAAAATATTGAGTGTTTGCAGCGGCACCATATCCAAAAATCTCACGGGTCGCTCCATCTAATTTATTAATGGTTACTATACAATCAATCTGTCGTTCAGCATTACCAGTAGGAAAACCGGTATTTGATCCAGAGGCCATATAGCCGTTTACACCATTGACTGATCGTGCCCTGTCAAACCACCCATCCACGATCGACATACTGACAGCGGTTGTAATATGGTTAAGGTTTGCACTGCTATCTTGTGGATTTCCGGCACTTTCGTTAAATAAATAACGCAAAACAGTATAACTATCAGCATCCGGAACAGTTGCAGCAACGTAGCCCAAAGACGGGACAGTTGCTGCAGACGTATCCTTTGCAGCTGTAACCAGGCAAGCCTTGCGGACAGGAAGTGTAATGCTTGAAGTTGCTGGTAATTTGTGATATTTGCCACTTATATTACACTCCCCAGATGTTACTTTCATAGCCAGTGTGCCTGTATCATGAGCAAACTTCATTCCATTACCCATGGCGATAAAATTCTTTCTGCCTAAAACAGTCTGGGATAAGTCGGTTTGGACGACTCCGTCGGCAATTTGAGCTGCAGTAATTGTTTTATCAGCAATGCAAGCTGACGTAACTTGCTTTGAGCCAATCTTTACAGTTGTTATGGCACCATTTGCCAACTTCGCTGATGTAATGGCAGAATCAGATATGCCCACCGTACCAATAGGTTTTCCGACTTGGCCATCATGGTTATGTTGATTGATCTTGTCGACCGCCTGCTGAGGATCATCGGTTAACGTTATAGGTGTTAAAGCCATTATTTAGTACCCCCTTATGTCACATTTTGTAATTTTTCCCGCTACTAAATTTCCATTGCTCAAAAGTTCCACATCAAACCCTGGTGGAGATAATGTTATATTTGAAATCCTATAAGGGCATTGTATGCCACTTATATCCTGGGTGAATGGTGCGATAGTATCTATCGCCGTAAAGGCTTTTGTCAAATTAACCCGAGTTTTGGCCGCAGGAATAGCAATATCCATCACCGATTCTACAAGATCCGGAACATCAATAGTTGTCATAGCGCCGCTTATCTTCGTATTAGTGATATCATCCAGCGAGGAAATAATCAATTTAGGCTGGATGTAACGTCCAAAAAACTGTTTAGATGCAGCTGGAATCCAATTTCCCCAAACCTGCCCGTCTATGCTTACCCGATAATATACATCTAATTTAATCTGATCATTTATAGAATAATCGACATTGACCCCAGCAAAGGTTTCATTTGCATAAGTTACTGCATTATAGTGCAGGGTGGATTTGAATATCCTAGCGAAGTAAGCAAAATCTGACAGACTTTCAATTGACCGGATTTTCTTCGTTCCGTCTGGAGCTGTGTAGAGATCGCCACCAACAATGATATTTGCACCTAAATCCAATGGTGGAAAAATAATAGATGAATCGGATCGCAATTTAGCAGCGCCACCAAACATATTTGAAAATTTCAGAAATTGCCCAACTGCCTTTTGGTACTGGATTGACAATGCTCCATCATTTCGAGTAATCATGCCAGTTTTTGTCCAATTACTCATACTTTCAAGCCGAGTCAACATAACATTTCGAGCCGCTAATCCACTAATATTAATCGAAGCTCCAGTAGCTTCAGCGCTTTCTCCACCCACGCCATCATTAGCTTTTATCCAATAGGTATTTGTGCCATTTTGCGGAGCAGGAAAAGCAACACGATCATCTAGAATTTTCCTAACCAAAGTACCACTTTCCCAGGTTGCACCTTGCCGCAATTCATAATATTTAACCTTATTCGAAATAAGTGTTGTAATAATGGCCTGAATTTGATCACCTTGCTGAATTAGAGTCAGACCTGGAACGTTTGGCAGAGCTCCATTATTGGCAGTAGTGACTGTATAAGAAGTCGTAACCGACGATCCCTGCCGCCCCAATAAATCTATTCCAATTACGGTTATTGTATAAGCTTTGGCATCAGGAGCTAGTACACTCGTGCTCGTTTCGTTAATTCCAGCTTTGTAAATTTGGATTCCATCAACTAGAACAATGGCACCGCCATAATTATTCCGAGGCGGAACCCATGAAATATTCAACATGGTATTATAGTTTGGATCCATTGATTGGGTAACATTGATACTTCTGACTGCTGCCCAATTATCAGCAAACGGGTCTGATGGAATGACAGCACTATCCTGATAGACATCATCTACATATTCAAGTGCTGTAATACGACGATTCTGATCAATTGACCTAGAAATATTGACAACACGGAAAGGCTTAGCACTCATATTGCTCGCACCAAATGTATAGACATCTAAGTCAGCAGGAGCTGTAAGAAACGTATCGGACAAAAGCAGCCTGTCAGTCGTTGTTGCTACAGACGGCACAATAACACTCTTTTTAATCAGCTCATCAGTTGCGCCTATTCGAACCATAATTTCATAATTTTTAATTGGATCAAGATCAACAGTTCTGTCTAGTCGGATCTCATCTTGATCAGGTCGGGTACTTCCCGGCATTACATAGGCCGATTTTTTCCCACCGACTTCAACTTGCGGCTGCCAAGCATACACTGAGCCAGTAGTAGTTCCGCCTTCACTATAAGCAGCTGGGTAAATAGTAGACGATAATGTTGTATTGGTTCCGTTATTACTCACTGTCGCTGTCAGTAAATACCATCCATTTCCGACACTGCTCAGAATTCCATTGACTGCTGTTTTTGTTGCCCAGTTGATAACAATATCCCGATATTGTGCTGTCCCACCAAGTAAGTTAAAATTGACCAATGTTTGAGGTGCCGTCCCTTGTTTGAGGTAGATCGATAACGTATACGGATTGTAATTAACAGCAATACTTCGATTGGCAATAGCTTGAGCCTGACTGACTGTAACGCTGCTATCATTTAATAAATATGCAGTTGCCGAACCATCAGGAGCAACTTGCCCTGATGTTACTGCAGCTGCATTTACACCTGTTAACAAGGAAAACTGATCTGCTCCAACTAAAGCCAAATTTGTAGTACCTGTTATGCGATTTATAGCTTCAAATCTTTCACCTTCGACATACGGAGTCAATACCGACCCAATTTCGATCTGTGGAAGAGCAAAATCACAAGTCCCAATGGCTGTATCCAACCAAACATAACAGGCCGCAGTACCGAGCAATTGACCCACACCACTGGTAACAGAGACACGTGTCCAAACATTTAAGGGTAGATTAGCAAGTGGAATGGATTTACTTGCAATGTTTAACCCACCTTCGGCTTTAGCTGCATCAACATATAAGACGATTTGACCAGTCGAAGTTTTGGGCCGAACATAGACCGAATAGGTGTATTGTGAGCCGCTAAATCCACTGACAGCTATCCCTCGCCCATATCGATTAACCGAGGCATCTGTTTTCTGCAGCGAACAATAATTAGCATTAATCGCCGCATCGTAGCCGTAACTTCTTGTTCCGGTAGCTGTTCCATTGACGTAATCAAACCATGGAGCTGCCGTAACATTAGCCTTAACATAATTCTTGCTCGGTTGCTCATTAACAGCCAGTAGGCGTCCACCAGCCCCCCATCTAGGAACATCATGCTGAACCAAAATGACATCCCCTACTTGGCAGGCAATTGCGTCGATTGCAGCTTCAAAATGGACAGTCCTAATCAAATACTTATTTAGACGTAAGCGATAAGCAGCTTCTGCATAGGCTTGATCCCAAGATGTAATTCCATTCAATGTAATCTGAGTTGGATTTTTAATGGTATTGTTGATATTCCAGTCATCTGAATAAGCAATCAACGTATCCCGCTGGTAATTTTTAGCTTCATTATTGAAAGATACCTCAATCGAGTTGGCTCGATCCCGAACAGCTAGGAATTCTTCTTTAAAAGAGCCTGCGACAATGTTTCCCATTGTGTAAAGCTGGACAGGCATACTAGGTTTATCGCATATACATGAAAAACGTGTTCCCTTTAAAATGACTTTACCACGCCCAACGCCTTCAAGTTCCTTAAGGATTGTCCACAAATCACCGGCTTTATCCAATAAAATATTGACCTTAAGATTTTTGCTTTCACAATAGTCAGCCCAATCTTTAAAATCCTGATATATTATTCGCCCTGCCGGTGCTCCCAAAGCTTGAAATGAACTAGGTCTCCTAAAAATCTTAAAACTAACGCCTGTTAAAACCGTCCAGGTGCTTTCTGTCAATATAACAATGTTGTTCCCGTTTGTATTAATAATTGTTCCAAAATTAACTCCACTTACATTATGTTGCAAACGGTCACCCGGTCTTAGATCTGACGTACCAGCAGTTCTGGTAAATGTTACGATCTGTCCAACTGCTGTTGATATTACCAAGTTTCCTGTAACGGTGGTGCCAGCATTGTTCCAGGTGTTGCCACGCACATCTGACAATCTTTTAGCCCGGTGAATCAGATCATAGCTCGCCCAAGCTGGATTATCAGCGGCTTTCTGAACATATGCTCCCGAACCATTGTTTGCTGTGGGATCCCATATCCAGACATTTAACCGCTTTTGTATCCAGGTGATTGACGGAACACCCCCAGAAAGCTGATCAGTAGCTAATGCCTTTATTCCCAAAAGTGCTCGCCCAGGCCGAACAAAATCATCATACATAATCCCCGATAATTGCGTCCAATACGGCGTTGTACCATCCCTTGTTGTACTTCCACTTCGGTGGGTACATTGAACTCTTACCTCATACTGACAAGCAGGCAGATTGTCAAGTCTAAACGTTCTCCTGACACCGCTGGTTTTAGCATCACCAATTGTCCATGTACTCCAGTCAGTCCAGTTTGTCGCCCCAGTCGGTCTATACTGAGCCTGAATTTTAACATTGGCAGAAGTGGTGTTTCCATTGTCATCAATATGATATAAACCACCAGGAAACTCGATGGAAATCTCAAGCCCCTGACACGCATTGCCATCTGTTTGATCAATTGCATACTGGTTCACTGTTCCTAAATTATAGGACAAAGCTTTATCAGCCCATTGATCAGAAAAATTAGTTATTGGCTCCTGATCGTTTGTGCCCATTCTGACTTCAACATTAACACCTTGATAGTTGCTAATATCATTATCATTAATCTCAATTCCCGTAATTTCATCCAAAGGACCGTCACCGGCTGCCAATAGGATATTTAAATACTGCTTATCACCATCCGAACTGACATGCTGCGCTATAATTTGTCCAGCTGTCTTGACTGTTCCATATGTAATGGAAATAGGATTTCCTTGGCCGGATAATGATTGTATTCGTCCCCAGGAATAAGTAGGGGTCTCCTGCTGAGGTACATCAATCTTGGGCTGTGGTGTAAAATGGCTAATTAGCATGCCTCCTAAATACATGGTTGCTGTAGCCGCCATGAAACCACCGAAGGTCCATCCTGCAACTCCGACCATAGTTCCCGCTGCATTGGCCCCAGCCCAAGTCAGACCACTCGCAACATTTCCGACCCCCATCGTAACCACAGATAGCGCTATACCAGCAATTATTCCAAGGATGTTCTTTCCGCCACCTTTTCCTACGACTGGACAAATAGCAATAAATGCCCCAGGATAGACCGTGGTTGTATCCCAATCAAGTGGATCTACCAGTCCACCGTTTACACTTACAACAAATTCAATTTGCTCATCATAAATCGATGACTGTCGTAGATAGCCTGCCAGTGTCAAAATGGAAGAGTAGGCAAGCTTAACAATTTCTCTGTCCGTACAGTCAAAAGGATTACGGATAGATACTAAAGTAATATCATGGTCTACCTGATTCTTAATTATTGGGTGTGGCTGTTTAGCTAGGATGCTTACCGTATTAGTCAATCTTCTGTTAGACTGTTTCTGTACCAAAAGTAGTTTTTGATCAGTCACGCCTTTTTGTTTTTTTTTTTCATATTTCTGCCTCCCCGCAGTCCTTATTGCGTTAAGTTTGGAAGATAAAAGCCGTCAATCTTCCGCCGCCAGGCAGGACTATCAATTCTGTCAATGTTGACACCAATTGGCTGACGGGTATGAATAAACTGCCGGCCGCCGATATAGATACCTGTATGGTTACATAGAATCGGATGATTAAACTTTATAACCACCAAAGAAGGGATAGGTGGATCAGAATCCTCTTGCCTAATCCAAATTTTTCGCTGCTCATTGATGGTTTTATCGATTTTGCCGAAATCCAGGCAAGCAATTCGATAATCTGGCAGCTCAATGCCATACCGGCTAAAGACCTCCATGACCAGGCCCCAACAATCCAGTCCGATATGAGCATCCCTCCCACGATCGATAAATGGGACACCAATCAGATCGTCCATCTTGATCACAAATAAATCCCCCCTTGTGGAATTGATGCCTCACCACCAAAGCGCTTAGAATTATTGCGAATTCGACAATCTGTCAAGGTGTGTCCACAACTTGGAAAAGTTCTATATACCTCACTAGAAATGCCGCATTCACAGTCGCCATACTCATACGGACAAAAATTCTTCATGTAGCGCCGTTCCGGACGTCTGGCATTTATAGGATAGGCTGGCCCTAAATTGAAGTAGACCCAGTTATCGTCAGCTGCAGTATCTTGCACACTGAATTCCTCTTCAACCTCAGGAGTTACTTGATCAAGGTGCCTCGAATGAACTACCCGGATTGTAACAGTCGCCCCAACGCCCCCCTGCGCTGCTTCCAAATACGACTGGACAGAGCGGGTGACATTGCTGACGCGAACCGTAAGCCCTGGAATCTCGCCTTTACTGTCCTGACTGGTATCGTCCATTTCAAAAGGAAAGGCAATATACTGATTGCCTCCCACAGCAGGCCAAATAATGTTGTCAGTATTGCGAACAAAAAACAACGTTTCCATATCCGGCACATTGACTTCTAAAAGTACCAGCCACGCTCCATCAGATGTTAACTTGTTTTTTTCTAGTATTGCTGCGGCAGAAATCGGAAGGCTCACAATCAGACCTCCCTGATGCTGATTTCGACTTCCCAGCAATTGGGCTGAGTCAGCTTTTCTTTTGGTGGAGCTTGAAATGTCACTTCTTTGACATTGCCAGTATAAGGATGTGTCCAGTTGAACGCCAATGACCCACCATCAGTTACCCCATTAAAAAAATCCATGAGACTTGTATGGTCACTATCGGTCATACGTTCCCAATGGATTGATGGCCACTGCTTTGGCCGCCGGGTAAATTTAGTTCTTGACTGCTGGATTCCATTTTCAAAAGCTGTCCTGATGACACTGTCAACATAACTTTCCTCCAACGGAAAATCCGGCTTCTTGATATTTGGAAAATACAATGCTGTTGACATTTATCTTGCTCCCTTTACAATAGTACCAAGTCCCATAACATCACGGGTAATCGCATCTAAGACAACATTAATAATATATCGTTGTCCATCGAATTCTGCACTTCCTTGTTGCTTTGCCTGAACTTGCTGATTTGTATTGTTTATCAGATTAAAACTAATTGGTATCTCTACAGGCATTCCACTAGCTTGTATCTGACTTGGCGCTTGCACTGCACTGCTTCTGAAAAGTTCACTGGTCGGTACGATCTTACCTGCAGATTGCGGCACGAATAATTCCGGACCGAGTTCCCCAACAAGGGTCGGCTGATTGGATCCGATCGGTCCACCAGTTGCTTTTTGCCCGGGTAAGAACATAGAAACAATTTTTTGTGCCCACATATTCGCCATCATTTGGGCAACTGCTTTTCCAATTGATTTTAGAAATGACGATAAATAGTCACCTAAAGATTTAACTTTACCGGTCATAGCATCAAAAAAGAAGTCACTGAAAGTATCGCGCATACTGCTTGCAGCAGTTTTTGCCAGATTAGTCCAATTACCAAATTCAGTTCCAAAAGAATTGGAGGCTTGCTTCAAACCTGACGTGATTGCTTCACCTTTACTCCCAGGAGTATTGTCAACGTTATTCTTGCTCTCAGCTAATTTCTGGCGAAGCTTCAGTTTCTCATCTGTTGTTAATTCTTCATTTTTCAATACATCTTCTAAATATTTTATTTCATTTTCCCATACCTTACGATTAAGAGCATCTACCTCTGCCTGACTTTTTTCGTGAAGTGCAAGAGAGGCCTGATTTAATGCGACTTCCTGGTCAAAACCGTCTAACGCCCCTTGACGTGTTTGCTCCTGCTTCTTTTGTTCAGCTTGATTCAGCTTGTTTTTATACCAATCGTTAACAGCTCTTTCAGCTTCTTTATCATTCGGGTCAACTTGAATAGCTTTTAACCGCTCTGCCTTTTCTTTATCCAGACCAGCCTTTGTAATGTTATATTCTGCCTCTGCAATCTTGGCCTTATCTCCGGTAAGCTGAGCACCAGCTAACGCTGTTTGGTTCTTGATATCCGTCCAAGCCTCAGACCAGGATCGTTTGATTGGTTCAGTCATGACATTAGCGTATTCGTTAATTTTTTCCCTGATTGAGGTTAAATCAAGAGAAAGACCGTTTTCCCCCAATTTGTCTGTGGCATTTTTCAGGTCTTGATTCATCTTATTAACTTCTTCCTGAATTTTGGCTAAACCAACCTGGTACGTCGTCCCCGTCGCACGTAAAATCTTGTCTTGCAGGCCTTTAAATGTGCTATCAACTTTATTTTGAGCTTCTTTCAATTGATCCTGATGTTCAATCTCCGGCCTTGGTATCTGGCTACTGACAAATGGCGTCGATGCAGAAAAACCTCCGTAATTATTAAGATAACTTCTCCCACTATCCCGCTGAGCTGCTAGCTTTCTACTTACGATATCCTCAAATTCCCCGCCAACTCCTGATTGAGCCTTATAATAGGCAGCCTGTGCAGCAGTTAGCTTCCAAACTTTTTCTGCACTTTGCTCTGCCGATGTTCCAACCTGATAAAAACAACCTGCATAGGTTTCCGCTGCATTATAAGCATCATCAGTTTGGTTCTTGCTAGCAAAATAGGTAACTGCTGCTGCAATACCGCCAATTGCCAGAGCTGCCCAGCCGGCTGGACCGCTAATCAAGGACATAGCAAGTCCTACTTCTCCTAGAGCTAATGCCTCTGCTACGTAGGCGGCAGTAAGAGCGGCAGTTTCAATCGTAGAAATAACAGCAGTTGCATTTGACGCCACTGCCGCAATATCCATAGCAATATAGGCCGCAGTGACACCAACTAGCGCGCTTTCCACTATTGGAAGATGATCTGAGGCTAATGTAATTAATCCCTGAAAAGCCCCAAGCACACCAGACCCTACCATTAAAGCCAAATCAGCAGCAACACCCATAATAGGCATAAATGCATTGGAAATGAGAACTCCTGCAGAAGATCCTACATCGCCCAATTGCTTAAAGACATCTCCTGCTTGCCAAATTCTTTCAGCCCACTCGGGCGGAAATATTTCTAGCAGCATAGTCGAAATTCCACCATTTTGTAAAGCTTCCGCAGCTCGGGTTGACATATCCGCTACATTAGCGACGACGCCCGCCATTGCATTGAATGATTCTTGCCCAAGAGCACCAAAGATCTCCGCCGACTTATCCTTGATTGTTTGCAAAGACCCGATTGCGGTCTCCGACTGGCGCACCATCATATCCTTAAATCTAGGATCATCATTCATGCCTGCTAAAATCGCCCGCATACCTTCAGTACCGCTGATTCCGGTTTTAGATATATCAGCAAAGTCATCAGTATTTAAATTAAATGCTTGGCCCAAATATTTCTGTGCATTAATTCCAAGCTCATTCAATTGTCGGATTTCATCGCCCGATATCCTTGACTTTGTGGCCATTTGCCCTAGCGCTACAGTAATTTTTTCAATTCCTTCTTTCCCTGAGCCTAAGCCTGTAGCAGCATTTCCAATCGCTGTCAAATCTGGAATCACATCCCGTGCAGCCCATCCCAATGCCAACATTTTTTTTCCTGCGTCTTCAACATCGTCAAACTCAAACGGAGTTTTTGCAGCAAAACTCTTCATATCCTGAATGAATAAACTAGCAGCATCCGCATTTCCCAGCATCGTTCGAAAGCTAACCGAAGTTTGTTCCATCTTAGCATTGTACCCGATAAGCGCCTGACCTGCAGTTTTTGCCATATCTTCTATTCCAGCCATCTGGAGGCCAAAATCTATAGCTTGTTTACCAATATTGGCTAAAGTGATTCCCACACTTTTCAATACAGGCGATGACTGATCATGAGCCTGAATTAAAATCTCAACAGTTTGCCCCATGATTATCCTCCTTTCCCGATCTCTTCATTGCGTTTTAAAATAACATTCGCTTCCAATGCCTGAATCTTTATTAAAACAGCCGGAGTAATCTCAATACCAAATACACCGGCAACACAAAACATAGCGGGATAGTCAAGCCCCACCGGACCGCCGGTTGGGCTTGACCGCCACTGAGTACAGATGGCTTCCCATAGGCGCCATGTTTCTATGTTCTCATCCATAAGCACAGGCTGTTGATTTTCACAATATTTGCCTTCGCGGCAAGGTTTTGCCGTTCGCGCCTGATCGAAATGGGGCTGGCAGACTCTGGAACAGTAATCGCCTTTTCCACCAGCCATCCATTCCCAGACGCTTACAAGTTTTTTACCGCTTCAGGGCCACCATATGCCAGATTATAGGTTGCCCACGCTAACTTAACTTGTTTCCAATAGGGAATTTCTCCATATTCTGGATATACATTCTCCATAACCCAGTCAATCATTGCAGCATTTTTTTCATTATCACCTAATTCTACATTCGCCTTACTCGGAAGTGCAGGATCCAGACCAGCATTCCTAAGTGCTCGCATTGTGGACCCTGTCATTTCTTTGATTTTAAATTCTGAACTTACTTTATACACTGGTTGAATCTGTTCATCGGTGTACTGACCTTCTACTTGTTGATTAGTTTCAATAGCACTCATAGATTAGCGCTTTCCCCTTTCGATACGATTAATAGGATGGTGTTTGATTCACTAATGTTACAATAACAGCACTATTACCTGGATCATTACCATAGAAGCCACGGAATGCAAGGTCAAGAGTAATACCTGCAGGTCCAGTAATCGTTGGACTTGTTCTTTCGTATTGAATCTCGGGAAGCTTGATCGATAGGGATTTCGTTCCGTTCTCAAGGATCAACTCTAAGCTACTTTCCGTTCCGTTTATCCCTTTATTAATTAATGATGCATCTTGAAATAAGGCTTTAATAGTACCAGTAATTGCTAAAATACCTTCCGGAATGTCGCCGCGACAATTGCTATTTCCAATCGTATACTGACCACCGTCAAGCCCAAAGCCAATATTTAATTCCCCTGATAAAACATTCGCAACTGTTGCTCCGCCTTCTTTTAAACTTGCCTGATAATTACTGACTCGCTCAAGTGCAATCACCGTTGGCACCGCATACTGCGTACTCGATAGCATTTCAGTAGCTCCCATAAGTTCAGCTGTTGCAACTAGTTCACCGTCACCACCAAAAGGTAATTTAAAGCTATTAATCTTGCAGCCATTGTAAATAAAGTATTGATTGATATCAGTAAAGCCTTTTTCTATCACCATAGAGGGTTGGCTATTGACTGCTTTCCAGACATGGCTATACGGCCCAGACCCGGTCGGAACTACAGACCCGAACATTCCTTTAAACCAATATCCAATTGCATTTAAATCCATTGGAATGGTAATAGACCCATCAACTGCCACACGCCCTAGTCCTGGTTTTTGCGGATTCCTTGTTGCCTGAATTGTTGCTGAGTCAATCAAAGCTTGTTTCGCGACAATCTCCACATTATTAAACGGAAGTGACTTAGGAGCTTTAGTAGTTGGATTTGTACCAAATGAACTTTCAAAATCGACGCATAAGCGTCCCATAAAACCTTTAGCTTGTGTCATAATATTAGTTCCTCCTTAATTATATAGCGCGTTTTGACCAAGTTACGCGTATCGTTGCTCGTGATTTTAAGATCGATCCTTCATTATTACAGTCAATAGTTGTTTCTTTAATGTCTACATTTAAAATGTCGGCACCAATAAACTCCCGACCTGTCTGAAGTGCCCATGCAGTTAAACCCTCTTTAAAGTAATCTTCTTGATTGGATAACTGCCAGTACCTGCTAAGCGGATCAGCATCATTGCAGCAAACCACATTATCCGCATAAAAAACAGCGGTTCCATTACCGCCTTTAAACAGTTTTTCATTTATTTCTCGGTGACGAATTAAGAAGATCGCTCCACCAACCCCACTATCTCCTGGTGAAAGATCCAGGTCGTCAAGTCTCAGAATGCCACCTTCAATAAATTTGGCTGGTAATCTCAATGCACTACCCTCACTCGGAACTGATGGTAATGCCCGCAAATAATCCCGCAGACTTTTTATAAGCTCATACCATACGGCCGATGTAATCACTTCCTTTCGGTTTTCTTTTGTTGTCTAGGATTCATGGTAAATTTATACACATAGTCTTAAGATTTTTTATTATCGTTATTGCTTTAGAACTCTTGAGTTCATGAAAGATCGCCTTTCGTTGGTTTATCCCGAATCATGCTAAACTTCCCCCCCCCCCTATGCAATATTTATCATAAAGCCACCCTTAGAGCGGCTGATACGATCCAAGGCTTTCTAGTTGACTGACATATCAACAACTGTTTTCATCTAAAATTTACTAGCTGGCAATGTGAAACAGCCTTGTTCACTATTATAGAAAACTGAAAGCCGCCTACCTTGTGTAAGCGGCCAACAAATATTTCTTCTCAGTTTATATTATAGATTAGGTTAAACTGTCGTGTCACTGACACATTTTTGTCACGTCTTCAAGTCTGCCAACCCTGATAAATAAAGACTTCTCTTTACTGCCAATAATTGAATGCTGACATTGGAAGCTCATTATTAGCTTATCTGCTTCTCCCCGTACGTTACTGCAAGGCCTTGTCTTAATACAATTCATCTTTCAAACTAAACCAGATAAATAAGGCGCAACACTTTCTTTATTAATTCCATTTTGTTAAACTGAAAGCCGCCTACATTTGTATAAGCGGCTAGCAACTATTCTTCTCAGTTTATATTATAGATTAGGTTAAACTGTCGTGTCACTGACACATTTTTGTCACGTCTTCAAGCCTGCCAACCCTGATAAATAAAGCCTTATCCTTACTGCCAATAATTGAATACTGACATTAGAAGCTCATTATTAGCTTATCTGTTTGTCCCCATTCAAAAGCAATGTACGTTCTATAAGTCTATATTATTTGCTCGTTATAAATTACATGATAGGCTAGCTCAAGCGGTCGTATTATTGACAGTTTTTTGCCACGTCATCAAGCCCATCGATTCCAAAGATCAAAGAACTCAATTTACTACACACTTTTCGTATATCGCGATAAAAAGTTCTTTCATCAATTTTTTCCTCTTCTAGTATCTCTTCTATCTTCCGCTTGTAAAAAAAATATGCATGCAGTATTCGCAATCGTCTTTCATCTTCTATATTGCCTGACTGCAAGCAATAATACTTATATAATTCAAGCATTTCATCTATATGAGCAATAATAATATAAGTCCTAGCAACACTTCTCTTAATCGAATTAATGTATGTATTACTATCACAATCATCTAAGGTATCCAATACATCAATAGCATTTTCTGACTTGGCTACTTGCTTTATACTAAATATAGATTTATTAATATGATTTTTCAAAAGATTATAATTCTTTAACAATAATTTTGTATTCCTAAGCCGCCTATCCTGACGTGACTTAACCTGCTTCTTCCTATTTTGCTCTATGTATTTCATAGCGGTATTGGCACCGACTTCAGCAGCCATTCTAATAATTTGCTCATGCTCTGGATTGATATTCTTTTCATTTTCCATCATATTTGCCCCCTACTCAACACTTAATATATTTTTATCTGAACCAAATTTTCTCCAATTCTATTAGCAATATTAATGTATTATTAGGCAATACCCACCATTGCTTCTAGGCTATACCAACGAATATATGCCAATGCTAAGTTGATTTCCTGAGTTGTTAAATGATCAATCGGCATTTTGACGGTCGCTTGTATCCACTGGCCAGATTCATGTATCATACGGCAAACTAAAACTTGGCAAAGAACTGATTTCATAAATAGCTCTTCCTCAGTTGTAGATTCAGTACTCTTTTGAAGCTTATTATTTTTCGTATTTCTTCGTGTGGATATTTTTTCAAGAACTTCTATCCCTGCGGGTATTTGTATAACAGTAATCCCATTTTCTGACAGAGGGATGCTGCATATTTCCCATAAATTCGAGAAACTAAGGCTTTGATTTATGTCATTCCAATTTCTATGATCAATCATTCCCTGAGCTTTCGTCAACGCCGCAGCTATTTCTTCAATTTTTTGGCTTGTTTCCAAATGCAAAGCAATGACCTCAGACATTTTCATCACTCCAATTTAATTATTACATATCAAAAGTCGACCAGACCGAATTGCTTCTAAAACATTTGCCACCAACCAAACACTTATTACCCAAATAAAAATAACCAAAGCTAAACTCATTACTTTATCCTGCCACCTGCACTTGATCTTTTGCAAACTTTGTCTTATTTTCATGCACGCCCCTCCTTGGTTCGTTTTAATAGCGCTCATTCCATTGAGCAGTCCAAAATAAATTTTGAAAACCTTGTTATTTATTGATCAGGTGAATATGTATGCATAATATAAAACTTCCAATTTTTCTTAATCATAATTGAATATTATTTTCCAGCTATTAAGTTTTTTGTAACTAATCAGTTGCAATCAGTATAAAAAAAATAATCCTTTTCATAATTCGGAAAACTTATCCAAAATGCCGCCACAACTTCGCTACTTACCCTTCTACGTCCATTTAACAGTCGACTAACACAAGCGCGACTTACACCTAAAGTAATCGCAAGTCCTGAAGAATTAAGATCTAATTGATTCATTAATTGCTCTATTCTTTCGATATGTGGCACGATTCTGGGCTTTCTACGCATATCATCTCCCCCTCCGAACTGTAACTTTTTGGTTACAGTTTAATTGTATTCCCAATTGTTACCTATCGTCAACATAACTTTAATGAATTCTCTGTAAAAATATTACCGATCGGTTACACTATTCTTAGGAAAGTGATATAATATGAGTAAAATTATTAAATACGGGAAGGAGGCAATTATGGAGAATAAGATATTTGACGCGTTAGACTTAGCTGAAATTATTAAATCTTTAAGAGAAAACCGAAGTTGGTCACAACGCCAACTTGCTACAATTGCTGGAATTAGCAATACAGAAATAAACAGAATAGAAAGTGGCGAAAGAAAACAACCTTCACTTATGGTACTTTTCCAACTATCAAAAGCCTTTGAAGTTCCTGTAGACTTATTGATAAATGCTTGCGGTGTCAAATTAGTAAACCCATTGGCCCAGTCAGAAAAAATAAGTCTGAGGAAAATTCAGGTTGTTAGCACGATAAGGGTCAGCACTTCTGGCCTTGCTTATGAAGAAGATTTGGGAGTTGAATATACCGATCCGAGAGTATTAAATGATTACGCCGCTTATATTTGGTTTAAAATTAGTGGAGATAGCATGATTGGTGAATGTATCCGCGAAAACGATCTAGCTTTGGTTAGAATTCAGCCTGAAGTAGTAAGTGGATCTCTAGCTATTGTAGTTATCAATGAAGAACCAGCAACATTAAAAAGAGTTTATAAAATCGATGGATACTTAATATTTCACTCCGCCAATCCCAATTATCCTCCACGTATATTCCATGGGAAACAACTAAAAACAATACATATTGTTGGACTAGTTAAAGAAATAAAAAGAAAATTTTAAAATTTCGTAAATAGCCAAATAAACTTAACCTTTACCGCCTTTTGGTAATCACTCGAATCTACTTAACCATTCTTGTATATTTTAATATACGAAACAATACTTGGGGATAATGCTTCTATGACACACTAAAAGGCTGTATATATGCGCCATAAATAGGAAGTAAATTATAAAGAAAACATTTATATCTTTTTTAAAAGCTAAATTGTACCAAAATTCTAAATTCTACTTAATGAAAGAACTCTGTATAGCTCAACAACCGTGCTTTAACGATTCCCTCTTTTAGATCTCCCAGTTACACCAAAGTTCTTAATATCCCAGATAAAATTCCGCATATATAAAATCTTGCATTTTATTTATAAAAAGGCCTGCAAACAACCTTATCGATTGTCAACAGGCCTTTTCACTCATCTATTCATATATGTATTACACTGACATGGCTAAATCTATAGTAAACTGCCGCAAAATTAGTGATTATTTTCAACTTATTGAGAATGTGATTCATGTCATTCACATCTCAAAAAATATCTTTCTTTTATTGTATTAGCCATCTTCCCTCATTAATTGTAAATGCAATATTCCATGCATAAAACAAGCTCCCAAAATAGTTTCACTTACCAATAAGAACATCACTGAAAGGCAACAGTTCAGCCACCTGGGCATGTTCCGAATTTAAGAATCGATTAACTCCTATAATTTGACCTATTTTATTTATAAAAACGCTTGCCAGCAAACCAAACGGCTGTCAGCAAGCGTTTTTTCATACTATATATTTTCCCTTATTCGGCAGTGGCCTTTAAGATACTTTATACTATTACATTAAGGCCTCGGTCAGCTGTTCATCAATAACGACCAGTGGGATCAATAAGCGAAAACATTACGGAAGATACCGGCACTAATGAGCATGACGCCTTGCTCCAGACAATACTCACAACCTTGCCGGTCAGTTCTTTGTCCGGTTCTTAACTTTCTCCTTCGGCGCTAATTTTTGCTTGACCTACATCTTCGTCTTCCCTACTTTTCAGTTCCATTGCCGCTCTTTAAGTTCTGCGCATCCGGCAAAACAGGAAAAATCTCAACTTAAGCATTTTTGCTAGAATATTTGTCAATTTAATGATAAAAAATAAAGCAATCTTTTCTCCAAGGAGTTCTCTATGTCACCTTTATTCTGGTATAACTGCCTAGGCGCTATCGGCATAGCCATCACGGCATTCACCTTATATAAAAAGAAAAATCAGACCAAGTTATCCACTTGGTTGGTGTTTTATTTGTTTGCCACCAGTCTTACCTGGATAGGCGAATTTATCGTACTCGGCCTATTTAACAGCTATGCCTACAAGCCTTGTATATTCCAAAATAACTGGCTTGAAAACCTTACTGGCCACCTGATCCTGAATTCAACCTTGTGGCCTGGCACCGCCATATTGACTGTTGCTTATGGTCTGAGATACCGAGGAATTTTGTTGATCACTGCAACCTTCCTGCTATTAGAATATCTGTTCCTCCAGTGGGGAATATACGAGCAGCATTGGTGGCGCTATCCGATGACTGCAGCGGCAATTATTCTCTATCTTGCGATCTTAAAGAAATGGTTCCCACTCATCAATAATGTGCCTCGCAGGATCATACGATCCATTACCTTATACTTTGCAGCCTTTGTTATCATTCACCTGCCCGCTCCATTGCTGCTTCTATATGGAAAGCAATATTACAGCATGAATTTATCCCTTGATATGTTCCGGTCTAGTATCATTTTTATTTTGCTTTATCAATTGGCCGAAACATGGGTTGTGATATTCTTCTTCTGCCGTGATAAGTGGTTTTGGAAAGCAGTACCCTACGCCACCTCAATAGCAGGCCAAATCTACCTAGCCAACAAAAGCATCCTAATTATCCAGGATGACTGGAACCTTCATTATACGTTACTCCTTTATACCATCACCTTGACACTTTGTCTCCTTATGGAAAAGTATACTTTAAAGTCTTCACGCAGCACTAGACACCTATAGAGATCCGCCGCTAAAGAGCCTGCCAACAACCTTACCGGTTCTCAACAGGCTCTTTTATTGATTCTTTTTTTCCTTATTCGGCAGCTGCCTTTAAGATACTTTGTTCTAATACGGTCAGGCCTCGGTCAAGCTGTTCATCCGTAACAACCAGTGGGATTAATAAGCGAATGACATTACTGAAGATACCGGCACTAATGAGCATGACACCTTGCTCCAGACAGTACTTCACAACCTTGCCGGTCAGATCTTTGTCCGGTTCTTTAGTCTTGCGGTCTTTGACCAATTCAATCCCAATCATGGCACCAATTCCCCGGACGTCGCCAATTGCAGGGCATATTTCCTGCAGCGCTCTGAGTCTGGTCATGGTTCTACTGCCAATTTCCGCGGCTCTGCTGCATAGCTTATTATCGTCAATAAACTTAATGGTTTCTAACCCCGCTACACAAGCCAAGGGGTTACCGCCATAGGTTCCGCCAATATTTCCGGCATCTGGAGCGTCCATATACTCGGCTTTACCGGTTACGGCACTAAGCGGAACACCCGCAGCAATAGATTTGGCTGTCGTCATCAGATCAGGCTCAACACCCCAGTTTTCAACGGCGAACATTTTTCCGGTACGGCCAAAACCAGTTTGTACCTCGTCGGCAATGAATAAGATTCCTTTGCTTTCACAAATAGATTTTAGCCCTGGCAAGAATTCCGGCGGCGGTACAAGAAAGCCGCCTTCTCCTTGTACTGGCTCAATAATCATAGCGGCAATATGCTCAGCATCAATTTCTGCTGCAAAGAATCGTTCGAAATTTTCCAGACAATGCATCCCACAGCCTGGGTATGAGGAACGATAATGACAGCGATAACAGTACGCCGAAGGCACCTTATACACATCTGGAGCAAAAGGTCCAAACCCATATTTGTACGGCTTCACTTTGCTGGTAAGACTCATTGTCATAAAAGTGCGTCCATGAAAAGCACATTCAAAAGCAATAATCCCAGTTCTCTTGGTCGCATGGCGGGCAATTTTCACTGCATTTTCGACCGCTTCAGCACCGCTATTTGCAAACATGGTCTTTTTCACTGACGTACCAGGCGCGATGGCATTCATTTTTTCGGCCAATTCTACATAAGGTTCATACATCGCAATTGCAAAGAAAGAGTGCAGCAGCTTATCGGCCTGTTTTTGTACCGCTTTGACGACCGGTTCTGGACAATGTCCAACATTTAAAACCCCGACCCCGGCATAGAAATCAAGAAATTCTCTTCCCTCTACATCGGTAATGACAGCTCCACTGGCTTTTTCCACAAAAACATTGGTGGAGTTGGCAATCCCTCTGGCAACTGCATTGTTTTTTCTTTGAATCAGCGTTTCCGTTCTACTTTCCATTGCACACATTGTAAAATCCTCCCTAACTTGAATTGTCAAAAATAAAAACGCTGATGCTATCCCTGGTGGATATCATTCAGCGCCATTGCTCTGTATCATTTGGTTTATGTATTAATAGTAACACATCCACCCCAGAGCGTCTATGTGAGAACATCACAGTATGTTCTATAATGTTTTGTGATAACTTCACTTACTTTGTTTACAAGTCAAAAGAAAAGATATCATTCGATATTTGTTTCCCAACAATAACTCCCAGCTGAAGTGTCAAACGATCATAGGGATCGTCCAAATTTCTGCCCGTGATTTCCGCAATCTTTTTCAAGCGATAATCCAGGGTATTACGATGAACAAATAGCCGCTTGGCAGTCTTCGCCGCATTACAGTTTTCCTCAAAATAGACAAAGAGGCTGTTCACCAAATCCATGTGATGTTTCTGGTCATATTCATTGAGGGGTTCAATGACCTCCTGGTAATAAAGTGCCAGCTTCTCTGAGCCAATCTCAAAAAGCAGTTTGTAGATCCCTAACTGCTCATACGCATAGATCGGGCAGGAAGTTGTCTTTAATTCGGAAAAACTCCGTAAAACCTTAATGGCTTGCAGATAACTTTTCCTAGCATCCTGCAAGCTTTCAAATCTGCCGCCTAATGCCGCAGTAACTGCCAATCCAGGCATTTCAACGGCAAGCTTCTCAAAGACTCCTGTCAAAATATCAGTATTTTGCTTTGCTCCGTTACTTTCATTCTCATAGGGCATCAATAAGACAACGTCATCACCTAGCAGCATTTGCAGCACTTTCCTGCCATGCAGTTTCAAGATATCCCTTACAATGCTTTCAAAGCGTACTTTAAGGGCAACCAAGGCTTTTTCGTCTTTCAATTTTTGCGTTTGCAAAAATTCAGCTAACCGGGTCGGACTTATAATAGCTACTTGATGAGGTTTCGCCAAATCATAGCCATAATAAGCCGCCCGCTGAATCAGCACTTCAGGATCAACCAAAGGAAACAGCAGCAGTTGCTCCAAGAAATCCTTGATGGATCGTTCCTCAGTCTGTTTCATTACAATGTGGCTGCTGATCTCCCGCGTGACCTCAATGATTTTGACTTCCCAAGGCAGTTCAAAAATAGGAAAGCTGGCTTGTTCAGCCAAGGCGATCACATCAGCCGGAATTTCCTTAATATAAGGACCAATATTAATAATCAGGCCTGCCAGTTTCTTTCTGATAATCCCTTTGACAATATCTTTTAGTTTATCTAAATCGCCGTTCAGCCCGATGCCTGTGATGATCAGCAGTTCTCCTCCCTGTACCCAAGGAATGACATCAGGCAAATCAATAAAATGCACCCAACGTACCAGCCGGTCCAACCCGGACTTTCCTGCTACAATATTTAGTTTTGCTAAGGAAGGCAGATTGATAATTTCCCGGCAGCTGATCATATAAACATCCTTCTCTCGATTTAAATCAACTTAAAATTTAAAAACAATTAATTTTTCTTCAGTCATTTCCTTCACGGTATACTGTGGACCCTCTCTGCCAATACCGCTTTCCTTGATACCGCCATAAGGCATGTTGTCGGTTCGGAAGGTTGCACCATCATTAATAATCACCCCGCCGGTCTCGATTTTCATAGCACATAATCTGGCTATTTCCAAAGAATTCGTAAATACACCAGCCTGAAGACCATAGACAGAATGATTGACACAATCAATGGCTTCTTCAATCGTATCGTAAGGTACAATGGAGAAAATCGGGGCAAATGCTTCCTGGCACACAATCTTCATATCAGGGTTCACATCGGTCAGAATGGTCGGCTCAACCCAGGCTTTGTGGCGTTTTCCGCCTACTAAAATCTTAGCACCCTGAGCCACGGCCTCACTTAGCCACTCATCGGCCCGCTCTGCTTCCTGCTCGCTAATCATTGGGCCAATGTCAGTTGCGGCATTAAGAGGATCACCCATCACTAAGGTTTTTGTATAAGCCACTGCTTGATCGCAAAATTCCTGATAAATACTGCGATGTACATAAACTCGCTGGCAAGAAATGCACACCTGGCCAGCATTGACAAAAGCATACTTGGCACACAACTCGGCTGTAGCAGAAATAGCTGCGTCGCTATGAACAATATTGGCCGAATTAGATCCTAGTTCAAGAGCTACCCGCCTAAACCCTGCATTCTTCATTAAAGTTTTCCCCACGGCCGGACTGCCGGTAAAGCTATAAAAGTTGATCCGCTGCTCTTCTGTCAATAGTTTACCCAATTTTGAACCTGCCCCTGTCACCAAGTTGAGGTATCCATTAGGCAGTCCTGCTTCAGCAAAAATTTCACACAACAACACTGCCGACAAAGGAGTCACCGTTGCCGGCTTATATATGACGGAATTTCCAGCAGCCAGAGCCGGTCCGATTTTATGGCAGGCTAAGTTCAGCGGGAAGTTAAATGGGGTAATGGCGCAGACAATCCCCACAGGCATCCTCATGGTATAAGCCAAGCGGTTGCCGCAGCCTGGCGCTCCCTCAAGCGGTACCATTTCACCGGTAATCCGCTTAGCTTCTTCAGCAGAAAGGATGAGTGTCTGCTGGGCCCGTGCTACTTCGCCCATTGCTTCCTTAATGGGTTTCCCTACCTCTTTTGAAAGGATTGAGGCCATTTCCTGCTGCTTTTCCATAAGAATTTGGCTGGCTTTCATCAAGATGGTATAGCGCTGATAAGGCTCCATTTTTGTTGTCTTAAACGCCTTTTCCGCGGCATCAACAGCAGCTTTTACCTCTGCTTCATTCGCTACAGAAATAGATCCAATCCTATCGCCAGTTGCCTTGTTGGTTACACCAATTGTTTCCTCTGTTACAATCCATTCCCCATCAATCAATAAACCACAGTTTTTCATGCCACTATTTCCTCCTTTAATGACCATTAATTTTTATCCACTGCAACCCAAACAAAAAAAGACCACAAGATCGTGCACAAAAATTATGCATGATTTTGAGTCTCCATTGACTAATGCTACCAAATTTCAAACCACTATTTCGTTAAGTATAGCAAACTAGTAAATACCCGTCAATCGAAAATCATTGTGATTTATTCACAAATAATTATATTTTTATTGTGCATTAATTACATTCACCTCTTAAAAAACAGCCGCTAATCCAGGTTCAACTACAGCCGTGACTAAGAGATCGCTCATGATACCAGCCGGATTTATTCAATTAACCACCCGCCATCTACATAGAACACTTGACCGGTGATATAGGCAGATGCATCAGATGCCAATAAAATAGCCGTTCCGCTTAGATCTTCAGGCAAACCCAACCGCTTTAAAGGAATATTCTCAAGCATTGACGCCACTGCTTTTTCATCAGTAAATAACGGCTGTGTCATTTCTGTCTGATAATAGCCGGGGCCAATTGCGTTGACCCGAATTCCGTATTCAGCCCATTCATTGGCCAGTGCCTTTGTCATTTGGACAATAGCCGCCTTGGCCGAACCGTAAGCGACCATCCCTTTTAAGCCCAGGACACTGGTGAGTGAGGCAACATTAATAATCTTGCCTTTGACTTTTTCAGCAATCATAGCCTTGCCAACCACTTGATTCATAAAAAATACATATTTTAATTGAGTATCCATGACGGTATCCCAATCATTTTCGGTAAACTCAACAGCTTTCTTCCTAATATTGATTCCGGCGCTATTGACTAAAATGTCAATACGGCCTTTTAAAGTTAAGACTGTACTCACAAATTCTTGAATGGCCGCTATTGAAGTGATATCGACAGAAACACCAATAACATCGGCATGGGTCGCATTCCTGATTTCTGCAGCTGCCAGCTCAAGCTCGGCTTGATTTCTACTCGCCAAAACTACGGTTGCCCCAGCAAGCGCCAGTCCGCTTGCAATGCCTTTGCCCAATCCTTTACTTCCCCCTATTACAACAGCAACCTGATTGTGTAATGAAAATAACTCCATTTAGAGGCCTCCTTGTATTTCCCCGAAAACCTGCGCAATCACTTGCAAGGTTCTTCGAATATCAGCTTCGGTATGCTGGGTCGAAAGGTAAATCCTTCCACGTTTGGCGGTAAAGCGAATCCCGTATTCGCGTGCTTTTTTTACAAAGAGCTGATAACGCTCAAGTTCAGCCTGATCAAGAAACTCCCGGAAATCTTTTGCCGGTTCACTCATACCAAAGACAATGATGCAGATGGATCCAATACAAGCACAAAACAAATTCAGCTGATACTGCTGCCCTAATTTGATAATCCCTTCGGTTAACAGTCTTCCTATATACTCAAAGTTCTCATAAACATCTTCTTTTTCTAATGCTTCAATGGTCGCTAAGGCGGCTGCTACGGCAATAGGATTTGCATTAAATGTGCCGGATGCTTGTACTCCGGAATCCATGATCGCCTTTTTTCCAGCAATAGCAGCAAAAGGATATCCGCCGGCGATTGCCTTGGCAAATACTGCAATATCTGGCGTCACCTGATAATATTGCTGTGCGCCTCCAAGTGCAACACGGAAACCAGTGATGACTTCGTCAAAAATCAACACCACCTTATATTTGCTCGCCAATTCTCTCATACCAGCTAAATAGCCCGGCTGCGGCAAGATTGGCCCTGAATCACACATAATGGGTTCGGTGATCACTGCCGCAATTTCTGACGAATACTGGTTCAGCACACGGTCTAAAAGTTCTAAGTCGTTCCACGGAAGAATGATGATGTCATCGGCAGTTTCCTGCCTTTGACCTTTGGAATGATAAAGCTTATTAGGCTCTTCCCTCATCCCAAGTTCACTGACAGCCGCTGCATCAATACTAACTTTTTCCTCATCCGACCACCCATGATATTGGCCTTCAAATTTAATAATCTTTTTCTTCCCTGTATAGGCTCTGGCCAGACGAAAGGCATGCATATTGGCTTCTGTACCTGAATTTTGATAAGATACCTTTTCGGCACAAGGAATGATTTCAGTGAGCTTTTTTGATAGCTGGAACAATTCAGGGGTTGTAGCAGATAACTGAGAGCCTTTTTCAAGCTGCCTAATGACCGCCTGATTGACCGAATCCGGACAAAACCCCAACAGCATTGGGCCAAAGGCGCCAATATAATCGATATATTCATTGCCATCCACATCATACACTTTTGAACCTTTTCCTTTTTCCAAACAAATCGGATATTCTTCATCAGCTGCTTTGTGAAATGAACTGGCAACACCATCTACCAAATAGAGTTTAGTTTCCGCAAACAATGCTTTTGACTTCTCCGTGTTAAACTTTCTCACATCATCATTCCTTTCTAAGTAAAATCTACTTTTATCAAAAAGGCCTACCCTAGACAAGCTGATTGCCAACGATTACGGCGCGAGCTTTATCATGAGCAATGGCTGGACTGCAGCGTAAAAATATTTCTGGGCAGGAGCAGCATTCACGCATCACGTGGATACTGCCTCCTGCCCAGGAAAAAGCGAAGATGCTATTGTTATTTGATGTTCTTGGTTATGCCATCTTCAACTGATACAAAATAGTCTTGATTTAAGCCAAATTGTTGTAAGATATTCATTAAAGTACCATCTTTTTTCATGTCATTTAACGCTTTATTGACTTCTGCGTTAAATTCCTTATCTTCAAAGCGTAATGCAGCGCCAATTTTACCGGCTGCTTCTGCTTCATAAGGACTTACAATTCTTAAATTCAAGCTTGAATCTTGCTTGATGGTATAGCCAGCCACAATACCGTCGGTTACGCAGGCATCAATTTTCCCAGTGTTAACAGCCATCATCAATTCTGCTTGGTTGCTGAATATTTTTATGTCTTTTGCTTTTCCTTCAGTAACCCATTTTTGGGCTACTTCAAGGAAGGCCGTTCCTTTTTGTCCACCAATGACTTTATCTTTTAAATCGCCTTTAGTTTGAATGCTGGAGTCTTTCTTGACAACAACGGCTTCGCCCTCTTTATACCAAACATCGGTAAACAGAGCTTTCTCCAGGCGTTCCTGCTTAATATACATTGCATCGGTAACCATATCGATAGTGCCTTTATTTAATTCGATCAACAGATTCTCGAAAGGTATTTGCTTCATTTCTACCTTATTAATGCCCAGGCGTTTGGCAACCTCTTTAATAATAAGGGCATCCACGCCTGAGAATTGATTATTTGTGGCATCAATATAAGCAAACGGAGCATCATTGGATGAGCCAACAACCAAAACTCCTTTTTCTCTCAATTGATTTAACTTCACGCTGGCATTAGGATCTTTTTTGGCTACAGCTTTCTCGGTCGGTGTTGAAGAACCGCACCCGGTCAATATCATGGATACTACAAACATAAGAAGTGCTACAACCGTCATTTTTTTGAATATTTTTCTCATCATGCTCTCCCCTTTTTCTCATTAAAATTTTACTTTGTCAAACCCTTGAGCCATTTCTTAACGAGTCATCCACCCTTT
This sequence comes from Sporomusaceae bacterium FL31, assembly GCA_003990955.1. Taxonomy (GTDB): domain Bacteria; phylum Bacillota; class Negativicutes; order DSM-1736; family Dendrosporobacteraceae; genus BIFV01. The sequence continues at coordinate 76,268 of BIFV01000008.1, forward strand.
CTTTTGTCGCTAATAGAATATCTAAAAATGGTTTTACTGTTATCATCACCGCAAAACGCTTGAATGGCTTTGAAGTGAATGTAATTAGTTTTTTAATTTATTTTCAATGACTTTAACCAGATAGGATAACGGAATACTGATGATTAAATAGGCGATCGCCAAAAAGGTGTAGGATTCAATGGTTAAAAAGGTCTGTGATGCAAAAGTCTGGGTGCGCAGCAATAATTCGTTGACCGCAACGTAAGCCAGGAGTGAGGTATCTTTAACCATCATCACCAGATAGTTGCCTAGTGAAGGGATAATACTGCGCAAAGCCTGCGGCATTACAATGCGAAATAGAGCCTGATATTTACCAAATCCTAGTGCCAATGCTGCCTCTGTCTGTCCACGGTCAATCGAAAGGATGGATGCCCGGATAACTTCAGACATATAGCAGCCATAGTTAATGCCTAATCCTAATATCCCGGCAGTCAAGGATGCGATTTGGACATCGGTTTTATAACCAAACATACTGGCTATTAAATTTAATAGCAGCGGAACAACATAATAAATATAGACAAGCTGGACAAGCAGTGGTGTTCCACGAATGAGTTCTAAAAAAAGATATAAAGACCCCTTAATGACTTTGATATTCGACAGCCTGCCTATGGCAATAACCATTCCTAACAATGTTGCCAGCAAAAACCCAAAAATAGTTGCCTGAACAACGACGCTAAACCCATGTAACAGCGAAGGAATTAATAATGTGGCTGCTTTTGAAAAATTGAGTATCATATAATCCCTCCTTATAAGACTCTGGCGAGAAATTCTCTGGTTCTTTGATTCTCAGGTTGATTAAAAATCTTTTCTGGCGGACCTTCTTCCACAATATAACCTTTATCCATGAAGATCACCCGGTCAGCCACTTCTTTGGCAAAACCCATTTCATGAGTTACAACTACCATGGTCATTCCCTCTCTGGCCAATTGCTTCATAACTTCCAGTACATCACCGACTAATTCAGGATCAAGTGCGGAAGTGGGTTCATCAAACAGCAGCATTTTGGGCTTCATGGCTAAAGCACGGGCAATGGCCACCCGTTGTTGCTGGCCACCGGAAAGGGTCGAAGGATACACATGCATTTTGTCTGCCAAGCCAACCTTCTTTAACAGATCCACGGCCAGCTCCTCGGCCTCATCCTTTTTCATTTTATTAACATGGATTGGTGCATAAGTTAAGTTCTCTAGTACAGTAAACATCGGGAAAAGATTGAATTTTTGAAACACCATACCAATTTCTCTGCGCAGCTTTTTAGTATCCAGATCAGCATCGACAATGGTTCCTGAATAGTATATTTTCCCGCTTGTCGGTACTTCAAGGAGATTTAGACAGCGAAGAAACGTACTTTTTCCAGAACCGGATGGACCAATGATGCAGACAACCTCGCCTTCTCCAATAAACATACTGATACTTTTTAATACTTCTAAATCGCCAAATTTTTTACCTAACTCAGATATGTTAAACATAGTCTCCTCCTTTTACATTCTTCAGTTAAACTCCATCGATAAAATGAGAAAGTGACTAAATGAAAACAAAAAAAGCAAAGACCACTTAATAAGCATCTTTGCTTTCGTAATAAATTATTTTATCGGAGTAATAAGTCTGTCTTCCCCAAAATGAATGAATCAGTTACTTTTGTACTAAATAGGCGGAAATAAAAAATACTAAATGACATAAGAAATCGTAATCTTATCCATTTAGCATCTTCGCTCAAACTATTTTCTTTTCAGTAACTGTGGCTTCATTATAGCAAAGCCAATACACGATGTCTACAGGCAAATATAACAATTTAACTTTAAGCTATTTGTGCATAACACACAAATCATTAGCCCGGTCTTAGGATTTTTTGTTGCTGCCTTCCCATCAATCATACTTTCTTTTTTGCAACAGCCAACCGCGACTTGTTTACAGTATCGATACCACCACTACCAAGCTTTAATACAGCGGTGACATATAATATATCAATGATCACGAGTTGCAATATCCGTGAAACCATCGCATCAGATCGATATTTTGTTTCATTCGACGAACTGAGCAATACTACATCAGCCAATTTCGTCACTGAGGAATGGGCATAACTAGTCAGCGCGATTACCTTTGCCCGATTATCTTTCGCTAATTTAACTGCCTCCAAGATATCCCGGCTTTCACCCGAATGACTGATAGCAACCACAAGCGTATTCGGATCAGTATTTGCACAGGCAATACTCATAAAATGAGTATCGTTATAATAAGAAGCATTAAAACCGAGGCGAATAAATTTATGGAAAGCATCTATAGCCACCACGCCTGACGCTCCCACACCACAAAACAATATTTTGTTTACCTTGAAAATCAGCTCGGTTACCTTCTCCATCAAATCAGTACTAATTAAATTGTTAAGATCCTGTATCGACGCCACAGTTGACATGACCACTTTTTCTCTAATTTGATCATAAGTATCCGCAACCTGGATTTCTTCATAGATGGCTTGACCAGAATGATTGGACATATCTTGAGCAATTTTGACTCGAAATACTTGATAGGAATCAAAGCCTAGTTTTCGCAAAAAACGCAATATAGTCGTTTCGCTGGTACTACACTTTTCCGCCAAATCACTGAGCGACAATAAAATGACTTGTTCCGAATTATTAAGTACAAAATCTGCTATTTGCTTTTGCGCAGGAGATAGTATGTGATATCGTGTCCGTATGTGTGAGAAAAGATTTTCCATGACATCCTCCATTTTTCATAGCAAATATAGATGTTCTTTGCCGTCTGCTGTCACTTGAATTATAAAGAGCAGCATCTCCAAATGTCAACATATTATTCCAAACCGACCTTCCCCTATCATTCATAGCAATTCCGGTATTACGATAAAAGGAGCGGTATCCGCCCCCTTTACAGTAACGATGTTATTCTAATCTTTGAATTTAAATACAACGATTAGGCCATCTGAGCGATCAAAAGAGTAGCACCCAGCGCTACCACAGCGGCAATACAAGTGGCTGATGTATAAGATTTTAGAGTGTCCGTGACTGACAGACCAAAGAATTCTTTAACAATCCAAAAACCCGAGTCATTTACATGGGAGAAACTGATCGCGCCGGCACCGACAGCGACTGCAATAAGCGCTGGATCAAGAGTAGGATACGCCTTAAGTACCGGCATGACTATGCCGACAGCCGTCATCATTGCAACCGTAGCCGATCCTACGGAAAACCTCATTACAACTGCAACCAGCCAAGCCAAAATAAGTGGATTCATCGATAGGCCTGTTAGTACTTTTGCCAGTTCAGTTCCCAATCCGCTATCGATAAGCACCTTATTAAAGGCACCGCCGCCGCCAATAACCAATAAGATCCCTGCAACAGGACCAAAACACTGATCAGTGAATGATAAGATCTGTTTCATACTGAAACCGCGAGCCAATCCCAGCGTGTAATAAGCAACAAAAGTAGAAATAAGTAAGGCCGTAATCGGATTGCCGATAAAGTTAACTGCAGACATATAGGAAGCTGACTGAGGAACGTTAAGCTCAATAATTGTTTTCGCAACCATAATCAGGAGTGGCAGCATCACTGTAAAAAGAGTAATACCAAACGCTGGCATTTTGTCTTCGGAGACTTTTTCCACCTTGTGAAGATGGTCGGGTAACTTAAACTCAAACTTATTCCCAATAAGTTTGGCCCAGACCGGTCCTGCAATAATTGCAGCGGGAAGACCGGCAATCGCACCATACATAATCACGCGTCCAACATCGGCCTTTAACGCACCAGCAATAGCCATGGCTGCTGGATGCGGCGGCATAATGCAATGCACAGTGATCAAAGAAACTGCTGTCGGAATACCGATTGCAATCATGGAAAGGCCAGTTTCCATTGCAACACTAAATACTAAAGGAATCAGCAATACGAACCCGACTTGGAAAAATACAGGGATACCAGCAACAAAGCCGACTAACATCATTGCCCATCCGGCTCTTTGCTTACCAAGAGCGTCAATCATCGTACGAGCCAAACGCTCTGCGCCACGAGATACTTCAAGCATCTTGCCGAGTATCGTGCCAAGCCCCAGAATCGTGGCTAAAAATCCTAGTGTCCCACCCATACCAGCCTCGATCGATGATCCGATTTTTGCCAATGGCATGCCAGTCGCAAAACCTACGAACATGCAAGCTACAATTAAGGTTATGAACGCGTGCAAGCGCACTTTCATAATGAGAAATACAATCAATGCGATTGACGCAAAAAGTACCAGCATAAGTCCCGCAGGTGTACCCATTATCCTCTCTCCCTTTTGTTAATAATCGCTTTTGGAAATACCTTGTCCGTCGTCCTCCTTTCAGTTATTCTAATTACAATGGTTTACTGAAAACCTCATAAATACCGTACTGATGAAGCGCCTGATACAACTCATTTTTCCGGTGAAAAAGCTTACGATACTTCTCTACATTGATTTCATTCGGTTTGAATATTGTTGGCTGTGTGTAACATATGCCGTGGAAAGCTTGAGTGTAATCCCGGTAAATACCTAGGGTCACAGATGCACTCATTAAAGCCCCTAGAGAAGACGCCTCACTATTATCATAACGAATAACTGGTTTATTAAATGCGTCTGCCTGAATTTGATTAAACAGTTCTAGAGATACTAATCCACCGGCAACACTTACCGCGGATATATCCTTTACCAGATTCTCGATCAACGAAATATTATGAGCAATTTCTGACGCTATTCCTTCAAGAATAGCCCTCACCAGATCACCGCGGCAGCTCCCCAGCGACAAGTTAAAAAACATTCCTTTCGCCAGAGGATTCCAATACGGAGCGGCACTTCCCTCAAAATGAGAAAGCATGACTACACCGTTTGCTCCGACTGGCGACTTGGCCGCTTCTTCATTCATACGTGCATAGCTATCATCTCCCTCGGGATAATATTGTTCCTTGAACCAGCGATGAACCGAACCGGTATTAAAGATTCCTGCTTCTGCAATCCATTTACCGGGCAGGGCAGATGCACTGCAAAGAGTCCGGCACTGGTCATCAAACTGCGGCGTTTCGGAATGAGCAATAACAAACGACCCTGTTCCGGTATTAGCCTCAGCGTCTCCCGGTCTGAGTATATTCAGTGCCAGCGCTGCACACTGCTGATCCCCGCCGCCAAGGATGACTGGTATTCCTTGGGGCAACCCAGTATAACCGGCAATATTGCTGCCAAGGAATCCTGCCCGTGAGCCAGGTGCACAAAGTTCGGCCAGTTTTGAATCTGAAATACCGGTAATCCGCAGCATATCTTGATCCCAGTCAAACGTACTGATATTCATGAGCATGGTCCGACAGGCCTGAGTCCAATCAGTGATGAATGAACCCGTCAGCAGGTATACTACATAATCTTGGACACCAATCAATTTATGAGCCTTATCGTATATCTCTGGACATTCATCCTTGAGCCACATCATCTTGGGAACAGAAAAATATGGATTCGCCCTTAACCCAGTGTGTTGGTATATCTCAGATAGACTGAATTGGGCAAGCATTTTATCACATTGAACTGTGCTCCGCTTATCTTGCCACATGATCGCATGATGCAAAGGCTGCCCGTCGCGAGTGACAGGGATAACCGATGCCCGCTGGGAAGTCACCGCTATCGCATCTAAGTGAATATTTTGCGTCTTGATAAATTCGCTCGATTGTTTCAGCGTAGCTAGCAGTGCTTCTTTCCAAGTGGTCGGATTCTGTTCCACATAGTGATTAGCGTAAAATTCCGAATGATACTCTTTTGAGGCTCGATTTAACAGCCTGCCTGCGCTGGTGTAAAGCATGGTCTTCAGACTTGACGTGCCAACATCGATGACCAAAATATGTTCCATTCTGTTCGCCTCCTCAACACCTAATTTAAAGACTATTGCGAAAATTCTACCATTACCAAACCCCGAAGGGTTCGGTAATCAGTGATATAGGTATTTTAGTTTTAGGCTGAACGAAACATTGTCGCGTATTTATTTACAACTTCCTTGATATAGCCGACTTCTTTAAGCGCCAATTGTGATAGGTGGCATGAAGCTCCTGAGTCCAAAAGACCCTTGACTTTCTCAATTGTATACATTGATATTTCAGTATTAACGTTAATCTTAGCAATACCATGACGGATACATTCCTTAACGATAGCTTCGGGTGTTCCTGAACCGCCATGCAAAACAAGTGGTATATCTACGAGTGCTGCAATTCGCTTTAGTACTCCGATGTCGATCCGCGGAGTCCCTTTATACATGCCGTGAACCGTGCCTATTGAAACCGCCAAGGCATCAACCTTGGTAGTCTCTACAAATTGGGCAGCCTGATCCGGATTGGTGTAGATTTCTTCTGCGGCTTCTTCATTAGAAAATTCACCGCCTGCTAAAGCTCCTAATTCCGCTTCAACACTGACATTAGCGGCATGAGCGATCGCAACGATTTCGGATGTTTTGAGCATATTCTCCGCAAATGGTAAGCTTGATCCATCGTACATGACCGAAGTAAATCCAGCCTTGATAGCCTTGATAATTGTCTCAAACGATTTACAATGGTCAAGATGGAGAACTACAGGGATATCAGCCTTAGCTGCCATGGTATCCACTAACACAGCAACTTCATCAAGTTCCATGTTGGACAAATAGTTTGCACCAAAAGCTACAATGGTCGGATAGCGAAGGTCTTTGCCTGCATCGATCACTCCACGAATGGTTTCGTAGTTATATACATTGAACGAACCTACAGCATACTTGCCTTTCTGAGCATCTGACAACAGTGTTGCTAGGTTAGTCATCATGATTGAACACCTGCCAGCCAAGCTTTGAATTCCGGATTATCCAGCACTTCCTTGTTAATGATGAATCTTGGTTTCTCACCTTTGAGAAGCTTACCGATATCTTCCATAAGGATCTCAGGCGAGCGTGTAAGAGCTTCCTTCGTTGTACCAGCAATGTGAGTGGTCAAAGTTACATTATCGAGTGTCAGGAACGGACTGTCTGCTTTAAGTGGTTCATCCAAGAAAACATCGAGTCCCGCACCAGCAATTCGCTTCTCCTTTAAAGTTGTGAGCAGCGCCTTCTCATCGACCAATCCTGCCCGGCCGGTATTGATTAGATAGGCAGTCGGCTTCATAGAGCCCAATTCCTTTTCGCCCACCATATTTTTCGTACTTTCACTCATGCGCGCATGCAGGGTGACGAAATCGCTGTCTTTAAAGAGTGTCTCCTTGTCAACTAGCGTGCAGCCTGCCTCACGGACATCCTCCGGGTTAGCAAATGGGTCATAGACCAGACGATTAACACCGAAACCGGCCAGTTTCTGTGCCACTAATCTGCCAATATAGCCAAACCCGACAATGCCCACGTTCTTTCCTTTAAGTTCAGGCACCCAATCCGAATTAGAGAATTCTTTCCGCCACTGGCCGTTTTTAATTGAATAATGAGCGCGGGCAATATTTCGGCACTCGGAAAGCATAAGGCCAACTGCAAAATCAGACACCGCTTCCGCGTTGCGGCCTTCAATATTGAATACTAAGATTCCCCGCTTGGTCGCTTCCTGAACATTGACATTTTCCAGCCCAGCACGAGAAACGCCGGCAATACGCAGTTTGGGCATCGCGTCAAATACCTTTGAAGAAACTGGCACAAATAATCCTGCAAGCAATTCAGCATCGCTGCCTTCTGCTGTAATTAGCGAGTCAACTTCCTCAATCTCAGGCCCCTGCTTTTCAACTTCAAGGCGTCGTGCCTGCAATTTCTGCCAATTAGGCTCCCAGTCTCCCACTTTAATAACTCCGACGTATTCACTCAAATACTTTTTCGTTGCCGCTTCAAACTCACTACCTACAATCATGGCGTCTCCGAGAAGTACAGCTTTCATTTGTCTAGACATGTTAGAACACTTCCTTTAAAGTTTTATTACTACTACAATATTAAATGAGTAGTATTTTTACTACTCTATTTCGCTTCTTTTCACTATACTCCTGCTTTTCTTTAGCTTTATTTTTTTGAATTTTATAAAAATCATGACTATCCTTTTCCAGTTAGCTGTAATGCAGAAAGCTTGCAATAAGTTCTTGGTATACTGACCCGATATACCTACTTATCTACTTTTACAATTGCGAAAGATTACAGACGAAATTAAACAGCCTTAGTTCGAAAAATTTCGAACTAAGGCTGTTTAAACTCAGACATACGCAACGCATTAGCATCAGATCGTATATGTGTTGTTAAAAAGAGAATTACTCTATCTCAAAAAATAGCGTCAAACGAAAAACCGATAACTACAAAGGAGCAGTTCCAATACCATTTTCTCAATAAAATTAACCATTTATTTACCAATCCATAACCTATCATGTGTCATAAAGTACTATGCTTGAGACAAACGATACTACAAAGAAGGTGACACAATGAATACTCAACAGGCGGCGTGTCATAAAATTCTGGTTAGTTTACAAAACATCGTTGATGCATATGCAGCTTTAGCAAAACTTTTGACCAAATAATATTTGTGATTTTAGCAAACCAATATACTTTTTACCGATTAAAGAGAACGCCCTCTAACCATGAGCATGCTGGTTCGAGGGCGTTCTTGCGGCCATATGTGAAGCACAGGTAATATCTGATAGTCTCATGATTCGCGCTAACTGACGTATCTAGGCATCATTATTGCTTCATTATCCGCGATATCTTGAACTTACACGCTGAATCATCGTACTAATAATTCTTGGATGTTTCTGTCACATCACTGACTCTTTTTCCAAGTCCAGATAGGAAAATACTCAGCCAGCCAAAAACAAGTCCTAAAAAATTTGCCCCTGTAATCCACAGCATTGCAAACAATAAATTACTGATATAATCGGTCTGCACAGGAAATGCATGCGCATAATACCCAGCAAACATGCAGGAATATGCATTAAAGGATGCTAACGAACAATTGAGAGCTTCAGGGTTCAACACTCGAGCTACTCTCCAGTACCACTCAACGGTTTCTTCTCTTCCATTTTCTTCTATTGTTTGTACTAGTTTCACTCTATCAGACGCATAATTGGGATGTAACTCATCGTTATATTTTGTTCTGTTTAAAGCTGTAAATGCTCCATCTTTTCCAGCCATTGAGCCAATTATAATAATAAGCCATTCTTTGACCGAATTATCATGAACATTACTCAGCAGCACATCACTAAAACCAGTACCTAAAGCTCCTGAAGAAATATTACCTCCTCCAAGACTGGACGCAATTCCACCTACAGTTGTATGAAGAATCGTGCTCATTGTACTTGCCGTAGCGGTTCTTACTCAGGGGTTCGTCTATCAATTTAAAGAAAAATCCAGTCCAAAGGCTACTCCTACAACTACTTAAAAGGCAGAATCCTCAGGTCCCAACAATATTTCGGCATTTGTGATGGCAAAAGAGGTAATCCGCCGTAATCTAAAAGATCCCGCTTCAGCTAAATTTGGAAACATCACAGAGGCTGCAGTTGAAAAAGTCGATGGAAATATAAATCGTTGGAGAGTCGCTTGTTACGTTGATGCTAAAAATAGTTTTGGTGGTACTATTCGTACTTGGTACGCTGTCCAGTTGTTTTATCGGAACAATGGGTTGGGATGTCGAAGGGATTGAAACAATCGATCGTCAGTAGAATCTATAATTCACATCATTGAATGGTATTCCCTACTATTGCCTGATTGAGATTTTCAACTTTAAATGCCGCATGAGACATCGATTTAATGAGTGGCTGTAACGGACACCCTTTCTCCATATCTTTGTTATGTTACCCTCCTAGAATTAGCTATTTTAAATTATGTTGTTGTTGAATCTCTGACTTGATTTTTTCAACTAATGTCTATAGGCAATTCAATATGTTCTGATACAGAAGATATCAAAATCTCAATTAGTTCAGCATCCATAAATTGATAGTCATCAGGAATATTGAGACATACAATTCTCTTGTCATGAAGCATATCTCCGAAACGTTCTCGCAGCCGTCTCACATGCTTCTTTTCCATTACAAGAATCAAATCAGCCCAGCCGATATGACCACTCATTACCTTTACCCGAGCTTTATCTTCTGTCCCCGCTGACCTTGATTTTTAACTATTATCATTTAATTAAGGCTATAGCCATTAACTTCTAGATTACTAATATATTGGGTTCATTATGTCTACAATATTTCTACAATATTATCTAATGTCAAAAATACATAATGCCAAATATTATAAATGGCATACATGTCATAACTCTCCTGATTGAACCATTCAACATAAGATGAATTAATAACCTTAAAAAAAGCGACCACTTAGTATAGAAATCTCTTCCATATTTGTTATCTAAAAGGTTTATTGTTTTTAATCGCCTACCCTCATCAGTACTTCTAAGTGATAATATTGAACTATCAAAATGAACTTGGATTGTCACATTCTCATCTTCATCTTTTAATATAAGCAATGTGCCATTTTAGTCGAAACTAACTTGTCAAGATATAACTTTGCAGGTATGCCTTCTAAGGATATCCATTTAGTCCATTTCTCCCCCACTAAATTCACCTCCATCATTCGTCATATCGGATTTTAGTATTTTTCTATCAGAGCTTACGGTCTGTACAATAACTTGCCCACTGACGAAGATCTGGGAAGTTATTGTCCTATGTTGGCATTTTGGGAAAGTCACGTGGTGTAGGGTGTCTACAACATGGGCAGCAATCTCTATTAATCTCTATATAAATACCCCTTAAGTTATAAATCAGGCTGTGATGATATTATTGTGGTAACTGCTCTGGTAATGGTTATAGGGGTAGTTGTCCGTTTTGTGGCAGTAATGAGTCTAAGTCATTCTGATTCACCAGATTTGATTTTTTAAGGATTATCAATATGCCCAGTTGTTGTCTGTTCATGAGACGATACCTGAGATGAAAAGGGAGGTCAGCGGATTTTTACGTCCACTGACCTTTAATGTTTTGCGAACCCTTTTTGTTATTGTTGACAGTTTCCATTAATCAGTCTCCACTGTAAAACCGTCCCTTGGCTCATCTTATACTTCTCATATCCACATTAATCTTTAATATTAAAGTATTTCTGAATATGTTCTGCTAATTTCGGAATATCTTTAATAGCATTCTTGCATATAGATTTGTAGTCATCTTCCGGAATTACTTCCTTTTCATTTGTATTTTGCGCCTTATTAATATAGTTTCTTTCTATTTCGTAGAGTATCAGTGGAGCAATAACGTAATTATCTTTTCGAGAAAACTCATATCTATACAATGTCCACTCTAAAATTCCATGAAAACTTTCTATACATGCTTTTATTTCACTATATTTACTTGTTTCTTGAAGCCTAAATATCAAACTAGGAATTCTATTATATATATCATCATTAAGATACATATTAAGTTTAGCTTGCTCAAAAGGAAACTTTTTTCTAAGGATCTGTGCTATCAATTTTGAATAATCCTGGTTGTTATCCATTACTTTTTCCCTCCCCTTATTATTCAAAATTATTCTAACGTAATTCAGTAACGTTAAAACCATCAGGATTTATTTCCTTCAAAGCTTTAAAATAATCATCTTTCAAAACAGGAACATCGCTAAATCTTGGATCATAAATATATTTACCATCACTATAAACTTGATGATATATATAGTTTTCAACTTTACCATACTCGTATCCGTTTAATGATCCTTCTTTTCCTGTTATATTATAAATTTTACCATTCTTACCCGATGCATTATATAAGTCTTCAGCAATTTCCGAGCAATCAATTTTATATTTTTTATATGCTTCATTCTTCATTGCGTCTAGTACTTTAGCATTACCCAGCCCATTTTTTCCCTTTGAAGCTACAAACCCTACTACAATTGCAGTCATAGCTGCTAGCCCATCTCCAGATGAAGCCGGCTGACTACCAATGTTTATAGTATTCTCTTTTTCACGGAGAAGAATCATTCTGGCAATCGCAGATGAATCTTCAGGGTTATCCAGACTTCTTAATATTACGCTACTCAAATCTCCCGGTGCCAAAACATTTGGGTTTAATGCATTATCTATAATCGTTCCTGCTGCAACATCTTTTACAAGTATTGATGCATTGTTTAATATCCAGTTGAGTACACCATTGTTGTTTGCATTTTCTCTTATTTTAGTAGCTTCTTCATTCAAACGATCAGCAACTATGTTTCTGTCGCTAATATCAATGAGCCCTGCAACATACGCTGAGTTAATTACTTCTAGCATAGCTTCTCGTTCTTTAAGAGCGTACTGTACATCTGAAGAATATGACGAATCGTTCGTCCGCGCCACGTCAGTAAATGCTGGAGTATCTACTGCACTTCCTTCTCCAGGAACGGAAGCTCCAAAAAGAACATCCTGACGTTTAGCAACACGTTCTAGTTCTTTCGGGTCTTTTATTAATTCGAACTGAGTATGTGTTAAATAATTGTTTTTAGTTTCACTGACTGCCGTAAAAGCTCCAGTCTGTGCACTATCTCCAACAACCGTTGCTGCTGCTGCACCTACAATGGCACTTGTCCATTGTAATACTGCAGGATCAGTTATATTTTTCAACTCATTCATTAGAAGCTGCGTTGTTCCTGCACCTGCTGCACCTGACGCAAAACCATTACCACCAAGACTGGAGGCGAGTCCACCAACCACAGTATCAAGAAGTATTTTATTGGTTCCACCTTCACTCCAACTCTTAAAATCTGCTAGCGCAACAGCTCTTTCTTCGTCAGTAGTAGCATTCAGGTATCTTTTAGAAGCATTCTCCTTCTGCGTTTTTGCCAAATCCCCAATAGCTTTAAATGCTTCTTCCCCAAAGACTTGCGCCAGTTCCTGTTTTTCCTGAACCGTCTTTTTATCGAAAATCTTACCTAACGCATTCAACGCGCCGCTTGGGTCACGACTGAGGTTGGATAGGTCTTGGTCAGGATTGGAGCGTACTTCGATCGTTCCCGGTGATATGGCCGATTGCGTCGTACTGTCGGCATCCCCGGATACTTTTACACCAATATTGGGTGTCAGTCCGGCATCTTTTTTCTGTGCCGTCTTTCTTGTATCCAGGTTTACTCCAATGCTACTTGCTTCATATGCTGCCTTATTTTCGATATCAGAGTATGTTAGCGTACCAGTACTGAGCTTATTCTTATCCGGTGTAGCTTCACTAGCTATAACCGCCCCCTGCAGGTCAGTATTACCACCAACTTTAATATCAAAGCCGCCTTCACCTGCGTAGATACCAGTTTGTTCAGTTACGCTTTGATATTCAGAATTGATTTTCCCTTTGCTGGCAGAGGCAGTTCCACTGAGACCTCCCGCTCCAAAACCAATGGTTACACCTGAAGATTTACTGCTTTCTTTGTAATTGTCAACATCTTGCAGACTTTCGAGATTGAGATCACCGCCCGCATCGATATCAATGGTTTTACCTTTTACCTGCGCTCCTTTAAGATTGGTATCATCCCCGGATTCAATCCTAACCGTATCTACAGCAGTAATATAAGTATTCGTATGGGTTAATGTAGTTCCGTCTTCATTACTACTGCTCATACTGCCATTCACGAAGAATCCCGGTGCACTTCCTTCGCTTACCTTAACACCAATACCTGCTGATTTACCACTTGTAGTCGTATCAGTACTTGTCGTATTCTGTTCGGCAATCAAATTGACGTCTTTTGATGCGCCAAGGTAAATATTCTGGCCGTCAATTTTGGAGCCTATAATATTGAGATTACCATCACTGGCTTTACCTTGTTCATCTTTAGCTCCACTGCCGACTGCCTTTATAGTTAAATCACCACCAGCCGTTACCTGACTAGGCGTTGCATTTGTTACCTGATAGTTGGTTTCACGCTGTTCTTTGGTTGTGCCCAAACTGATTGAAACAGTTAGTCCATTATTCTTATTCGGCTTGCTACCATCAGCATTTTTCCCCTTACTGAGATTGTCAACCGCTTTTACCGCTTTATAGTCATAGAGGGCCTTGAGACGACCGTCTTCTACTTCATCCGCCCGTTTAAGTGGTTGAGCCACACCTTGGATATTATCAATGCCTTGGCTGCCAATAGAAACACTAAGTCCAGTTTGCTTAAATTCATAAGTCTGACGTTCTGATACAGTGTTCGCCGCTGCTTCAATGGTAACATTCTGTCCTGTTATGTCAGTGTCTTTTTTACTAACAATGTCGGATGCCTTAACCAGTACATCTTTTCCTGCTTCGATGTTGACGCTGCCATCCGTGGAACCAATAACACTACCTTTTTGACTCACACTTTCAAGAGAATCGGTACTTGTTTGTTTTTGCGTCCCAATAGTAAACCCTAAGCCACCGCCGCTAAATAGTCCAGATTTTTTCTCTTGCCGGAAATGATCTTCTTGATTGGTTTCCGTTGCTGCAGTAATTGTAACATTTCCCTGAGCAGCTAAATTGACATCGTTTGTTGCAACAACGTTGCTGCCTTTTACAGTTATATTTTGACCTGCAAGTATGCTTGTCGTATCACCTGAGAAAATTGTGCCCACTGCACTTGTTTCATTAACTGTATCACGAGTTGTGATTGTAATGCTTGAGAGACCGCCACTATGTCCTTTATGCTTATGTGCCTCATCCACAGTGAGGTTTGCTTGTCCTTCTGTCAGATTAACATCGCGTCCTGCTGTAGCTACAAGCTCTCCTTGTATGCTTTCAACACTAGCCGCTTTGGCATTCAGATCATTACCTGCTTGTAAACGGATATTGCCCTGACTCTGAATCGTAGTACCAACATCCATACTACTGCTGTCATTGCGATAATTATTGCTATCCCAGACAAGGTGGTTACTATCACCGATTGTAACAGTGCCCATATTGAGATTATTCCCGGCAATTATGCTTGTACTGCCATCTTGACCGCTATTGCCGATCTGGGCAGCCACAAGATTGATATCCCGACCGGCGCTAACAACCATGACTCCTTTGTCACCATTTACATAGAGTCCGGCAGTCCGATCTATAACGGTACGACTGCCCTGAGCGTTAGACTGGGTATCTGTTGTGGATACTACATTGATATCTCGTCCTGCAGTAACGACTAAACTATTGCTTGCCTGTATTTGACCTCCAATATTATCAAGGTCTGTACGGGCTTGAAGGGCAACGTCAGTGCCACCAATTCGTCCACCAAGATTTCGAATATTTTCCGCTGTTATATCAACACCATTGCGCCCAGCAATAGTACCATTATTATTAAGATCCCCACTTAATTCTAACTTGATATCATTTCCGGCAATGAGCGCACCTGAGGTTGTAAGATCACCATCTTTTACTCCACGAACATAGACCTGAGGTACCAGAGCATGAGTTACTTGACCGTTCGGAAGAAGAATCTCTTTATCAACAAGCCAAACTATGTCACTTGTGAGCTGTGCCATTTGCTCTGTAGATAATGCTACACCAAGACTTAGTTGGTGCTCTTGGGCAAAAACAGCAGCATTGCTCATCAGTTTCACATATTGATCTTCATCACTGGTATACCCGTCCAGATAACGTTGACCAGTAAGCTGGGTAATCTGATCACGAACAAGCTTTTGTTCATAAAAGCCATCACCTAGACGTTTTTGAACGCCATTTGGATCAATATTAAGCGCTTGAATCATATAGTCTGACGATATCCAGGTACGGTAATCGGCAAACCGAGGATCAGTTTCGATCAAATAGTTAACATTTGAATTTGGCGTCAATTTAAACAGACTGCTATTAGGAATACTGGTGTTGACTGTGCCGCTACTTACAGTGCCCCCTGTCAAGGTAGTCACTCTAGCAATTTGGTTAACCACCGCGCTATCATGACTTGTTATGTTGGCGACACTCGTATCGGTAACAGTTTGGCTAACTTGCTTCTCTGTAAGACCAGCGACCTGCGTACCGGTACCATTAGGAGTTGTTTTTTCCTCATAGACGGTAGGTGTCAATGTAATGTCTTGCTTAGAAGCAGCTGGGTTATAGCCTGATGTGCTGCTGCCGGTGCTGTCTCGTCCATGGTGGTGATCTCGCCAGTATGATGTAACACTGCCTGTATCTGTTACGATATGTACTCCTGGAACCTCCGTATTATTGAGAGTCCCGATAATGCCACCCAAAGTACCTCCAGCAATAATCTGACTCTTGTCATTGGTTACTGTTTCTGCATTGATTTGCATGGCTCCACCAGAAAGGATTTGAGCAGGATCAGAAGTTTGAACTTTAGTTTCCGTGGTCGTTCTCGTATAGTTGTATGCAAGCCAATTTTCATAATTTCCCTCAGGAGTATGAAGATGATCCGACTCATCATTATAAATATAAACATTTGGTGTACCAGGTACGTAACGATACGGTGATCCGCTCCCCTGGTACTCAACAATGGACTCTGTTTTTATAGTTTGCACAGTTGTGCTAAAGTGTTCATTTGTATTATAAATTTGCTTGGAGGTGAGATTTAAGTTACCCAGAGCTTCGATCGTGGCACTATTATTATTTAAGGAAATATTTTGACCAATGGCTTTTTTGCCACTATCAAGACTACCGCCTATAAACATATCACCTGCACTAAAAATCAAAGAATGCTCGCGATTGGTGATATTTTTTGCACCAATATCCAGTCGATCCCTTGCTGCAATCACTGCAGCCGTACCACCTTCAACATCATTATTGAGTGTGTTTGACTGGATGGCAATATGATTTCCATAAATACGCCCTGTACCACGGTTGTTTACAGTAGCTGCATCGACTAAAGTTTCGCCACCATCAATCAAGCCTCGGTTGGTCAGAACCCCAGTAGTAAGAACTGTATTCTGAGCACTGATTTCTGCTGAAGCAGCATTATCAATGCTGCCAGCATTGATGTTAAGACTGTTTCCAGCCAATATAGCAGCTTGATTGGTGACTTTGCCTCCAATTTCCAGATTTAGGTTACCACTAGCCTGAAGCTCACCGGAATTTGTATAGTCTTGTACAAGTCTTACATCCAGATCACCCTGGCTTAGCACTTTACCGTCACCGGATAGAGCAGCGCTAGTAATGCCGAGCTTCTGTCCAGCAATCATTGTGCCTGAGGTATTCGTCACTAACAGGGTCTTGCTGGCCTGATTGTCTTCCATAATAAGATTCTTTCCTGAAGAAATCAGACCTTGATTGTTTTGAACTTGTCCATTGCTAGTTAAAGTCAAAACATTGTCGGCACGTACAGCACCTTGGCGGTTATCAATCAGTGAGGCAGTCAGACTGACTGATTGGCCCTCAAGACCTTGATTATTGCTCTGGGTGCTATTATTTTTGATTGCATTAGCACCGATAGTTAGATTCTGGCTAGAACGAATGAGACTATCCTGATTATTAAGGGTATTCGTAAGGTTAAGACCGATATCTCCTAAAGCTTGAATTTGTGCGCCCTGGTTGTTTAGTGTAGCAGCAGTAATATCGATTCCAGCACTGCTAGTCATTAAACCACCCTGGTTATTATCAATAGTGGAACTTACTGCAGAAAGCGTATCACCACTATAAAGATAACCTGCACGGTTAACTAAATTTCCTGTTTCAAGATTGATCTCACCCTGAGCTACGATACCACCCTGACTCCCAGAATTGGTATTATAAAGAGTTTGTCCGTGAGTATTAACAGAAAGATCCTCGGATGCCTGAATCAATCCGGCATCATTATTAAGAGAACCGCTGTTAATATGAACTGAACCACCACTTGCGATCAACTGCCCCCGGGTGTTATCCATCATTTCCGCGTTACTATCTGCGGAAATCCTGCTTCCAATAATCACTCCGTCACTATTGTTCATTCCCTTAGAGGAAATATCAACAGATTGTGCTGCTTCAATACGGCCTGATGTATTATTTAGTAAGCCAGCCGCAGTAATGCCAGCTTGCCCGTAAATAGATCCAATAGTGCCGTTTTGATTGTCAATTTGGTTACCAGTGATATTCACTCGCTGGTTAGCAGCCATAAGCCCCTGGGTATTATTAATGCCTTGATTGCTGCTGACAACTAATTCTTTCCCAGCCGTAATATTCCCTTGATTATTGTTCAAGCTGTTTGCAGTAATAAAGGTATTACCGCTGGCGCCAAGAACTCCGGCTTCCCCATTAAGTTCACTATTATCAATATCACCGCTGGCGGTAATTCTTAAGTCGGCATCTGTAGAGCCAAAAGCCTGAATAGTTCCTTGGCGGTTGATAAGCTTTGCAACATCCAAGGTTGTAGCGCCTTTACTGGCAATCGTTCCACCGGTATTATTGAATATACCGCTTGTAGTCAATGTGGTGTCATTTGTACCAGTTTGCTGAATAATTCCGTCTTTATTGCTGATATCATTTGCTGTAATTGTTATCTGGCTGCCAGTAATCTCCCCGGCGATATTATTGCTATCTTTGTCATTTTTCAGTGTTCCATTTGCTAAAATAGCCACTTTGCCTTCGGCCTGGAGGAGTGCTCCCGTATTATCAACATTTCCGGCTGTTGTCTGAAGGTTAATATCAGCACCAGCATAGGTCTGGCCAGCTACCAAGTTAATCTCTGATCCCTTGATAGTTAACGTTCCTGCAGTCAGGTTTTTACCCTGGGCAGTAACTGTTCCATTTGCGGTCAACGTCAAGTCGCCACCGCTTCCTAGAACACCATTAGCTTGAACACCTGCCCCTAAAGTCCCTGTCGAGGTGATTGCCTGTCCATTTAGCGCAGTATGTTCTGCCGCTGCCAGGATACCACTATTTGTAATCGCTCCCTGAGTAACAATACTAGTATTACCCTGAGCATAAAGTGTATCTTGATTGGTAAAATCGTCACCTGCTGTTATATGAATATTTCCAGCTGCCGATGTATTGCCTGCCAGACTGATCTTTCCCTCTTGACTTAAGATCAGATCACCGTTACTGGCAGCCAATGTCCCTTGGCTGTTTACGCCAAGTCCTCTTTCAGTACCAACCAGTTTAATCTTATTGGCATACATCCCGCCTAATGCTCCAACATCTAATGCGACTGCCGGCTGTAGGTCAGTACCAGTGATGCTATTCGTTGCTAGAGTGTTATAATCGGCCTGATTAGCCCCGGTAACCACATTGAGCTCTTTAGCCCAAATGCCGGCATTGACAGCCACTGCCCGGCTGATGAGATCAACCCGGTCAGTGGCACTTGCATTGAGTCCGACTCCTTCGATGGCAATCTGGCCTTGAGTAACCCGAAAAGCTTCTAAGCTGCCACTGCCACCAAAGACTGGGATCCCTGTGGTTAAGGTCGCTCGTCCAGCATTGATAAAGCCAAAACCATTGCCGGTAATGCCATTGGGATTGGCGATAATGAGGTCAGCTCTTTGTCCGGCAATTTCGGTATAACCGTTGAGATAACTGCGCCCTGGACCGGTGACTTCGTTGAGGATAATTCGAGCACTGCCTCCAGCGAGATTGGTATTGCCGGCGATATAACCGGCTAACTGGGTTTGACTGAAGGATGAAGCGTTATTTAAAATAAGGCCTTGGGTGTCGACATTAAATTGCAGGTATTGGTTTCGTGAAACACCAGCTGCTGATGGTGCTGTAATTTGGACAACTTGAACTCCATTTTGTGCGTTCTCAATAGCTGGCCGTTGATTGGCGGGCGCACTTCCATCGGCAATGACTTGAGCGGCTGCCAAACTAGGCTGAGTCAGATAAACAGCTACGGTCAGCCAACTGATGAGTTTTTTCCATTTGGGGGTTAATGACGGGATTACGGTGGTGCTGTGATAATTCATACCTTCCTCCTTGATGGTGAATGTTACACAGTTGTTCTGTGATGATGCTATGGTCGGCTTGATCTTTCAGTGCCTAGATTTGATAGACCCATTGAAAGCCGTAAGTGGGGTTGGCTGTGGTAAAGCCTTCTGGCTTTTTGAGTGACCAGCCAATGAAGACGTCATATTGACTGCTTTTACCGATGAGGCCTCTCAGTCCCAGGACAGTACCGGCTAGGTCTTTACCGCTAAGTCCTGCAGCGGATGGGCCGCTGATTTGTCCATAGTCTAGTCCCCAGTAAAGCTGAGGTCCGTTTTGTTTGAGGGGTACACTGATTTCGTTTTGCAGGTACCAGCCGCGTTCAGCGGCTAAAGTCTGTTCTCCGTCAAAACCGCGAACGGTATAGCGGTTACCGATACTGAAACCGTCCGCGGTATAGAGTTGGTCATCGGTAAACTGGCCGCTTAGACTTGTCCGGTATTGAGCTGAGTGGTTACCTAGCTTGATCGGTTTATTGAGAGATAAATCAATTGTCCAGATGTGGTAACGGGTTGTCGGTCCGTTATCAAGGTCTTGCTGGGCTCCAAACCAGGATACTCCTTGTTTGTGCGCTAAACGGGCATCGACTGTGGCTTGTCCCAGGTATTGCCGTTTGGCTAAGGCAATGGTTAAAGCGGTAGTGTCTTTGCGCTGCACTTCAATTTCAGTATCTTCAATGAAGTTTTTGCTTTGACGCATGGCTAGTCCAATTTCGAGATGGGTTTTGCTCGTTTGGTCACGGGTCAAGAGTTTTTCAACGGTTAGGCGTAAGTCGCTGTTGGTTCCTGAATAGGTAATGGGTTGAACGCCTAAGAGAACTGTTTGATGGTAATCATAGTTGCTATGACTGAAGGTATAAGTCCAGTTTCCGTCTGGCCTGGAATAATAAACACTGTTGCCTTTGGTACCGTATTGATCACTGTCGTTTTCGGCATCATGGTTGACGGAAAAGTTAAATAGGTCGTTGGCTTTAAAGAGGTTGTCGTAAGAAAAGGTTTGTGATAGCTGCAGTTTGCCAGTGGCTTCACTGCCGGAGTCATCAGCAGATAGGACGACTTTCCAGGGTTTGGTTTGCTTGATGGTAATGACAATATCGGTCTGACCAGGAGCTTCGGCAGGAACGAGCTGCATGTCGGCATCCTGGGAAGGGACGCGTTTGAGCTGTTCGAGTCCTTGCTCTAGATGACGCAGATTGAGGATATTTCCGGGTCTTGTCGGAAAAGCAGTTTCCCAGCTGCCTTTATAGGAAGTGTCTTGAAAGCGGATATCATGGATGATGCCTGGAATGAGGACGAGCTTTAGGGTTCCTGATGAGAGGTCCTGTTCCGGGATGACGATCCGGGTAGTCACATAACCCTTTTCAATGAGGGCGTTAGTCGCATGTTTGACGATGAGGTTGATGCCTTGTATGCCGATGTTTTTTCCTTGATAAGGGGTGAGAATTTTATCGAGCCAAGCAAAGTTGGCTTTGTGTTCACCGGTCAGTTCGATGGTATGAATGGGAAAGCTGAGGCTTTCTTCTGGTAAGTCAATATCTTGAGTACCTGTGGCTGGTGGTTGCAGAAAAACGTCACTGCGCTGCTGACGTTCTTTTTTGTCGATTGCTTCCTGCCGAGCACGCTGGTTCTGTTCTTCGCGCTCGGCAGGGGTTGGGGCTGCCCAGACGGTTTGTACGCCAATTTGCATAACAAGAATAGCGGCCAGGCTACAGTGAATAATTTTTTTCATTTTGCTTAATCTTAGACTGCGTTGCACTTGATCACTCCTTAAAATAATAAAACCTTTAAACATTACTTAGTAGGATTTCATAAGCGAGCATTCTTTTCTGGATAGAAGTTCCTTATTTAACGTAAGAAAATAATATCTAATCAATTGTAAATAAAATGTCAAAAACTGTCGCCAATATAACAAATAATTCAAAACATGATATTATTTTCCATTTTTAGAAAATTCAATTTGATTAAATGGAATCCTTGGGTCTTTGGTCCTATTTAGTTTTGATATTGGTATACACAAGACCTGAACAATCCTCTTCATTACTTTTACCAAGTATATTTAATCAGCTAAGAATCAGCGTACACTAAGATAGATATTTTGATTTTATAAAAATTAATGACACAAAAGAAACTACTTAGCATGCTAAGTAGTTTCTTTGCGAAAACATGATTTTGCATAAAAATAAATCACACGAACCAGCAAAATCAGCTTTTATTATATTCAGGATTAGTCGTGAATTGTTGATAGGCAAACTTGAAAAACCCTAATCTTACTACGCAGATGCAACCAATATTTTTATATAAGCTATAAATAGGTACATTTCGCAATAGCCCTCGAAATCAAGTCGTTTTAAACTTATTTAGCAACCAAAACAGCACATTTAGCATTTCTGACTACATAGCTGCTGACACTGCCAAGAAGCAGTCCTGAAATAGTTCCTAATCCGCGGCTGCCAATGACAATGATGTCATAACCGTTCTGTTCGGCAAATTCGGTAATCGCAATACGCGGTTCGCCAATTTCGTTATGAGTTTGAACTCGGATGCCTTCCGGAACCTGCTTTAACGCCTCCGCAATAATTTGTTCTGCAAATTTCTTAGGATCGGTCAATGCCTTGGCTGGAATTTTGGACCCTTGTATCTGATCATAAAAAGGGTATTGCTGTGACAATACAGAGATATAAAGAATACTGATTTCAGCATCAAAGGAGCGTGCTATTGCCACTGCATGTGATAATGCATGAAATGAATTCTTGGAACCATCAATAGGCACCAGAATTTTTTTATAACCATCCATAGTAAACAACTCCATTCAATATAAATTGCCAAGGTCTATGCGTATCAAACAGAACGACTGGTAACTTGAGTAGAAGCCTGCGCCTCTGTATCGGGCTGTGCTTTATACCAGGCAGCATACATAACAGGTAATACCAACAGGGTTAAAACAGTAGCCCCCGATAAGCCTGCCGCAATGGCTACAGCCATGGGTCCCCAGAAAGTGCTGGAGACTAAAGGAATCATTCCTAGAATTGCGGCGGCTGCCGTGAGTAAGATGGGGCGGCAGCGGATGATCGTAGCATTTATAATCGCATCCCATAACGATTCGCCGGCATCGAGCAACTGATCAATTTGATCCATCAATATGACGGTATTGCGCATGATAATGCCTGACAAAGCTAAAATTCCTAATTGAACAACAAAGCCCATCGGACTATTGGTGAGAAAAAGCCCGATGGCAACACCAATGATGCCAAGCGGTGCAGTCAGCAAGGTGAGAAACATTTTCGGAATGTTCTGCAATTGAATCATGAGCAGGATCATAATCGTTATGATCATTACCGGTACAGGTTCGGTAATGAATTTGACAGCTTTGATGCTATCGGCTTTCGATCCATCGTATTCAATACTGTAGCCGAGCGGCAGATTGCCCCGCATTTCAGCAAGGTTATTATAAACTTGCTCGGCAACATCATCCCCCAATGCGCCAGGCACGATCTCTGCCTGGACGATGATCATCGGTTTCAAGTCACGACGATAAATCAGACCATCTTCCGCCTCAAAGCGAATTTTTGCAATTTGATCAAGCGGAACATACTTACCATTGCCAATATGAATATTGAGGTCTTTCAGACGGGAGGGATCGTTTCTGTCTTGAGAGGCAAAGCGTAGAACCATACTGACTGTTTTATCATTTTCCCTAAATTCGGCAATAGGCGCACCAGACAATTGAGTTTGCAGAGAGGTGGCCAGCGATTGCGAGGTAACGCCTAATTTCCGGGCTTTATCTTGATCAATTTCCAGATGCATGGTTTTGCTTTTTTCTTGCCAATTAAGATTTGCATTTCTTACACTAGGGTGGCCAGACATGATGGTCTGTACCTCTTCCGCAATTTCGCGGACTTTATCAATGTCATAGCCCTTTACCCGCAACATCACCGGATAGTCTGAAGACGGCCCATTTAAGATAACCTTAGAATGTACCTGGACACTGGGAAACTCTTCGTTTAAGAGCTGATTCACCTGCGTACGCAGCTCGTCACGCGCTTTAGCGTCTTTGGCAACAATAATAAATTCTGCAAAATTGGATTTATTAAAAGTCGGTTCAAAGCTTAAGACAAAACGCGGCGCCCCTTCGCCCACATGATACGTGTAGTAGGAAACCCGGGAATTCCCCTCTAGCTTCTGGGCAACCTGGCGGGCGATATCTTCGGTATTTTTAATCGCAGCCCCTTCCTGCAGGTGTAACTGAACAATGAGTTCCGGCCTGGTGGATGCCGGGAAAAACTCTTGTTTGACTAATCCTAATAAGGCAATCGCAGCAAAGAAAGCAGCCACAGTGGCGGTGATCACTGCTTTGCGATGTGTCAGGCACCAAATGAGAACCTCTTTAAACCAGCGATAAAACTTTGTGTCATGGACATTGTGTTCATGGTTGCCGGCAACTGGTGGTTTAACCTTAATAAACAGGTAGCCCAATAAGGGTGTCGCTGTACCGGCAACAATCCAAGATGTGATCAGAGATATGGCAACAACCGAGAAAATAGTGGAAGTAAATTCCGAGGCAGAGCCTTGGGAAAAACCTACGGGGATAAAGCCTGCGCAAGTAACCAGTTCACCGGTTAAGCGTGGATAAGCGGTGGATGTATAGGCAAAACAAGCCGCATTAAATCGATCCCAGCCTTGTTCCATTTTAACAACCATGGTTTCAATAGTGATAATCGCATCATCAACTAGAAGTCCTAAAGCAATAATGAGGGCACCTAACGATATTCGTTGCAATTCAATTCCCATCAGGTGCATAAAGGTAAATACTGCAGCAATGACCAGCGGAATGCATAGAGCTACGATAATACCTGAACGCATGCCTAGGCTTGCAAAACTTACAATTAAGACAATAACAATGGCTTCTGCCAGCGACTTGATAAATTCATCAATAGAAGTCTTTACCACATTCGGCTGATTGACGGTCTGATGAAGTTCCAATCCTGCAGGCAATTCTTTTTTGATTTGATTGATCGTCTTTTCTAAGTCTTCGCCCAGAGTAAGAATATTGCCGCCTGGCTCCATGGCTAGTGAAATACCAAGCGCAGGCTGCCCATTATAAAAGAACTTCGGGTCACTGGGCTCGGCATAGGAACGACTCACTTTGGCAATATCACCTAAGCGAAAAGTACGCCCGTTGGCCTGGAAAGGAATGCTTTGGATGTCTTCCAAATGCTCAAACATGCCGGTAATCCGTAAATAAACATTGTCAGAAGCTGTCTCAAGCATGCCGGAGGCACTCATGGAATTTTGCGCCTGAAGGGTGGAGATGATGAAGCCTGGATCAATTCCCAACTGAGCTAATTTGCTATTTTCCATTTCAATGTAAATTTTTTCTGTTTGAACACCTAAGAGTTGAACCTTTTTAACACTAGGAACACCTAGCAAAATACGTCTGATCTTTTCCGCCTTTTCGCGCATTTCTTCATAGGTAAAACCATCACCCGTGAGGGCATAAACAACGCCATATACTTCATCAAAACGGTCATTGAACATTGGGTCTTGGACACCAGCTGGCAAAGTACTCTTCATGTCATTAACCATATTTCGAGCTTCCAGCCACCTGGACCGGATATCTTTTTGAGGAACAGTATCTTTTAAATTTACGTAAATCACAGTTACACCCGGACTGGAATAACTTTTCAAATAATCAAGTCCCGGTAAATCCTGCAGTTTCTTTTCGATTTTGTCTGTAACCTGTTCTTCCATCTGGCGGGCAGTGGCTCCTGGCCAAACCGTTGTGACAACCATTTGCTTAATGGTAAAATCAGGATCTTCCATACGGCCAAGGTTATTATAGGAGAAAATTCCGGCAATGAAAAAGAGCACTATAAAGAAATAAATGAAGTGCTTATGCTGAAGCGACCATTCGGTTAGATTAAAATTCTTCACAGGGAGTCACCGCCAACTCTTACCTTTTGCCCTTCGTTGAGTTTATGTACTCCAGCGGTTACAATACGCTCACCTTGCTGCAAGCCTTCAAGAATCTGAATAGTTCCATCACCAAACTTGCCGGTTTTGACAAATCGTAAAGTAATGGTATCACCTAAAACTACCCAAACAGCCGGGGAATCGCCTTTTTGGTAAATGGCTGAAAGCGGAATCGTGATAGCTTGCTGTCCATTGTCGCCAATTAATGTTACAGCAGCGGTCATCCCTAGTTTTATTTCAGGCGGCGGATTGATTAAACTAATCCGAACCTTAAAGGTGCGGGTGGTTTGGTCAGCCATTGGTGCGATTTCTCTCACCGTGCCTTGAACGATTAGATTGGATAATGCCCAAAAAGCTACTTTCACTTCTTTAGCCTTACGCAGTTCTTCAATGCGATTTTCTGGTACACTGATTTCCACTTCGCGCTCACCGTCCTGGACTACCGTTACAACGGGTTGCCCTGAGCTGACAATTTGCCCCATTTCGGCTGAAATGCTGGCTACAACACCAGGCTTATCAGCCCGCAGCAGACTGTAATCCAGCTGATTGGCACCTTGAGAATATTGAGCCTGAGCCTGCCGGACCCCGGCAACGGCTACATTGTAAACATTCAAATATTGGTCATATTGAGAACGGCTGATAGCGCCGCTTTCCACCAATTCACGATAACGCTTAAGATTACTTTCTGCTAATTGCAGCTGCGATTCAGCCGAATACACCTGGGCGGAATTGCTGTTTACCGTTTGTACGATATCCTTGGCGTCAATTTGCATGAGCACATCACCAGTATTGACGACACTGCCCAATTGGACATTTCTTTTTGTAATTTTCCCATTGACCTGAAAGGCGAGTTGGCTTTCATAGCGACCGCGTACTTCTCCTGAATAGGTATAGCCTTGCGCTGTTCCTGTACTGCCAATAACAGCGGTGCGTACGATTGTACTTTCTTCAGTTACCGGTTTAACACTGGTATGTTTTGCCCAAAAAATGCTGCCTCCAATAACACATAAGCCAACACCTGCTGCAAGTAATCCGTAAACCAGTTTCTGCCTGGGCCATTTAGTAAAAAAATCAAACTGTATCATTGCTCTTCTCCTTCACTTTCGCAGAAATTCAAAGGTATACACTGCAAAACCGGTTTCTCGTATGCCAAGAGATGAATCATCCGGCCGGCACAGCGGATTTCGATTCTCCCGACCTGTCTGCCTTCCCAAGTCCAGGCCTGTTTCAACTCGGATACAAGGTGAAAAACTTGCTCCTGTGACAGCAAGGAATCTGCCACAACAGGAATTCCTTGAACAATAGTCGTACACACTGGTTCTCCTCCCATCTGATAAATTACAGGTACTCAAATACCAGCTCTAAAAATCTTCTTAATTAATTGACTCAATTCAATTAATTAGCAAAAAAAGCGCTCCTTCAGATTTCTGAAAAGCGTTTTTTGTTTGTTAGTACAATTCGTTGTTGATAAGAAGCTCAATGGTATCCGGCTCCGCGCCTAAGGCAGTTTCAATAAGCTTTTCGGCCATTTTAAATTGGTAATGAAGGATTTCTGCAGGCACTCGTTCGTAAATAGCATTTATTAAAGAATCAAGAATGGCTAGAATAATATTGACTGCGGCTTGTGGATGAGCCGCATGATAATAGTGTTCGCGATTTCCTTCTTCAATAATTTCCAACAATAATGGTGCCAATAACCGGTCACCTTGCCGCGCTAACTTATCTAAGAAATGGATGGTTCCATCATTATAAAGGAATTCGAATGCCAAGCCATCCTCATGAAACAACGATTGTAATAAGGTTTGTATAACAACCTGGAGTTTATTGCATAAAGGAATTTCATTAGAATGAATCATTCTTTGCGCTTTCGCTATAAAATTACTCAGTTCTCGATTAATTAACGCCTCTAAAATTTCCTCTTTGGACTTAAAGTAATAATAAATCGTCCCCTGAGCAACTCCCATCTTTTTCGCGATATCACTAATAGCCGTTTCATAATACCCTTTTAAATAAAACAGTGGTTCAGCAGCATTTAAAATTTCAGTAATCCGTATTTGGGGATCTTGTGGCGGCCTGGCCATGTTTATCACCTCATTAATTGACTCGATTCAAATTATATAATACCGCCTTGAAAATCGTCAACAATTATTTTCCATTCCTTTACAATATTTAAACTAACCTCTGATTTGCTGTAAAGTAAAATTAATAAACATCTTTACTGCACCGTCTGGACGGTATATAATAAATTTAAACACCCAGGAGGTAAACCATGAAAAATTGCCACTCTAATGAAACCATTGATACAAAACAAAAAATACTGCAGGCTGCTGCTCAAGTGATTCATACAAGCGGCGTACTGGCATTAACCTTAGAAGCCGTTGCAAAAGAAGCCCAGATCAGCAAGGGTGGCTTGCTGTACCACTTTCCCAGTAAAGATGCCTTGTTGCAAGGTATGAATGACTATTTATTGCATGGCTTTATTGCTGAAGTCGAAAATTATGCCAGCCAAGATCCTAGTGAAAAAGGGAAATGGACCAGAGCCTATGCCGAAGCAACCTTCAGCCAACCAGACAGTGAGCTTGCTATGAATGTCGCATTTTTGGCTGCGGCTGCAACAAACACTGAACTATTAAAGGCAATGGCGAAACATCTACAAGTACTGCAAACGCGAATTGAGAATGACCAGCTTGACCCCATTGTTTCGACAGTCATCAGACTGGCCGTTGATGGGTTGTACTTCAATCAGTTGTATGGGATGAACCTGAGAAAAGATGCTCATGAGAAGGTTCTAAACTATTTAATTTCATTAACGAAGGAGAACTTACAATGAGTGGATATGTCTTGTTAGGGATAGCCATTGCCTTCGAAGTATTTTCCACGTCTATGCTGAAAGCCTCCGCAGGCTTTTCAAAACTTCTCCCCAGCCTTGCGTTTATTGTCGGAATGGGAACTTCCTTTTATACCATTTCCCAAGCCATGAATTCTATTCCATTAAACATCGCCTATGCCATCTGGTCAGGATTAGGAACGGTTTTGACGGCATTGATCGCCGTTTTTATTTGGAAAGAGCCTGTAAACCTGTATACCGGCGTAGGAATAGCCTTCATCATCACCGGCGTAGTGCTGCTTAACTTGAAAGGTCCGGGGCATTAATCCGAACCGTCAATAAGCTAGGAGGCTCCACAGCGCTTAAAAGCTTTGTGGAGCTTCTGCGATGATGTCATTCTTATCCTTGATCGTGCCGAATGCGGTTCACTACCCTGCTCCATTCAGGCTTGTCAAGAAAACTGCCAGCTATATTGTCCTCCATTTCTTTAAACATGGCATATGGTACACTAAATGACAGCAAATCAGCATCAATACAGGGGCGTGCCGAAACATCCAGCATACCGATAACCGCTCGCGGTTGTTCCTGGTGCGCTTCGTTCCAAGGCAGCAGACAAACAGTCTGGCAGCCTGACGCGAAGGGTACGATCACATTATTAAGACCCGTGCGTCCATAATTGGCTAAAACAACAAGCCCGGTTAATTGATCGGGATTAGCGTAAAACACCACGACCTTTGGTTCTTCTTTAGCTGCATCAATCTCTGCCAGCGGTGTAAATAACACGTATTGTTCAGGTATACTCGTAAGAGGAATAGAATCCATAAAATTCTTCGCCAGTTCAGGTGTCTTTTTAAAAGCCTCATTTCCTGTAGACAGAAAAAGCTCAGTCCCCTCCGAGTACTGATCCACCAAGCCTAATCCGACTCCCCCTCCCTCACAGCCAAAAGTAGTACGGCTAAAAACAGCGCTGCGCCCCTTGGCAGCTGCAGTTAGCAGGGCTGTAACACACCCCCATTTCCCTTCGGCAAATTCCAGTGCACCTGGAGGTCTCTCGTTTGTAAATAGAATGCC
Source organism: Sporomusaceae bacterium FL31 (assembly GCA_003990955.1). Lineage (GTDB taxonomy): Bacteria > Bacillota > Negativicutes > DSM-1736 > Dendrosporobacteraceae > BIFV01. The sequence continues at coordinate 105,929 of BIFV01000008.1, forward strand.
TATCGGAGAATATCTGAGTTTCAGTCTTTGTGCAATTTCACTCTGCATCACGAATTGCCTCCTCTTATGCTAAATTACTACCAGTATACTCCGCACAACTAACATGGTGGAAATGCTTTATTGGTCTAACGGTATTACAAAAAAGCATAATAGGGCAGCAATTGATCACAGGAACACTGATAGGGAGGAAGAAAAAATGGACATTAAGCAATTGCGATATTTTATGGCTACCGCAAAACATCTAAACTTTACAGAGGCAGCCAAGCATCTATTCATCGCGCAACCAGCTTTAAGCAGGCAAATCGCTGATTTAGAAGCTTGCCTGAATGTACAACTATTTATCCGCAACAAGCGTGGTCTTCAACTAACCGCTGCTGGTGCAGAATTATTGAGCGAAGCCCACGCAATTATCGCAAAGTCAGAAGAAGCCGTTCGCAAAGTCAAATTAGTAGCTTCCGGCGTGAAGGGTAGTTTGAAAGTCGGTTATTTAGGTACCTCGGAGCGAAAATTTCTTCCACAACTACTCCGTACGTTCTGCAAGAAGAATCCTCATATTGGACTATCGGTTAACCAGTCTAATTGGGCAACTTTGAGTGACGCCTTAGATACAGGGGAACTAGATGTAGCATTTACCCTTACTTTTGGACTTGAGGCTATTCCTGCTCTTTGCTGCGAAACCGTCTATACTGAATTTCTGTCTTTAGTCGTTTCTGACCAGCATCCGCTTGCTCATGAGAGCAAGGTAAAGCTAACCGCTTTAACAAAGGAATCGTTTATCCTAATCGCTCGCTCCGAATCACCTCACCTCTTTGATCATCTTCTAAGGATATTTGCTACCGAAGGTTTTTACCCAAACATTATCAGTCAACATGCTCTAGTCGAAACAGTGTTGATGCTGGTAGAAGCCGGCCTCGGTGTTACCCTTCTTTCACGTCACGTAAAAAACTACGCCTCACCATCGCTCCGGTTCGTTGATATAGACCACAGCAACGCCAGTGTTGATCTTGTCATGGTATGGAAAGCCACTAATACCAATCCCTGTATTCCTCTATTTCTTTCTGAATTGAAAGATTCACTGCAATCTTCTAATATAAACGTATAGGTGGCTGTAAAAAGCAATAAACCAAGACTTGAAAGATCATCAGGTCTTGGTTTATTGCTTTCCAATCGATTAAATTTTATAAGTAAATCCAATCCCAAAGCCACGGAAGTCTTCTTGTAAATTTCTAGAATCTATGTTTCTAAATTCAAGATGACGATAGGTAGCCGTTAATTCGAGGTTCTTTTGTATTTGATATGAAAGCCCAAATTCTATATTGGCCGAATGATCACTGCCCCCCAAATTGCCGAATAATAGGGTACCATGGCCTACACTTTTCATGCCAATAATACCGCCTTGCACCAAATTCTTTTGGGGCAGCTCATGTCCGGAAATCATCTCATGCCCCTTGGTAAGTGAGTACCCGGCATAAAGTTGAATACTAGGATTCATTTTATAAATCAGATTGAGTTCTTTATTATTTGTATAAAGTTTGCTACCCTCATAGGCGGGGTTGAAACTAATTTGACGATAATTCAACGCCCAACGGTCATTTAAACCGGCTGTTCCGCTAAATTCCCAATTATTCTTGCCTCCTCTGAAAGAATCTGGCTTCCAGTTTACATCAAGCGCCATATGTCCAGGAGAAAAATCCTGCAAAGGGCTGGCATAGCCGCCTTGACAATAAAGCAGCAATGTCAATACGAGTAGCATTCTTTTCCACATAAAAATCATTCCTTTCACTCAGTAAAATTTTTTTAAGCATCAATAAATACTTAAAAAAATTAAACGATGTTACTTTAAATCTTTTTATTTATATTATGGAAAATAATACCAAAATATACTGTAATAATAAAACGTACTTGGCAGAATTTGTAGCATTTAATAAATAAGGCTTGCTAGCCATAACCTATTAACTTATTCTTATGTTTGGAGAAAAAGTATAATTAACCTCGAATCTTCCACGGATAAAACTTAGTAAGTCGCCGTAAGCTATGTAATAAGATGTGAACAACAGTCTACAACACCTATAAATCGGAGGAGATAACATGACCAAGCCCGAAGCTTACCCTGTCGATTTACCAAATGAACCTAAGCATACAAAAAATCATGAGCATCATATGCCTGAGCCACTTTCAGGATCTAAGAAAGTAAAAAATCATAACCACACTGGCGAGCGCCACGGAGAAGGATCCTAGTCATTACAACAAATGCCCTACAGTTCTTGAAATTGAACTGTAGGGCACAATTATTCATTTCTTGGTTTTTAATTGCTTTCTTTTCCACCATTTAAAGCTTTTTGCAGCATTGCCGCGGCAGCCTGAACAACCTTCTTGGTTTTTCCGCCAATGATAATATGGTATTCGGGTTTCCACCAGGATCCGCCAACCTTACCAAAAATAATGTTAGTCTGCGGATATGTTTCTGCTACTTTTTTCACGCTACTGGAAATATGTGATTTAAATAGAAAAAGAATCGATAATGACAGTTCGCTGCGAACGGGGTTCTGGACACGATAGATCCGATTGTCATCTTTAATGAGTGGCTTATCATTAATCTGAAATTGTTTTTCTTGCTTATGTTGATGTTGCACGTTTGTCCCCCCTTTTATTATATTTTGATTTTATCAGGAATGACCATGAAAACATATACCCAATTTCAGTAAAATTTTCTATGAAAAGAAAATGACAAGGGAACGTCCTTTTCTCTGCCAACCTTCGACAAAATAGGATCGTCCTCTTGTCTACCTAATTATACCGGTAACAGTCTCTTTGTTATTTGCGGCCTTCTGCCCAGGAAAAAACAGTCACATGCTTTCTCAATTTAGTTGCGACAGGCAATACGATTGCTGACGCTAAGCCGATCTGCACAAGATTACCGGGAATCGACGCCATCGGTGCCAGCCAATTGCCGTAAATAATCCCTTCAGCACCATAATACCCAACCACCTTAATGAGACAGGCCGCTGCCAAAGCTAGAACATAAGCCGTCAAGGTCCGGTTTTTCTCGCAAATAGCGCCAACTGTATATCCCATAAGGCCGACAATGACCAGCGTAAAGGGAGCCCATAAAAACCAGCCGCCCACTACATCAAAAAGAGCCATCCCGATTCCTCCCGCCAGCGCACCAAACCGGCGTCCGTAAAGAATGGCAATAATAAAGAGGGGTACATTTCCCAAATGAATTAAACCGCCATTAGCAGCAATGGGAAGACGAACATTTACAAATACTGTACAAATAAAGACGAGGGCAATGCCCAATGCAGCTAAAACCAGTTGTTTTGTTTTGCTTAAGGATTGTTGTTCCATACCTTTCTCCTACTTTCTAAAATTTTGGTTTTAGTATCGTCAGAGTAATCCCTTTACCTGAAGGCGAAAAGAATGCCTACCCTTAGTCAATACCAATCACCATAATGACAACTTTTATTATAAATAATATCTAAGATATCATAAGAATTAATTTGATGCAACTACCACGATACAAATGTTCTTTTTACATACTAAACATGATAGGATACTATGCTACTCCGTAAGTAATCTCCTTGCAAAAGTTTTGACATCCAAGCTCTTAGTATGAAAGATTGCAATTTAGCATTGAGCACGCCTGGCCATACTATATGCATGATGACCACCCACTATCTTTCTGGAAAGTATACTACGAAAAAGTGCGTACTTTATTATAGTAAGAAATCGTTTAAAATAATATTACTACCTAGGCTGTGGAACTAACCAAAGCGGGTGCAAATAAAAAGAAAAACGGAGGCGTTGTCATGGATTTTTTAGAGTTGTCAAAAAAAAGATATTCTGTGAGGAAATTCAGCAAACAGCCGGTTGAGGCTGAAAAATTGGAGCAGATCCTGGAGGCTGGCCGCTTGTCCCCGACAGCGGTAAATTTCCAACCACAAAGAATTCTGGTACTTAACAGTGAGGATAACTTAAGCAAACTGAAAAACTGCACACCCTATCATTTTAATGCACCTTTAGCTCTGCTAGTTTGCTATGACAATACCGTAAGCTGGAAGCGTTCTTATGACCAAAACGACAGCGGTACTGTTGATGCCAGCATTGTAACAACACACATGCTTCTGGAAATAGCTAACTTAGGTCTGGGCACAACCTGGGTCGGTCACTTTGATCCAGCCGCTATTCAGCGTACATTCTCTATTCCCGCACACATTGTTCCTGTTGCACTATTGCCGATTGGTTATCCCGCAGAAGATTCCCAGCCTCATGCCAATCATGACCGGCGTTATGATAACAGCCACACCGTTTTCTATAATACCTTCCCTGTCTAATCAGCTTAGAAGCTATAAGCTGCTGATCTAAGCCCCTATTCTTGCGTTAAAAAAGCAAACAGAGGAGACAGTTGAATATTGGGAGGATAGAATCATGTTTAAACGGATAGACCATATCGCATTCATTGTTGCAAATCGCGAGAAATCGGTTAGGTTTTATGAGGAGCATTTTGGTTTTCAAAAATATTACGAGCATGACGTTCCTGTTCCGGTCATCGAGAAAATTGTCTATTTAAAACTGGGTGACACCGTTCTTGAGCTCATACACATGCCGAATGGAGCACAAAATACAGGCTATCATTTCTGCCTCGAAAGTGATAATTTCGATGCAGACTATGACCGGCTTAAAAAGGCTGGCATCCCTGTACAAACCGAACCGCATCCATCATCAGCAAGAGAAGCTCGTGAGGAGGGTTGGCGGAGAGTGGTTTTCGTCGGACCTGACGGAGAACATATCGAATTTAGAGGATAACCTTAAATTAAACCCATTTGCCAACTTGAGGCCGATGGGTCTTTTTCTATTCAAAAAAGAATCGCCATTCGTCTTCAGCAGACCAATAGCGATTTCCTATTATAATAAAGCAATGTGTTTTTTTGAACTAATACTTTTCATAGTGGATTCTGGCTTTATCAAACCGATCTTCAAAATTGTTATCAGCGGAATAGCCGATAGCCAGCATGGCAAATGCCTCAATACCCTGGGGGAGATTGAAAAATTCTTTCATAAAAGCCATTCTATCTTCTTCTGGTGCAATCCCCATCCATACCGCACCCAACCCCAGTTCTACCGACGCAAGTAAAATATTTTCTGTCGCTGCTGCCAAATCCTGCTGCCAATACTGCTTAAATCTTAGATATTTTTCATTTAATAATACAATAATCCCAAGCGGCGCATTTTTTATCGGCCCAGCGTAAATATGGGCACTTGATAATTTTTGCAGCGTTTCTTTATCTTCAACCACAATAAACTCCCATGGCTGCTGATTGGCCGCAGAAGGAGCCTGCATACCGGCTTTTAATAACTTTTCGATCTTTTCTTTTTCCACTGGTCGATTCTCATATTTCCGGATGCTCCGTCTTTTTTGGATTCCTTCATATAAGTTCATAGCTATTTTCTCCCCCTTTACACTCTTCATTTATGAAATCTACTGCACCAGGTTCATTGGTACCCCAGTGAGAAAGTAGCGCCAACATGAACCAGCACCCTAATAAGGTTTATTCCTCATAGCGCCTTGCTAGAAATCAAAGTATGCTTTTTCCTAATGCTTCAGCTTGCTTTAATCCGTCGGTCTTTAGAATATCATCTTTATCATGAAGACCCGGTACGATGATGACACCGCTATCCTTCCAAGTAAGAAATTCAGCAATGAGCTGATAGGACTTCACAATTCCCTCAAACTTAGATTCATCTTGCACACCGCCGCTGACTAGCAGCACGCATTCCTTTATCTTCAGTGGCCTTTTGCCAATTAGAAACGAATAAAGCTTATCAATTGCAGCTTTTAACTGCACCGGAAATGAGAACCAGTACATGGGTGTTGCGAACACAACCATATCGGCTTGCTCTAGAAGTGGCGCAAGGTTGGCAAAATCATCGGGAATAGAACAAGCACTTTGCCTGCTGAAACAAGTCTGGCAATCAATACAGCCCTTAATATGTTTATCCGCAGTTGTGAATTTTTCCGTCGTGTGTCCCGCCTGCTTAGCACCAGCAATAAATGCATCTGCCAGCTTGTCGGTATTGCCGCCTTTTCTAGGGCTTCCTGTTAACACAAGTATATGTTTTGACATAGCTAACCTCAGTCTCCTCTCATATGTCATTGCCGAAAGCGCTTTCCTAGCTATAATCATACACACTAACTATCACTACAAACAAGTATGCACTTATTTGTGCCATAGTATCTATTTGTATACTGTGCAACCAGATCCACTTGTCACGGGGACGGTTCTAGTGACACGAATATTTCACTTATTTTCTTAATTTATTCCTATAATCTTCAGATATCCTAATTGTTGTACGAAGCAAAGAACCGTACCTAGTCTGCTAAGAGGCAGACTAAGTACGGTTCTAACAGCAACTCACTATTTAATATACAATCAAGAGAGAAGATGATCCTACTATTTTCTATTTATGCCAATGTTCGAACTGATTTTTCCCTATTCCATTGGCGTGTCTTTGCCGCAGCAATAAAAGCCTCTTGATTATTGGCATCCACAATGCCTGCATCTTTTCCGACATTCGCTATGTCCAAAAGTGCCTGTCCACCTTTATTGACGGCAATTGCCTTAAGATGACCAAAGGCATCGCGCACAAAATCAATTGCAGCGCTTTCCATTGACAGTGCTTGTACGCCTTCGTCAGAGAGAATGACAGCAACCGCATCAAATAACACCGACGGAGAACCAGCCAATTGTCCGTCAACAGATATAGTCATGCCAGCAGCAAGCTGGACGGTTCCCACTTTTGGGGCGATAATCTTCACAGCAGCCCCCGCAGCTGTCACCGCCTGTTTAATCTTTTCAATGACAGCGCCGTCTGAACCATTCGCTACCAAAATGCCAATCGTACGCCCCATCAGCGTGTCTTTCATCTTGCCGATGATCTGCAATGCAGGCGAAGGCTTCATCTGCTGCACAGGCCTTGCTGCCACTGGCGCAGCTGGAATTTTGTCACACCCAATGCCTACCGCAACTCTTTTTGCAAGGGCTTCATCGATATGCCGCAAATGCCCGACTATGGCCTCACGTACGTGAGTATGCTCAACCTTGGAGAGTTCAAACACTAAAGCCGAAGCAATATGTGCTTGCTCATGCACTGTTTGACTGATATAGAACAGCCGCGCTTGACTGTAGTGATCAGCAAAGCTTTCGGCACGAATGCGGCCTTTTTTGCCTGTTTCCGTTACCGCAGCACTACGGAAACCTGTAGCCGGTGTTTCGCGCGGCGATGTATCAGACAGGGAATTGGGCTCATAGGCAACACGGCCTGCCGGTTGCGCCATTTGCATGTGTCCATCCCGCTGTTGGTTGGAATACGGACACTTGGGAGCATTGATCGGAATCTGGTGGAAATTGACCGTACCCAGGCGCGAAAGCTGGGTATCATGATAAGAAAACAAACGGCCTTGCAACAAAGGATCATTCGAGAAATCAATGCCTGGTACAAGATTAGCAGGACAGTAAGCAACCTGTTCAGTCTCAGCAAAGAAATTGTTCGGCCAGCGATCCAGCACCATGCGGCCGATCACTTTCAAAGGCACCCATTCTTCAGGAATCAGCTTGGTCGGATCCAGATGATCAAACGGGAATGTATCCGCTTCCTCCTGCGTGAAAAGCTGAACCGCCAGTTCCCACTCGGGCAAATTCCCTGACGAGATGGCGTCAAACATATCACGGCGGTGGAAATCTGGATCGGCACCAGCAATCTTGACTGCTTCATCCCAAACGGTGGACTGCAAACCCAGCTTGGGGCGCCAGTGGAATTTGACGAAAGTTGATTGTCCTGATTGATTAATCAGCCGGAAACTATGCACACCAAAACCTTCGATCATCCGCAGGGAACGTGGTATCGTGCGATCAGACATGATCCACATCACCATATGCATGGATTCAGGTGTGAGTGAGATAAAGTCCCAGAAGGTATCGTGCGCGGTTGCCGATTGCGGAAAACCGCGATCGGGTTCCATTTTTACGGCATGGATGAGATCAGGGAATTTAATGGCATCCTGAATGAAGAAAACCGGAATGTTGTTGCCAACCAGGTCCCAGTTGCCTTCCTTCGTATAAAACTTAACAGCAAATCCGCGTACATCACGAGGGGTATCGACCGAACCTGCACCGCCTGCGACGGTAGACATGCGAGTAAATACAGGCGTCTTCTCACCCACTTCAGTCAGTATCTTGGCGGTGGTATATTGCTCCAACGAGGTGGTCAGCTCGAAGAATCCATGCACACCTGTTCCGCGCGCATGTACGACCCGCTCTGGAATACGCTCGTGATCGAAATGCGTAATTTTCTCTCTAAGGATAAAATCTTCCCCAAGAGTAGGGCCATTTGGATTAGACCGAAGCGAGTTTTGATTATCGGAAAGCGCTACGCCCTGGTTCGTAGTGAGTGCAGGATGTTGTCCATCAGCAATTTGGTGTATCTCTCCGCCAGCAGCTACTTGTGAATCTCCATTGAAAGGTTTTTTCATGATTTACCTCCTTAATAGCAGTATCTAAGAATAGAAGATCGATTCGACTTTATTAAAGTTTAATATGTCTATTGAAAGGATTATTTATCCCTATTGCCCCCTAATAATGAAATAATTTACATTCGCCCTATCACAGCGATTAACTCGTACGATAGAGTCAAGAATTCTCCCCTTTCACAAGCAAAGACCCGCTCCCTATCTGTCTCAAAGGCAGATGGTAAGCGGGTCTCCATACGCGGAAAGTAGCCGAAAGCTATTTCCGGCCAGGTTTTTCTGAACGGCAACCTGCAGGAGGTATACTTTGTGGATGATTAAATACGTTCTCAGGGTCATATTTCTCTTTTACTCTTCGAAGTCTGGCAAAGTTGGTTCCATAGTACACCGGTCCGAAATCCTGAATATACTCATCCGGAACATTGATATAGGATCCCGCAACAAAAGGCGCCAACTGCTGGCGTGTTCTCTCCACCATAGCGATGTTTCTCTGAGCCTCACAATCGTTCGTCCAAGATGAATTCCACTCTAAATAAAATTTTGGATCCCGCCAGAAGAACGCCGTCTCTTCGGGACAAATTCTGGCCGCAGCACCACCCCAGTTCAAAAAGAAGAAACCAGCCTCTGTTCCGGTTGATTCTTCCAGAAAGCAGCGCATCACCTTAATGGCCTCACATGGCAACAGATCGAGTGCCCAAGCTGATGAAAACTTGGTACTCTGCCCGTCTCTTCCAGGGATCGGTTCATCTGGTATTAAATATTCAACAGCGTCAGGATAGGGTAATGTTTCGATAAACACATCGGTTGGAGTGCCTGCACACAGTAAAGGTTCCAACAGGCAAATCAACTCCTCCTTGCAACCAAGAAATAGCCCTTGTGTATGGACTAATCCATTTACTTTACTTAAAATTTCCAGGTAAGAGCCTAATCTTTCGTCAACAAAAGGAGCCCAGCCTTGCCATGCCTCAAAAACGGTTTCCAGTTGATTCCATGGCCAAATAATTTGAAAGACTGTCGCTTGGGCAGGGGCACGATGCACTTTGAACGTGTACTCGATATTAACCCCGAAATTCCCACCGCCGCCACCGCGCGAAGCCCACAAAAGATCCGAATTGGTACATGCGTCGGCGTGGATCATGCATCCCTCGTAGTCAACCATATCCACTCCAACAAGATTGTCACTAACAAGACCAATGGACCGCAGCAGCAGTCCAATTCCTCCGCCTGTCGTAATTCCGCCGATTCCAACGGTCGGACTGTCTCCAAATGGAGCCATAAACCCTTCCTGTGCTAACCACTTTACGAGTGGCCCTACATGGGCACCAGTTTGAACGGTAGCTATTTCCAGATCTCGATTCAGCCACGCCTTATCCATATGACTTACATCAATAACAATTCCGTCTTTAACCACTGAAAGATTTTTGTCCAAAGCATGGCGTCCGCTTCGAGTCCGAATCGGAACGCAATTCTCTCTGGCCCATTTTATGGCATTTTTTACATCCTCTGTACATTGCGCAAAGACAAAGACGAGTGGAAATGTATCAACATATGGATTCCAATTTTTACGCGCCTGCTCGTACCCCAGATCTCCTCTGAAAATGACGCGTCCGGTCAACTGTGTTTTACCTTCCATTCATGTCACTCCTAATCTTAACGTTCATGTTATTCAGAATAATGAGCAAACTGATTGAGTCTCCTATTGACCTGTTTTCTTCTCAAGGTTCAAAAATACACCTAATCTATGATATGTGTTATGTCTACTTTTGTGTAACTCATGGCAAAGAAAAAACACCATCCAAATGGGTGGTGTCTTTTCCAGTGCCATATATTTGTCGGTCTACCTGATCACGGAACAATCAAATTGCGCCGGTTAAGTGAACTAAGTTTAACACGAATAAGGAAACTGCAATAAAAACCATTGCGGCCGCGCCAATCTTAAATGCCATACTCTCATCCCTTTCTTGATCACATTTTCAGTTGCTGCTTAGCAGATATACCAAGGAAAAACTGAATAACAAAACAGATTGTTAACGTAATATATGACGTTTTTTATTGTATTCCTATCAAAGAAGTCTTGCAAGGATGGTTAAGGAAGATTTAGACAGAAACTGGAGGCTTAGATAGGCTCATGATCAATTAGGTGCCATATGATCAAAATAACTCCCGATTAAATGATAGGATCAGTCCAAATGCACACGTTAAAGTACAAAAATTAAGCAAATCCACCTCCAACCCCAATGAATCGACAGCAGAAAACCCGCTAAAATGCGGGTTTAGTTAGGCTTTCTTATTTACTCTATGTATCTTATAATTATACTTTAGAGTATTTAATCTTACATAAAATCTAACGTTAGAAGGGCTATCATGGACGAACAATATTATGAGAAGCTATTGAATATAAAAACTGCTGGGGAACAAAAAATATTCAATCAATCATCACACTACCATAGATATGAGCCAACATCTTATTCCGTATTAGAACTATTATCGACGCAATATGATTTCACAGCAGCCGATCATATCGTTGACTTTGGCTGTGGCAAAGGAAGACTTAACTTTTACCTAACTCACTTTTTTGACTCTACTGTCACAGGGATAGAAATGAATACCTTCTACTATAAACAAGCTATTGATAATAAAAGAGATTATTTAAAGAAGCATAAAAAATCAATCAATAAAATAAATTTCTTAAATTGCTTAGCAGAAGAATACACCATAAATCCCTCAGATAATAAATTTTACTTTTTTAACCCTTTTTCTTTACAAATATTCATAAAAGTTATCGGCACGATTTTGGCTTCTGTAGCAGGCTATGAAAGAACGGTCGAACTTATCTTGTATTATCCATCGTATGATTATAGATACTTTCTAGAAAACAATACCCCCTTTGTACTTGTGAATGAGATAAAGTCACCTGATCTAACCGATCATGATCCTCGTCAAAGTTTTTTAATATATCGACTCGACAATACCACAGTCTCATCTTTTAGTATTTAAAACAGATATAAAGCAAAGCCAAGAATTTCGTGGCTTTGCTTTATATCCGGAATTAGATGGCGATGCTAACCGCTGTGTCAATGGGACGGTTCCAGCGACACAACGATTTCTTTTATTTTCAACTTGAGTGAAGAAAGCGATCCATAAGGCATGCAAATTCATCTATTCTGCAAAAGAACCTTTCCTCGTTTATCGCTTACAAGTCTAACAGTTCTTTTATGCCGTTGATTGCTCGTTCACAGCCTTCGGCCTGGCCAAAACCATATTTGGCAAAGATAAACGGAACCTGCGCGTTTTGCGTTGCCTCATAATCCCCCTGAGTATCGCCAACATATACAGCATCGGTGATCTGATTCCGCCGCATCAGCAACAAAATATTCTCACCTTTGCCCTTACCTGTATCGCCAAAGCATTCCCAGTCTTGAATATACGACTCAATGCCCGACTTTCTCATAAATAGTTCAATATAACCGGATTGACAGTTACTGACAATGAATACACGGTATACTTTAGCCAGTTTCTGGATAGTTTCCACGACATCAGGAAAGAGCAGATTCTCTGTGCTTTCTTCCAATGCTTCGTGTTCATATATGCAGCACTTTTCCATAAGCCGATCTTTTGTCTGCTCATCGGCATCAGGAAATAGACTGTCAGCAATAGCCTTCATCGTTTTGCCAAACTCTTTCCTTAACACAGCAGCACTTACCACTGCCGCTGTTCCGCCGACTTCCGAAATTGCCTTATTCCAAGCTTGCGCTACCACTTCTGTTGTGTCCCATAAAGTACCGTCAACGTCAAATATGATGCTCTCTATGATAAAAACTCCTTTCTGTTTCATATTCTGAGTGTATCATACAAAATAATGCACCAATGGTCAATGCTGCGACATGCTGTTCCTGACTGCAAAACTCGGACATAAAAAAACAAGCTGCAGGACTCAAAAGCATGCAGCTTGCACCAATACTCTGGAACGGTCGCGTGACAGCCTTTTTAGCAGAACTCCGCCCAACAGCTTACTTGTTGACTATAAACACGCTGCTGCTTGGCTGAGATCACGTAAAAGATCCTGGCAGTCTTCAAGTCCAGCGTGGAAACGTAGTATATAGCCATCCGGCATCGTTGTGACTTCGCGCTTGGCATGTACTGGCAATACAAGTGACAAATGCCCGCCCCAGCTTTCGGCAACCCAGAATAGGTTGAGTGCATCAACAAAGGCCTCGACTTGCTTTGCCGGTAAGTCCGGACGGAAAACGACACTGAAAAGGCCATTTCCTTTGCCGAAATAGCGTTGAAAACGTTCGTGATAAGGCGAGGTTTCCAACGTCGGCGAAAGAACTTCACTGACGAAAGGCTGTTGCAAGAACCAATCGATCAGCCGCTGAGCCGTGTCGGCGTGTTGATCGAGACGTTCTTCGGTCGAATCAATTCTGTGATAAAGACGCGAGCAAGTCGTTGGTGCAACTGCGCCGTTACCGGTTGCGCGCAATTCGTCGGCGATGCCCTGCAGATCTTGTGAATGCTTGGCGATCACAATTCCTGATGGCGTATCCCCATATCCACCTTCATATTTGGTCGTCGCTTGCACAACAATATCGACACCGTGATCAAGCGGTTTAAATCGGACATGGCTTGCCCAGGTGTTATCCATAACAGTACGTAGCTTGGCCTCCTGCGCGCTAGCGATAATACCGTCAATATCAGGGATTTCGAAAGTACCGCTGCCCGGAGCCTCAATATAGACAATCAAGTCTTCGCGCTCAGGATAATCAATACGCGCTTTTAATAAAGCTGATCGAAATTCTTCTGCCGAGGCACCTGCCGGATAACGAATTTGAGTGATGCGTCGCCGTTTTAGCAATCGAATCATGGGTCCATATACATTATCAGGAATCAAAACGGCTTTCGGTAAAAGTGCGTCTAAAGTGGTTGCAATCGCAGCTAAGCCTGATGGACAGATGACGGCTCCATAACCGTTATGAAGTGCCGCAATTTTTCTACACACCGCATCGGCTTCAGGTGTCTGAGGAATGCCATATTCAGCTCCGCCATAAGGTGCTCTGCCGCATTTGTCTGCTGTACGGTAAGTCTCAAGCGTAGGAAATAAAACCGAACTTTGCCCCCAAGAACCCATTTGCGAAAAGCGAGCTGCATCGCCAAGGCCAGCTGGATTTGGATGTCCGCAAGCTACATAAGGATCGAAAACTGGGTCGTGTAAAAGTCGTGTTTTATGCGAACAGAGCGCGAGAAACGCGCGTCTTGCTTCGGTTTTGATCGAGGATTCTAGTGCATTACCATCCATGGAAATTCTCCTTCAAATGTTGTCATATAAATCCAAGCAAGCCCTTTTTTGCAAAAAAAGCCACTGCATTACAGTTCCTTGGGCTAGGATCTATGTTAGGTAGATTTCAACCAAATAACCGAATACCCTTTTAAGAAATTCAATCCGCCAAAAGAATTATGAACTTGAAATTCTTCAGATGGTTTTTATCGCCCATAAAAGGTTACCCCAATAGTACTCTTATAAACTCCTTCATATACTGAGGCAAATCTGGTGGGCGACGGCTGGAAATAATGTGTCCATCCACTACAGCGGGCTCATCACGCCAAATAGCTCCTGCATTTTCCATGTCATCCCGAATTCCAGGTGTACTTGTTACTTTTTTGCCCTGTAATATTTTCGCCGATATCAGCACCCAGCCGGCATGACAGATTTGTCCAATAGGCTTTTTACCTGCATCAAACGCTTGTACTAACTTAATGACTTCAGGATACCGCCGCAGCTTATCAGGCGCCCATCCTCCTGGCACTAAAAGTGCATCGTAATCCTCGCTATTAATTTCGCGAAAACTACAGTCAGAAACTGCTGGTACACCATATTTACCAATATAGGTTTCCTGAGCTTTTTCACCAGCAATCTGAACCTGTAAGCCGGCCTCACGCAGTCTTAACACCGGATACCATAATTCCAGATCTTCAAAATCATGTTCAATAAGCTGAAGTACTTTGCCAGTTTTAATCGACATATTAGCCCTCCTCGCATTTAACGAATTTCTAAGTTTCTTAAATGAACATCCGTTTTTGTAAATACTATTTTTTTCTATAGATAACTACCATTTCCTGCTAAGTATAAAATCATTCTAACTTATCCAGCTTTAAGTAGCAGGCCAAGAAAACGAACTGCTTCTCTATTCTCCTTAATACATTTCTTTAAGTCCATTATCACTCGTTCCTTAACATAGAAGCAGCAAAGAACCCGCGAAAACTCGCGGGTTCCAATTTTAAAAATCCACTCATTACGGTGAATTTAATCTGCCGACCTGTTCATATACATACTGAATATTAAGACTTAAATTCATTAAAATATTAATTAGTTTCCGCCATATCCATTAGCTTTTGACCAATATTCCTAAGATCTTCAAGCATTTGAGCGATGGATTGAGTAGCCTTGGCTTGTTCTTGCGTAATTACATTACTCTGTTCAACGTTATTGACTACCTTAAGAACAGAACTACTAAGGTTCCCTAACATCGTATCAATCGTTTTTGTGGATTTATTACTCTCGTCAGCCAATTTACGGACTTCCTCGGCCACAACTGAGAAACCGCGGCCTAATTCACCCGCTCTAGCTGCTTCAATAGCTGCATTTAATCCTAATAAATTAGACTGTTGAGCCACCCGCCTAATCATTTCTACGATTTCGACTGTGTTACGAACCTGATTGGTTGCTTGATTAGAAATGTTAGCAGTCTCTAAACTAGTGGCTGCCAATTCTTGTGAAGAAGCTGACAACTCTTCGACAGCAGCTGCAGCCTGTTCGATCGATGCATAGATATCAGTTGAATAATGCGCAATTTGTTGGGACCGCTCATGATTACGCAAACGCTCCACCTGCTGTGCATTAGAAATCTTAACCGCTTCTTTTATAGCCCGTTTCACCGAGATTTCGCCGGAATCAAGCAATTCAGTCGGAAGATCTTTCGTTTTAGCAAACTTTGCTCCCACAGTATCTCCAACAATCCCCTTAACTCCAAGCCGAGAAAATTCTTGAAAAATTTGTTCCAAATCACTTTCTTTATACCAAGGCCGTGAGTAAATATCGCAAGTCAATAGTTTAAAATCTTGTACACTATCTTCAATCATATGACAATTAGCCACTATCCCAATTTTGTCGATTCCGTGGCTGGCAACCTTATCAATAGGGTCCAGTAGATCACGCATAGAGGCCTTAATTCCAATAACCGTTTTACCTGTTTTATCTTGGATGATTTTTGCCGTTCCACCCCGGCTAATAATAATCTTTACATCTGGATAAGTCTCAGCTACAGTGATAGCTTCCTGCATATTTTTAATTTCAACTGGAATTTGCAAGCCCATTTCGGCAATAACCTTTGATGCAGATTGAGCCACATAGGATGAAGGAGCAACAAATAGTATGTCTTCCATAGCATTACACCCCTATCTTGTATGTACCTAAAATCCCCATCGTATTTTGCCTCATTTTTCTGAAAATACGATAATAAAGTAATTATTTCGACAAATTTTTCTGACATCCTTCGTCAATAATTACTTTTTTATCCAGATAGTTCCCTTTAGCCCAAAGTATAAATTATGGATATTGCTTGCCCCTCACGTTATTCAACATATTCATACAACACAATACTTTCGATATGATTGACAAATCTTCTTAGCTCTTTTGCCTGTTGCTGGGTGATCTCTCCGGCCTCAAACATTCTGGTGATTTCCGAGCGTTCTACGTCCATTGCCTTCATACGCAGATCTTCTTTTTGCTGTTTTTTCTCTTCACTGCTTTGTCGAGTCGGTTTCTCCAGACGCTCAATCATTCGTTTATAATGCAGCATAACTGAATAAACCATATTGGCCCGATCATGTTCCTGGGCATAATTCTCCAAAAAATCATAGGTGGCCTGCAGCGCCTTTAACTGAATGTCATTGCTGATACGTAATTTAGCGGCAGCCAATTCCCTGGTCGTTTTTCTGGAACTTCCCCTGTAATGCCTCCAGTTTCTGATCATCCTGCCAATGAGATACATTAAGCCGGAGTTTACATTGGCGGAGAGAGCTTCTTCTCGGCGGTCAAGCGATTTTTCAAATGACTCAAACACCGCTTCACTCATCTCATGCTTGGCCATGGCAGCCTGTATATATTCTCTTTCTTTTTTTAATGCCATCAACTGTATCTCGGATATCTTTATATCATGCGGCATCTGTTCTGATCGGCTATGCCTGAGCCTAGTCTTATATTCATCAATCAGTTCATAAGCTGCGAATCGATTTTCATCATCCATTTCCAATCGAATCCGTTTTATCGCTTCCAGCAGAATTTTCTTTTTCGCTTCGCCTAATTCCGCTTCCTCCCCGGCCTCGGTTACGCTGGCTTCTCTTTTACTCAAAACTGGCAAAAGCAGTGTTGCCATGATTAACGTGAAAAGAATGACGCCGGCTGCGAGAAAGAGAATCAATGACCGCTGCGGAAACCCATCCCCATTCGCTAAAAAATACGGTATGGAAAGAACGCCTGCCATAGTAACAGCGCCCCGGACTCCGGTTAGACTGATCACCAGATTCATCTGTAAATCGGGCTTAACGGCATCTTTCGCTTTACTGCCATGATAATAGTCAATATAAAAAAAGAGGGTGGACCAGATAAAGCGGATGCCTAAAATAACGGCTCCGATTACAGCAGCATAGCCGATGAGCAGGAAGTTGTTTATATTCGGATCTGCCACTGCTTCAGCCATTGAGGAAGGAATGTTTAATCCTAATAATAGGAATACCACTCCATTTAGCACAAACAAAGCGATGGACCAGATGTTCTCTGTCAGTATCTGCTCTTCCGCAATCATGGTTTCCGTCCGTTCTCTTACCAGGGCATGAACAATCCCGGCTGCCACTACACCAATCACGCCGGAAGCGTGTAAAAAATCTTCCGTAATCATATAGATGGCGAATGGCGTCATTATTTGCAGCAGTGCATGAAAAGTTACATCAGTAATGCCTTGTCTGCGCAGCGCAAACCGCAGCCAGGTTACCAAAAAGCCCAGAATCAAACCAGCTATTGCCCCTGCCAAAAACTTATAGGAAAAATCCAAAATTGCATCATTCAGCAAAAAATAGCCTGTTACAACCGCCGTGATTGCGTAATTGAAGGCAACTAATCCCGATGCATCATTGATTAAAGATTCACCCCGTACGAGCGATAATACCTTCTGGGGAATGTGAATACGTTTGGCAATCCCGTTCACAGCCACAGGATCTGTAGGTGATAAAATAGCCGCCAGGGCAAATGCCGCAGTTAGCGGAAGTTTGGGTATCATCCAGTGAATAAAATAGCCGCCACCTAACGTTGTTAATATCACTAGAATAATAGCATTACCCAGGATCGGTAACCGCATTTCCCACAATTCCTCCCGCGGAAAACGGCTTCCGTCGTTATATAACAGCGGCGCGACGAACAGAAGCAAAAACCATTCGGTTTCTATTTTGAATGAAATATCCTTAATGATAACTGCAAGCACAACGCCAGTGGCGATTTGAGTCAGTGCTGTCGGCACCGACGGAACGTAATGGCTGACAATATTGGAAAATAGCAAGCAAAAAAGCAATAGCAATATGATGATTAATATATCCATTTCTGTTCTCCATTTCTATATGCCGGGATAGCCCAGAGACCTGCTCCATTTGCTCGTCCATTTCCAGGAAAACGCATAAGCTAGATATGCCCTTGTTTATAAGATTTCTACATAGCCTTCTGTTCCATTAACCCGGATTCTCTGTCCGTCATTAATCAGCTTAGTGGCATTTTCTACTCCGACAACGGCTGGTAAGCCATATTCACGGGCGATAACGGCTCCATGGGTCATCAGTCCACCCACTTCGGTGACTAGACCTTTTATGGATACAAACAATGGTGTCCAGCTGGGGTCAGTAAAGGCGGTGACTAATATATCTCCATCTTCTAAATCAGCATCTTCCATATTTAAGATGACACGTGCTCGTCCCTCTATCACTCCGGAAGAGACAGCTAGACCTACAATCGCTTCGGCTGGAAGATTTTCTCGTTTGTACTCACCCGCAATGATTTCACCATCAGATGTGATCACACGTGGGGGAGTTAGTTTCTCATAGATTTTGTACTCGTCTTTTCGTTTGCTGATGATCTGGTAATCCAGTTGTTTTGTACGTACGACTTCACGAAGTTCTTCAAAAGTAAGGTAGTAACTATCTTCTTTGTCATAAATGACGCCCGCTTGTACGAGTTGTTCGGCTTCTTTTAATAAAGCCTGCTTATAAACGAAGTAGCGATTAATCATGCTGTATTTTGGATATTCACGATAACCGATGAAATTCCGGATTAGGTCAATCATCTGTTTTGTTTCTTGGGCCTTTTGTTCACCATCCGGTAATTGCTTTAATCGATCTAATAGCTCTTGTTCCTTTTTCAAAGCTTCCTGTCGCCCTTGCTCAAATTTTCGCTGGCTGGCATTAGGCTCAAAGTTTTTGACATTACTGAGAATCATGGGGACAAGTGTCGTTGGTTTTTCGCTCCAACGAGTTTTCGTAATGTCGATTTCTCCGGCACACCGCATTCCGTATTTGCTAAGATAAGCAGTGATAGCGTCCTGGGTTTTCTGTCCACCATTAAGCTTAACTATTTTCTCCAAAAAGTGTTCATCTTTTACATGTTTTAAATAATCAATGACTTCTGGATAAGGGCGAATCACATCTGCGACATCCAAAAGCGCCAGGCCCATTTCCGAAGTAATATTGTTTGGTACAGATTGAGAAAGCGTGTCTGCTACGGTTTTTTCACCTAACCACTCCATCATTTTTTCATTGATCCATGATGAAGCATCCATAGCAGCCATAATCACACCCAAATTTTGTGGATCAAATAAAGTCTTCTTCAACTCTTGGATATCTTCTAGAATAAAATCAAATAAATCCGATCCTGATTTCGTTTGAATGGCTTGTTTTAACTCTTCTATCGATGTTTCACTACTCTTAATCAAATCAGAAACGATTGTCGGATCATTTCTGATTTGCCCTCGAAAATCCGCAGGCGACATAACTTTATTACTTGTATTAGGACTCAGTTCTTTTTTATCATTTGGTACTAACTTTATAAAATTGCCTCGCTCTATTATGGTCATAAGTGCATCTTTTATGAGCGGATCGGATTGTCCCCAGGCAGCTAATAGAATTTCTCTGCTATCCGGTGAAGCCAGGTTACATGCGACATCAACAAACAACCTTCCCCCAGCTCTATACATGCGTGCGGGAGTCGTTAACAAGAAAAAAGACAATCCCAATGGTTTTATGGCATCGGTCATCATTTGGTTATGACCGACAGATACATAGACATGATTTTCTTGATCATTCACTTCCGGGATGGGGTATAAAGTCGTGATTGGGCGACTCTGGACAATATAAAAGGTATCATCAGCCAAACACCATTCGATGTCCTGGGGGCAACCGAAATGTTCTTCGATCTTTCTGCCCAGGCGCGTGAGGCTCGAAATCTGCTCGTCCGTCAGTGCTTGCCGATTCTGCCGCTCCGGCTCAAGCGCCTGTTCTATCGTACCGCCGTCTTTTAAGGCATAAATAGCCAGCTTCTTGGTGGATATCTTCTTATCGATAACCTCGCCGTTACGCACTTTATAGTTATCTGCATTCACCAGGCCGGAAACCAAAGCCTCACCAAGTCCAAAACTGGCATCGATGGATAACACCTTCCGGTTCGCAGTGACGGGATCGGCAGTAAACAAAATTCCTGCCATCTGAGGAAAGACCATCTTCTGAACAACCACAGACAGGTGGACTTTACGATGGTCGAAGCCATTCTGAATGCGGTAGGTGACTGCCCGCTCGGTAAATAATGATGCCCAGCACTTGCTGATATGCTTTAGGATTGCCTCCTGGCCGATAATGTTCAAATACGTATCCTGCTGGCCTGCAAAGGAGGCCGTCGGTAAATCCTCTGCAGTTGCGCTGGATCGTACTGCATAGGCATTTTTTTCACCAAACCTGGAAAGGTGGCTGGTGATCTCTTCATTAATGTCTTGAGGAATGGCTATCCCTTCGATAAGACTACGAATCTCACTACTAAGTTTACGGATTTCATCCCGGTCTCCTACCTTGAGAAGCGATAACTGATCAAGTAATCTGTTAAGCGACGGCGTTTCCGAGAGTGTTCTTTTATAGGCTTCAGTAGAAATACAAAAGCCATCCGGTACGCGTATTCCTTCAATCTTGCAAAGCTCCCCTAGGTTGGCGCCTTTACCCCCAACAACCATAAGTTTTGTTTTGTCAAGATCCTGAAAACTAAGCACAAAGTTACTCATCATTTCGCTCCTTTGGCGATTGTTTATTTGATTATGTTGGTACACCATCTTCGCAGCAGCAAGCGGGAGAGAATATCGGGAAATTTCATTGTTTCCTCATCGAAAAAATTACCTCTCCCAAGTGTTTAACACTATCTTTCCCGTTCAGTTGTTTTTCCATGTCCAAAAAATGTTTCGTTAAATTGCCGCATAGTCAAAAACACCCATAAAGTGTCAAAACGACATTTATGGGTGCCACATTCTGGAGATAGATCAAACGCAGAAATTGCATAACTGCTGCGTATATTTGTAATTCTGTTTTCATGTGTCTTCGCCGTGTCCGCTTATCCTTTGACTAAGTCAGAAGTAAGCAACCTAACTTTTATTTATCGTTGGATTTATCTAAGTGTGGTTGATGAAGTTTGACCGGCTTACTCCGTCTGAGTTTAAGGTTGAGCATCTCGACCATTACCGAGAATGCCATCGCAAAATAAATATATCCTTTAGGGATATGCATATCAAGTCCGTCGCCAATAAGTACTACTCCTATCAGAAGCAAAAAACTCAAGGCCAGCATCTTGATAGTCGGGTGCTGTTCCACAAATTCACTGATTTTCTTGGAAAACAATATCATAAAAATAACTGCTATGATGACTGCCGCAATCATGACACTTAACTGCTCCGCCATTCCCAATGCAGTAATAATTGAGTCAAGAGAAAAAACAATATCCAGAAGCAATATCTGAAAAATAACAGCCCCGAACGTTGCCCCAACACTATTCGGTGAAACTTCATCCTCACCTTCAAGTTTTTCGTGAATTTCCACCGTACTTTTCCAAATCAGAAACAAGCCACCCGTAATAAGAATCAAATCACGTCCAGAAATTTCATTACCAACAACAGTAAACAGCGGCACAGTCAGTCCCATTAGCCAATTAAGAGAGAACAGCAGCGCTATGCGTACAAACATCGCCAATACAAGTCCGATCCTTCGGGCCTTATCCTGGAGATGATGTGGCAGCTTGCTGGCTTGAATGGATATGAAGATAATATTATCAATTCCGAGTACAATTTCCAGTGCACTCAATGTCACCAATGCCATCCAGACCTGAGGATTAGTCAACCATTCCATTGCGCATCTCCTTTTACTGCTATTATAAACTATTTTGAGCCAATCCTGATATTTCGACTACTGCTGTGAATAGCTTATCCATAATAATTCTGACATATCTGCCCTGCTTTTTCAACTATATCTGGTACATTTTGGTCATGTACTGGAAATGAAGTGATCGAATTGCTAACATAGCCTTTCACATTTAAAATCACATTTTTGAACTGTACATTTAGGTTTTAACGATCAGCGTATATTCTCTAATCCCTTGCGAGCTCTTTTTACTTCATACATTGATTGATCTGCTTTTTCAATCAAATCCTCCAGTTCATCGCCGTCGTCATTAAATAGAGCATATCCGATACTGGCTCTAAGATTAATTGGCCAACCTTCAAATGCAAATGGCTTTATAATTTCAATGTTTATTCGCTGAATCAACGTTCTGAGATCATCCCGCCCTGCAACTTCTCCAACAATGATTCCAAACTCGTCGCCTCCAAGCCTGGAAACCGTGTCCGACTCGCGCAATGCTTGTTTAACTCTTGCAGCAACTTCCTTAATTGCTGCATCTCCTGATCGATGCCCGTAATTATCGTTGATCTCTTTCAATCCATCCAAATCAAGTGATATGATTCCAAACTTATCACGTTTTCGTAAAGATTGTGACAATTTTTGCCGCAAGCGATCATAAAATAAAGACCTGTTTGAAATACCGGTCAGATGGTCATGTGTAGCTTTATAAAATAATTCACTCGCTTCATTATTTATTGCGTTAAACATTGCCGCCGCAATGAGTCCTGACATATATTCCAGTATCTTAATACTATCATCATTGAAATGACCAGCCTCTGCCGAAAGAACCTTTAATACACCAACAACATCATTGTTGCAGATCAAAGGTATTACAATCATCGAGTTAAGACCAATTCGCCTGCATGCCTCTTTATTGACTCGATCGTCATGTTCAATATCATTACTGATCAAAGGCACTCTCGTGTTTATACACTCTCCAGACAGGCTATTTTCCATATTCAGCCGTAAACCAAGATACCGCTCTGCGATTCCGGATGCAGCGCTATACACGAGTTCATTTTTCTCAATTAATTCAACAGAAGCGCCATCCGCATTAGTAATCTGCTGTGTTCGCCGTGTCACTAAATCCATAATACTGCTCAGATCGATACCCTGCTGAACCACTTCGGTCTGTATATGAATAATTTCCATCAAAACGTTGCTGCTTAAATTATTTGGATTCAAGTCAATTCGTCCCCTTATCTTAATATCCACTACAATCCCTGTCAGAATTCAGTAAATATGCAAACATTTATCCAAGTTGAACTACTGAAGCATATAAACTACATCCCGGTACTACTATATTTATTGTTTTCCGATCAAGTATAATCCAAACCCACAGATAATCATACCAGCTATTTGCCGTAATGATACGGCTTCTTTATATAGCAATAGTCCTACGAAAAGTAAAACACAAGCTAACATGATATTTGCAACTAAAGACGCTTCGCCTATTTTCCAACCTGCACGATAGATGCTGACATAACCAAACTCAAGAGCTACAATCGAGATACCCAAAATGACTGAAGTCCAATTTGCTTTGGCAAGTTCAGTCGATAGTTTTGGCGAACTGCCAGTAGTAAAGAACATGATCATACACAGAATCGTGGCGATAAAATAAGTGATGCTCAGCGATGCAAATGCATTGATATCAATTGGCGTTGATTTTGCGCAGATATTGTAAAAAGTATTTGCACCTACCACAAGTAAAACCGGCCATATTAGCTCCCACATATTTCCTCCTAAAAAGAAACCGCAAACAAGAAAAAGCCTTGTTTGCGGTAAGGTGCTCAATCCGAACTGATTTATTTTTTACAATGTACCATAAATATTTATAAGAGTCAACACAGCAAAAGCGACGTCCTTCTGCACACAAAAACCTACATTAATTTATTACTTAAATTTAAAAATCTATAGTTTATAACTCTGATTATATATTATTCACATAATAACCCGCTCGGATTGCATCCGGGCGGGTTTCATCATAAAATTTAATGCTATCTTAACTTGTTATATTCTTCATCTGATACAGGTTCCAACCACTCTGGCGGTCCAGCGTGAACATTTGTCTCAATAGACAGATGTACTAACCAACTATCAGGTGCAGCTCCATGCCAGTGCTTTACATTTGGAGGAATTTTTACTACATCACCTGGATGAAGTTCCTGTGCAGGCTTTCCTTCTTCTTGGTAATACCCACATCCCCCTGTAACTAATAGAATCTGTCCGCCTGGATGCTTGTGCCAGTTATTTCTTGCTCCTGGCTCAAATGTTACATTCCCTACTGGACAATTGAATTCATCACCACCTGTTACCAGCATGCTGAGATATGAGTTCCCTTTAAAATACTTGCTATACTGTTCAGGAATTTTTCCGCCTTTCGGAAAGATTACACTCTCACTTAAATTTGCTGACTTTTCCATGCCCCTTCTCCTTAGAATTTATTTTGTATGAACATTAACTAGATCAATGCAGTATATCTTACAGTGGAGATACCTGCCCCCTTTAAGGATTACTCCATCTCATTTTAGGTTATAGAGTTATTTATCTAACAACTCAAATTTAACATCGGTGTCTGCGCTTTGACCAAGAAATTCAACGTTAGAATCAAAGTGCCCTATTTTTTGCAAATTGTTAATCACCTCTCCGTTCTGCTTGTAGAAAACTACCAGGCTGTGACGAGGTGTCCAATAACTCAAATCTCCTACTTCATAGCCGCTTTGCTGCACCTCGTTTGCAGGAAGCGGATTGGGAAAGTGATAAACCATTTCTCGTGCATATAGATTTTTCATAGGAACAGTCAAAGGAAACTTAGAAATAAGACTGCGTGTTGTTGGATAGCTTTGACAAAGCGTAGTCAAAAAATCTCCATCAATACTACTTTGCCCTATTACTCAAAACCTTCCCTAATACTTCATTGGCATTATCGGCTTCTTTCTTGCCAACTTTAGTTTCAATAACTGATATTAGGCTCCTCATCTGCTCCTCAGTCAGCCCGGTATTAAGCCCTATGCTAAAATGAGCTTGCAATTGGGGATTTACGCCATCAATATTAGCTAGAGCTGAAATTGTTGCTATTTCTCTAGTCTGAAAATCCAAGATATCACGTCCAAAGATATCACCGAATAGATGTCCCTTTAGAAATTCATCAATGGCTGGAGAGAATGAATAAATTGCCCCACGCACAGGTGCACCTGCTAATTTTGTCTGAATTTCTGTTCCAAGTTCAACTCTGGTTTTATCTATAGGCAGAGGACTTGCCTCATTGCCAATCTCGTCCTTAATGCCATTTGCTTCCCGTTCCTGCAAAACTCCCATGAATGTGCTTATCCCATTCAAGCTGCGTGGGAAACCACAATAGGCATACATCTGCACAAGAACTTCTTTAATTTCATTAACGGTTAAACCGGCATCTAAACCTTCGTTAAGAGCATTTTTTAACCGCTGCAAGTCACCCTTGGCAGTGAATGCCGAAATCGTAACTATAGACTCTTGACGTGCATGAAGTACTTGGTTGCCATTTTTCATACTCTGTGCCTCCGAAATGTTAGTAAGATTGATTAAAGAGAAAATAACCCCTGCCAAAATTGAGCATATTTTTTTGTTCACGTTGTTTCCCTCCCTTTCATCTTGGACCTATTGCTACACCAAACTTTGCAATCGCCATCTTCATATATTGAGACTAGCACTTGGAGTTAACACCAAGTCAAGTTCTTTTACGTTGAAAACTTAACTTTTCTTTGAAGATTTTCAATACCATAAAAGAAAATTCACAAAACCTATTGACCTGGACTTAACTCAAAGTTGTAGCATAAAAAGTGAAATCATTATTCAACTTGTTACAGAGAGGGGATCAATAGAATGTCCAGCAAAGTCTATTTCATAAATCTTCGATCAAGAACAGCGACGACTAATAAAATAAGCAAAATAAGAAACCTTTTTGATCATGCAGGGTTCAATGATCTTATACAAAAAGACGACCTTACAGCCGTTAAGCTTACCTTTGGCGAACGTGGAAGCGATGGTTTTATTAGTCCCGTTTTTGTTCGTCAAGTGGTAGATAAAATAAAAGAAAAAGGCGCTAAGCCTTTTCTAACCGATACGAATACGCTCTACTCAGGAAGTCGTCACGATGCAGTCGAACATTTGCTGACTGCATTGGAACATGGATTTGATTATACGGTTACCGGAGCTCCAATTATTATTGCTGATGGATTGCGCAGTGAAAACATTGCAGAAGTTCAAATCGATAAAAAACACTTTAATCGGGTGAAACTGGCTAAAGACATTGTTAGTGCTGACAGTGTTATCGTATTATCTCACTTTAAAGGACATGAGATGGCTGGTTTCGGAGGTGCCATAAAAAATCTTGCCATGGGTGGAGCACCAGCGGTTGGAAAAAAAGAACAGCATGCAACTAAAATTATCGTTGATCAAGACAAATGTATTGGTTGTGCAAAGTGCAGTGCCGTTTGTCCAGAAATGGCTATTACGGTGAGTGAGAAAAAAGCAAGTATTGCCTTAGACACTTGTGTTGGATGCGGTGAGTGTATGACCGTTTGTCCTATAAAAGCCATCGGAATGGACTGGCAGACGGATTTAACTGCACTGCTTGAAAGAATGACTGAATATGGTTATGGATTTGCCAAAGCACATGAACAACGTATCGGTTATATCAACTTCCTAGTAAATATTACGCCTGATTGTGATTGCGTTCCGTGGAGTGATGCACCAATTGTTCCAGATATCGGCTTTTTAGCATCCACAGACCCTGTGGCTATAGACCAGGCTAGTTTTGATCTAGTCAATAAGCAGCTTGGCAATTCTAATTCATTTCTAACTTGCAATTGTGAAGCTGGTGAAGATAAGTTTCATGGATTACGCTCTCATGTAGATGGTACAATACAACTGCGTTACGGAGAAGAGATTGGAATGGGTAACCGCGATTATGAACTAATTGTCTTATAGGCTTTAAATAATAATTCAAAAATATGCTAATTTTGGTGATTTAAAATGGAGATGCTTAAATGAAGAGAAAGACAAAGCAAATTATCAAAACAGCATTCATAATAGGAGTAGTATTATCTTTTTATACAGATCTTGCTTCTTTACTAATCTCAACCCCATGACAGACGAGCTATATGCTCATGAAGCGCAAAAATTGTGAGTAACAACTGATAAACCCTATTTGCCACAAAAAATACACCTTTTATGTTGTATAGGTTTTCCATACAACATAAAAGGTGCTTTTTCTTTTTATCCCCTATTAGGAGGTCAGACTATTTTGAGCCTCTTTTTCTGGTTCTAAGCTTGCATCTTCTGCTCTTATAAGGACGATCGGGTAACTCGAAGGGAGAGAACTGAGATAGATGCAGCAACTATAACCAAGGCGGCACCAGCCCAAGTTGCCGCCATTATCGATGCACCACCCACAGCGATTCCTCCTAACCCGGCACCTGCAGCAAAACCAAATTGAACGAAGGAACTGTTTAGACTAAGCATGATACCTGACCCTTCGGCAAGCGAGACTAGATTAAAACTTTGTGTTGGTCCAAAAGTCCACGCACCAATAACCCAAAGCATGAGTAGCGGTAGGGATTCAAGCATTGAACCAGACGAGTTTGTTAGTAGCAGTAATGCAAGGGCTTGGACGATCATACTGCCTATGAGCGTTCGAGTAATCCCTACCCGGTCCGCCAAGAGACCGCCAATCTTAGATCCAAACAAGCTCGCGATTCCCAGGGCGAAAAGAATACTGCTCATCTTCTGTTCACTCACAGGAATAACGCAGGCTAGGATCGGGGTGATATAGGTATTGACCATCGAATAGCTGGTAAACACAATAAATGTAATGCCGAGAGCAACGGCAATTTTCGGCTTTTTCAATAATGCAACCTGCTTGCCCAACGACATAGGAGCCTCGCCTACCGTTGCCGGAATGGTCTTCATGACGGCAAGGAATCCCAGTAAACTAAGAATGCCAATACCCCAGAAGATCACCTGCCAATCGTATACCGTGGCAATGATGCGACCAATTGGGACACCAAAGACCAGTGATGCACCAAAGCCCATTGCGATATTAGACATTGCTTCGCCCTGACGACCTGGAACAGCCAATTGTGCAGCGATGGCATAGGCGGTAACGACGAATACCCCAGAACCAACCCCAAGGATGGCACGAGATGCCATTAAGAAAGCAAAGCCAGGGAGGGCAATAGTTGAAACGATACCCAGTATTAGGATGGACAAAGCAAGTAACAGTTGCCTGCGCTGGTCCAACTTCGCTGTCGCCACCATGATAATGGGTGTGCCTATCGCAGCGGCGAGAGCGAATGCGGTAATGAGCTGTCCCGCCGTAGTTATTGATACACCGACTGATGCTGCGACTTTATCTAAAATGCCGACTATAATAAATTGCGACATGCCAACCAAGAAGCTAATAAGGGATAAAAGGTAAATTTTTCGTATATTATTCATTCTTTTCTACCTATCCAACTCCATTTTAATATAATAAACAATACTGTTATGCCATTTCACTAAGATTCCGATTTTCGTAGCGTCTTTTCTCTTTTAACTATTTTCTTGTCAAAAACTGCAATCTTATAATCCAGGCGTTCCAGCGTTTTTTTCATATCTTCCATTCTTGCGACAAGCTGCTTACGCTGGTCGACAAGTAGTTCTTTTCTTGCTTCAATTGTTTCTTCATCCCCCTGTTGAAATAACGTAACATAATCAATTAATACTTCAATCGGCAGACCTGCTCCTCGCATACATTTGATAAATTCAACCCAGCCGCAATCTGCTTCTGTATAATCCCTGATTCCGCTTTTACTTCGATTTACATGAGGAATCAGACCGATGCGCTCATAATAACGGAGTGTGTCCTGTGGAATATCAAACTTTTTGCTTACTTCGGCAATCTTCATGCAGTTTCACCTCCTGATATACGATATTATAATATTTAGAGTTAACTCCAAGTCAATAGTGCGTGAAGTTATGAATGAAATAATGCTCTTAGTTAAAGTTACTTCTTCGTCCTATATGAATTTTTCTAATAAGCATGTCAAAGCGACGGCTCCATTGACAGAAGTCTGTTATTTGTTCTCAGATATCCTACTCTGATTTTACTAAAGTTGATCTAAGCTGAATCTTCCATTACTGCAATGCAAATACCTTTCGAAACTCTGCCTAACTCGCTCATTTCAGCACAGGATTATGCTCTAATTACAAGTGTGTCAAAAGAACTGTCCCCTTGACATACATAAAACCGGCCATATTAATTCCCACATAGTTCCTCTAAAAAAACCGCAAACAAGAAAAAACCTTGTTTGCGGTAGGTGTTCACACGAACTGATTTATTTATTTTTTCCAATGTACCATAAATATTTATGAGAGTCAACACAGCAAAAACAACGTGCCATGTTAATCTACCTAATCCACCATATACTAATCAGATCACCCTTATGCACATCGTATTCTACACGTCTTCGTGTTAGGATTCTCGATATTTTTCAGGTAACAAATAAAAAATTACTTACCAAAGTCGTCGATTAGTACGCTATCAAGTAACATCGAAAATATAGCTGCAATTCGCCTATCAAATTTTCCAGTTACGTCAATTGTTAAATCTATATTCTTTAAAGATATATAATATTTACCTAATATCTCGTCGTTCTCACCTTTTAGCACAAAATAATTCGCAGTACTTGCACTGGAAAATGGTTTTAACGTGTCTATGGCTATTAACCAATCTGCAACCATTCCAAGGCCATCATCAGTTACGTTCTCCGGAGTTGCTGTATACACTGGAACATTATCTAAATTATTAAATCCTAATCCCTTATCTGTAATTTTTATACTTCCGATATGGGATTGACTATCTTTAATGAGATATTCCAAGCTAGCTACTTTTTCAACTTGAAGTATTATTTCCTGGTTTTCATGTTCAGAGTAAAGAGTAATTGAATGAATTTTACCTTGCTTTAAATTACACCTACCACTCCAGTATATTAATTTCTCTTTGTTTAAAACCTGATATTTTATCAAATCATTAGCTACTACTTTTCGGTTTAAATATAGGTCACTATAATCATATGAACTATTTTTCTTTTCATTTTCAGTATATTTTTCTATTATTTTTCCTTTTTCCTCTTTATTAAAAATTCTGCGGTATCCTTTATATAATATTAGGAAAACAATTAAAAGAGCCATGATTAAAAACGGTTGAATCATCGCCATTCCTAATATTTCTCCTAATACAGAGCTTTTTTCTCCGACAACCAATGAAATGATTCCTGCTAATACGATGAGCGCGAAAACAAGTATCCCTTTCATAAAGAAATGCCCCTTTCACTACTGCCAATCAAAACTCTTATGCATTTTAGGGTATACTTTTCCAATCACAACTCAAATTCCTTTATTAGTTAGGATTAAGTGAAGAATTATGCAATAATCCTTACTTTCTAAATATCAATCTTCATTTTTTATAGCAAATCCTATTAATACAATAGAGTCATTTTATATGCAAATGCTCACAATTACACGAGATACTACAAATAAATCTACGACTATTCGAAAAGTTGTCTTCGGAAAATTTCATACATGAGAGACCGCCTTCCTAACAATATGGCGTTTGCATAACTAATGGTTTTTCATGTTTCCCTCGATTAATTTCAACGTATTAAGAGTATTACGTCTACTCTATTGATTTGAACTCCTGTTCACACGACTATAGAAGTGTTAGGCTCTTTTTGAAATTGCCCACTTCTTGTCTTTTTTTTGAAATTCGACTCCACCAAAATAGGTGGAGGGGATGTTTTCATTTGGCGGAGGCGATCCACGACCTTGCAAGTCCACCAAATTTTCATATACCCAGTAGATCACTTTTAAATCTCTCACGTATATTACGCTCGTTACAAATTCTACCGCTTTTTTGAATTTCTTTTATCAATTGAGTAATATAATATAGTCCCAAATATCTAAAACTTTCCGTTTCAGAATCATTTAAAATAAAGGTGGATTTATAAGTTGCTATTCCATCATGAACAACATCCAGAATTAATACCCCTCCTAAATCATAAAGTGCATAATCCCAGTAATCAAAACAAATGACAATGGCTTGATACTCAACATTATCATAAGTTACTTTATACGTCCTCCGATCTATTAAATCAGCAATAACCCAAGTAATTTGCCTATTAGTGTTTTTATCATAATAAATACATTCTTTTTCGCTAAACTGAATATCATCTTCGGGCAGGGTAATATCTTTCCCTTTGTAGCCATAGCCATCGAAGAAATTAGTAATTCCATTAAGTATAAATTTCTTCTCATCCGGCGCACAAACCAATGTAGGAGAAAAACACATGCGTATTTCTTTTGCCAAAGAAGTTTTTGATCGAACTTTTACACTTAAAGCATACTCAGATTCTTGCACATCAGCGATTTCGTCAATAAATAATATATTACCTTCAGCTAATTGATGATAATTGGGAGGCGTTTTTTGAAAACTTACTATACAAAAATCTATTTCTTGGCCGCCGTTCATCACACACTTGCATGGTATCCTAACAAATTCTTTAAAATTCCCATATATGTCAGGGGGAGTAGCCCCAATACTCATTAGCTTTTCAAAGATATACTTATCAGCAATTAAATTGCGCTTGTTCCATTTCCTTAATGTATCAATATGGTTTTCAGATACATACTCCATAATAGTATTATTGTCACTAATAAACCAATAACCATAACATTTACTACATCTAAACAATCTACCATATTTACATATATCATGGTGTTCCAAAGTATTTTTGAAATTGTTTCGATATTCTTGCATTGAAAAATTAAAGTATTTTGTTGTTCCACAATTCGGACACAGTTCTCTTTTTTCGTTCTCTTTACTTTTAATATTTCTACTACACATTCTAATTAATTTCGAAAACATATAGCCCCCTTGTATCCACTTTCGCACTCTAAACGTAGATACTGCTAATGTTTCTTTTCGTCTTCACTTCTAAAAATCCCTTGTAAATAATTACCACAATCTTAGATTCCGGTTTTAGCTGGTGGAGATGCCCGAATCCTACCAAAACCACAAACAACAAAAAATCAGCGTAATACTAGTCAAGCCACTAAAAAGTAGACAGTATAAAAAGCCTATCCTACAAGCTGACGCCGGTATGCTATCGGTACTAGCTTGTTAAGTTTTAATTGGATACGTTCTTAGTTATAGGAGATTTACTAGGACAGATCTATTGGGTCTAAAAGTCCTATACAGTTTCGCATCTAAAAAATTTACGACTAAAAATAGTCGAGTTCCTGTATATTATTAGAACATTCTGCAGGAACTCGACTATTTTTATTTACTTGGATTACAAGTTATGATGCCCCGTTACCAGTGATACGGTTCTCTTCAACTAATCTTAAACAGCAAATAGTCATTTCCTATTACTTATATAAAAGTAGGTTTAATTGGTGGAGGCGAGAAAACCGCCTCCAAAAGCAAAAAACCGCTCACTGTCCGTCACAAAGCCAGACAATTCGCGGTTCTCAAGACTTCTTATATTTGTAAAAAAATTTGAATTTGATTGGTGGAGACGAGGAGAATCGAACTCCTGTCCAAAAGTATTGCTACATAGGCTTCTCCGAGCGCATTCTGTGATTTAAAATTCGCACCGTTGACGCCCACAGACAGGCTTCGCTAGTACTATCTCGATAAAGTTTCCCAGTCGGCTCTCCGAGAATTGAGCCTCAGGTATCCCGCTATGTGACGTCCTATCCCGCCCCGCAGGAAGTGGGAGAGTAGAACGTTAGCATTAAGCTGCTAAAGCGTAATCGTTGTTTGCGTTTACTATTTTCCACCGTCTTGACGGGCAGATGGAACCCCGGCTCGCTACCCATGCCACAACTACCCCTGTCGAAACCATTACGTCCCCGATAAAAGTGCTAAAGTAGTTTTAGCTAAAATCAATATAGTATAAACGCTACATTTATAGTAACATACATTATAGCATAAACACAACAAGAATCAAACTGTACTTTTTTCCAGCAGCCTATTGCTGTCACAGTATATCTATTTTCCATATATTAATATATCATGACAGACAGGAAGTTTACATAACATTAACGAATATATCAAGTTCGAGGAGTGGTATCATGTTTCAGAAACACGCAGGCAGTTTAATGGTGGTGGCATCAGCCGCTGGCTTTGCTACATTAGCCATTTTTATAAAGCTGGCCTATGACGCCGGTGTCAATACCATCACCATTCTAGCCTTTCGTTTTTTGTTGGCTGCTCTTATCTTATGGCCAATTCTTAAGCTAAGAAATATACCTTTCAATATTAAGCCCAAAACCATTGTACAGCTTTGTTTAATGGGCGCATTAGGTTATGGCACCATGTCGACATTTTTTGCTTTGTCTATCGAACATTTGCCAGTTTCCTTGGCCGCTATGCTGCTCTATACCTACCCAGCTCTCGTTACCCTGTTATCTTTTGCCGTCGGTGACGAGCAAATTACCTGGCATAAATGCATTGCCTTGGCCATCTGTTTCAGCGGTCTTTTTCTTATCCTCGGCGTATCATTTGCCAGCATTAGTACCATTGGCGTCCTGCTTGGCATGGGAGCAGCGGTTGTCTATTCCGGCTACATTGTCATTGGCAACCGAGTGCTGAAAAATGTTCATCCCCTAGTGGCCACTACCTATGTCTGCTCTGCGGCAGCTGCCGCTTTTATCATAATCGGTTTAGCCAAAGGCAGCTTGATCCTGACGCTACCAGCAAACGCCTGGCTAACCTTAGCTGGCATTGCCATATTGGGTACCATTGTCGGCATTCTGTTCTTCTTTGCCGGATTAAGCCGGATTGGAGCTGCCAATGCTTCCATTATCAGTACAGCTGAGCCGCTCATTACTGTACTGCTTTCAGTCACTTTACTGGGTGACAGTGTCTCGCTGCTGCAAAGCTTAGGCGGTTTGCTCATTATTGCCGGGATTATCGTACTGCAGCTGTGGAATACACCCGCAGCAAGCCCAGCAAAAGCCAAACCAGGCGAGGCTATTTCTTAATCTACAGTTAGAATCTGGAGTGATTCGATGAATAAGTACGGTTTCTGGATGATCTGGTTGTTACTGGTCGTCAATTGCTGGCCAGTCCAGGCATCCCAATCACCGGCATCGCCTCCACCTTCTCCGATCCTTAGCGTACAGCAGGAAACTACCAGTCCTGCCGCCGCCCGCGCAGCGCTTCATGAGCAAGCTGTCGAGCTAGCGCGCAGTCAAAGCTTTTCCGCAGCCTTAACCATACTCGACAAGCTCTATCAAGACCAGCCGGCCGATTTGCCGGTCGCCTATGATTATATCACTGTCCTGAATTGGGCAGGCCGCTATCATTCTGCTATTATCATTTATCAAACTTTACCTTCTGCTAATATTCCGGCCTATGTATTTCGCAGCGTTGGCGGTGCTTACTTCCAATTGGGTCAGTATGCCAATGCCAAAGATATATATAAAATCTTAGAAACCCAAGGTGATCCACAAGCCAAGCTATGGCAGGCCGAATGTCTGACGCAGCTTGACGATACAGCTGCTGCTCAAACGCTGTATCAGGAGCTGCTTTTGGACAACCCTCAAGATCCAACTGTATATATCAGCCGCGCTACTCTAGCCAGCCGCCAGCAAAACTTCTCCCAAGCCATCGCTGACTTAGAGCTAGCCTTGCAATACCTGCCAGCCACAGCCGATGAGCGCCAATTACAGGACATTCAGGCTGCTTTGGCAGCGGCACTCATCAATCAGGGAAATCCTGAACGTGCTCTGACCATTCTAAAGCCCTATATCCTAAATCATACAGCCTCTACAGGCATGCAAGGCAATGATGTCCTGGCCTTACGCAGCAGCGGCCAATATGAGTCCGCTATTCAGGCTGCTGGGAATTTCTGGCCTGAAATAAAAGCAGCGCCAACCTTTGCTCTAAGAGCTTGGGCCGAGTCTTATATTCAGCTCAAGCAGCCTCGCCAGGCAATAACACTCTACCAAGAAATCTTAGCCCGCCAGCCACAGAATGACGGTGCACAACTGGGCCTGGCTTTCGCTCACCTGCTGTCAGGAGAACGTAAACTTGGACTCTCACTCTATGATCAGTTCCTGACTAGTCAGCCTAACGATATAGCTTTAATCGAAAGTGATGCTGCAGCTTTGCTGGCAACTGGCCATCAACAAGCCGGTAAAGCCTTATTTGACCTGCTCATCCGTCATCAGCCTCATGATGCTTCTCTTAAAGAACAATACGCCGCCACACTCCGCAGCAACGGTCAACCCCGCGCCGCTTTCCGCCAATACCGTGAGCTGTCCGCAACAGAAGCCGGAGCAACCGGCATGGTGAGAACAGCCCTAGCCCTTGAAGATTATCGGCTGGCTGAACATTCTTTACAAAAACTTCATTCCTTAGCCCCAAGCTATTCAACCCAGTTAGCCTTAGATGGTCTTTATAACAGCCGCCGGCTGGGAGAAGCAGCCGTTCGTTTTGGGTATAGTGATAGTTATAAGGAGTTGCAAACCCGCTACTGGGATGTTGACAGTGAACAGCATCTTGGCGGTAATTACTGGCTGCTGGCCGGGTTCAACCGAACGAACGTCAAAGACCTGGCAGCCGGTGAACAACAGTCATTAGACCAGCAAAGTTTCGGTATACGTTATCATGATATCGCAAAAGACATTAGTCTGCGCTATGCAGCCAACCAAGGTAATAGCAGCTTTAGCAGTTATTCACTGAATAGCGATTGGTATCTCAATGACCAAACCACTCTCAGCTTAAGCCTTGACCATTCCCCTTTATTGGATGTTCAGGCACTGACTGAGCAAAATGGCGGCCCGGTTATGGAAACGGCCTACCGTCTCAACTATTTTCGTATCCTTGGCCCTCGCGAGGACTTTACCATTGCCTTGGATCATAGTCAGCTCAGTGACGGCAATCAGACCATTGGCTACCAGCTCAACCACACCTTTACGGTATTTGACCAAGATGAGCAGGCCTTAAACCGCCTGTTGTACTGGAATCGTACCTATTTTAATCAGCAGGATCAGGTTTATGAAAGCCCATCGCTCCGCGAGTCACTGGGAGTGGGTTATGTCTACAAATATAGTTTTGACAACAATAGCTATTTGACCAACCGACTCATGTTGAACTGGGAACACGATGCTCCAGATCCACTGGCGTTTGACCCTTATATCCGGATTCAGTATGACCGGGATATTTCCTCCAGCCATAGCTTTTCCCTCGGTTTCGAATATGGGCTTCATTCCGATAACGTTACCGGCAGCCAGCTGCGTTACAGTTATCGTCAAATCGACGGTTTATACCGGATAACCTGGTAGGTGATGGCATGAAACAATTGATTAAAACTTATTTTAGATTGACCCTGCTAATTCTGCTGCTACTGCCGCATACGGCACAGGCGCAAGCGGCACGTCCAGCCGTGTTAGTACTCAATTATCATGATGTCGGCACACCGACGTCTCCCTATACCGTAACCAAAGCCAATCTTGAGCAGCATTTTAAGCTGCTGCAGGAACAGGGCTTCCATCCCATTTCCCCTGAGCTTTATTTGGCAGCCTGCAAAGGTGAAGCTGAGCTGCCCGCTAAACCAGTACTGCTCACCTTTGATGATGGATATCGCTCCTTTTATACAGACGTCTACCCACTGCTGCAACAATATCACTATCCTGCTTTACTGTCGGTCGTGACAGCCTGGCAGCAAACAGGTGCTCCAGCCGATATTGGCCAGTTGGCAACCTGGGAACAATTGCGTACCATGGAAGCCTCTGGCCTGGTCACAATAGGCTCGCATTCACACAATTCCCACCGCTTTATTCCCATCAACAGCTTCGGTGACCGTGCACAAGCGCTTGCCTCTAGGGAATACCGAGACGGCCAGTATGAAACCGCCGAGCAGTATCGCCAGCGCGTCCAGAATGATATGGAGCAAACCCAAGCTGCCTTAACGAATAATCTGGGGCATCCCGCGAAATTCTATGTCTGGCCTTATGGCGAATATACCGACACAGCTGTAGAATTAGCAAACGCTGCCGGCTTCGAGCTAACCTTTGCCCTGGATGATGAGACCTCAACGGCAATACAGCCTTCAGCAGTCCAGCGTACCATCATTTATGACAATCCTACTGGTCCCCAGTTTCTGCAATTACTCAGCCAGACTCCTAAGCCCTTAAAGCCACTGAAGATCGCTCAGCTTGATCTGGATATGCTGGCTAATACAAATCGTACTGAACTGGAAACCAATATTGACGAAGCGATTGCATTATTACAACGCTCACAGGTCAATACAGTATTTCTGCAAGCTTTCGCTGATGAAAAGGGAAATGGCA
Source organism: Sporomusaceae bacterium FL31 (assembly GCA_003990955.1). Taxonomy (GTDB): domain Bacteria; phylum Bacillota; class Negativicutes; order DSM-1736; family Dendrosporobacteraceae; genus BIFV01. Next base: position 143,355 of record BIFV01000008.1, read on the forward strand.
ATATTGAGCAAGTCTATTTTTATACCACGGCTGCCCCGGTTAAGCAAGAACTATTCAGCCATGTGGCCGCCCGCCTCCAATCAGCCGGATTTCAGGTGTATGCCTGGATACCGACCTTGGCCGGCCAGTGGCTCATTCAGACTCCTGACGATCAGGTTCAGGCCCTTATCCCCGAGCAGGCTGGCTGGTATAACCGGGCCACTCCCTTCAGCCCTCACGTTCGTGAACAGCTGATCAGTCTGGTCAACGACCTGGCCGCTTACAGTCAATTGGATGGAATCCTATTTCAGGATGATGTCTACCTCAATGATTATGAAGATGCTTCTCCTGCCGCCCAAGCCGCTTATCAGGCAGCCTTAGGCCAGCCGCTAACGGCTGCAGCCTTAGCCGATTTCGCCTATGCAGCTAAACTGACCGATTTAAAGATTCATACGTTAAATAAGCTCACCCTGGATCTAGCCGCTGAAGTCCGCAAAATCCGCCCCCGAGTTAAGGTTGCCCGCAATCTGTACCCGCTGGTTGTGACCGATCCAAAAGCATCGGCCTGGCTGGGTCAAAAATATGACGATTATCTAAATCTATATAACTATACAGTCATTATGGCTTATCCCTACATGGAACAGGCTGCTGATCCGAAAGCCTGGTTAACTCAGTTAGCCGAACAAGCCATGACCAAACCCGGAGCCAGGGAAAAAACCATCTTTAAGCTGCAAAGCTATGACTGGAGTAAAAAGCGCTGGCTTGCCGGGAAAACCCTCAGTGAACAGGCCCAAACATTAAAAAGCAATGGCGTCATTCACCTGGCTTATTATCCGCTCAATGTTTTCTCACCCAAACAAGAACCGCTGCCATTTTAATATTCTCCCTGGAAAGGAGCATTGCTGATGGAATATTGGGCTCAATTTATCTTTTTATATCCTGTCTTGATGAGCATTATCTGGATGGTTGGCGCCCTTTATTTCTATTGGCGCTATGAACGAACCAGCCCCAAAGAGCCGCCGCTTACCGAGTTTCCGTTAGTCTCGATTATGATTCCGGCTCACAACGAAGAACAGAGTATCGCCGAAACCGTCCAGGGGCTGTTAACCACAGACTATCCCCATTATGAAATCATCCTCATTAGTGATGGCAGCACCGACAGAACCAATGAACTCATCGAAGAATTGGCTGACCGCCATCCGCAGGTGCGAGCACTCATTCTCAAAAAAAATATGGGCAAAGCCAATGCCCTTAATATGGGCTTGCTGATGACCGCTGGCGAGTATATTGTCACCATTGACGCCGACTGCCTGCTTGAGCCAAAAGCCCTGCACTGGTTGGTATGGCACTTTATCAAGAACCCCCGGGTGGGCGCTGTAACCGGCAATCCACGGGTGCGTAACCGGACAACGTTAATTGCCAAAATCCAGGCTGCCGAGTATGCCAGTGTTATCGGTCTGATCAAGCGCAGCCAGCGCTTGCTGGGCAAAATTCTGACCGTGTCCGGTGTTATTGCCGCTTTCCGCAAGCGGGCGCTGGTGGATGCCGGACTCTGGAGCCCTGACATGATTACGGACGATATTGACCTGACCTGGAAGCTGGAACAGCGCTTTTGGTCGGTATATTATGAGCTCAATGCCATTGGCTGGATTTTGGTTCCCGAAACGCTAAGCGGCTTGTGGCGCCAACGGGTGCGCTGGGCACAAGGTGGTGTGGAAGTCATTCACCGTTACTGGAATATCTGCCTGGACTGGCGCATGCGCCGCATGTGGCCGCTGTATCTGGACTATGTGCTTAGTATCTTCTGGGCCTTATCGTTCTTGCTGTTTTCCATTCTATGGCTGGTCAATATCACCATTCCATTGTCCGGTTCTTTATTGAAATTGTCACCCATACCGGTCTGGACAGGCTGCGTGATCGCCCTGACTTGTTTGACCCAGTTTGCTGTCAGCCTGCTGCTTGACCGGAAATATGACCCGACTATTGTCAAATATTACTTTTGGGTCATCTGGTATCCGGTCGTTTACTGGATCTACAATGCTTTGGCTGTTGTTCGGGCCATTCCCAAAGCGTTATTTAAAAAACGTGGAACGCGTGCCGTCTGGGTCAGTCCTGACCGCGGCCTGCATACCACGCAATAAACCGGAGAGTTCAGTATGAATATTATTAATAAACCAGAATTGAAATCTTTCCGTCATAAAGCTGTGGAAACACTGCTGATTGCAGTGGGCACTATGGCCCTGAAACTGGTCTTAATCGGGTTTACCTTAGCACTGTGGGGCTTCTCCTTTCACTATGTGGTAGACCGGCTGTTTGCCCCTGATGCGCTGGATACGACGGTGCGCATGCTGAGTTTCTTAATGGTTTTTGCCTTAATCTCCTTTGTCATTATGCTAACCTGGGCCAAGTATAATATCTTCTGGTATGCCAAAAGAGACCGCCGCCAGGCACCACCCCCGCTGACACCGCAAATGCTGGCCGTCTTCTACAATACCGATCTGACCTGCATCACCACCGCTGCGGCCTGCAAAATCGGCACCGTTGATGTTATTGATAACCAACTTGTCTTTTGTGACAATGAAGTCTGCTTTCCGATTAAAGAGATGGGAAAGAGATCGTGATTATGAACCACAGAGGACACAGAGTACGCAGAGGGTTACGGAGCGCGATAATTATCGCGCTTGTTTTTTATATCCACTCTGTGTCCTCCGTGTACTCTGTGGTTAAATCGTCGTTCTTTGCTCAAAAAAACAAGACAGACCTATTTGGCCTGTCTTTACTCTTTTTGTCTGTCCCGGAAAGCCCGGTCCATTTCGCGTTTGGCATCCCGTTCGGCAATATCCTGTCGTTTGTCATAGTGTTTTTTCCCGGTTGCCAGACCAAGTTCCAGTTTGGCTTTACCACGGGAAAAATATAGTTTAAGCGGTACCAGTGCATACCCTTTTTCGCGGGTTTTGCCAAACAGTTTTAGAATCTCCACTTTATGCATGAGCAGTTTTCTGGTTCTGAGTGGCTCATGATTAAAGCGGTTACCCTGCTCGTACGGGCTAATATGCATGTTATGTAACATGATTTCGCCATTTTCAATTCGGGCATAGCTGTCTTTCAAATTGGCTTTGCCTTCCCGCAGTGACTTGACTTCGGTACCAGTCAGCACCATCCCGGTTTCATAGGTTTCGTGAATATGATAATCATGCCGCGCTTTGCGATTCTCGGCAACTATTTTGATTGCTGTTCCCTTTTCCATACCTTCACCTCATCGACATTCCCTGCCGCATCTCTATAGCTTATTATAACAAATCTGCCTGTGGCGGGCAATGTATGGGGAAAACGGTTAACTACCGTTCCCCAAAACTAACGCCTGCTCCGCTGACGGAACAGGCGTTTACTTATTTGCGGCGTTTTGATTTTTGGCCGGCTGTGGTTTTCTTTTTACGGGGTTTGGAATTGGTGGGTGACAGGTTGCTCTTGGTGGCGGCCGCTTTATTGAAAGGACGGCCTTTATCACCGGAACGCGGCGCCAGCACTTTGGGCAGGTGGCCGTTATCGGCCAGCACAAAGTCAATGGTCCGCTCCTCAGGGTTGGCTCTGGCTACCAGAATGCGCACAGGTTCACCCAGACGATAGACTTTCTTAGTCCGCTCACCAATGAGGGAATACTGTTCTTCCACATATTGATAGTAGTCGTCATCCATGCTGGAGACGCGGACCAAACCTTCTACTCCGCTTTCCAGTTCTACAAAGATACCGAAGGCAGTGACACCGTTAATAACACCGTCAAACTCTTCGCCAATAAACTGTGCCATATATTCCACTTTCTTCAGATCAACGGTTTCACGTTCGGCCTCAGCGGCTGCCCGTTCACGCTGTGAAGAATGAATAGCAATCTCAGGCAGCATGGCTGCCAGCTTTTGCCGGCGCTTGGCCGATACATCACCCGTATTGAAGGTTTCCCGGATGAGCCGGTGCACAATCAAATCCGGATAACGGCGGATCGGTGAAGTGAAGTGGGTATAATAAGTGGCTGCCAAACCAAAATGACCGAGGTTCTCAGCTTCATAACGCGCCTGCTTCAAGGAACGCAGCATAACGGTGCTGATAATCCGCTCTTCCGGGCGGCCGGCAATGCGGCTTAACACCTTTTGCAGGGCACTGGGCTGGATCTCGCTGCTCTTAGGCAGGCTTTGACCAAAGTTATGCAAGAGCGTATTGAGTTTTTCCATTTTGCCTTGATCGGGCTGCTCATGAACCCGGAACATAAAGGGTACCCCTAACTGATGCATATGCTCCGCAATGGTTTCGTTGGCAACCAGCATGAACTCTTCAATAATCGATTCGGACAGTGTGCGAACCCGTTTTACTAATTCAACAGGCTTGCCGACTTCATCCAGCTTGACTTTAATTTCAGGGAAATCAAAGTCTACCGCTCCCCGCCGCATCCGGCGGTCACGCAGAATATGGCACAACCGTTCCATATTTTCCAGCGGTTCGAGCAGGTCTTGGTATTCTTTGCGCAATTCTTCGTCATGGTCGACCAGAATTTTGCGGACAATGGTATAGGTTAGACGCTTCTTCACGCGAATGACACTTGGGAAAACCTCATAACTCAGCACTTTACCGCGATAGTCGATCTCCATTTCAATCGACATCGCCAATCGATCTTCACCGGCATTCAAGCTGCAGATACCATTGGAAAGACGCGGCGGCAGCATGGGCAGCACGCGATCAACCAGATAAACGCTTGTCCCGCGTGAGCGGGCTTCATTATCGAGCGGGGTATTCTCACGCACATAATAGCTGACATCGGCGATGTACACACCGAGCATAAACCGCCCTTCAGGCAGCCGTTTCACATAGACAGCATCATCCAGATCTTTGGCATCTTCTCCATCAATGGTAACAATGGGTAAATCCCGCAAATCACGGCGTCCAGCCAGCTCGTCCGCACTAATGGCGGCAGGCACCTTATCGGCAGCCCGATCCACTTCAACAGGGAACTGGGTTGGCAGGTTATGCTTTTTAATAATCGATAAAATCTCGATTCCCGGATCGCCTTTTACCCCTAGAACCTCAACAATCTTGCCTTCAGCGCTGCGCCGTTTTTCCGGCCATTTCGTAATTTCGACAACGACCTTGGCACCAACGGGCGCACCATTGAACTCTTCTTTCGGAATAAAGATATCGTGCCCAACCCGCTGATCATCAGGATTGACAAAACCAAAATGACGGCTGCATTCAAAGGTGCCGACAATTTTATTGTTGGCACGGTTGACTACCCGAATGACTTCGCCTTCCCGGGCGCGGCCCTGACTGGACTGGCGGTGAACCCTGGCAACCACCCGGTCATTGTGCATCGCACTTAACATGGCATCAGGTGGAATAAACACATCTGGTTCATCCGGAGTTTGGGGATTTTCCGGGATAACGAAACCAAAACCTTTAGCCGTTGCACTCATTCGTCCAACAACTAAATTCATCCGTTCCGGCACACCATATTTACCAAACCTGGTTTTGATAATATCGGCGTTATCTTCTAACTGTTGCAGGACATCCCAAAATTCGGCCAAGTCGGTCCCTTTTAATTCCATCTGCTCAGCCAGATCTTCGGCTGTTAAGGGTTTGTATGCGTCTTTACGCATAAAGGCTAGAATTTTTTCTTTTAAATTCATGTTTTAGTCCTCCAAAACTGCAACTGTCGCTTTTGCTTGCGCTGTGATAGTTCCGTCAGCTAAAGCAAGGGTACCCATGAGTTCCACCATATTGCCGCGCTGACCCGTGATTGTTCCGGTGATGGTTAGAGGCTCGCCGATCGGAGTAGGCTTTTTAAACCGTACATCCAGCCGGGCTGTTACTGCGTTATGACCTTTGGAATAAATGTACCGGGCAGTAACCTCGTCCAATAATGTACTGACAATGCCGCCATGCACAATCCCATCATAACCCTGATGTTCAGGACCTGCTGTAAATGTGGTTATGTAAGTATCCTGTTCTTCCCGAAATTGCAATTTTAAACCGATTGGATTGTGCCTTCCGCAAGCAAAACACATTTGATTGCGTTCTTGCTCATTTAGTTCCACCACAATCTCACCACCTTCTTATATTCTCCCTCAGACAGGACTTATTCATCCGCGTAATTTTTATTTTTATGATTCAGTTGTTAAAAACTGCTTGATGGTTTCAAATACCAGGTCTCGTTCAACATCCAGCGTAATAATATGGCCTGACTTCTCCAGCCAGAGTAACTTCTTTTTACGGCTTCCGGCACGATCATAAATATGTTTGGCACTCTTGGGCTGAACAGTATGTTCGCGCCGGGACTGCATGACAAGCAGTGGTTGCTTTAAATGAGGCAGCTCTTTGTCCACTTGTTTAATGAGTTCCAGCAGGCTGCTTAAACTACTGAGCGGCGTTTGATCATAGCACACCGAATATAGCGGATCGACATCCAGCCGCCGGCGTTTCTTGGGAATAAATTTGCGAAATAACCGAAACAAGCCCAACATGGGCAGCCGTTTGTCGACAAGATAGATGGGAGCACTCAAGCAGACCACCTTGCTTACCGGATAGTCAATCCCGACTTTCAAGGCCAGCAAGCCGCCCATGGATAAACCCACAACAGCAATGTCCTCACATAAACCACTCAGCAAATGATACCCGTCCTGAACGGCTCCATACCAATGCGGCCAGCTTGTGGTTGCCATTTCCTCGGCATTGGTACCATGCCCGCAAAGTCGTGGTGCCAAGACGGTATAGCCTTGTGCATGAAGAAATTCGCCTAATAGCCGCATTTCGGATGGTGATCCGGTAAAGCCATGTATTAATAAAATGCCTTGCTTACCGCCAGGCAGTAAAAAAGGTTCAGCTCCTTTTAGTATGGCCAATAAATTCCCTCCGTACTAATTTTCTAATATTTATCATTATACCATTTGCCGGAAATATTATGAAATTTATTAGTAAATTTTTGAAATTAATTCTCAAAGTCATGTTAAAAAACTAAGGTCGACCTATGGTGGAAGACCTTAGCTATCTGTCTATCAATTATTTTGATCCGTTCGCGGTCTGCGGCAATAATAATATGCTCCTAATCCCAGAACCCCAAGTCCTAACCCCAGCAAGACCCATTGCTCAGGAATCAGTTCAAGCATAGCCAAGGCTTCCGGACCATAGTAGTAAATCAAAATTCCAACAAGCAAAAACCGTTTGCCCCGTCCTAGGATCGAAGCTGCCAGAAAGACGAAAAAATTAATTCGAAACGTACCTGCAGCGATGCTGACGAATTTATAGGGAATGGGTGCAAGTGCTGCTAAAAAAATGGCCCAGCCGCCGTAGTGATCAAGCCAGTGTTTGATTTTTGCTATATAATGCACCGGAACGAATTTTTTGAGTGCCAGCTTACCAAAGCGATTGCCGATGCCATAGCCCACAAAGCCGCCTAGTACCGAGGCCAGTGTGGTAATGACCGAGTAGGTAATAGCCTTTTCCGGGTTGGCTAACGCCAGTGGAATGAGCATGAGATCAGGTAATACCGGCGAAATAAACGATTCAATAAAGGTTAGGAAAAATAAGCCCCACAAGCCATATTGTTCAAACCATTGCAAAATCTGCTCCATGCAAGCCCCTTTCAAGTACTGCTAAAGGTTCTAAATGTATAGCTTCAATAGTATTGACAATTCTGATCAGTTCTATAGCTGTATTATAGCATACTTTGCTGCCGGAACTTGGCTGCTTCATGAACAAATCGTTTAAATAAGTTGAGCATGACCGGATAGCGGACAATCATATGCTCAGGATGCCACTGAACGGCAAGCACAAAGCTGGTATCAGCCTTTTCAATGCCTTCGATGATGCCATCTTTGGACAGAGCATTAACAATAAAGCCAGCCGCCACCTCTTTGACAGACTGATGATGAAAACTATTAGCCACCACAAATTCGCCAAATACTTCGTAAAGCTTACTGTTTTTTGCAATTTCTACCGTGTGCCCGGCTACTTCCCGTTTGGATTTCTGCATATGTTTGATATAGCTGCCCGGACTTTGTGACACATCCTGGTAGAGGGTGCCGCCAAAGGCTACATTAATCAATTGAATCCCCCGGCAAATGCCGAAGATGGGTTTCTTGAGCTCATGGCTGATGGTGACCAGCTCAATTTCGTGATTATCCCGGTCTGGATCAATAAACTCCAGGGTATCGAAAGGCTCTTCACCATATAGCAAGGGATGAACATCAAAACCACCGGTTACCAGTAAGCCATCCACAATTTGCGCCTGCCGGTAAATAGCAGCCTGATTGGTAATGACCGGCAGTACAATCGGCACTCCGCCTGCCGCTACGATGGCCTGGACATACTCGATATTGACACAGGAACGTTCACTGCCGGGAAAGTAGGTATTCTCAGCAATGATGGTGTTGGCTGTAATTCCAATGACCGGTCTCATAGCGACTCCTCCCAACATATCCGCACCGCGCCAGACTAGTACTTGGCTATATTTACATATATGTTGGAAGAGCTGAAATTTTGCCAATAAATTAAGGAAATTCAAAGAATAAGTACTAGGGGACGCTTAACCGCAAAGTACTCGAAGGACTCAAAGGATTACGGCGCGATAATTATCGCGCTAATATTTTTTGTGTTCCCTTTGCGTACTTTGAGTACTTTGCGGCTAAAAATTGCAACTCTCCAAAATCAAAACACCGGCCCGAAGGCCGGTGTTGATCCGATGCGTTTAGAAGAACAGGAATGGTGCGATAATGAGCGAGATAGTTCCTGCTACTTTAATAAGAGGGTTCATGGCTGGTCCAGAGGTATCTTTGAACGGGTCACCGACAGTATCGCCAATGACGGCTGCGGCATGAGTAGGTGTCCCTTTACCGCCGTATTTGCCAGCTTCAATATATTTCTTGGCATTATCCCAGGCACCACCGGCGTTGGACATAAAGATGGCCATCAGCACCCCGGCAGCTGTAGCTCCGGCCAGGAATCCAGCCAATGCTTTAGCTCCCATCGCAAAACCAACCAGAAGGGGTGCGCCTACGGCAAAAATGCCGGGCAGCAGCATTTCCCGAATTGCGGCAGCTGTACTGATATCCACGCATTTTGCATAATCCGGACGGCCTGTTCCTTCCATGATACCAGGAATTTCGCGGAACTGACGGCGAACTTCCTCAATCATTTCAAAAGCAGCTTTTCCGACCGCTTCCATGGTAAAAGCACAAACCAGGAACGGTAAGGTAGCCCCTAAGAAAATCCCGATAATAACGCCAGGCTCAGTCAGATTAATGACCAAATGGCCATTAATGAGCAAACCAGCTAGTTTAGGATTCTTGGCAATCTCTTCACCAAAGGCAGTAAATAACGCTAACGCTGTTAACGCGGCTGATCCAATGGCAAATCCTTTGGCAATCGCAGCAGTCGTATTCCCTACGGCATCTAATTTATCCGTAGTCTTACGGACTTCCGGTCCTAATTCAGCCATTTCGGCAATACCGCCGGCATTATCAGCCACAGGACCAAAGGAGTCAACTGCAACCACCATACCGGCAGTACAAAGCATCCCCATGGCTGCCATGGCAATGCCGTAAATACCGGCCTGACTGTAAGCCAGCCAAGTGGCAGCAGCAAAAACGATCATTGGCAGGCCTGTACTTCTTAGGCCGGTAGCAATACCTGAAATAATATTGGTAGCCGGGCCGGTCTGGGAAGCGTCAGCAATATGCTGAGTCGGTGGTTTCGCACTGGAGGTATAATACTCAGTGATCATACCGACCAGAACGTTTACAACCAGACCAGAGACAATTGCAACGAATATTCCGAAACCTTTAGGCCCAAAAACATGGCTTGCCAAAGCGTAAGCCATAATAGCGGTTAATAAGTTAGTTCCCCACAAACCACGATTGAGTGCTGCCTGCGGGTCACCATCCTCACTGGTACGAACCAGGAATGTACTTATAATTGCGGCAGCGATCCCGGCGGCACCAATCAATAATGGAAACAGCACGCCGTTAACACCGAACAAAGTATTACCAATCAGCATGGCAGCAATGGCCGTAGCCCCATAGGACTCGAACAAGTCAGCTCCCATACCGGCGGTATCGCCAACATTATCACCAACATTGTCGGCAATAACAGCTGGATTACGGGGATCGTCTTCTGGAATTCCGGCTTCGACTTTTCCGACCAAGTCAGCACCAACGTCTGCAGCTTTGGTATAGATACCACCGCCAATACGGGCAAAAAACGCAATTGCGCTGGCCCCGAAGGCAAAGCTGTTGATGACAACCGGATCACGGAAGATGATGTACAGCACCGATACACCTAAAAGTCCCAGACCGGCAACCGACATCCCCATGACGGCTCCGGCCCGGAACGATACGCTTAACGCACTGTTAAGACTGGTGCGGGCAGCTTCGGTAGTACGGGCATTGGCTTTTGTTGTAGAAGTCATTCCGATATAGCCGGCGATAGCTGAACAAACAGCCCCGACGAGGAACGACACGGCTAACCGATAGCCTTCCACAAAAAACAAAATAGCAAAAATAGCAATTGTAAACGGAATGAGGGTCTTATACTGGCGATTTAAAAAAGCCATAGCTCCTTCAAAAATCGCTTGGGACAGTTCTTGCATCCTGGCATTACCGGGATTTTCCTTTAATACACTGGCCATTAAGTACGCGGCAAATAGAAGGGCCACTATACCAGCCACAGGCGCAACATACACTAAATCCATGTAAAACTTTCCCTCCTCAAATTGAGCGCATATTCATTTGTCTGCTATTCCTTGCTGTAATTACCCCAATCCCAAAATGCTTATTGAGGCGTGCTGCGTTCGCTTACTGCACCCTTACAATAATCAGTGTTACAATACCAAATAAAATTCCCAGGACCATAGTAGCCTTCGCTAACATTTCGTCTAGGCCTTTCTTTTTGCCGCCGAAAATTGCTTCCGCTCCGCCACCGATTGAACCGGACATTCCGGCGCTTTTACCCGATTGCAGGACTACTGATGCAATGAGTGCTACACATATGACAGCGTCTATTATCATTAATGCTGTTGCCAACCACGAACACCTCCTCACTTATTTACTCATATTTTAACATAAATAAAAACACCATGGCAAACAACTGGTAAAAATTAGTTTGATTTTTTTGACTTTTTTTGTCCAAACACCGAAAAAACATTAACGAGCGTTGGTTTCACCCTGATAAACCACTCCTCTGGCGGCATCGACGGTGACAACCGTACCGTGATCTAACCGGCAAGTGGCACCATCAACCCCTACTAATACCGGGATACTATAACTAATTCCGACAATAGCTGCCGGCGAAGTCAGACCGCCTTCTTCGGCAATAATGGCTGAGGCTTTCACGGCATAGGGCATGTTATCTTCATTGATGCTTTTGGCTACCAAAATATCGCCTGGCGTAAATTGCTGATTCACAGCGCCACTGTCTTTACAGATCTTACCAGTTACCGCTTGCTGTCCGATACCGATACCCCGCAGTAAAACATTGCCGACAACATGGACCTTAATCATATTGGTGGTACCAGAGGTTCCCAGTGGTACACCGGCAGTAACCACAACCAGATCACCGTGTTTGATGATACCGTCAGTAAGGGATGCACTGACTGAGCCGTTCACCATGTCATCGGTATTCGCCCAGCGTTCGCCGAGGATGGGCCACACGCCCCAATAGAGCTGCATGCGCCGTAATGCTTTCTTCTGTGGAGTAACTGCCACAATAGCAGCCTGAGGACGATACTTGGACACCATGCGCGCAGTATAGCCGACTTCAGTGGACGTGATAATGGCTGCAGCTCCCAGTTCGTAGGCAACCTGCACAGTAGCATGGCTGATGGCATCGGTGGTCGTACATTGTTGAACAATGCCTTTATTGAGCAGCAATTCATTATACTGCAATGAAGATTCAGTGCGCTGAGCAATTTTTGCCATCATTTCCACAGCCTGCACAGGGTATTGTCCTGAAGCCGTCTCGCCGCTGAGCATGATGGCGTCAGTGCCATCTAAAATCGCATTGGCCACATCACTGGCTTCAGCTCTGGTTGGACGAGGGTTGGACACCATAGATTCCAGCATTTGAGTCGCTGTAATGACCGGTTTACCGGCTTGATTGCATTTTTCAATCAGCATTTTTTGAATGAGCGGTACTTCTTCGACTGGAATTTCGACACCCATATCACCGCGTGCTACCATAATGCCGTCGGCAACTTTGATAATCTCATCAATATTTTGCACGCCTTCCATGTTTTCAATCTTGGCGATAATATCCATCGAAGCATTGGCTTCTTCCAAAACCCGGCGAATAGCCAAAACATCAGCAGCTCGCTGAACAAAAGATGCGGCAATAAAATCCAAATCCTGTTTAATGCCAAATAAAATATCCTGAACATCCTGCTCGGATAGAGGCGGCAAATTGACGGCAACTCCTGGAACAGCCACCCGTTTCATATTGCCAATTACACCGCTGTTTAAAACTGTGGTGATAATATCCTCACCCTCGATGGCTTCAACCCGCAGGCTGATCAGACCATCTGACAATAGAATAATATTGCCTGCACGTACTTCCCGGTACAATTGCTTATGGCTGACAGCAGCGAATTCAGCTGTTCCGAGCAGATCTTTCGTAATCAATGTAAATTTTTGACCAGCAACCAATTGCTCTTTACCTTGGGCAAATTTACCCAGACGCATTTCCGGACCTTTGGTATCCAGCATTAGCGCTACCGGTTTATTAAGCCTATCCGAGACTTCCCGCACCAGCTTGATCCGGTTGCCTTGCTCCTCGTGCGAACCATGCGAAAAGTTAAATCTGGCAACATTCATGCCAATTTGGAGCATTTGCTCTAAGATTTCTGCATGATCAGTACTAGGTCCCATTGTACAAACAATTTTAGTTTTCTTCATCATTGTTCAACACCTACTTTATGCTTATTTTTTGTTTTTATGTAATATTTGCTCCAGAGATATAGCCGCTCTTCTCCCCAGTAAATTTCAGTTAGAAGAGCGGCTATGCTCATACGATCAAATGTTATAGGCCTTACGCAGCAAGGAAACAGGGTGAACGGTTTTTACCCCGGCTCCGTGCATAATTTGCAGACGGCAGGTACCACAATCACAGACTACGGTATCTACCCCAGCTTGGTTAATGGTATCAAATAGTTTTTTACCAACCGACATTGAAATATCATATTTATCCGCTTTGAAGCCATAGTTTCCCGATATGCCGCAGCAGCCGGCATCAGCATTGTTAACTTGTAAGCCGGGAATTGATGCTAAAACCTCCAAGGCTGGCAGCCCCATTCCCTGTGCCCGCAAATGGCAAGGAGCATGGTACAGGTATTGGGCATCGATTGGACTGAACTCAGTATTTAAACGGCCTTCATCAGCCAAGAGGGTTAAAAATTCCATCGAGTCAAACATGTGCTTGGCATTGGTCTTAACAGCTTCGAGACCGAACAGTTCCTGATATTCTTGTTTAAGCATTAAGCCACAGCTGGTGCAGCAGGTAATGACCGGATATCCCTGCTCAATCCACTGAGTCATGCGCTGGGTATTTTTTTCAGCATTGTCGCGGGCCTCATCCAGATAACCGTTGACCACCAGCGGTGAGCCGCAGCAAACAAACTCTTCATCCACCAGTACTTCAATCTTATTTTGCTGCATGACAGCCACAAAATCAAGGCCGACCTGCGGATCATTATAATTGATAAAACAGCCAGGGAAAAACACGACCTTATCAGGATAGCTCTGCTGCTTCAGTTTTTTAAACTGTTTAATAAAGGAGCTGCTGGCATAGGCAGGCAGCGGTGCCTTGCTGGAAATGCCGACTAAATCCAATAAACCCAGCTTACGGCCAATGTTCATTCCTAAATTGGTCATCGCCGACATACCAGGAATGCTTTCACCGATTTTGGCCATTTGCTCTCCATGGGACAAAATATGATCCCGCAGGCTTTGTTTTTTCTTCTGATACTGCTTGGCACGAGCCAGCATATTTAATGTTGAAACCGGCACTCCGAAGGGGCAGGAGATGTCACAGTTTTTGCAATTAGAACAATAATCGAGTGAAGGTTCATCATCATCATGCGACAAGCGCATTCTTTCGAGTGCCGGACCAACCATTTTGGGGCCGCGAAACTTTCTGGTTGCCGCTGTTACCGGACATTGCGCTATACAACTGGTACAGGCTGTACAGCGATCAGGATTAATCAGATGTTTACTCATATTTTTCGCCTCTCCCTTAACATGAAATGGCGGCTTTATAGGCTGAAGCAAGCGCCACGCCATTACCAGACTTTTCGAAACAGAAATCGTAGCCACCCAAGCTGCGGCCAGCAATATGAACATTGTTAAGTACGATATTGCCATCAGCAGCTAATGGCCGCATGGCTTCATCGACCTGGATTCCCAGTTGAGCAAAGGTTTGCTTCTCATTAGAGAACAATTGTGCATTCGCCCAATCTTCTTGTTCGGCAGGGGCAGCTACTGGCAAGTCAAAGATGGGTTCAATAATCTTTCCTGGCTGAGCCTGCAGACCACCGCCATAGAATCCGCCATTTGCCACAATGTAAGACTTAGCTTGATAAGTGCGCTGGCGATCAAAGTTTTCGGTCATAACAGCCAAACAGCGCCCTTGTTCGATTAAGGACCCTGAAACCAGCGCTTTTTCCACAATGATTACGCCTTGCTTTTTCAAGTAGTTGAGCAGCATGGTGCGCAATCTTAGACCCGTCACTGCCGGCGGTAAAGCGGCTGTTTCCACAAAACGGCAGCTAAGCTCTTCTTCCAGCTTGGTGACCAGTGAGTAATCAGGCAATGTCCCTAGCACTGGCGGAATGAGGATGGCGCTGCCAGGCTTTACTTTTCGTTTTAATTGTTTGAGAAAACTCTCCTGTCCTTCCGGAGTATCCAGCCATCTGGCAATATCTAAAGAAGAAACGTCACGACCTTCAGCAAAATTTAGACTGCACAGTTCGGGTGTGAAGACCTTATAGTGACCATAATACTGCTGCAAGTTCCTGGCCACTAGCTGAGGATAAAAATCTTTGAGATAATCAAACCCGACCACATAAACGCTGTCTGTCTGCTCCAGAGCAGCAGGGTTCATGGTTTTTGGCAGCAAACAGGTAGGTTTTAGTGTGCCGGCTGCAGTAGGCAGCCACTGCATTTGGTCAATACTGCCCACATATTCATACTCCTCTTGGATCGAGATGTCCTGAAAAAACTTCAGCGCCGCCTCAATAGCCGGAGTCCCAATTTTATGATAAGGATGTTCTGACGGTAATTCAGCCAAACCAGCTGCCGGGCTGGCTAGGGGTTTGGCATCATTGCCATAGCCTAAAACATCAATAATTCCGCCGCCAATATTCAGTGCTCCAGCACCATAGGCCAGTACCCGCACTTTGCGTCCCTTACCAGCCGCGACAGCAGCAGCAAACAAGCCACTCAAGCCGCCGCCAACAACGATCACGTCATTATTTTTCATTTTTCATCGCCCCATTTATATTTAAAGTCGCGTCATAAATGCCGCGCGTCAATTCGGCTTCCCGAATGACATTCCCCCATAAAACCGGGCGGATACCATTCCAGCGTGCCTGTAAAAACTCTTTAAATAACCCGTTTGTATCCTGTCCCCAGGATAATCCGTTGGCGTCAACAGCTCCGACACTGCGGTAGGTGCAAAACGCGCCTTGACAAGTCCCCATACCCATCCGCGTTTTCCGGCGAACATCACTGAGCATATGGCTGGTGGTGTCGGCTGCAGCCTCTTCTACCTCAGCTAAGGTGACATTCTCACATTCACACAGCAGCTGGCTTTTTTCCGGTTTCTCCTGCATCCGTTTAACCACTCGCTCCAACCCGTCTGCGCCCAAGCGCGATGCTGCCAGCTTGGTGCCATAGGATGGAAAATACAGCTTGGCTTTAGCCAGGAGCTCAGCCGATGGATCAGGCACAATATCCTCGCTTGCCGTACGGCAAGGTTCTTTTACATTGAGATAATGACAAACAAGGTCGGTAACTTTTTCAGCCATTAACCGGTAAGTAGTAAATTTACCGCCGACAATACTGACAAACCCTTTAAGCCCGTCAGCCGCATGATCGAGAATAACAAAATTACGCGATGCACCTCTGCCTTTTGCATTGGGATCGGCGCTATACAGCGGGCGGGTACCAGTGAAAGCCCGAAGTATACGATAGTCACGAATATCTTCAAACAACGCCTCACCAATATCCAGCAGTTTGACGATTTCGGCAGCGGATGGAATATTGTCATCCGGACGGGTAGCCGCCGAGGATGTTGTTCCCAAAATGGTAATCGACCCATGCGGTACGAAAATGTCACCATCAGCGGCCGGACGCAGTCTGTTGATAACCCGGCTGCTAATGCGATGGTTAAATGCAATCAGTGTTCCCCGGTCAGGCTGCACATTAACAGCAATTCCAGCTTTCTCTGCGATTTGTCCAGCCCATGATCCGGCTGCACTGACCACAAAATCACATTGGATACTGCTCGTTTCTCCATTCAGCGTATTGCGAACAGTAATGCCGACAACCTGGCCATTGGTGCTCTCAATGCCCGTTACCTCCGTGTAGGTCAAAATACGTCCACCATACTTTCGTGCTGAAGCGGCGTTTTGCCACACCATTCTAAAACCGTCAATGGCTGCATCAGGAATTCGGTAAACTGACTTGATTTTAGTGCTTAAGTTCGGCTCCAGCCGCAGCGCTTCTTCTACTGATAGCGGTGTCACCGGAATGCCAACTTTCAAACAGGATTCAACCCATTTAATTTCAAAATCCTCACTATCTTGCTCGGTGCGAACAAAGAAGCCCTCAGTTGCTTCAACACAGTGCCGGCCAATTTTGCGCAGAATAGTATTTTCCTCAATACATTCTTTACCGGCTTCAGCATCCTTTACGGCATACCGGCCACCGCTGTGCAGCAGTCCGTGATAGCGCGAACTAGTACCATATGCCAAGTCGCGCTGCTCAATTAAGATAGCGTCAACCCCTCTCATGCATAAATCGCGAAGAATTCCTACCCCTGTCGCTCCTCCGCCAATAACCACCACTGTCGTCTTTTGCATGACCACATTCTCCTTTGCAAAATAATAAAGCAGCCCTAAGCACACTAGCTTGGCATAGCCATCTAGTGAACACAATAGGACTGCTCCTCATCTCTAAGCCCTTATATCCATTTAATCAAGTATTGCGTGGGAAAAACCGTTTAACCGCAAAGTACGCAAAGTACTCAAAGGATTTCGCGCGATAATCATCGCGCAGTCTTTAGCGTTCCCTTTGCGTACATGGAGTCCTTTGGGGTTCAATCCGTCATCCCCAATGCCATAAAAAAACAATCCGAGTAAGACATGCTGTAAGCGTGCCTAAGTTCGGATTGTCAATGTCTCTATCCGCAATATTTGATTATCTTTTCCTGTCACTTTTTATCATAACACATTTTGAGTAAAAAGCAATACTATTTGAAAATTCACACATATTAACTTTTTATTCATCCTACGCCGACAAATCATGAAATATGCGTCTTACCACAAATTCTCCTCCAAAAGACTATTTTTTGTTACGCTCTTATTGGCTTAATTTAGCGGCTCTTCTCACCACATCGTAGTTTTTGTCATCACTCTCAACAAAGCCATTGATATGAGTTTTCTTCATAAACACTGCATACTGACTGTCTCTGTCGGTAATCTCTTTAAACGCTTTAGCTAATTCCTGAATACAGCCCAGCTCCAGTCCTTCTCGTCCAGCAATGACATCTTTGGGGATAAGGTCAGTTTTTGCTATAATACTCAGTTTGTCAACCGCAATCCCTTTGGCTTTCGCTCCATCCATGGCCTCAGAATAGGTAGCTCCAGCATCAATCGACCCATCCAGCACTCCGGCAATTACCCGGTCATGACTGCCCAAAAACATGGTTTCTGCGAAGAAATGATCGGGATTTTTCCCCTTTTCGATTAGCAGTGCTTTAGGATACACATACCCTGAAGCCGACTGGGGATCAACAAAACCAAACTTAGTTCCCTGTAAGTGCTCAAGCTGGCTGATTTTAGAATTAGCACGGGTGATAATATATCCCTGATAGGCTGTGGCATTATTGACAATGGGAGTAACAATTGGAACAATATTTCCCTTATTTTTAGCCGATACATAGGCAAACGGAGAAAACCAGCCGATGTCCACCATTCCATTCAGCAAAGCTCGCCCTAAGGCATCATAATCTGAAACAATCACTACCCTGGCCTGCATACCCATTTTGCGGGCCGCAGCTTCCAGGATGGGTACATACGCTTCTTTGATAACTTGTGGTGCCACAAAGGGATTCACACCAAAGATCAATTCATCGGCTTTCTTGTATTGGACAGCCGCCTCCTGCAGATTGTCAGCAGTGAGTGCCATATTTTTGGCGTGCTGATAAATCTCAGCAATGCTCTTTTCCTGATGTCCCACACTTTGCATGGCATCTTGCGTACTGCCGGCGATTTCCACAGTGGCCGAACCAATGGTTTCAATGACTTGAGCCATTTGCTCGGTGGTCAAACGCTGATCATTGGACAGCTGGCATAAATGAACAACCGTTTGCTCAATCCGATTGAAATTACCGATAATCTCCTGCATAGTATCAGCAGCACTGCGCGCCAACGTTTCCACTCCGGTCAGCCGTTTATTGCCAGACTGCATGGTTTGGGCAGCGCCTTTGGTTTTAATGGTAATCTCCCGGACAATGTCTTCGACTTCACCAGTAATGATTTCACTCTCATTTGCCAGCTTTCTCACTTCATCCGCTACCACGGCAAAACCACGGCCGCTTTCTCCGGCTCTGGCTGCCTCGATTGCAGCATTTAAGGCCAACAGATTGGTTTGACTGGCAATTCCGCGGATTTTGCTAACAAAATCATTGATTTTTTCTGAAGCCTGATTCAATTCCTCAATATCTTTGGCTGAATCATGAACAATTTTGGCTACAGTCAGCAAGGTATTGCTGACTTCCACAATCTGCGCCTGCTGTTTAGTCGCCAATGCCGCTGATTCCTGACATTGGGTGAGGCTTTGCTGTGAAGCAGTAAACACAGTGGAGGCTGTGGAGGCAATATCTTGAACCCCGGCTGCCGTCTCTTGTACACTGCTGGCATTGGTCTCACTCTGGCGGCTAATATCCAAGGACAGGCTTCCCAGCCTTTTTACTGCTGATTTGTTCTGATCCACCACCCACACCAATTGCTGTGACACAAAAGCCAAAGACTCAGCCATGCCGAACAAATCAATATCCTTTGGTTTAAAGCTTGAGCTTTCAGCCTCTGCTACAGCTGCTGCCTGATCGGTGCCGGCAGTCTGATAAACCCTGTAAGTAGTAAAAATAATGCCGATCAATAACCCACAGACCACCGTCAGCCAAAAACTTCCTGTTTTCTCATACAGCCAGATAACCACCGCACTGACCCCTGTAATTACAGCTACCTGCAAACAAAATGACTGCTTTGTCATCATACTGCCTCCTTGTTTAATCTTGGTCTACATACCTACAGCAGCCTTCATGAAAAAAAGCCCGAACTACACCTTGCTAATTTTCAAGATGTAATTGCGGACTCTCTATGACTCTAATCCTGTCGGTATTTAATTGGCAGAAATTCAAGATAATTCCTTAATTGACTCTAATTGTATTAATTATTCGAAAATTCGAAAAATCCTGCTGTTTTTCAGAAAAAAACAGCTATTTGTCTTTTAATTGTGTATGCTGACCAAAACACAAAAGGCTCAGGTCACTGACCTGAGCCCTCTTAGTTAAGGTATTATTTTAGGTTATAGAATACTTTGCGGCCAAAATACTGAGCCGTTGCACCCAGTTCTTCTTCAATCCGCAGCAATTGATTGTATTTGGCAATACGATCCGTACGCGCTGGCGCACCTGTTTTAATTTGACCAGCATTCACAGCTACCGCAATATCGGCAATTGTGGAATCTTCGGTTTCACCGGAACGGTGAGAAACAACGCAAGTGTAGCCGGCACGTTTCGCCATTTCCATAGTGTCAAAAGTCTCAGTTAAAGTACCAATTTGGTTCACTTTAACCAGGATGGAGTTGGCAACCTTGGCCTCAATCCCACGACTTAAGCGCTCAGTATTGGTTACGAATAAATCATCGCCAACCAGTTGAATTTTTCCGCCCAGACGCTCGGTAATTAATGCCCAGCCTTCCCAATCGTCTTCAGCCATACCATCTTCAATTGAGATAATTGGATATTTCTCAACCAAATCAGCATAGAAATCGACTAATTCAGCGGCTGTTTTTACCAAGCCTTCGCCTTCAAGATGATATTTATTGTCTTTAAACATTTCCGAGGAAGCAACATCCAGGGCTAAAGCAATCTGCTCGCCTGGTTTGTAACCAGCTTTATTGATGGCTTCCATGATCACTTCCAACGCTTGTTCATTAGAAGTCAGGTTTGGCGCAAAGCCACCCTCATCACCAATCGAAGTACTCAAGCCACGACCTTTTAAGACGCTTTTCAAACTATGATAGACCTCAGCACCCATCCGCAGTGCTTCAGCAAAGCTGGTGGCACCCACTGGCATCACCATAAATTCCTGAATGTCCACATTGTTGTCTGCATGCTGACCACCATTTAGAATGTTCATCATCGGCACAGGCAATTGTTTAGAATTAAAGCCGCCCAAATATTGATACAGCGTCATTCCCAAAGAAGCTGCCGCTGCTTTCGCCACTGCCATGGAAACACCTAAAATAGCATTGGCACCTAATTTATTTTTATTGGCAGTGCCGTCAAGCTCAAGCATGGTTTGGTCAATGCCAACCTGATCCAGTGCATCAAAGCCAATAAGCTCTGGCGCAATAATGCTATTCACGTTTTCTACCGCTTTGAGCACGCCTTTGCCTAAATAACGGCCTTTGTCGCCATCACGTAATTCAACTGCCTCGAAAATACCAGTGGAAGCGCCGGATGGTACAGCAGCACGGCCAAGACTGCCGTCTTCGAGAACGACATCAACCTCAACAGTAGGGTTACCGCGGGAATCCATAATCTCACGAGCAAAAACATCAGTAATGATTGTCATGTTAAAAACCTCCTGAATTAAAATATGTGAAAACTATTGATTGGCTTTTTCAATAAGGCTGGTACCCGTCATTTCGGCTGGAACCGTCATTCCAGCCAACTCAAGAATAGTCGGTGCAATATCGGCTAAAATCCCCGGGCGCAGATGGTCCGAGCGATGGTGTTCGGATACCATGATAAAGGGCACCACATTGGTAGTATGGGCTGTAAATGGTTCACCAGTAACTGGATCGACCATAATTTCAGCATTGCCATGATCAGCCGTAATGCAGGTAATTCCCCCAACATTACGCATAGCATCCACCAAGCGGCCGACGCAGGTATCCACAACACCGACTGCCTCAACGGCCGCCGGGAACACTCCGGTATGTCCCACCATATCACAATTGGCGTAGTTTAATATAATCAAATCATACTGGCCTGCTTTAATCTCTTGAATGACTTTGTCTGTCACTTCAACAGCACTCATCGACGGCTTTAAATCATAGGTAGCCACCTTAGGTGATGAAATCAAGATGCGTTCTTCACCAACAGACGGTTTTTCCTCGCCGCCATTAAAGAAGAAAGTGACATGCGCATACTTTTCGGTCTCCGCAATGCGCAGCTGCTTTAACCCGGCCTGAGCAAAAACCTCACCCAACGTATTTTTAAGGTACTGAGGTTTATAGGCTACTTGCACAGGCAGCGTCTCATCATATTGCGTCATGGTCGCAAAATGCAGTGGAATAAAGCCGTTTGTCCGTTCAAACCCGCTAAAATCCTGATCAACGAAAGCACGGGTCAACTGCCGCGCCCGGTCTGGCCTAAAGTTAAAGAATATAACCCCATCGCTGGCCTTGATTCCGCAATCCCCGCAGCCGTCAATCACAGTAGGCAGCACGAATTCATCCGTTTGCCCCTGCTCATAAGCCTGCTCAATGGCCTGAATTCCCGAAGGAGCATGCTCACCAGTACGGTAGACCAGTGCCGCATAGGCTTTTTCCAGGCGCTCCCAGCGTTTATCACGATCCATGGCGTAATAGCGGCCGGCAATGGTTGCAATGCGGCCAATACCGATTTCAGCAATTTTAGCTTCCAACTCTTCCACAAAGCTTTTTGCACTGGATGGCGGAACATCGCGGCCATCTAGGAAGGCATGCACATAAACCCGGCTTAGTCCAGAACGTTTTGCCAACTCCAGCAGGGCATACAAATGCTGGCTGTGACTATGTACGCCACCATCTGAGAGCAAGCCCATCAGATGCAAAGCTCCGCTCGCTGCTTTTGTTTTATTGATAATATCAACCAGTACTGGATTGGTAAAGAAATCACCGTCCCGCACAGCTTTCGAAATCCGGGTCAATTCCTGATAAACAACCCGTCCGGCACCAATATTGAGATGACCCACTTCGGAATTGCCCATCTGTCCATCCGGTAAACCTACCGCTTCACCCGAACAAGTCAGTGTTGTTGTTGGATACATTTCAGCAAACAACGTCATATGAGGAGTGCGTGCCTTCGCAATAGCATTATGAGGATCAGTAACACTGCCGATTCCCCAGCCATCTAAAATTGCTAACGCTATAGGGGTTTTTAATTTTGCCATTTATTTAACCACCCGGCTCTAAAATTTAACAATCTTGCTAAATCCGACAGCATCTAAAGCGGCGCCGCCAACTAAGGCACCGTCAATATCACTTTTGGCCATTAATTCAGCAATATTATCGGCTTTCACACTGCCGCCATACTGAATTCTTACTTTATCGGCACTATCTTGGCCAAATAATTTGGCCACTGTTATCCGGATAAAGCGGCATACGGCATTGGCATCATCAGCCGAAGCCGTCCGTCCAGTGCCAATAGCCCAGATTGGTTCGTAAGCAATAACCATGGATGCAACCTGTTCAGCACTCAAACCAGCCAAGCCAGCACGTACCTGATCACAAACTACAGCTTCAGTAGTCCCTGACTCCCGTTGTTCCAAGGTTTCACCCACGCAGAAAATTGGGGTGATTTCATTGGCAAAAGCAGCCTTGAGTTTGTGATTGACGGTCTGATCGGTTTCTGCGAAATATTGACGGCGTTCGGAATGTCCAATAATGACATACTGGCAGCCGACATCTTTGAGCATGCCTGGCGAGATTTCACCCGTAAAGGCGCCTTGCTTTTCCCAGTGCATATTTTGGGCGCCAAGCTTAATATTGGTGCCGGATAAGGCCTCACGTACGACAAACAAGGACGTAAACGTTGGGCAGACCACAATGTCAACGTCTTTGGCATCAGCCGTTAATTTACCAAGTTCCTGAGCTAATGCTACCGCCTCAGTAACGGTTTTATGCATCTTCCAGTTGCCTGCAAGAATGGGTTTACGCATAAAATCTCCCCCTATTTACTGGCTAGCGCTGCAATTCCGGGCAGCACTTTGCCTTCAAGAAATTCCAGTGAAGCTCCGCCACCGGTCGAAATATGGCTGATTTTAGCCGACAAGCCAGTCTTTTCCAAAGCTGCGATCGAATCGCCGCCACCCACAATACTGGTAGCCGACGAATCAGCGACTGCTTTGGCAACAGCTTCAGTACCTTTGGCAAAGGCATCAATTTCAAATACCCCCATGGGGCCATTCCAAACCACAGTCTTGGCATCGGTCAAAGCAGCAGCATACTTAGCAGCCGTGTCTGGGCCAATATCAAGCGCCATCCACTCTTCGTCAATGGCATCAATGCCTACTGTTTTATAAGCAGCATCAGGAGCAAATTTATCAGCAATGACCACATCGGTTGGCAGCAGCAAGTTGACCCCTTTGGCCTGAGCCTTGGCAATCAACTCACGGGCCAATTCCAACTTGTCAGCTTCCACCAAGGATTTTCCGGTCTTGTACCCTTGGGCAGCAATAAAGGTATTGGCCATACCACCGCCAATAATCAGAGTATCTACTTTACTGAGCAGGTTGTCAATGACGCCAATTTTATCAGAAACTTTAGCCCCGCCAATGATGGCTACAAATGGACGGGTCGGATTGGTTACAGCCTGACCCAGGAAAGTAATTTCCTTTTCCATGAGCAAACCCGCGATGGCCGGGATAAATTTGGTAATGCCTTCAACTGAAGCATGCGCCCGGTGAGATACACCAAAGGCATCATTGACAGCAATATCTGCTAAACCAGCAAGCTCGCTGGAGAACTTCGGATCATTCTTCTCTTCCTCTTTGTAGAAGCGCAGATTCTCTAGCAGCAACACTTCACCAGGCTTCAAACTTTGAGCCATCACAGTGCTCACCGGTCCGATGCAATCTGGCGCAAATTTCACTTCCTTGCCAAGCAAAGCGGCTAATCTCTTAGCCACAGGGGCCAGTGAAAACTCAGCTACCGGCTGGCCTTTCGGACGGCCAAGATGACTGCCGATCACAATAGAAGCATGATTATCTAACAGATATTTCAAGGTAGGCAGTGTAGCCTGAATTCTGGCATCATTCGTAATATTACCGGCTTTATCCATAGGTACATTATAATCAACCCGGATAAAGACTCTCTTACCACTGACCGAAACATCACGCAAACTTTTTTTATCCATACGAATACCTCCAAAGAGGGCCACAACAGTGACCCTCTAATTGTTTCAAGCCTGATTTTTATAGACCTTTTTTAGCAAGAAAGCCGATTAGGTCAACAACCCGGTTGGAATAGCCCCACTCGTTATCATACCAGGAAACTACTTTGACCATGTTGCCTTCAATAACCATAGTGGAAAGCGCATCAATGATCGAGGAGTTCGGGTTGCCATTGAAGTCTTTGGATACCAGCGGCTCTTCAGTATAAGCCAGAATGCCTTTCAATTCACCTTCAGCAGCAGCTTTCAGTGCTGCATTAATTTCTTCCGCAGTAGCGGATTTTTCAAGTTCAGCGACTAAATCAACAACCGATACATTTGGAGTAGGTACACGCATTGCAAAGCCGTTCAGCTTGCCTTTTAGTTCAGGCAATACCAAGGCAACTGCTTTTGCAGCACCAGTCGTGGTTGGAATAATGGACATGCCGGCAGCACGGGCACGACGTAAATCTTTATGTGGCAGATCCAGAATTTGCTGATCATTGGTGTAAGCATGAACAGTGGTCATCAAACCGCGTTTGATACCAAATTTTTCATGCAGCACTTTAGCAAATGGAGCCAAGCAGTTTGTTGTGCAAGATGCGTTGGAAATAACATGATGACTGGCAGCCTCATATTTGTCTTCATTAACACCCATAACAATGGTAATATCTTCATTTTTAGCGGGTGCGGAAATGATCACTTTTTTAGCGCCTGCTTCAAGATGAGCTGCAGCTTTTTCACGATCAGTAAAGCGTCCTGTTGATTCCACAACCACTTCTACGCCGAGATCTTTCCAAGGAAGTTTTGCTGGTTCACGCTCAGCCAATACCTGTACGGCTTTGCCATTGACGATGATGTTGCTGCCATCTACTGAAACTTCAGCATCAAGAATACCGTGAATGGAATCGTATTTTAATAGATGAGCCAATGTTTTGGCATCAGTTAAGTCATTTACTGCTACAATGTCGACAGCCGGATTGTTTAGTGCCGCACGAAATACGTTACGACCAATACGTCCAAAACCGTTAATCCCTACTTTAGTTGCCATAATAAAAATTCCTCCTAAAATTTTGAATTGCCCTGGCGTTTGCCATGAGCTATATAATTGACTGAATGGCTCTGGCGGCAGCCTCATCAATAATAAGCACATCCTGGCTGCCTGCCCTGGTTACTGCCACGATAGCCTCAGCCTTCTTTTGACCTCCAGCCACCGCGATAACTTTTCCAACTCCTGCCAGATCATCCAGACGAAAACCAACACTATTGGTTGTATAAATACACTTGCCATCGAACGAGAAATAATGACCAAGCGCTTCACCCACACAATGGGTAGCAATATAGCTGATCACATCGGCTTCATGGCTGCGCCGCATCGACATGGTACTGGCTTCACCAATCCCATGAATTAAAATATCAGCATGTTTAATCATATCGGCGACTTCAGCAACATTCGGATCACTGGCTCGCACTGCTTCCAGCGCTTCTTCACTCATACCATCAGGAATATGCAAGAGCCGGTAACGCCCGCCTAATTTAGCAGCCATAACCGCGGCAATGATGTTGGCCTGATATTCCACTTGTTCACCCAGTCCCCCGCGGGCTGGCACTACCGTAACAGTTGGCAATGCACTGCTGACCGTTTCAGCTAAGGTAGCCATGGTGGAACCGCCGCTCACGGCAATGATCATGTTATCTTTTAAATATTCTGATAATATACTGGTTGCCGTTCGCCCTAATTCGCGCAAGACAGCATTATTATTCTCACTGTCGCCAGGAACAATAATGACCTGCTTTATACCGAGCGTTTCAGCCAAAGTGGTTTCCAATTTTGTAAGACCATGCAAAATCCCTACATATTGTGCCAAATCAGCGATTAAATTATGACCTTCTTCGGTAACTGACATCCCTAATCCGGAAAAATCGACAAGACCAGCTTCTTTGAGAAATTCAACATCAGCCCGTACTACGCGTTCGCTAAGTCCTAGTACGGCTGCCAGCGCCCGCCTGCCAATTGGCTGGGCATACTGGATGTGTTTTAAGATGTTATAGCGTTCTTCCACAACTGACACTAAATCCGGGGCAATTTTTCTTTGCAATCTGATGATCTTTTCCACATTTCCTCCCGGGGTTATCATCGTCCCACTGGAACATTATATGTCCCAATATGGTGAAAAATATGTCTTTATTAATTTCTGTTCGCCAGATAAAGAAAAAATCCTGCCCGATTGGCAAATATTTTCCTGAATATTGCTATAAATGCTTATGCTGCAAAGAAACCATGGAACAATCTGGTAATTTATTGCGCACCATATGACTTTTCTGTTTTACTTAACTATATTATTACGCGCTGCTTATAAAAATTCCTGAGAAATTTGTCGGAGAGAACATACATTTTACTTGTATTTCCCAGGAAATAGTCTCTGATTTGACAGGAAGAACTGTAAATAGTGATGAATTTCTGCTTATTCATTGCCTCCCTAGCAGTTTTTCTCTAAATCAGTTAAGATAAAAGAAAAGCGCAAGCTGGGATAAGGAGTTACGCATGATGCTTATCTATGCTCATCGCGGGGCGCGCGGATACGCACCGGAAAATACCATGGCGGCATTTGAAGAAGCGTACCGTTTAGGCGCCGACGGGATTGAATTGGATGTTCAGCTCAGCAAAGATGGTCATGTTGTCATCTGCCATGACCACACCATTGACCGCACCAGCAACGGCCGCGGCTGGATTAGAGATCTGAGCCTGTCTGAACTCAAACGCTATGATTTTGGCGGTTGGTTCAATCAGCAATATCAAGGCGAACGCCTGCTAACCTTGACGGAATTGCTAGCCTGGGTTGACTCAACCAATTTATTGCTTAATATTGAAATTAAAAATGGCCCTGTCCTCTATCCGCAGCTTGAAGAGAAAATCGTTGCCGCAATTCACGACTTCCGGGTATCAGACCGTACCATCATTTCTTCTTTTTACCACCCATCACTTAAGAAAATCAAAGAATTGGATCATCGATTAAAAACCGGCATTCTCTTTGAATGCCGGCCCATCAATCCACTCGATTTTTTAGCAGCTTCCCAGGCTGATTTTCTCCATCCCTATTGGCAGTCACTGGACGAAACCTGGTGCGCAGCGGCTCGCACTGCAGGAATTCCGGTCAATACTTATACCATTAATACGGCAGAAGAATATGCATGGGTACAAAAATTTGGAGTTCAAGCCATCTTTACCGATTATCCGGATATTTTTAGCACTCGTGCCTTACAGCGCTAACTCCATTTACCCCCAAAACGGCGGCAATCACGTCAGGAATATTGCGATTCACCGGCAGCCTAACGGCAAGAATAATGAGTAATGGATCTCGTTCCTCAATTTTCACATCAACAATACTAATATTCAACAGGCCTAGTGTGGAACAAATCAAGCCCAACTGCCCAGGTGAGTCAATGGTCGTTATCGCAAAAGTTGCTGTATCCAGCGTACAGCTGCGGTGTTCCACTTTTGTTAATACCGTTAGCGTAATGAACACCAGCAAAGTGGTCACCACGGCAGCTAAATAATATCCGCTGCCAACAGCCAGCCCCACGCCGGACACCACCCAAAGGCTGGCGGCAGTAGTAAGTCCCTTGACGGTTAAACCCTCTTTCATAATGCTGCCGGCGCCTAAGAAGCCAATGCCGCTGACTACCTGCGCTGCCAAACGGGTAGGATCAGCATTGGTTAATCCCTGGACAGCACTATAAATATTAATGGATAGGATCATAATCAGACAAGACCCCATACTCACTAAAATATGCGTTCGCAAGCCGGCTGATTTATGGCGAGCCTGCCGTTCATAACCGATAATCCCGCCCAGCAGCCCAGCAGCCGCAATTCTAAGCACCATATCTAAATCTGGAATCATACTTAGGCCCACTCCCCAATGCCCGAATATTCATTCAAATTAACATTCACTTTACCCGATTGTGCCATAGAGCTTAATAAAAAAGAAATCCAGCCCTTAACTTGGTACACACTGTGAGGTTATTTATAATATACTAAAACTTGCTATTAAATACAAATAGCAAGTTTTTATGTTTGTTGGAGATGAGGCATTCTAGGCCGGATTGACATTTTGTTTTCCGGTAAGCTTTGTAATATTGATTTCGACAACACTGCAGCCTTCAACCATCGGGGCGGTAATCTGATTATAAGCCTGATGCTGCATGTGACTGGACATCAGGGCATTCAAGATAGCTGCTTTGGCCTGTGGATTTTCAAGGATGCTGGCCTCACCAAATGCGACAACCGACGTGTAGCGGGTCGAACTCCGGCACGCTTGCTCAGCAATCACCAGTTCATCAATTCGGCTGACTTCAAAGCAAACTTTATTATTTGCAGCAATATTGGCTAATTTGTGACCGGAATTTTTACAATGATAATAAAGCTTCCCCTGATGATACACATAATTGACGGCAATGACATAGGGTTGACCCTGCTCATCACAAGTAGCCAGTCTTCCCACAATATTCGTGTTCAGGAACTCTACCGCCGCGGCTTCAGTCATCCATACCTGTGGCAACATCCATCACTCCTTCTTCCTTTTAGTACCTATTCTGGGCAAATTGTAAAAAACCTACCTGGTAAAGAAAAAACAATAAAGAGCGGAGGAATGGTTTAACCGCAAAGTACTCGAAGTACTCAAAGGAAACGCAAAAAAACAAGGCGCGATATTATCGCGCCTTAAAAATTTGAGACCCCTTTGCGTCCTTTGAGTACTTTGTGGTTCAATACAGTCCTAGTTTTCGTTAGCTATAAGCGCCAGTTTGGCTTGAATCATCAAGGCACATTCCAGACGTTTTTTCTGGAGTTCACAGCCCACTTTATAAGGTTTGTCGATTGAATCATTAAACAGCTGAGCATTGGCATGACAGCCGCCGCTGCAGTAGAAGCGGGCCCAGCAATCCCGACATTCAGGCTTATTGAGTACATGAGCTTTACGGAAAAGTTCCGGCATTTCAGGCTTGGTAACCCCTTCATCAATGGTGCCGAGCAAATACTCTTCCCGGCCGACAAACTGATGACAAGGGTATAAATGCCCTTCTGGCGTAACCGCAAAATACTCGTGACCTGCACCACAACCGCTTAATCGCTTGGCCACACAGGGTCCATTGTTGATATCCAGATTAAAGTGAAAGAAGTCAAAGGCAGGGCCATGGAGCTTGCGTTCCAGATATTCAACAGCCAATTTTTCGTACTGCTCAAATAATACCGGCAAATGCTCTTCTTCCAGGGCATAGTCACATTCTTTGGCCACAACCGGCTCCACTGATAGCTGAGTAAAACCGAGATCAGCCATGGCCAGTACATCGGCTGCAAAATCCAGGTTATGAGCCGTAAATGTACCACGTAAATAATAATTTTGATCATTGCGGGATTTGATGGCTTTACGAACATTAGCAGCAATATCATCAAAGCTGCCGCTGCCGTCGATATAGGGACGCATATTGTCATGCACTTCGCGGCGGCCATCCATACTTAACACCAGGCTGATGTTATTATCGTTTAAATAGTTAATGGCTTTATCATTCAGCAATACGCCATTGGTGGTTAGCGTTAACTTAAAGACTTTGCCTGTTTCCTGTTCCCGGCGGCGTACATAGGCAACCACATGTTCAACGGTCTCCATATTTAAGAGCGGCTCGCCCCCGAAGAAATCCAGTTCACAGTTACGGCGCTTGCCGCTGTTGGCAATAATGAAATCAACCGCACGCTCGCCCACTTCTTTGGGCATAAGTCCCCGGGTATGACCAAAATCACCGGTTCCGGCAAAACAGTAATTACAGCGCAAATTACAGTCATGCGCGACATGCAGACAGAGTGATTTGACCAGCGGTTTATCACTAAAAGTCGGCGGCACATCCAATGTCGGCGCAAACAGCTGCTGACCAGCCATCAGCTCATGCAGCTCTGCCAGCGCCTCAGTCAAATCAGCTACTGCATATTGCCCGCTTAACTCAGCTAAGACTTGCTCATCATTACTGCCATTAAAGACATCCATCATGGCAAAAATCATTTGATCAACAACATGCACAGCACCACTGTTGACATCCAACAAAATATATAATCCGTTCAAATAAAACTTATGTATATTCATGAGTAAACTTTCAACCTCTCCAAGTATAATCTACTTTTAACCGCAAAGTACGCGAAGTACTCAAAGGGTTCTCGAAAGATGATTTAACGTCCCCTTTGCGTACTTTGAGTACTTCGCGGTTTATGTTATTCTTTATCTACAAGCTATTTCTAACAAAATAAGCCCCTTGCCGGAATATCGGCAAGGGGCTATTCCTTGCGGTCTACTTCTGACAGACCTGGTTGCCAACGGTGCATGAAGTTTTGCATGCCGACTGGCAGGAAGCCTGGCACTCTCCGCAACCGCCAGTATGTACAGTATTTTGCAGAGTCGCTTTATTAACAGTTGTAATACGTTTAGCCATGGTAATCCCTCCTTGCCGCAAAAAGAATATAAGTTGCTTAGTTTATTTTAGCTTTTTTCCCCGTAGGAATCAAGTGAATTCCGTTACTGCGGTACGATTACCAGCTTGACCGGTAAATTTGATGCTCCAGGCGGACTAAAGGTAAACCATAAGGACTGCCCACCTTCATACACCCCTAGATGTTCAAAGTCAGTCACTTTGTTTTCCCCGAAAAACAGATTCTGGGAGGGTGTTTCAAGTGTATACTGATATTGATGGCGGTATTTTACGCCCATGCCGCCCGCATATACCCCGCCGCGCGGATTCAAATAGTAAGCAATTTTATCGGTATAGGTAGTCGGTAAATACAGTTTATACACAATCCCATAATTTCCGTAATTGAGAACTTTGCTGCCGTCGGTAGCGTCAATGCCTTCGACATAGCGGTCCAAAACATTGTCAGCCAGCGTGACTACGACCATCCCAGCTTTACTGGTATAAGCCTTATTGCCAGTAAGCAGACGGTCTTTGCCTTCAAAGGTACCGCGTAAGCGCTGTTGATCGGCTGGCAGCACCTGCGCCTGAGCAGCAAATTGGTCGATGTCAGCCTCCACAGGCATCATCATCACTCTGACTTTAATGGGCTGATCGGATTTAAAGTCATAGATCCCATTCACCAGCATGCCAGGCTCCACCACCAACTGACTTAGCTGTGTATCCAGCAGCTTGCTGGACTTGGACGCAACCTCAACTATGTACAGATTATCATTCTTCAAGTACTGCATCTGCGTTTCTTTGCCTACTAATAGATAGTCCATACTGGGCCCGCCCAGACCATAACGCACTACAGTAATATTAGCCGTCTCAGAGCCTTGATTTTCCAAAACAACGACAATTTTCTTGGGCTGAGTTGTATCATTAACATGATGGAAAAACAGCCGGGCATCACCACTGACCGTATCCTGATAAGTGACACCATCAGCAGGAATCATTTCCGGACTGTCAGATAACAGCAGTTTTCCCCCATAAGCAGTCGAAGTCACCGGCCACTCCGGTAAGTTAAGCACGTCCTTACCGGTTAGCTTGTTTTCAGCTGCAAAGCTGACGCTGTTCATCGTAAGAAGCAACATAAAAACCGGCAATAGTTTGCGCAACAATAACATAGTATTACCCCCTTGTACAGGGTACATTATAACAACCAGAGTTTGGTATGTAAATGTAAAATGTTTACAAGGTGTTGCTGCCTGCTGCCCGGTTAGCAGCATTAATGGCCTGATTGGCTAAGTCAATGGACTGTCCGAGGGTATGCAGTTCTTGAACGGCATTATGAAATCCTTGACTGTTGGCAGCGGCTACATAGTCCCAGTACCATTGCGCCTGACGCAATAATTGTCTGGCCCGCTCAAGCTCAGTCTGATTGGCACCTGTGACAGCTGCCGCTTTGCTAATGGCATTATGGGCACGTTCCACGGTTAATCCGGCTGTCCGCTGCAGCTGCCAGGTATTGTCCTGAGTAGCGCGTACTTGATTATATAATTGATCAGCACCCTGCGTATGGCACGGCTGACAGGATTCTTGAACAGTACGCAGCGGGCTTGTTACCCAGTGAGACGTATATTTTTGTCCGCTGCTTCGCATATAAGGCATATGACAATCGGCACAAGACACACCAAATTTCCCATGTGTTCCATTGAGCCATTCTTCATAATCAGGATGCTGCGCTTTCAGGACTGGTGTTTTGGAGTCAGGATGAATAAAATCCTGGGCAAAACCATTGGGCTGTGCTGCGTAATAGTCATACATTTCCTGAGGGGTATAGCCTTTATCCCAAGGAAATATCACTTGATTGGTTCCGGGAGCAAAATAATACTCGGAATGGCATTGCCCACAGACATAACTGCGCATTTCCTGACGGCTGGCTTTGGTAACATCCACGCCTTTACGGGCCATGGCTTCAACAAAGGCTGGTTGAGTCACCCGCAAATTCATGGTGGCCGGATCATGGCAATTGGCACAGCTAACCGGATGTTTGGACCGTTCCAGCAATTCCGTCAGCGGCTTATTGGCATAACCCCAGCCCATTTCATTATAAAACTGTTCAACATAAGGGGTTTTACAGGTAATACAGGCACCTTTGCTGGTTGGCCCAATGCGTCTGGATTGCATCAGATCCTCTACCGCATAAGGATGCCCACGATCCTCAGTATAGTCTTTACTGAAGGGGTTGCCTTTGAAATTAGTGAAGATTTCCGTCTGTCGCTCAGACTTTTGATAATTCACACTGCCATTATACCCAGTGGGCGATGGTGCTGTTTCCTTACTTTTCAGGTAACTCTGATACTGCAGGGGATAGTATTGCCCCCAGACAGCCGGATCATATTCACCTGCCGGAATAGCGGCCAGCTTGATGGTTGAGGATGGCTTTAACGCCCATACCCGTACAATAATAAAACCAAAAAACAACACCAGCGTGCTTAAAAATACTGCTAGAAACTTCTGCTTTCTACTCAACCTTGACTCCTCCTCCTTTGGTGTCGCCCCGACCATGTGGTAAGCCTCTATGACAGGATATGCAGTCTCCGTCTCCATGGGATAACGCCGTATTGCCAACAACATAAGCATGGCAGCGTAAGCAATTTTTATTGGCTATTGTCGCTGCAGTTGTTGTAAACTCGATGGTATTAGGATAATCCCTCATCACCTCATGATAAGTGTGGCGCATGCCGTTTTCTCCCTTGACATAGAGCTTGGCGAAAATATTGTTGTGCGGCAAATGACAATCACCGCAGGAAAAACTTTGATGATTGGACTCCTGCCAAGTCGCATAAACATGCTGCATGGAATGGCAGCTGCCACAAAAAGAAGGATTATCCGCATACGACAGACCGGCTCCAAAAATCAGCATACCAATAACAGCTCCGACAACACCTAACAAAATCAACTTAATCGCATTGGCCGACCAAAATGTACTTTTATCCAATAACATCACCATCCCATAGGCCATCATGACCTAAATACAATGTAAGCCGCAGCACTCAACCGCTTTAAATCCGTTGTGTTCATCCATGCACAGACAATCTTTAGTATTTTCAAAGACCTGAAAAAATATTAGTAAAA
Source organism: Sporomusaceae bacterium FL31 (assembly GCA_003990955.1). GTDB lineage: Bacteria > Bacillota > Negativicutes > DSM-1736 > Dendrosporobacteraceae > BIFV01. The sequence goes on from BIFV01000008.1 coordinate 177,579, forward strand.
CCTGGCCATCGCTTTAGATTTTAATCGCCATATAAAATCCCCCAACAGAAGCAAGGGGACGTTCTTTTTGCTTCTCTTCTTTCGTAAAATTACCGCGAAACAAAAAAGATTGTCCTCTTACTTTTTGCAAGCTACCGGGTAATGAGGATATCTGTAGCGAGACGGGCCACAGCCGTCGCTGGCTTTGCCGGGGGTAACGGCATAGAGAACGTCCGTAGCGAACGATCTCCTCATCACCCGACTGCCTGCGAAGCAAAAAGAACGTCCCCTTGCTTCCCTCTAGCTGGCTGCGAAGCAAAAAACGTTGCCGTGTTTCTCTTCTTTTAGATGTTAGACACAAAAAGGCCGCACATGAATGCTCATGTGCGGCCTAAGCTATGGCTTATGTATGGTTCATTAGAATTTCGTGCTGACCTGGAAACGATAGTAATTGTCGTTATCTACACCAGTGCTTTTCTTTTCCATATTAAATCCAGTTAAGAACTCAGCCAAAACACCTTCTGTTACAACATAATGCAGGCTTAAACCCGGTCCCTTAACATCATTACAGGGGATATTAATACTTTTATTTAAGGTACCTGGTACATTGCCTTTGTCGACATCAGCATAATACAAACGGGCTTCATAGGAATGGGCTTTATTTTCATCCGCATCGCCATAAGCTAAGGTGAAAAACAGGCCTGTCGGATCGCCGGTAATTGCGACGTTTTTACTGTAATCGCCCGCCAGATTCAAGTTTTTGCCGACACCGGTTTTAAAGCCCAACCCAGTCACTTCATAATCAATCGGACTGGCATCAGCATTGGTTTCTCTGATATGCCAAGCCTGCAGCGTAGTATCCCGATTGGGTTTATAGCCTAATTTAAGAAATACGTTTTTCTCTAATTTATTGAGAGTGGTCTTGTTTTTATCCGAGGTGGTGCTATTGTCTTTTGCCGCCCCCCAGTCGCCAAAGCCGGTTGAGATCTTGACAACTTTCCCGGTTGTGACCTCTATCCCATCATACATGCCAAGACTGCCTGCTGAAGACCAGTAGCCGGTTGTACCAAAACTATGTCCAAAGCGGCCTAGTTTGATCGAAGAATTTTTATCGCCATAAAGATTGTTAAATTGCATATACGCATTATCAATTTTATTATAATTATCGGTAGTTCCGGTTGTACCCAGTTCATTTTCATTCATGACAATTCCGCGAACCCGGAAAAAAGCATCTTTATTGATTCTCTTTTCTAAATTGAGCCTGACTCGCTGTTCAAAATCGTAACCGTCCCCGGAATCGATTGATCGAATTCTGGCATCACCATAAAATTTCAATTCATTGTCTTTACTTTTCTTGACACTTTCCTCAGTCCGTTTTTGCTTGACCTCCTGAGCCTTGATCTGTTTTTCGACCACAGCCAGGCGGGCTTTTAAAGCAGTTAACTCGGCTTGCTGCTCGTCAACTGTCGGTTCGGCAGCATAAACGCTGCCGCTAAGTCCCATGATCAGTGCTGCGGTGACACAAGTCAAAACAGTTTTTTTCATTAACATATCCCCCTCATATTCTGCAACTGGTGGCTAAACCAGTCTTAGTACATTCCAATCTCATTCCCGGTTTTGATGTCAATGGCTTTTTTCTTATCCTGCGGTACAGGAACGGTTTGATTGGCTGGCGGCTCAATGCCCTTTTCTACCCAGTCCACCAGCATGTCAAAGGCCTGGTGAGAGTACGGTAAAATCGGCTGCATGGCATGATTTTTATCCACCTTCGGATCGCCGACAATGGCATCGGTATGGTGAGCATGGTCAATCAGGTATAAACGATGAATATTGGCTTTTCCTTTATCGGCAATCATTTTGCCATAGTAAACCGAATTATAGTTTGGGTTGATCTGTACATCCCACGTGCCATGCAGGGTAATCATTGGTTTTTTTATATTACCGGTTAATGCAAATGGTTTAATATGGTCTTTCACTTTTTGAGGACGTTTGTGCCAGTCATAGTTTGCATAATCTTCAGGATGCTGTCCATATTCCGACCAATCGCGATATTTCCAGTCCGGATCATATTTCATCCGTAACGAATCGTCCAATAAGCCTTTGCCGCCGCGGATGGTTTTATCAATTAAAAAATCCGATTCCTCCGGCAGCCCGTAATGCGCTCTGGCTGCTGCTTTTTCCTCTACTGTTGCCTTGGGATCACGAATGATGTTGATATCCCTGTATTGGTCTATTTTGATACTGATATTGTTCACTTCCGGTGTCCATAAAACGCCCATCCAGTCAATACCGCCGTCATAAAGGTCACCGTCATTTTCCAGTGCATAACGGGTCACATAGCCGCCATTCGATTGTCCGTTGATATAGGTATACTTTGGCCCTTCGCCTTTTACTTTTTTCAGTACGTCTTTGGCTGCCACGGTCAGTTCATGCATTCTCTTATTCCAAGTCGCAATACCATCATCCGAATGCAAATAGACTGTTCTGCCGCGCCAGGCTTTTTTGATTTCACCCTGAATGGTAGGAATAATTTCACCACGGGCACTTTTATCGGTATAGGCATAGGCATAAGAATTGCCGTTTTCATCGAATTTGGTTAGCACATAATCGCTTAATCGCTGGTCTGCCGACAATTCACTGCCTGTTCCGCCCGGTGCGCCAACAACCAGTCTGCCATTCCATTTATCCGGGATCCTCATCACAAAATGAGCATCACCGATAATTCCTTTAATCTGAATTCCCGGTACCACGCCTTTTGGTATCGTCCATGCAGGACGTGACGGATTGCCTGCTGCATCCCAGTCACTGTAATTACGGCCGTCATTTCTTAATGATTCCAGAAACTCCTTATACTGCTCCGGATTATTGGTTGTCATATCATCCAAATGTTCTGTCACTACATCATGTGCACCATCAATAAAGGTCGACATGGCCTGCACATTCGGCGTAATGAGCAATCCGCTCAGCATCACTGCGCCAGCAATTACGATTGCTTTCATCAGGCCAAATTTCTCAAATCCTTTCATGATTCATCCTCCTGCTTATTGATTTTGAATCGCTTTCTGAATGCCGCTAAGTTTCAAGTAAAAATGCATTCCGAAATCACTTACTTTTTCCAATGAACTGCATAAGCAATGATGTTGCTTAACAGTTCATACCGCGGTATCACACTGGCGATTTCCAGGTATTCCTGAGCACTATGCGCACCACCACCGACAGGGCCCAGACCGTCAATGGTCGGGGTACCCGCTGCTGCTGAAAAACTGCCGTCAGAACCACCGCCGCTTGCTGTCCAGCCAAATTTTAATTGCATGGATTGACCAATTTCATCAATGGCCTGGCTGAGTTCTTCAGTCTTTGCATCAGGGACCATAGATGGGCGCGTAATCCCGCCCGTAATCTTGGCTGTCGTTCCGGCTACATGCGGCTGGGCAGCCAAATCCTGCATCAACTGTTCAATCATTGTCACTTCATTTTTGTCGTAGAAACGAAGATCCAATTCTGCTCTTGCTTTATTGGGTACAGAACTAATTGAAGTCCCCCCGGAAATCTTACCAATATTCAACGTCGTTCCCTTTGTATAATCCGTTTTAGCTTGCAAGGCCAAAACCCAATGCGCAATCTCTTCGATGGCATTACACCCTTTTTGATGATCAACACCGGCGTGGGCCTCAACCCCGTCAATCTCAATAAAATAACGGCCAATCCCTTTGCGCTTATTCACAAGATCGCCATTGGCCCGTGCTCCTTCAAGCACCAGCGTGCAGGTACTTTTCTTTGCCAGCTCTTCCGAATGCTTTTGTGAATATTTTGAGCTAATGCCCTCATGGTCACTGTTTAAGAAGACGCAAACCGCTTTATTGGTTAGCTTTCCTGCCTTCTCCAATGCCGCCAAAGCATAAAAGCCACTCAGTAAACCCGCCTTGCAGTCAATGACACCCGGGCCGTAAGCACGTCCATCTCTCATAGAAAATGGCCTTTCTTTAGCCGTACCGATTGGAAAAATCGTATCCATGTGCGCCAAAATCAGCACGTCAATCTGCTTTGCCACTTGGTTGGTGATTTCAAGACAAGGGCCGATTGTGTCATTAAACTGGAGCACGTTCACTTGCCAGCCTAAAGAACGATATTTTGCTGCCATAAACTCGGCAATTTTTGCTGTACCTGCTGCATCTGAAGATACGCTGTCAATGTTCACTAAATACTCAAGTTCTTTTAGATAGTCCGATAGTTCTAAGTTTGCTATTTCCATAACACGATCACCCTTTTCTCTTTATCTTAAATCAGCAGCAGGGATGCGATTGTTGTGACAATTAACCCTGCACCTAATGGAATCATGGTTCTTTTTGCAATATCAAACGGCGAAATGGCCGCAATCCCTGCAACCGCGATCATAACGGCTGAAATAGGAGAAATAGAGCGGGCCAGCGTTGCTGAAAACTGCATTGGAATAAGCATTTCTACTGGATTTACACCATGATGGGATGCGATGACAGGTGCCAGTCCAGCAAAGGAGAACACCGTTGCATCCCCAGACCCGGTTAGAATAGTGGCACCAGCAATAACCGTTTGCAGTAAAATGGTCATGGCTTCTTCCCCAAGACCAGCATTCTTGGAAGCCGTAATGACTGTATCGACCGCCCCAATAGCGCCTAGCCCGGTAGCAAACAGTTCCCCTGCAATAATCAGGGTGACTACACTGGCAAACGCACTGCCCATGCCGTCAAAGAATTTTTGGATGCCACTAAACACTTCTTTTAACTGACGCGTCCGGATGAACTCGAAAATCATGGCAATAAATAAACCAAAAAACATGGCACTGACCAAACTCATTTTTAGTTTGGAACCAACGACCGGACTGAAAGCAAAGATCATCAATAGCGGTAAAATGGGCAGGATTGCATAAATCTTAGGAGGTAACTCGCCTGCTTTTGTTTCAAGCTTCTCAGCCCCGGCTAAACCTTCTTTTCGGTCAAAGTAACGCTGAACAATGGCGTGTAATACTGCGATGGTCAGAATAACCGGAATAGCAACCACTAATTGATAATTGATAAAATAATCAACCACATCAATACCGGCTGTCTTGGCCATCAGATTCGACGTTCCCGCTGCCGGTCCCAGGTCGATACAGGATGCACTGACAATGACCGCGGCCGCTGCCCCGCGTGATACACCCAAACTCAGTAAGATGGGAAACATGGTCGCCATCAGCAGTACACCAAGTCCCGCTGCACTGGTAATGGCCATTTTCATCAACTGGCCGATCAGATAAGCACAGGCCACCATCACATACGGCGAACGGATGAACTGCAGTGGTTTTACGCCAATATGGACAAAGGCTTTACTGGCACCGATCACATCCATGTATTTAACAAACCCGCTGACCGACATGATCATCAATCCCAAGCCGGCAACACGATTACTGGTTAGATCTTCAACCACTTTAAAAATATCCAGCCAGCTGTTTCCCGTACTTTGCTTTGCGGCAATAATCGGATGACCGATAATAATGGCACTGGCCAGAAGAATTATTCCCCCCAATAGAATGACTGTTTGAGGTTTATATTTTTTGTAAACCAAATAAGCAATCAGTACAATAACTAGACTTGCAATGACAACTCCTAGCAAACTGCACCCCTTCTTTCCCTGTTGATTAATCTAATTCCTCAATCGACTCTGTCGGTACACAGAATTTGATAATGAAAACTCCCCCTTTGTTTAGATTCTCCTGGCATCAAAGTACCTGCTGCAGTGTTTCACCCAGTTTATACGCCCTTGATTCTGGCTGCCGCCATTTCTCTGACTTGCTCAGGATCTTTATTGATTCTGGCTGCGCCGGTTTGAATGGCTGCCCGGGCAACCGCGGCCGCTACCGCAGGTGCTACCCGGGGATCAAAGACGTTTGGTACTACATAATCTTCCCGCAGCTGGTTTTCAGGCACTAAATCGGCAATGGCATAAGCAGCCGCCAGTTTCATGGCTTCGTTGATTTTTCGCGCCCGTACATCAATGGCACCGCGAAACAGTCCCGGGAAAACCAAAACATTGTTTACCTGATTCGGCGAGTCTGATCTGCCCGTACCGGCAACCTTAACGCCTGCAGCCTTAGCAGCCTCATAGCTGATTTCCGGTTCAGGATTACACAAGGCTAACACAATCGGATCTTGATTCATACAGCGAATGTCCTGGGCTGAAAATACGCCAGGAGCGGATACGCCAATCAATACATCGGCTCCCTGCACGGCTTCCATGAGCCCGCCTTGAATCTTTTGCTTATTGGTCTTTGGCAGTAACATGGCTTGAACGCTGTTAACCCGTTTCATATTCATGCCTTCCCGCATAACGCCTTGAGAATCCAGCATGATGACCGACTGTGCACCGGCGTCGAGTAATAGTTGGACAATAGCTGTACCGGCTGCACCGGCTCCATTCACAACAATGCGAACCTGTTCAATGGCTTTTCCGACCAGTCTCAGGGCACCAAGCAGTGTAGCCAGACAGGCAATGGCTGTTCCATGCTGATCATCATGAAATACTGGAATATCCATAATTTTTTTCAGTTCATTTTCAATTTCATAGCATTTGGGCGATTCAATATCTTCTAAATTGATACCCGCAAAGCATGGCTGTAATAAACGAACGGTTTCGATAAATTTTGCGGCATCTTTGGTGTCAAGACAGATAGGTATTGCATCCACATCGCCGAGCAGTTTATACAAGACTGCTTTCCCTTCCATCACCGGCATGCTGGCCTCCGGACCGATGTCCCCTAAGCCCAATACCCTGGTTCCGTCGGTGACAACCCCCACCATATTGCCGCGGCAGGTATATTCAAAGGATAAGTCTTTATTGGCTTGAATTTCCTTACAAGGTTCCGCTACCCCCGGGGTGTAGGCCAAACTAAGATCATATTCATTTTTTAATCCAACCTTGGTCACTATTTTCAGCTTGCCTTGATGCTCCCTGTGAAATGCCAGGGCTTCCTTACGTAGATTCATCTCATTCTCTCCTCATAATTGACTTGCATTGGCTGGAGTCGGCTGACTCGCCCGCTGCCTCGTCGAATGGCTCCTGCAGGACAAACTTCTGGTTTGTCAATTCAGGCAAAGCAAAATTTCAAAATTATCGAAAAACTTTTGCTCTATTTCATCATACGAGATTATTCGTTTTTCGGGAAATATCAAGTTTCTATCATACAATAGTCTACGCCTATAGACTGTCTGCAGGTTGTGCGGCCAAAAACAAAAAGAAGCCGGTGAGTGTAAAGCTCACCAGCTTCCTAATCCTGCTGTCAGCGCCCGGACCGGTTGTGCTGCATAAATTCAATAAATTCACGCGATACTGCCGATAAATAGCGTTCTTTGGCCCAAATAAATCCGGTTTTAAATTCAATTGGCTCTTGCAGCGGCCTGGTAATAATCCGTGGATTGTCTTTAATAATCGCAATTTCCCCATCAAGCACGAACGAAATGCCGGCTCCGCTGGCTACCATATTAAAGGTAGTCGCAACCTGCAAGGGAGTAAACAAGATATTAGGCTTAAAATGATGCTTTTCACACTCAGCCATAATTTTTCCCCGAATATAGCTTCCTCCGGCACATAAAATAAACTTCTCCTGCTGCAGCTGCTGGAATGAAATGACATCCAACTGGCTTAAAGGATGTTCGGCCGGAAGAATGACCAGTAATTTGCCGTTTGAAAATGGCAGGGTGTTGAAAGCTGGCAATTGTTCGGATAATACAATAAACCCTAACTCAAACGTCTCAGCAGAAATTCCGTCAATGATGTTTTGAACACCCCGCTCATAAATCTGTAAACTAACATTGGGGTATTGTGAAGCATATTGCGAAAAAATGACCGGAAACATCCAGGAACCGAGCGATGTCGGGATAGCCAGACGAAGAATTCGTTTGGCTTTAGCACCAAGATCACTCATTTCATTCACCAAATTTTGCACATCACTCAGAATACACCGCGTGCGTGCTAAAAATAATTCGCCTTCACCAGTTAGCGAGACCGCACGATGAGACCGCTGCAGTAAAGATACTCCCAGTTCCTCCTCCAGTTTGAGTATCGAAGCTGTTATTGATGGCTGAGCAACATGAAGTTCCTCTGCTGCCCTGGTAAAACTCTTTAACCTGCTGACAGCTTCAAAATATTCCAGCCTTCTTAAATCCATGACATGACCTCCAATCATCAAGACAGATGACCCACAAGATAAACCAGTTCGTCCCCAAAAAGCACGTAAAAAAAGAATACCTGCTAGAATTCTTTTGACTAATCTTCTCCTGATAATCCTGCCATACATAACTTAACTGTTATTATAACTCTTTACAGATTTTTCTGGCAATTCCTTTTTCAGCAGAGACCAGCAATCTATTCAAGCAAGGAAGAAGCAAAAAAACGTCCCCTTGCTTCTCGGTAATTTCTTTTTTCAGAGGGGAATCATAAACAAAAACCATTCAAGCAGCAATGCTTGAATGGTTTGCTATAGGCCCAATTTGCTGTAAATGTTGGCTCGCAACATTCTTAATTTAAACTCCCACATGCCATATTTGGGGCGCGGAATGCTGATACGTTTTAACGAATAGACATGCTGATCAAGATTGTTATAACCTGGTACACCCGTACAAGCGCCACGATAACCGGTTTCTGCTAAAAGTGGAAAGATATCAGCATCATAGCTGCCAAAAGGATAGGCTAAAAAGTCCACCGGCGTACCTAAATTTTGCTCCAGTGTCTTCTTTGACTTAGCAATCTGCCGGCGTTTCTCTGTCACGTCAGCTTGCCCAAGCGCAATATGACTGGCGGTATGGGAGCCAATCTCAGTATGTTGAGACTGCATGGCTTTAATTTGTTCCCAGGTTAGATAGTTGGGCTGTCCCACTGCCTCACTAATAACAAAGACGGTAGCTTTCAGCTGATATTTTTCCAGAATCGGTAAAGCAGTCAGATAATTATCCGCATAACCATCATCAAAAGTGATGATGATGGGCTTGTCAGGCAGCTTTTTCTGACCATCCCTGGCCATAAAATATTCGGTTAACGAGATAGCTGTGTACCCCTGCTCAGCCAAATACTTCATATGACGATCGAAATCCACGGTATCAATGCTATAGGGCTGAGGGTCTTCATTCACCATATGATAAGCAAGAATAGGGACTCCCTGCGCTGGTGCGAGCAGCCATAACAACCCAACAGCAACAAAAAAGGCGCCTAGCGCCAAGATTTTATTCAAGCAGCTCATGTTGATCCTCCCCGGCTAACTCCAGAGCAATCTGTTCTAATTTGCGCAGGCGGTGGTTGATTCCCGATTTCCCCACCTGTCCCCCCAAAGCGTCCACTAATTCCTGGAGAGCCGCTTCAGGATGCTCCAGCCTAAGTCTGGCAACTTCCTGAAGATTGGGCGGTAATTTAGCCAGTCCCATGACTCGGTCGATAAGCTTAATGCGCTCAACCTGCCGAAAAGCAGCGTTCACGGTCTTCTGCAAATTGGCAGTCTCACAATTAACCAGCCGGTTGACTTGGTTGCGCATATCTTTTACCACCCGAACGTTTTCAAATGCCATCAAAGCATTGCCTGCTCCAATAATTCGCAAAAAAGAGGTAATGGCATCGCCATCTTTCAGATAAACCACAACATCGTTTTTACGATCAGTCTGCCGGACAGGCAAATCAAAATTCTTCATAATGGAAACCAGCATTTTGGCAAAATCGTGATTACCGGTAACCAGTTCGAGATGGTATTCTCCTTCTGGCTTATTGACAGAGCCGCCCCCAAGAAAGGCTCCCCGCAAATAAGAGCGACGACAGCAGGCTTTGCGTAAAATACCAGAATCACGCCCGGCATTTAAATTGTCATCCCGAATAATCCCCAGGGCATTCAGCAGCTCAGCTACCACCGGGGATGGGACAACTTTGATCAGATAACTGTTATTTTTCTTTAAGCGGCGACCGCGGGTAACCATGACTTCAGTTTTAAGCTTAAACCCGCTCTTAATCAGGGTTAATACTTTACGGGCAATGGCGGCATTCTCAGTCGTAAAATTAATCCCTAAATTTTTATTACCGCCAATGAGCATAGTGCCTCCCATTCGCATTAGCGAGGCTAACTCAGCAACATGGCAGCAATAATTGTCCCCTGTTACACGCGCTAATTCGTTTTTTACATCGGTTGAATAGGATGACACAGGCTTTCATTCCTCTAATCTTTTAATTCTTTTATATTTTCGGCAATTAAATAATAATCCAGCAGACGCATCCGTTCGGAATTGGCTTTTAAATCATAGACCATCGAAATAATGGTTCGTGAAAGTTTCACTGGATCATGCCGGACTAAATTGGTTTCACTAATAATATTGGCTTCTACAACCTTAACCGCCATTTCACTGAGCACATCTTTGTCAACAAGGACCGGATAAGCCCCTTGGCTGGCATAGATTTCCTGTAAACTACAGGCAACCTGCTGCGAGTTGACCACGACATAATCAATCACGCCTGGACCAACATGATCCAAAATGGCTTTAACATGCCCCGAGGCAGTGAACCCGTCGGTTTCACCAGGCTGGGTCATAACATTGCAGATATATATTTTAACAGCCTGCGATTGCCGCAATGCTTCGGCGACCCCTTTCACCAATAGGTTGGGCAGCACACTGGTATATAAGCTGCCTGGTCCCAGAATGATGGCATCAGCTTCGCGGATGGCTTCTAACGCACTATTGACCGGTTCAACCTCTTCAGGGTGCAAGTATACCCGCTTAATCTGCTTATTGGCAAGTGGAATCTGAGACTCGCCTGCAATAATTGTACCATCCGTCATTTCTGCCATCAACCGTACCCGCTGGGTTGAAGCTGGCAGTACTTGACCACGGACAGCTAAAACCTTGCTGGATTCTTTCAGCGCTTTTTCCACATCTCCTAATACCTCAGTCATCGCTGCAATAAACAGATTGCCAAAACTATGTCCGGCTAAATCGCCAGCTCCGCCAAAGCGGTGCTGAAAGAGTTTTTCCATCAAGGGTTCGGTGTCGGCTAACGCCACCAGACAATTTCGTAAATCGCCAGGCGGGATAATTCCAAGATCCTCTCGCAGCCGCCCCGACGAGCCGCCATCATCGGCCACAGTCACAATAGCCGTAATATTACTGGTAACGCTTTTGATCCCCCGCAGCAGCACCGACAAGCCTGTTCCCCCGCCAATGACAGTAACTGCAGGGCCGCGATTGAGTTTGCGTTTTTGAAAGATAAGATCTACCAGCCGTTCTGATCCGTCTGGAATCAGCACACTAATGACTGAACGGATAATTTGCCTGGTCGCCAGCATCATGGTGCCAAGGCCGGCAGCAATCACCACAATCCCGACAATGGTGGTCACGGTATAGTAGTAGGTTCCAGTGGTGAGATAAACCATTCGAAAAATGGCCTCTTCCAAGTTGCCGACATACTTATAATTAAATACTACAGCTAATCCGATACTGGCAATAATAACGCCCAGCGAGAACAAGAGCAGCCAGCGCTTAAATTTCATGCCCGGATACAGCCATTTTAAAAAGTGCATAAAATTACACCTCAATCCAACGCTTAGCTATATTTAGCAGCCAGGATGCTCTTCCACATCGTTATTTTTAACATCACGATGTTCAATATTCACTTTATAGCCTTTATCCCGCAAACCTTCATGAATCTTACCGGCTACAAAAACCGACCGGTGCAATCCACCGGTACAGCCGATGGCAATGACCAACTGACTCTTGCCTTCTTTGATATAATTGGGTACTAAGAAATCGACCAATCCAGCTAGTTTTTCCATAAACTGCTGAGTAATCGGCCACTTCCAGATATATTCACCCACTTCATTGACAGCACCGCTCTTGCGGCGCAAGGATTCCACATAAAAAGGGTTGGGCAAAAATCGCACATCAAAAACCATATCAGCATCCAGCGGAATTCCGTACTTGAAACCAAAGGATACAACCGTAATGTTCATGCGTTCAAATTCCCGCTCGCTGGCAAATAAACCATTCACTTTTTCCTTCAGACTCTCACGTTTCATGCCTGATGTATCAATGATGTGAGTAGCCCGACCGCGTACCCGGTCCAGGCGTTCCCGCTCGCGGGCAATCCCTTCGCTCACCCGGCCGTGAGGAGCCATAGGATGCCGCCGCCGGCTTTCCTTATAGCGGCGAATAATGGTTTCGTCAGCCGCTTCCAAGAATAGCATTTCATACATAATTCCCTGTTTTTCCATATCTTCCAAAACTTGAATTAATGTATCAAAAAACTCGCGACCACGCGTATCGACCACCAATGCAACTTTAGCAACCCGCCCGGCAGATTGTGAACACAATTCCGCAAACTTCGGAATAAAGATAGGCGGCAAATTGTCGACACAAAAATAGCCTAAGTCCTCCATTTCACGAATAACCTGAGTTTTTCCCGCACCAGACATTCCGGTTATAATGACTAAACGAATGTCTTCCATAATTCCACCCCTTACTTGCGGCGGTTCGAACGCCGCGCCAAATGCTTATGAATCTGATCAATTGAAGTATTGATTACCATTTCAGGCGGAATATCATTGGCCTCAATCAAAGCCGCTGCCGCACTAAAATCGCCAACTGTTAACGCAAAATGACTGTCTGTACCGGCAATAATCTTGGCGCCGTATTGTTTAGCCAAATAGGCAATCTGATGACAATGCGGTTTACTGCCACACCGGGAAATGGTTAGCGAACTATTATTAATCTCTAGCGCAACGTCATTTTCGACAGCTGCCCGAACAACCGCCTCTGCATCAATGGGATATTCAGGATTTCCAGGATGAACAATCACATCAACCCAGGGATTCTTGATGGTATGAATCAGCATAGCGGTATTTTCTGCACTAGTACCATGAGGCGCACAATGCGTATGTAATCCGGCTAATACGATATCCAGCTTAGCCAGACGTTCTTCATCCAAATCGAGATGTCCCTCACGATCTATGACATTGGCTTCAATTCCTTTGAGAATCCTTACACCAAACAGTTCATCCGGAATGGCGGCAAGATTGCCAAAATGATAAAAATGCGGGGCTCCAGGCATAGCCGGTCCATGATCAGTTAGCGCAATGGTATCCAGTCCTTTGGCAGCAGCAGCGCTGGCAATTTCCAGCACGGTACTGTAAGCGTGCCCGCTCGATATGGTATGAACATGCAAATCGGCAACAAACTTCACCATTGCTCCCCCCTTTGATAGTTACAATTATATGGCAAAAACCTGAAAAAAGCAAAAAAAGGCTCGCCATAAACGACGAGCCTTGCTAAGACCCTATTTCATAATCGGAAATTGTACCCCACCCGCTACATTACTTTTATCGCCATAGACCCACCAGGATACATTTTTAAATAAAGGCCCATTCAATTGAGCAGCAGGCCCCTCCTTGGACCAGCCAAGCCCAAGATTAAATGATGGCTTGGGGGCAGTAATGTTGACCCTCATCTCAGTTTCTTCAGTAATAATCAGCTTACCTTTTTCAAAGCGGGTATCCTCTTTAACATCCGCAGGTATTTCATATTCCTTGTCATTGACTTTTACATAAATTTTATTACTTTTATTCTCAAATTGAACATCAGTTTTTTCTATTTCTCCAGTTTTAGCATCGATGGCTTTGGGCACATAAACAATTTCTTTGGTATGAGTTTCCTGCCCTTGCACATAAACAACCTGCGCTTCGCCTGGCTTGGATTTATCGCCTGCCGTGTTAATGGTGATGTTCGGCTGAGTCAGTTTCTCGGCCTGACGATTGGCATTGTATTGTTTGTATTCATAATAAAAAGCCGCTACGATTGCAATCACCAATATGATTACAATGAAAAACTTCCATTCTTGTTGAATAACCCTCATCATTGGCATTCCCCCTTCACTCCTCATTACATTCCGCCGGCAGCCATTTTTACACTATCACTAGCCATTGTATGAATAGGCCGGCAAGTCCAATAACAAAGAAAAAAGAAAAACCCGCTAAGCGGGTTTAAGGAGTACCTTATTTCTCACCAATACGCATGCCAACCTGAATCAAGCGGCATAGGCGAGCAGTGCCTGCCTCAATGAGCAGATCGCCGCAGTCCATACATTCATCCAGTGACATGGGCTGTGGAACAACGCTCATCAGGCCATCGATACCCTGTGCCAGTACATCATCAGCACCTTGGCCCAGCCCTCCGGCTAAACAGACTACCGGTACATCAAACTGTTTGGCGACCTTTGCAACGCCAACCGGCGCTTTACCAAAAGCGGTCTGGAAATCGGTACGGCCTTCACCGGTAATGACCAGATCAGCACCTTCAACCATAGCCGGAAAACCTGCCGATTCGAGTACAATATCCACGCCCGGTCTAAGCTGAGCACTAGTAAAGAGCAGTAATCCCGCCCCCAGTCCGCCAGCAGCCCCAGCTCCAGGCAGGTCAGTGACAGCTTTGGCAGTTGCTGCTTCCGCAACCTGAGCATACACGCTCAAGGCAGCATCCAATTCGTTCACCATGGCCGGTGTTGCCCCCTTTTGCGGACCATAAACGGCAGAAGCACCGCGTTCACCGCACAAAGGATTGTCAACATCACAGGCTACCATAATCGAAGCTTGCTGCAGACGGGTATCCAGACCTGTCAAATCAATGTGAGCCAAGTGAGCCAAAGCTTTACCGCCTGGCGGCAATTCGTTGCCCGCTCCATCTAAAAATTTAACCCCCAAGGCTTTCGCCATTCCTGTGCCACCGTCATTGGTGGCACTGCCGCCAATGCCAATGATAATTTTGCGTAATCCTTTGTCCAAGGCCGCTTTCATGAGCTGCCCGGTTCCATAAGTTGTCGTGATCCGCGGATCACGTTTGTCCACAGGGACTAAAGGCAGTCCAGAGGCCGCCGCCATCTCAATAACGGCTGTTTCAGCATCACCAAGGATACCCCAGTAGGCTTTTACTGGCGTTCCCAAAGGCCCAATAACGTCTTCTGTAATCATTTGCCCGCCAGTGGCTGTCACCAACGCCTCGACAGTTCCTTCTCCGCCATCGGCAATCGGCAGTTTAACAACCTCTGCCGCAGGAAACACCTGCAAAATTCCCCGTTCCATGGCTGTGGCCACCCCTAAAGCCGAAACACTGCCTTTGAATGAATCGGGAGCTACGACAATCTTCATGGCTGAAACACCCCTTTAAGCAGAATTTTAACCTGACAGCATTCCAGAAGCTGTCATCTCTTATTATAAGAATATTGGCGTAATTCCGTTATTATCCTGCATCAGCGCAATAAAACTACTCTGCTAAAATATACTTGTAAATGGCGTCGGCTACGCCATCCTCATCATTTGCTAAAGTTACCGCATTAGCTGCCGCTTTGACATGAGGCAGTGCATTGCCCATTGCTACACCTAGACCCGCATACTCAATCATATCAAGATCGTTATTGGAATCACCAATCGCCATGACTTCATTCCGGGTAATTCCCAGCCTGCTGGCCAAAAAGTCCAGAGCGCGGCCTTTGTTAATACTGGGATGTACGATCTCTAAGTAAGTAGGCCTAGAAATAGGAGCAAAAACCTTCCCCTTAAACTTGTCCTGAATGACTCGGCTGATCTCTTGAATTTCGTTTTCATTGGCCAGGGACAGCATCTTCAAAACATGCTCCGACATTGAGTATAAGTCTTCTCCAACTGGAATCGCTTTAACTTTTGTCAGTTCTTCGTAAGCGCCTGATCTTTCATTGGGTTCAGCAATATAAAATTGATCCCCAACATAGACTTGAATATACCAGCCTCGCTCACGAAACAGGGTGAGCACATCAGCTGCCACTGCCTGGTCTAGAGCCTGCTCAAAGAAGACCTCGCCAGATAAACTGGATTTTATCAGTGCACCGTTATAGGTAATAATTGGTACATCCAGCTCAAGCTGACGGGCAAACGGCAATGCGGCAGCATACATTCTGCCGGTTGCGACAGTGACTGTCACCCCTTTTTCCACCGCTTTCTTGATTGCCTCCCGGCAACGCGGTGAGACCTGACTGGATTTATCCAATAGAGTATCATCTAAATCCACTGCTAATAATTTTATTGCCATAACTGTTCCCCTTTCCGGATATGAACCACAGAGTACACAGAGGTCACAGAGGGTTCGCCGCAATAAGTATCGCGAGAAAACTTCTCCGTTAGCCTCAGTGTACTCTGTGGTTTAATATCGTTTCCCAATTGATTGAAAAAAAGAGAATTTTGCCAAAGCAAAATTCTCTTACCGATCTTGAATAATCTTTGACAGAGTGCAACTGCAGACAGTGAGCAGCAGCAAACCGCCTAAAGGTGCGATTACACTATGTATTTGAAAACCAGGCAATGCTTTGACGACCATCATGGGTGTCAGTAAATTGGTAAACAGCGTTAAGCCGCCTAGTGTTTGCCAGGTAAAGGGTAAATCTGTAATGGCTAGCAGCGGCCTAATCGCAGCATTTGCCAGACCGACCAGGGCAGCTCCTACGAGTGTACTGCCTAACGTATCCACAAAGATACCGGGAAATTCGGCCATAACAAAGAAAAGAATTAAAGCATTAAAGATAATGCGCAATAAAAATCCGCTCACTGCATTAGCCTCCCAAATTATGATTAAGCACTCTTATTATTATATACGCTTTATCAACTTAATGGCAAATAATTTGTTCATTTTCCAATAATAATAATGCTTTTTTGAGCTCTACGCCGCCGCCAAAGCCGGTTAGTCGACCATTGCTGCCAACAACACGGTGACAAGGCACAACAATGGGTGTGCGGTTAATATGCAAAGCTCCACCAACTGCCCGGGCAGCCTTAGGGCTGCCGACAGCCTGTGCCACACTGCCATAGGACTGAACGTGTCCATATGGAATTGTTGCGGTATAACGAAGAACAGCAGCCTGAAAGTGGCTGTACCCCCGCCAGTCAACCGGCACAGCAAACTCGGTTTGATAACCGCGGAAATAAAGCTGAAGTTCCTGCCCCAAAGCCTGCAACCGATGATCATTCACCAGTTCCGGCAACTCCTTACAGGCCGTCTTCAGATCAGCAAGTGCCATATCAGTCGTCGATCTCGGAAAACTCAACTCCCATAAGCCGCTGTCAGACCAAACCGAGGCGATATGGCCCCAGTCGCTTGATAACAGCGCCCAAGAGAGCTTAATCCTGGGAGCTACCATATAACCTCCTCCGAAACATCGGCAACATCAGCTGTACCTGTCAAAATCATGGCTGCCCGCAATTCACTGATGTATTTATTGATCATAAACTCTGCCCCGGCAGCCTGACCGCCAATAGCGGCAATTGCCAGCGGGCGGCCGATTAATACCCCATGAGCTCCTAATGACAGCATTTTTAACACATCAGCCCCGCTGCGAATGCCGCCATCCACCAATAACGTCATTCTTTCCCGAACAGCCTCAGCAATATACGGTAAAACCTCTGCCGTACCAGGGGTATGATCCAAAGCCCGGCCGCCATGATTGGAAACAACAATGGCATCAACCCCGGCTGCACAGCAAATTTCCGCATCCTCAACCGTCATAATGCCTTTCACAATAAAAGGTATTGAAGTATGTTTTTTAATGGTTTCCAATTCAGCTTGGGTCTTAGGACCAACCGGCTGCCCGGCATTGGTCATATTCACAAGAGCAGCAGCATCAATATCCATACCAAAGGCAGGTGCGCCGGCAGCGGCTGCCTGATTGGCTAATTCAATAATTCTATCCGTTTCACGCGGCTTAATAATCGGGATACCAAACCCTTTTTCAGCTTGAATAGCGGCTATCCCAGCTGCGAAGAATTCTGGTTTTGGCCCGTCACCGGTCATACAGACCGTACCGGCTTGATGACAGCCTGAAACTACGGCTGCCGTGTATTCCTGTTCAGTCATAGCTGCATTAAGATTTAGACCAATTCCACCAATTGCAGCACCAATAATCGGTGCTGACAATTCCATCCCCAGCAAGGTACAGGAGAGCTTTGGCTGAGACACAGCATGTACTGTACGTAAATTCAGTTTAAAATCGGCCAAAGCCTGCACATTATTCTTAAATCCAGCTCCTGTTCCCAGGCCGCCCATGCCTGGAACTTCACCAGCGCATGCCACCCCATTACACACCGGACATACGCGGCAAACTCCCCCAAGCTTTTCACGGGCTGTTTTGCGTACTGTTTGTAAATCCATCTGTAACGCCTCCTCTCAACTTAAACATTCCTTGACTTCTGGACAATTGGTCTATTTTCCTGCCTACGCATGCTTGGCCAGGAGGGAGAAACAGAATTTTCTAACAACAAAGATACCGCTGTCAGGTTGCTCTGGGCTATTCACTAGTAACTTGCTGTTCATAACATTCTTCAACAAAATCAGCCAAGCAACCATTTTGGCTGCGCTCCAGCATTTTTATCACTATATTCTGTTGAGAGGAATTTTATAGCAAAAAAAAGACAGCTCCTGCGAGCTGCCTTTGATTTTTAGAACTTATAGAGTAATTACTTCAGACAAAACATTGTTCATATTGCGTACTGCATCAGCACTTTTATTGAACAGAGCTTGTTCTTCAGCATTAAGTTTGAAGTCAATAATTTTTTCTACGCCGTCTTTACCAATAACAGCTGGCACACCGATGCAGATATCTTTTTGACCATATTCACCTTCAAGGTATACGCAAGAAGGAATCACTTTCTTCTCATCACGAACGATGGCTTCAACGACCATAGCACCAGCAGCGCCAGGAGCATACCAAGCGGAAGTTCCCAGAAGCTTAGTTAATGTTGCGCCGCCTACCATGGTGTCAGCAACAACTTTTTGCAGGGTTTCTGCATCCAAAATTTCGGAAACAGGAATACCGTTATAAGTAGCAAAGCGAGCTAAAGGAATCATCGTAGTATCGCCATGACCACCGATTACAAGTCCTTGAACATCGGTAGGAGTGCAACCAAGAGCTTGGCTCAAATAGTATTTGAAACGATTGCTGTCAAGCATGCCGCCCATACCAATAATGCGGTTTTTAGGAACGCCGCTTGCTTTAAGAGCAAGATATGTCATAGTATCCATTGGGTTGGAAATGATTACAAAAATAGTGTCTGGCGAATATTTCAAAATGCTGTCTACAACACTTTTAACAATGCCAGCATTGGTGCCGATAAGCTCTTCACGAGTCATACCAGGCTTACGAGGAAGGCCAGAAGTGATTACAACTACACTTGAACCAGCAGTTTTGCTATAATCGTTTGTGCTGCCAATAACAGTGGTATCAAAACCAAGCATATTAGAAGTTTGCATCATGTCCATTGCTTTTCCTTCTGCAACACCTTCTTTGATATCCAGAAGAACAACTTCGCTTGCAATTTCTCTTTGAGCAAGCACATTAGCACAAGTTGCGCCTACATTACCGGCGCCGACGACAGTAACTTTCATGTGATAATACCCTCCTTTTATTAAAGAGATGCCATGACTTGACCATCTTTTCAAAAAAAAAACAGCCCCCGCATCTTCTTATTGATGTAACTTCGCACTTTTTTAGCAGTCAGCTTATGTAAAAAATTGCGTTCAGCAGTCTGCCAAATTATGAAATTACAGTAATTTCACCCAATTAATACTATAGCAAATTGTTGTCCAAAAATCAATACGATACTTTTTTAACTTACAATATTCCGTCTAAGTCGCTTTATTTCTGTCAGCAAATAAAAGCCGGTCAATAACGCGGACGCCAGATCAGCAATCGGCGAAGCAGCCCACACACCATCCAGGCCGTAAAAATGCGGTAAAATAATAATGAGCGGAATGAGTAAAATAACTTGCCTGGACATACTTAAAAAGGCCGCTTTGCCTGCTTGCCCAACAGCCTGAAAATAGCTTGCCCCAACCACTTGAAAACCAATGAGGGGAAGCATAATCAATACCACTCGAATGGCATAAGCACCTAGACCGATGAGATCCGGATTATTGTTAAATAACCGGACAATATAAACATCCCCAATGTGAATGGCAATAAAGCCTACCACAGAAAATGCAGTACCAGCAAAAACTGCTTTTTTAATGGCTTCAATGACACGGGCATAATTTCTGGCTCCATAATTGAAGCCAATAATGGGCTGAACACCTTGATTGATCCCAAAGATCGGCATGAGAATCAGCATAGCCACTCGCCCGACAATGCCATAGGCAGCCACTGCTAAATCACCGCCATAACGGATTAGGCTGATGTTAAACAAAAGGGTTACCACACTGGCCGCAACCTGCATGAGAAAAGGCGATATCCCAATTTTAATAATTTCGCCAACAATCGGCCCACTTAAGCGAAGATTGGCTGCCTTAATTTTCAACACACTCTTTTTGCCAAAGAAATAAGTCAATACCCATATTGCCGATACTGTTTGAGCAATTACCGTCGCTAACGCCGAACCCTTGATACCCATTCCCAGCCCAAGAATAAACAGCGGATTGAGGATAATATTGATGATTGCCGATATGATCATGGTATACATGGCAATCCGTGGGTTGCCTTCTGACCTGATAATATTATTAAGACCGAAGCCAATGTATAGCGATATTGAGCCTAATGCAATAATATGCGTAAAGTCGCGGGCATAATGCAGCACATCGCCTTCAGCTCCCAGCAGCCGTAAAATGGGATCAAGAAAGAGCGTTAAACCCAAAGTAAATACAACAGCAATGATCAGCAGCAGCGACAAAGCATTTCCCAGTATTTTTTCAGCTGCTGCTTTGTTCTGCTGCCCCATACGAATGGATACCAGGGTTGAAGCACCAATGCCAATGAGCATGCCGAAACCCATCATGACCAGCATGATCGGATAGGCGATCGTTACCGCAGTAAGACCAATCTCACCAACACCATTGCCAACAAAAATACTGTCCACAATGTTGTATAAAGCATTGACCAACATCCCGACAATGGCCGGGAGAGAAAAATCCCACAACAGTTTGCCAATTGGCTCATTCCCTAATGCTTGTGAACGGTCCATACAGCCTCCATGATGGTAATGTCGTATTTACCAGTATGCCCAAGCTCAATTTTTCCATGCCCCTTGATATTTACCGCAATAACCAGCTGCTCAGTTTGAATCCTTACGCCGCCTTATGCTTCATAACCACACTGAACTGCTGACCATGCAAGAATTGAATTTTTTTATTTTTTCCCAACCTCGCAAAGCACGAAATGCAATTTTAATATGCATCAAAATATGCCTGTTGGCCATCCTATTAAATGAATCTGTAAATCAAACTCTAATTTAAGGGAGGCTTGCGAATGTCTATAGTTGATAAAGTAAATTCGGAAACACGTATGGTATTTAACCGCTTTTTTGACAAAGAACCGTTAAACTACCTTGAAGCTGCCGGTCTTTATGGTGTTATTGCCCAAGGACGCTACAATATCGCTGCTTTGGAAGTCATGTACAACCATGCCCAGGACAGTACGCTCAAAGAGCTGATCAAAGAAGCCATTGACCGCCACACCAAGGCGATTATTACCCAGTCTGAAGATTTGCTGCAAGACAGCGGCGGCCATTTGCCATCCCTGACCTTCAAACAACGCACCCTTCATAAAAGTGATCTAAACATTCCGGAAGACGGGCGCCTAGGTGATGGAGAAATCGCAATTACCATTGGCAATATGGCGAAAGCTTCCCAGATGGCACTTCTGACTGCACTGCATCAATCTTATCAGCTTGAAGTAGCCTTAATGTATCGTCAAATGCTGGATGCTGGTCTTGACTGGGATTATCGCTTACTGCAGCTCATGCTGAAACGCAACTGGCTGCCTCATCTTCATAAAATTGAACATTAAAGCAAAAACCTCCGGTTCGCCGGAGGTTTTTTTCTTAACCATAATGTTCGAACTGCGAAATATTCGCAGCAACTGTTAAATTTTTTCGAATTGGTCTTTGCCTACGCCACAGGTAGGGCAAACCCAATCTTCAGGAATATCAGCAAATTTAGTGCCTGGGGCGATACCGCTGTCTGGATCCCCAGCTGCTTCATCATATTCATAGCCACAAACTGTACATACCCATTTTTCCATAATCTCTATCACTCCTTGATTAGGTTTATAGCTTATTTTAACACGTATAAAAGATATTATTCAATAGTAATTTTCCATTTTGGTATAATGGCAATTTACCAGCCGCGATTGGAACCTCCGCCTCCTCCTGATCCGCCGCCATAGCCACCCCGGCCACCACCGCCTCCGCCGCCACCGCGAAAGCGTAAAATGGATAATAAAAACCAGGTAATGCTGCCGCCGAAAAACACCCAGTCAATAATAAACAACAGTAAAGCCCCCGCCATAACCAGCATCTGCATCCACCAGGGTAAAGTATCCCACCAGGAAGGACCCGAGTTGGTCTGAGGCTTTGCCGCCTGTTTGGCGTCAGTTTTCAGCTCCAGGTTATATTCTTTGGCAACCACTCCGGCCAAAGCCAGATAACCGTTCATGATGCCTTTATCATAATCGTTTTGCCGAAAGTAAGGCAGCATATTTTCATCTTGGATTTGTCCGGTTTTGCCATCAGGCAAAGCTCCTTCCAAGCCATAGCCGACTTCGATGCGGGATTTACGATCACCGACAGCAACCAGCATCAAGACACCATTATTTAACGTTTTATCACCAATGCCCCATTGCCGAAGGGTGGCTAGCGCATATTCTTCCAGCGGTGTATCACCGAGAGTCTGCACAGTCACGACAACAATCTGAGCCTTGGTACGCGCCGCCAGTTTGCTGCCTAGATCATTAATGCGTTTTTTGGTGTCTGGTGTGAGTACACCCGCATAATCCTGCACATAAATACTGCTAGTCGGCGCTGGGGGAATGGCCGGTTCTGCCCAGGCTACCGAGCCCAAAGCAGTATAAAGAATAAGTAACAGCCAGGCTAGCCATTTTTTCATAGTAAGCCCCCTCGCTCACCCACATAGATTTTCGTATTAGGGTTAAAACTGAACTTTAGGCGTTTGCTTGGCGCCTTCTTCAGCTTTA
Organism: Sporomusaceae bacterium FL31; assembly: GCA_003990955.1. Taxonomy (GTDB): domain Bacteria; phylum Bacillota; class Negativicutes; order DSM-1736; family Dendrosporobacteraceae; genus BIFV01. Next base: position 200,568 of record BIFV01000008.1, read on the forward strand.
AAATATTCTTTTGGCGAAAAACCTAGCATCCCAGCATAAATACTGGATGGGAAAGAGCGAATTTTTGTATTATACACCTGTACAGCATCATTATAGTCTTTGCGGGCTACCGCCAAGCGATTTTCTGAACCTGCTAATTCATCTTGCAATGCCCGGAAATTCTGATCGGCCTTTAAGTTGGGATAGTTTTCAGCAATGACCAGCAAGCGGCTGAGCGCTCCACTTAATTCCGAATTTGCTTCGGCTTTCGCGGCCGGTCCCTGCGCACCGCCTAATTTGGCTCTGGCATCAGCAACTGCCTGAATGGCAGCTTGTTCATGAGCTGCATAGCCTTTGACGGTCGCAACCAGGTTAGGAATTAAGTCAGCACGCCGCTGCAGCTGGTTTTCAACCTGAGCCCATTTACCATTAATTCCTTCATTTAGCGTAATCAAGCCGTTATAACCGCTGATTCCCATGATCGCCACCAGGGCTATAATTACACCTGCAATAATCCAGCCTTTCAAATTAAACACCTCCAAGTGATCTGTCAAAGTATTAGCAACATAGGGTTATTATACCATAGATAGTATTGAGCAGAAAACCGTACTTTATCCCGCTCATGAGCACTTAAGGTTTGCGGCGAAAGAAATCATAGACAGCCTGCGCTGTCGGTATATTCATTCCCGGTACTGCTGCCATTTCTTCTACTGAAGCTTCTTTCATCTTATTGAGACTGCCAAAAGCATCCCATAAGGCTTTACGCCGTTTAGCCCCGATTCCCGGAACATGGTCCAATACCGAAACCAAATTGCGTTTGGCCCGGAGTTTCCGGTGGTACGTAATCGCAAACCGATGGGCTTCATCACGAATACGCTGAATGAGATATAATGCCTGCGAATGCCGCGGTAAAATAAGCGGTTCACTGTTGCCTTCCCGAAAAATGTGCTCAAATTCTTTCGCTAAGCCGATCACTGGAATTTCTGCCAGCCCCACCCCGCGAATAATTTCCAGGGCCGAACTTAGCTGACCTTTACCGCCATCAATGATGATTAAATCAGGCAGCGGTTCAGCCGCTTCCCGATATCGCCGCCCGACCACTTCCTGCATGGAACGAAAATCATCAGGCTTACCCTCGACAGTTTTTAGCTTATAGCGGCGATAGTCTTCTTTCTTGGGCAACCCCCCTTCAAAAACTACCATCGAAGCCACTGTTTCCGAGCCCTGAATATGTGAAATATCAAAGCATTCCATTCGCTCAGGCCGTTTAGCCAATTCCAGATATCTTCCCAGCTCGCTGACCGCCCCTTCAGTCTGTTCGTTACGGGATTGGAGTTTTGATGCCTGCTCTTCCAGCACCAACGTCGCATTGCCGATGGCCATATTCACAATATCTTTTTTTGTTCCGCGCTTGGGTGTTTCGACGGCAACCCGGCTGCCTTTGCTGCTGCTAAGCCAATCTGCCAGCAATGGCTGTTCAGTTAGCGGCATGGGTAAAAGAATTTCGCGTGGAATAAAGGTTGCTTGGTTATAATATTGTTTAATGAATGCCGTCAGCATGGCTTCATCCGTCTCGTCTTCGGCGCCTGATAGCAGAAAATGATCCCGTCCTACCATTTTGCCGCTTCTGATAAAGAATACCTGGACACAAGCGCCTAAGGCCGACCGCGCCAAACCAATGGCATCCTGATCGCCAGAACCGGTAACCATATTCTGCTTTTCGGTTATTTTTTCAATAGCGACCAGTTGATCACGCAGTTTGGCAGCCATTTCAAACTGCAATTGCTCAGCAGCTTCTTCCATTCGCTGACGCAGGTTTTGGGCCACAGCATCACTTCGCCCTTCTAAAAACAGGCAGACAGCCTTAATCATCTCCCGGTAATCAGCAACATCCACTTGCCCTGAGCAAGGCGCCAGACAGCGTTTAATATGATGCTCCAGGCAGGGGCGCACAGCATCCAGCTTACGGCAGCTGCGCAGCGGAAATAACTTCTTCAGCAGTCGTAATGTTTCGTGAACAGCACCCGCACTGGTATAAGGACCAAAATAACGGGCTCCGTCTTTTAATACCTTGCGGGTCGTAAAGACGCGCGGATATTCTTCATTCGTTACTTTAATATAAGGATAAGTTTTATCGTCTCTCAGACTGATATTGTATTTGGGGTGATGTTTCTTAATTAAGTTACACTCAAAGATTAACGCCTCAATTTCCGAGGCTGTGACAATGTATTCCAGATCAACAATCCGAGCCACCAGCGCCTGCACTTTGGGCGAATGATTGCGGCTGGACTGAAAATAAGAGCGAACCCTGTTTTTCAAATTAACGGCTTTACCTACATAGATAATCCGCCCCTGCGCATCTTTCATTAAATAAACGCCCGGCTTATCTGGTAAAATCTGCAGTTTTTCCTGTAACTCGTCGGTCATGATGAGCCTCCCGCTCGCTTATGCCCACTTGCTTAATCCGTCAGGGCATGTTATAATAATCACATACTTTTTAGTACCTGCTCATAACCAAGTTTTCCTGTTTCTGGTACTATACAATGTACTTGTGTATACATTCACAAAAGCCATTGTCTAAATAACATTCCTGTAATATAATGTACCTCGTTAGAATCTAATTGTATAGTCTAATTTCCTAGAAAAAAACAATTGCAAATGGGAGGTCTACATCGATGTTCAAAAGACTCCTTATCGCTAATCGCGGCGAAATTGCTGTCCGAATCATCCGGGCCTGCCAGGAGCTGGGGATTGAAACTGTTGCTGTCTATTCTGATGTTGACGAACACGCACTTCATGTGCAGTTGGCTGATTATGCCCATCATATCGGTCCAGCAGACGCAACCCAAAGCTACTTAAACATGGAAGCAATCCTTGCAGCAGCCGCAGCTACTAAAGCTGAGGCCATACATCCTGGCTACGGCTTTCTGTCTGAAAACGCTGACTTTGCTGAATTAGTAACAAATTCCGGGTTTATCTGGGTAGGTCCGCGTGCCGAAACGATTCGTAAAGTAGGCAACAAAGATGCAGCTCGTGAAGCAATGAAAGCTGCCGGCTTACCAATGACACGGGGCACTAATCCAATTGTGAGCAATGAAGAAGCGTATCAATTTGCTGAGGAACTAGGTTATCCTGTTATCTTAAAACCTGTTTCCGGCGGCGGTGGTAAATCCATGTTTGTTATTAATGGCAAACAAGATTTGGATACAGCCCTTCATAAGGTTGATGTAACAAAATCAGCTTTTTATTTTGAAACTTATATTGCCCAGTCCCGCCATATTGAAGTGCAGATCATGGCTGATAATTTTGGCAACATTCTGCATCTTGGCGAACGGGAATGTTCATTACAGCGCCGCAACCAAAAGATTTTGGAAGAAGCACCTTCCAGTGCTTTAACCATGGAAATGCGGCATAGAGTAGGTGCTCTTGCGATTCGTGCTGCGAAAAGCGTTCACTATACCAATGTTGGCACCGTTGAATTTTTAATGGATGTCAAAACCGGTAAATTTTATTTTATGGAAATTAATCCGCGGATTCAAGTCGAACATGCAGTCACCGAAGCCATCACTGGTGTCGATCTTGTCCGTCGGCAAATTAGAATTGCTGCCGGCGAACCGCTGAATAAACGTCAGGAAGATATTCAATTTCTTGGTCATGCCATCGAATGCCGGATTAATGCCGAAGACCCTGAAAACCATTTCCTTCCTGCACCTGGTCAAATTGACTTTTATCATGCTCCTGGCGGTCCTAGAGTCCGGGTAGACAGCGGCGTTTGTGCTGGCTTAGCTGTTGAACCACATTACGATTCAATGATTGCAAAAGTCATTGCTCATGGCCGTACCCGTGGTGACGCCATTAAAATTATGCGCCGGGCACTGAATGAATTCCGGATTACCGGTATTAAGACGACCATTCCGTTCCATCAGCGAGTATTGACCAATCCACATTTCTGTACTGGTGACATTGATACTCAGTTTGTCTACAAACACATGTCCAACTGTGAACCGGTAAAACCAAAGAACAAACTTGCGCACGGAGCCGATACCTCGCTCGTCAATAGCGCCTGGTAGAATTTTAAACAGACTTTCCTTTCGGGAAGTCTGTTTTTTGTTTGTTGTACGGGGTGGAAAAAGAAACGTTGTTGAACCACAAAGTACTCGATGTACTCAAAGGGAACGCAATCTTTATAGCGCTGTTTTTTTGTGTCCCCTTTGCGTCCTTTGAGTACTTTGCGGCTAACCATACTTCCCCGTTCCGTTATTCCTCGTTCTTGCAGGCTGCAGCATTCATAGCTACAGCTTCCTCAAGCAGCGGCTTGAGAAAATGGCCGGTATACGACTGAGCGGTAGCTGCAATTTGTTCAGGCGTGCCTTGGGCAACAATAGTGCCGCCCCGGTAGCCGCCTTCCGGACCTAAATCAATCAGATGATCAGCGGTTTTTATGACATCCAGGTTATGTTCAATGACCACAACACTGTCACCACCGTCCACCAAGCGCTGCAGCACTTCCAGCAGGCGGTGAATATCGGCAGTGTGCAAACCAGTGGTTGGCTCATCAAGGATATACAGCGTTTTCCCGGTACTGCGGCGAGCCAGCTCAGTCGCCAGCTTAATCCGCTGAGCTTCACCGCCGCTTAGGGTAGTCGCCGGTTGACCTAACTTGATATAGCCTAAACCAACATCTTGCAGAATCTGCAATTTACGATGTACTTTAGGGATATTTTGAAAGAAGTCGACTGCTTCTTCTACCACCATATCCAGAACCTGGGCAATGCTTTTGCCTTTATAACGCACCTCTAATGTTTCCCGGTTATAACGAGCGCCCTTGCACACTTCGCAAGGCACATAGACGTCAGGCAAGAAATGCATTTCGATCTTAATAATCCCGTCACCGCGGCAAGCTTCGCAACGGCCGCCCTTGACATTAAAACTAAAGCGTCCGGGTTTATAACCGCGCATTTTTGCCTCAGGGGTTTGACTGAAGACTTCGCGAATGGCATCAAACAAACTGGTATAGGTCGCAGGGTTGGAACGCGGCGTCCGTCCAATTGGCGACTGATCAATATCAATGATTTTATCGATATGCTCAGCACCCCGGATATCTTCATGCTCACCCGGTCTGGTCCGGCTTTTATAAATACGATGAGCCAGACCTTTATAGAGAATTTCATTAACCAAAGTGCTCTTACCGGAACCGGATACGCCGGTTACGGCAGTAAAAACACCTAAAGGAAATTTAACAGTCAGATTCTGCAGATTATTTTCTTTCGCGCCAATCACTTCCAGCCATTTGCCGTTTGGCTGACGCCGTACAGCCGGAACAGGAATAAAGCGGCGGCGGCTGAGGTATTGACCGGTAATCGAGTCAGGAGTAGCCTTAATTTGCTCGACCGTTCCCTGCGCGACAATCTGCCCGCCGCCAGCACCGGCGACAGGACCAATATCAATAATGTGATCAGCCGCATACATGGTATCTTCATCATGTTCAACCACCAGCAGGGTATTGCCGACATCACGGAGATGCTGCAGAGTAGCCAATAGACGGTTATTATCGCGTTGATGAAGGCCAATACTGGGCTCATCCAGGATATAGAGCACCCCTACCAAACCTGAGCCAATCTGCGTTGCCAAACGGATACGCTGTGCCTCACCACCGGATAACGTGCCGGCTGCCCGGTCCAACGTCAGATAATCAAGGCCAACATCCAGTAAAAAGCCTAAGCGGGCATGAATCTCTTTCAAGATCTGATAAGCAATGGTACGCTCGCGGTCAGTCAGTTCCAGTTCAGCAAAAAATTGTTTCCCTTCGGCAATGGTTTGGGTCGTTACTTCATAGATACTCTTGCCGCCCACTTTCACGGCCAGTGTTTCAGGCTTTAGCCGTGCCCCTTTACAAGTTGGGCACGGTTTAGTACTCATGTATTCCTCATATTCCTCCCGGGTCCAATCTGAACTGGTTTCCCGGTAGCGCCGATTCAATAACGGCATAACCCCTTCAAATGGCGAATGGTACATTTTATCTTCGCCATACATATTCTCATAACGGAAGCTGAATCGCTCATCCCCAGAGCCATTCATGACAATATCTTTCACTTGATCAGACAGATCATGCCAATTGCTGTACAGTGAGTAGCCGTACTTGTCCAGCACAGCTTCCAACTGACACATAGTATAGGAATTGGTGTTTTTGGTAAAAGGCGCCAGTAAGCCGTCGATAAAGGATTTGCCGGGGTCAGGAATGACCAATGCCGGATCAAACTCCATATTATTGCCTAAACCGGTACAATCAGGACAAGCACCATAAGGGCTGTTAAAAGAAAACATCCTGGGTGCAATTTCCGGTAAACTAATCCCACAATCCACGCAGGCGAAATTTTGGCTGAATACCAGCTCATTTCCATCAACGATTTGCACTGAAACAACACCGCCGCCAAGATTCAGCGAAGTTTCCAGTGAGTCAGCCAAGCGCGAAGCAATACCATCACGAATTACCAGACGGTCAACAACGACCTCAATGGTATGCTTTTTGTTTTTTTCTAATTTGATTTCTTCACTGATATCTTGGATCTGTCCATCCACCCGCACCCGGACATAGCCATTTTTACGGATATCCTCCAGGACTTTCTGATGTTCGCCTTTTTTGCCGCGCACCACTGGTGCCAACAGCATAAGTTTGGTGCCTTCAGGCAATGCCAGCAATTGATCAACCATTTGCTCAACCGTCTGCTGACTGATGGCTTTTCCGCATTTCGGACAATGAGGCCGGCCAGCACGGGCAAACAACAGCCGCAGATAATCATAGATTTCGGTTACCGTTCCTACTGTCGAGCGTGGATTACGGCTGGTTGTCTTTTGATCAATCGAGATGGCTGGTGACAAACCTTCAATATAATCCACATCTGGTTTGTCCATTTGGCCAAGGAATTGCCGGGCATAAGCCGATAAGGATTCAACATAGCGCCGCTGGCCTTCGGCATAAATGGTATCAAATGCCAATGAAGATTTCCCTGAACCACTCAAGCCGGTGATCACCACCAGTTTATCACGCGGGATTTCAACATCTATATTTTTTAAATTGTGCTGTCTTGCACCTTTAACAATAATTTTTTCTCTCAACGTAAGTACTCCTCTGTTTCTAGTACAGGACTAGCCTTTTTTCTTTGTGGATTTCTTTGCTGAACTTTTAGCTTTGCCTAAACTTCCGGCAGGCAACCGTCCCTTCAGCTCAACAACCATATCGCGCAGTTGGGCGGCACGTTCAAATTCGAGTTTCCTGGAAGCTTCGCGCATTTCACTTTCCAAACTGGCGATCAAATCAAGCGTTTCATCAGTCGTCATGCTTGAAGTACCACTTGCCCGATAGCTGGCCGGAGTCTCAGCCACTTTGGTTGTTTCAATCAGCTCTCTGACCTTTTTCTCAATGGTTTTGGGCGTAATCCCGTGTTCAATATTATAAGCATGCTGAATCTCACGGCGACGGTCGGTCTCACTGATCGCCCGCCGCATCGAGTCAGTCATGTGATCTGCATACATGATAACCTTTCCCTTTACGTTACGGGCAGCCCGGCCAATGGTCTGAACTAAGGATGTCTCAGATCGCAAGAAGCCTTCTTTATCAGCATCCAAGATAGCCACCAATGAGACTTCCGGTAAATCAAGCCCTTCCCGCAGCAGATTGATGCCGACAAGCACATCAAACACCCCGGCCCGCAAATCACGGATAATTTCGGCCCGCTCCATAGTCACAATATCAGAATGAAGATAGCGAACTTTGATCCCCATTTCTTTCAGATAATCGGTGAGGTTCTCGGCCATCTTCTTAGTCAGGGTTGTCACTAAAACCCGCTCATTGGTGGACGTTCTGATTTTTATTTCTCCTAACAAATCGTCCATCTGTCCTTTAATTGGCCTGATTTCAACCTCAGGATCAATCAGTCCGGTTGGCCGGATGATTTGCTGAACAACCTGATCGGCTTGCTCAAATTCATATTTAGCCGGAGTCGCCGATACATAGACAATCTGGTTAATCCTTTGCACAAACTCTTCAAATTTAAAAGGTCTGTTATCAAACGCTGAAGGAAGCCTAAAGCCATTACCGACTAGTGATTCCTTGCGGGAACGGTCTCCTGCATACATGGCCCGGATTTGCGGCAGCGTAACATGGGATTCATCGATGACAATCAAGAAGTCTTCGGGAAAATAATCCACCAGCGTATAAGGCGCATCACCAGGCTGTCGATTGGTCAGATGGCGGGAATAATTTTCGATCCCCGAGCAATAGCCCATTTCCTGCATCATTTCCAGGTCATATTTGGTCCGCTGCTCCAGACGCTGTGCTTCAATCAGTTTATTGTTCGCTTTAAAGTAAGTGAGCTGCTGCTCCAGTTCATTCTCAATATCCTGTACCGCCCGCAGCATATTTTCGCGGGAAGTAACATAGTGAGACGCCGGATAGATGGCAATATGTTTGCGCTCAGCCAATATCTCACCAGTCAGTGTATCAATCTCCAGAATCCGTTCAATCTCATCACCAAACAGCTCGACCCGCAGCGCTTTTTCATTATTGGCTGCTGGGAATATTTCAATCACATCACCGCGAACCCGGAAGGTACCGCGCGTAAAATTAATATCATTGCGTTCATATTGAATGGCTACCAATTTGCGTAAAATTTCGTCACGATCCCGCGATTGCCCCTGCCGCAAAGACAGAACTAGGCCGCGGTACTCGTCTGGTGAGCCCAAACCATAAATACAAGACACACTGGCAACAATAATGACATCCCGTCGTTCGAACAGCGAACTGGTCGCCGAGTGGCGCAATTTATCAATCTCATCATTAATCGAAGCATCTTTTTCAATATAAGTATCGGTATGAGCAATGTAAGCTTCCGGTTGATAATAATCATAGTAACTTACAAAATACTCAACCGCATTTTCCGGAAAAAACTCTTTAAATTCACTGGCTAATTGAGCTGCCAGTGTCTTATTATGCGCAATCACCAAAGTCGGTTTCTGCACAGCTTCAATGACTTTAGCCATTGTAAAAGTTTTGCCGGTACCTGTAGCCCCGAGCAAGACCTGAGTCCGTTGACCGGCACTGATTCCGGCTGCAAGCTTTTCAATCGCCACTGGCTGATCGCCGGTAGGCTCAAAGGGTGCCGCTACTTTAAAAGGAACTCCACCTTCTACATATACTGTATTTAACTTTGGAACAGTAGTCATTTCATCACCTGGCTTCCGCTTGGAAATTATTATTTATTAGAAGTTATTATAACACAAACTCAAACTTATTTGAGTGGATTTTTTTGGATTTATCGAATATTTGTTCGATTTTTTTTACTAATAAAATCAAAAAACTGGCAGCAGGGGAATCCCCTTTCGCCAGCTGTAAGATTATTGATCAAGCTTGCGCTTGGCCCAGTCAACAATGCCAAATCGTTCGGTACTAAGCTCAGCATAGGCAGTCTCATTCCCATTGGGAACTAAGATTACCCCAAGTGTATTGCCTTTGGTAAACTTAATCAGACACCTATCCACCACGCCATTCCGCTCATATTCCAGCCAGCATTCTTTCGGAATGTCGGCTAAGGCCAGTTCAAGATCATGCGGCCAGCGAATGGCAAACTGATTCAGCCTGGTAATAATATCCCCAGGTTTTAAATTAGCCTGGCGGGCCGGGGTATCGTAAACGGTATCCAGTACCATAACCCCAATTTCGGGACGGACGAAGAGCGGCTTCCCTTCCATCTCCAGTCTGTTATCACGCTGAATTAAAAATTCATGACCAAGCGGTGAAGCCAGCGCTGCAAAAATTTTCACCCATTCAAACTTAGCCGCCAAAAGTGCCAGACCAAGCAGCACAATACTGTAGATGGCTAAATGAAAGGCTGACTGCCGCCGGCGTTTACTTGGAGAGCTGGCAACAGCAATATCAGCATACCCAAGCGCGGCCACGACCGGCATGGTCGCATAAATCCATCGCTCCCCTTCAGGAAGCACCAAATTAGCGGGAATTAGAGGCCACCAATCCGGCATTTTGATAATGCCTGTCGGCAGGTCGCCGTTTGGTACAGCCATAGCAGTCAATAATACCAAAGGCAGTGGCCAGAAGTTCTGTAAATTAAAAGCTCCCACCAGTCTGCCGTCTTCTTTCTTTACAATAAGCGGAATGGCTCCATAACGGTTGCTGATAGCAATCAGCACACTCTCGGTAATATGCAAAATGGCAACCAGTGCCAAGACCTGCGGCACATTGACCACTGGCCAGCCAAACAGCACGTTGGATACGGCCACCAGGCCGCCGGCATAAGCAAAGCATAGAAACCGCAAATTGATCACCATCAGCGCAATGGCTACCGGCCAAATGTAGTTCAGCCCTAACTGATTGAGTGTGATTCCGAACAAAGTCATTATAAAGCTGCCGATAATACCGCCAATCATGCCATAAACGGCGGCCATAAACACCTGATTTTTAAGCGAATAGCTATGTACCCCAAACATGCGCTTTTGATTGCGCTGCATCTGCCAGTACTGAAAGATAACCAGCGCCATGATTGTCCAAAAAGTCGGATCGAAATACATCGCCAAGGTTCGGCTGATAATGACTGTAACAAGATCCTGCCAAGGAAACATTGATTCACCCCGCTTCTGCTGATTTCACCAAGCTGCCTACGATGAACTCAATTAAAAATAGTCTGTTTATCTTTCCCCTAATCTGCGTGCAAATATCCATTTCCCAGCGAAGCAAGGGGACGTTCTTTTTGCTTCTCTTTCTTCACGCTTTAAAAACAATACTTGGATGTAATCCAGTCACCCGCGCGATCTGGCGCTGTGTTACCCCGGTTTTCCCCTTAATCCTCTGGATTATTTCATTGCGATTACGTGTCTCCATACTTTGTAAACTATCAAGTGCTTGTCCGTTTAATAGTTCTTTAATTTCGCAAATTAATTGCACATCACTTTTCCGTTCTTTGCTGCTATCGTCCAAAAATTGCTCATTGCTTTTTTGCTCCATGAAATCAATAAACTGCTTCACAGCTGATTCAATATCACAATTTAATGTATTCAAAACTAAGGTAGTATCCGTTATTCCGAAGTCATCCTGTCCCCGGCAATAAGCCTGATAACTACTCCATTTGTATAACTCAGGTGTTAATGACAGTTTCGCCTTCACCGGATTATGATGAATATACCGTAATACTCCTAATAAATAGGCTTCTGTCTCTACGGCTTCACTCCTAAAACGATTCTGAAATAAATGCCCAACTCGATCATATTTTTTGTTGTACCACCACGCATAACTGGTACCAATACGTTTCATAATAACAGCTAGTTCCTGACCTCTTTCACTCAGTAAGAGATGAACATGATTTTCCATTAAACAATATCCATAAATTATGCAACTGCCACTCTCTTTCACACGTTTAACTATCTCAAGGAAGTGCCAATAATCTTCGGCGTCACAAAAAATATCCTGGCGATTTATTCCCCGCAGCATAACGTGGTATATTCCGCTGGCACTTTTTTCCCGTGCACTCCTTACCATATTTTACCTCCGTCTTTTTCTTCATTCTAGCACAGGTTGAATACCCAAGCAATATTTAAGCGTACGCGCATTTGGAAGCAAAAAGAACGTCCCCTTGCTTCTTTTCTTTTGATAAATAAATGCAGGAGTGCCTTCATGCGGTTGCATGGTGAGGCACTCCTGTTATTGATTGATTAAATCTCCTGCCATTGAGCTGCTTGATTGGTATGCTCAGGAAAATTTTGCTTTAAATAGGCACCAACAGCACTGCCAATCATGGCTTTGCCTACCGTATCCGGATGAAGTCCATCGGTTGCAAGCGCAGTTGGCATGAGTCCGCCCGGTTGATTAAAGAGCGGAGTAACATCCACATGATGTTCCTGTGCGATAATCCACTGGTTGGCTTGCTCCCATTGGCTTCGCCATTCTGGAGAAGTTTCTTCATCAAAAGCGTTTTTTATCGCAGTTGGATTAACCGGTGTCAGGGTTACAAAAACCGGAACAATCCCATGACGCAAGCATTGACTTTTAATTGCAGCAAAATACTCAATAACCTCATCGGCTGACATACCGGCTCTGATATCATTAATGCCTCCCAATACCACTAATACTTGGGGTGAAAATGGCAGCACATCATGATCAAAGCGATCTACCATACCAGCTACGGTATCCCCGCTCCGCCCCAGATTTTTAATTGGCAGTCCTGCATAGCTGGTTAAATCATAGGCGGGATCGGATGGCGGATTGGAAATAGCCCCGCCGCCATGAGTAACGCTGTCACCAAACAGGGCTATTGGAACTCCCTGCCGTTGAACTTGAAAGGACAGAGCCGGCGACCATTGTCCGATTGGCTTATTATCTGCATCTTTAGCCAATACCCGCCACCAATAGGTGCCTTCTTCGGTATAAGCAGCTTCATCATAACAGTCAAACGCGACTGAACCGCTGACTTCATATTTTCTTACCAATGCAACATAAACCTGATCAATCTCCGGTTTAGCTGATAGTACCTGCACTTCATAGGATGCCGCATTCAATACTGGAATCCAGGAATAAGCCGGATACAATTTTCCGAACGGAAAACTATCCAAATAAGCCGTTGGTAACGGTGAAATTGGATTGATTTCGCCTTCACTCAGCAACTGCGGCTGACTAAATTCAGAAATGGGCTGACGCTCCACATTCAAAGCTCGAACCTGCCACCATAATGAATTGAGCTCAGAATTCAGAGCCAGTGCATCAAGCTCCACTCCGGCTGTATAGATATCTTGTCTGATGAGTATAGGTTCCGGCAATGCTGACTGCTCAGCGGTATCTGCTGGCTGCTTGACAATCATCAGCTCATACATCACAGCATCAGGCTGGACCTCCCAGACGATTCGTACTTTTTTTACATTATCAATATCGGCTTGCACCTTGCCTGCTCCAGACTGACATACCACCAACGCAACCATAAAACAGACCAGCACCCGTATAACATTGAGTAACATTTCCGCTCACCCCATCAACTCTTGCAACCTCATGATGGTTACTAAATTAAGCAACGATAACCGTTATCATTTTATATAAGTATACTACATATTCAGTTGGTATAGAAATATTTTATCAGCACTGCAAATATAAAAGCAACGGTGCACCTGCACCGTTGCTTATTTTACAGCTTACCCTTAACAATTTCAATGGCTTTATCTAACTGGACATCTTTATTCGGCTCCCGTGGTTCGGGCTGTTCGATTTTGACATCAGGCTCAATACCAATCCCGTTAATTGAGCGATCATTGGGAGTGAGATATTTTGCAATTGTCAGTTTGATTGCGCCACTGTCAATCCGCATCAAAGTTTGAACAGAACCTTTGCCATAAGTCTTGGTTCCAACCAACGTGCCTGCCTGAGTATCCTGAATGGCACCTGCCACGATTTCTGATGCACTGGCGCTGCCGCCATTGACCAGAACTGCCACCGGATATTTTACTGCCTGCAGATTAGAAGAATGCGTTTCGCGATGACCGTCCCGCATCACAACTGATACAACAGGACCCTGAGGTACAAATTTGCCGGCTACCTTAACACTTTCTTCTAATAAACCGCCGGGATTGTCACGCAAATCCAAAATAACGGCTTTCATACCGGCGCTTTCCAATTCCTGATATTGCTTAATAAAATCTGCGCCCGTATTTTCATTAAACATGGATAAGCGGATATAGCCGATATTACCGGGAAGCATTTTGCCTGAGATGGTCTTAATTTGAATATTGCTTCTGGTCAACGTATAGTCTTTCACTTGCTCGCTGCCGCGTCTGATGGTCAATGTCACTTGACTGCCTTCTGGACCGCGAATTTTATTGACCGCCTCATCCAGCGCCATGTCTTTGGTGTCCAATCCATCAATCTTTAGAATTTGGTCACCGCTTTTAATGCCGGCTTTCTCACCAGGTGTTCCTTCAATGGGCGATACGACTGTCAGCATTTTTTCCTTAACGCCAACCACGATCCCCACTCCGCCAAATGACCCTTCAGTCTCAATCATAAATTCCTTATAGGTCTTTGGATCCATATAAATGGAATGCGGATCTCCCAATGAGCCAACCATTCCTTTAATGGCCCCAGTCATCAAGGTATCCATCGGAACTTCCTCAACATACCGGGATTTAATGATTTGCAGCGCCCGCATAAACTTAAGCGTACTGGCCGCATCACCACTTCCCAAGTTGAGCAGATAATATAATCCACCCACTGTCGAAAAGAAAGTGACTAAAACCAATAGAATGGCACCAACCACGATTTTACGTTTACTCAAAAGCTACACCTCAATCCGAGGTTCGAGATGAGATGCTCGAACATCTGCTGATCACAATACATTTTTAAATATATGTTGAAACTGCTCAATTTATACTACGGTAAATATCCCATTGGACTTACAGGCGATCCATTTTCCCGAACTTCAAAATGCAAATGCGGCCCAGTGGAATAACCAGTCGAACCAACCCGGGAAATGGCCTGTCCTTTTCTTACCCGCTCACCCTCACTCACCAGGAGCTCGGAATTGTGGGCATATAACGTGGAAATACCACCGCCATGATCAATAATAACGGCTTTACCATAGCCACCCATCCAGTCGGCATAAATCACTACACCGCCATCGGCAGCCGAAACGGTATCACCATAGTCAGCCCCAATATCAATGCCGCTATGATAACGCTGTGTGCCGAAAATAGGATGTGTCCGCCAGCCATAAGGCGATGTAATGGGTCCTGACGCCGGCCAAATCAGTGTCCCAGTAGAACTGGCAGCACTATTATTGCCGGACTGGCTGCGGATCATTTGTTCAATCTGCCGCGAGGTTTCCAGCAATTCCTGATACGCCTGCTCAGCCGTATCCCGCTCATTAACGGCAGAAGCCAGCACAGCTTCGCGCTCATTTTTACGCGCAGAAATGGCTAAACGCTTTTCCTCGGCTGCTTTATGTAATTCGGCAATAGCGGCTCGATCCCGCTCAAGTTCAGCCTTTTTCTGCAGCACCAATTCACGTTCGGCTTTGACTTTCGTGATCAGGGTAATATCTTGATTAACCACCCGTTTTAGTATATCCATCCGTGTGGTAAAATCACCAAAATCATGAGCCCCAAGCAGCACATCCAAATAGCTGACCTGGCCATTTTCATAAATATCGCGCATACGTTTATTCAGAATCTTACTCCGCTCGGTAAGATTACGTTCGGCTTTTTCCAATACTCCGGTGTTCAGCTCAATTTGCTCTTCCGTATAAGAAAGTTTGGATTGGATGGTATTATATTCGGCTGTAGCGCCATCCAGATCACCCTGAATCTTTTTAAGCTGTCCGGAAACGCTATTCACTTGCTGCTGAGCTTGAGACGCCTTGTTTTGCTGGTCTTGCATGCGCCTTTGTACTGAGTCCAATTGGTCATTCAGATTGTTCGCCAAAACCGTTCCAACCGCCGATACCAGCACCGTCACGGCGATGACCAGTGCAGTCCAGCGTTTACGATTGCCCATCGAATCCCTCCTTACGCTACACTTTCATAAACCGTTTTAATGAGATGGTACTGCCTAAAGCGCCAATTGCAGTTCCTACCACCAGCATCATCATGCTGATATTTGAAATAAACGGATCTTCGGGAATCAATGGCAGGAAAGCCAATGAAGCATAGATTTGCTGCGTAATCGCACTATATGTGCGGCTAAGAATAAACACCGCAATCAATGCACCGCCAAATCCTAAGATCATCCCTTCAATCAGAAACGGCCAGCGGATAAACCAGTCGGTTGCACCCACATATTTCATAATTCCAATTTCCTTGCGTCTGGCAAAAACAGTCAGGCGAATGGTGTTGGAAATAATAAACAACGCGGCTAAGGCTAAAAAGACGATCAGCACTAACCCAAAAATCCGAACCATTTTGGTCAGCTTGAATAATTGGTCAATGACTTCCTGCCCAAATTTCGCGTTTTCTACGCCGTGAAGCTCAGCAATGCTTTTCGCGGTCGTTTTCACTCGCTCAGGCCTGTCCACTTTTACCTCAAACGCATTAGGTAATGGATTGGTATCACCAAGAGCGGTTAACAGACTCTGCTGATCACCCAGCCGATCTTTAAAGCGTTCCATGGCTTCTTCTTTACTGACAAACATCACTTGGCTGACACCTTGCAGCTTAGAAATCCGCGTACCCACTTCCCGCATTTCCAGGTCTGACAAATCATCTTTTAGGTAGACGGTGATCTGAACCTGCGATTCTAAAGCTGAGGCCATATTATTCAGGTTGAGCACTAAAATAAGAAATATCCCTAATATTAACAGGGAAAGCGCCACTGTGCTGACCGAGGCAAAACTCATTAATCCGTTGCGTCTCAGTGATACAACAGCTTCCCTGATAAAATATTCAACGGTTCTAATCCTCATAGCCGTATACCCCTTTCACCTGGTCGCGGACAATACGGCCTCTTTCAATCGCAATAACGCGTTTACGCATGGTATCGACAATGGTTTTATCATGCGTTGCCATCACAATGGTAGTACCCGATTTATTGATTCTCTCAAAGATTTTCATGATATCCCAGGAAGTTTCCGGATCCAAATTGCCGGTAGGCTCATCGGCAATCACGACAACCGGATTATTGACAATCGCCCGGGCGATAGCCACCCGCTGCTGCTCCCCGCCTGATAACTGGTTGGGAAAACACCGATGCTTATCCCGAAGTCCAACCAGTTCCAAGACGCTATTAACCCGCTTTTGGATTTCCCGGCGCGGTGCCTCAATAACCCGCATGGCAAAGGCAATATTCTCGTAAACTGTTTTTTCCGGCAGTAAGCGGTAATCCTGAAACACTATTCCTAACCCACGCCGCAAAAACGGAACTTCCGCTGGCGGCATATTGGTCACATTGCGCCCATTGACGACAAGTTGCCCATGTGTCGGTAACTCTTCCCGAAATATCAGCTTGATAAAAGTCGATTTCCCAGCACCGCTGGGGCCTACGACAAAAATGAAGTCTCCTTTTTCAATATCAATGCTAATATCGGAGAGAGCGACAGAGCCATTGCCATATACTTTAGAGACTCCAGTCATATGTATCAAAAATACTCAATCCCCCTATATATTAGATCACGGAACTAGGTATCAGTCGGTATCTGATAAGCATACTTATGCTGCTATTTCACAAATATCTACATTTTTGGTTACAGCTTTATAAAATTTGACGTTTTTTCCGAAAAACCTCCTTTTTGTCGAACTTTTACCAGAGAGTAACTTTTGCCAATCCCCAGCTAACGCAATAGTTCGGCAATATAGAGAGTCGTTGTGCCCAGCACGGTCAGTAAGCCTAAATACCACCATAGCACGGTCAAACGCTGACGAAGCGATAAGCGGTAGTAGGTATTGCTGTCATCCCATTTTTCTCCACGCCAGAGGCGAAACAGCGAAAATACAAAAATAAGCAGCATAATAATGTTATAGGTGTAAAAGAACAGACCGCCAATCACAATGCTGCCCAGCCACCACATATGGGGAGAAATAGCAGAGGCTACACGTCCGCCATCCAACGGATCGCAGGGAATCAAATTAAATAAATTAAGCAAACAAGCGGTGTAAGCCAATACCAGCATCAGTAAACTATCACTCCAGAAATAAAACACCAAGCATACCAGCGCAGTCAAGGTGCCCATGGCCGGACCACCAATGGCTACATTAGCCTCCATCTTTGCGTTATGGGGCAGCTGTTTCAAACTAATCACAGCACCAATGAATGGCAGGAAAATCGGTGCAGAAGTTGCCAGACCAACCACCCGGGATGCAACCAAATGACCAATTTCGTGGAAAAATAACAGCAGGACAAAGCCAATCGCATATTTTATCCCGAATGCCGCAGCGTAGATGGCCAGTGATACCAGCATTGAAGCTGCCATTGTTGCCGTAGGTCCCAATTGAATCATCGCAGCAAGACCCATTAAAAACAGTACGATGCGTCGTACCGCCCGCTTCCCAAAGCTGATAACCTGCCACGGGCCCACACTCATCCCTCCTCTAGATTACGGATTAACCACAAAGCATTCGAAGGATTTTCTATAGAACCTTTTGCGTCCCTTTGTGCACTTTGGTCCTTTGCGGTTAAAAAGCGGCTTCCGGGATTATATTTTAAAACACAACAAAAAACGACTCTCTACATGTGTATGCATGTAGGAGTCGCTTTCATGACCGCTGGATAAGCAGCTTATTTTCGACTGATCACTCGTTTAGCGGCTTTCACAATATCCGCAGTGGTCAGATGATATTTCACTAACAGCGCATCCGGCTTACCGGATTCGCCAAAAGTATCCATAACGCCCACCCGTTCGAGCGGCACTGGCGTACTTTCCACAATAACTTCAGCCACTGCACTGCCTAAACCGCCGATAATGCTATGTTCTTCGCAAGTAACAATAGCACCAGTTTCCTGAGCAGCCTTGGCAATAGCTTCTTTATCAATCGGTTTAATGGTATGGATATTGAGTACACGGGCACTAATGCCCAGTTCAATTAACTCTTCAGCAGCTTTTCTGGCTGGTGCAACCATAATGCCGGTAGCGATAATGGTCAAGTCTTTTCCATCAGCCAATTGAACCGCCTTGCCATGCTCAAATTCATAGCTGTCACCAAAAATATCCGGAGTCGACGAACGGCCTAAACGCAAATAAACAGGTCCTTTATACTTAGCTGCAAACTCAACCGCTTTACGGGCTTCAGTAGCATCAGCAGGAACAATGACCGTCATGTTTGGAATGGTTCGCATGAGGGAGATATCCTCAATAGCCTGATGGGAGGCCCCATCTTCGCCAACTGTTAAGCCAGCATGAGTGGCTGCAATCTTAACATTCAGCTTCGGATAGCAGATCGAGTTGCGCACCTGCTCATAAGCACGGCCAGCGGCAAACATTGCAAAAGTCGATACAAATGGAATCTTGCCGGCTGCTGCCAGACCGGCCGCTGTACCCATTAAATTCTGCTCAGCGATACCGACATTAAAAAACCGGTCAGGATGAGCCTTAGCAAATACAGCAGTTTTCGTTGATTTTGATAAATCTGCATCCAGGACGACAATATCTTTAAGTTCAGCCCCTACATCCCGCAGGGCGTCACCATAGGCTTCACGAGTTGCTTTTCCCATTATCCTACACCTCTCCTAATCATCAAGTTCGCCAAGAAATAATTCGCACTCTTCCTTGGTCGGCGCTTTGCCATGCCAATCTGCAACATTCTCCATTTGACAAACGCCTTTACCTTTTACTGTATGCGCAACAATCACGGTAGGCTGTCCTTTAACGGTTTTAGCAGTTTGAATAGCATCATAAATGGCATGAATATCATGTCCGTCAATTTCGATTACATTCCAGCCAAACGCCAGCCATTTCTCTGGAATAGGCAGAGGAGACATGACTTCCGCAACAGGTCCGTCAATTTGCAGACCATTAAAATCAACAAAAGCCGTTACATTATCCAGCTTGTAGTGACCAGCAAACATGGCAGCTTCCCAAACCATGCCTTCTTCCAGTTCACCATCACCCAGCAAGGCAAAAATCCGGTTTTTACGCCCGTCAATTCTGCTGGCCAGCGCCATGCCATTAGCTGCGCTTAAGCCTTGTCCCAGTGACCCGGTGGACATATCCACTCCCGGTAAATCTTTCATGCTGGGATGTCCTTGCAGACGACTGTCAATTTTACGTAAAGTAAGCAATTCCTCATGCGGCAAATAGCCTTTTTCAGCCAAGGTTGCATATAACACCGGTGCCGCATGCCCCTTACATAAAACAAAGCGATCGCGGTCTGGATCATTTGGCTTTTGAGCATCCACATTCATTTCAGCAAAATACAGGGTAACTAAAATATCGGCAGCCGACAGCGACCCGCCTGGATGGCCTGAATTCGCTTCTGTAACCATCGAAACAATACTTCGCCGAACCGCTTTAGCTCGGTCTTCCAGTTGTGATACTTGTTCAGCTGTTAGTTTTTCAGCCATGTGTGATTCAACCTCCTTGCATTCTTTAGCAAAAGTGATTTATATTTAACCGCAAAGCACTTAAGGTACAATGCAGTTCAACAATCGTTTTTTTATTTGGTACGGGCTGAGAAACCTTCACCCAGCACCTCATGAACATCGGCAACAATAACAAAAGCACTTTTATCAATATGATAAATCAGGTCTTTTAACGCAGTGACTTCGCTGGTGCTGACTACACACAGCAAGGTTTCCCGAACCTCTCCAGTGTAGGCACCGCGTCCCTGCAGATAGGTCACACCGCGTTCCATTTCAGCCAAAATAGCCTGTGCAACCCGGTCAGGCATGACCGTCATCACAATAAATGCTTTTGCTGAACTCGGTCCTTCCTGAATCAGATCAATGAGCTGGGTCGTGACAAACAGCGAGATCAGCGCATACAGCGATAGCTCCGGACTTTTAAAAGCAATACCAGCTGAAAGTATGACAAAGAAATCAACAAACAGCAGCGCCTGCCCAACACTGATTCCCACCAATTTATTAATAATTGCAGCAGCTAAATCAGTCCCGGCAGTTGTCCCGCGAAAGCGGAAAACCAGTCCCATACCAATTCCGGACAACACCCCGCCATAAAGTGAGCTGAGCAATAAATCCTGGGTAAGCACTGGAGTGAAAGGCGCAGTCCCATCAATGGCAATCGACAAAATGGCAGCACCGTAGAGTGTATTAATGCCAAACCTGGTGCCCAATACTTTCAAACTCAACAAAAACAAGGGGATGTTTAACGCTAACATGGTAGCACCTACCGGATACCCCACCACGTAGTGCAGCACCGTAGCCAAACCGCTAACCCCGCCAGCGGCGACTTTGTTAGGAATTAGGAACATATTGAGACCGACAGCCGTAACCACCGACCCTAGGGCGATTCCTAAATACTGCCGCAGCCAAATTGGCATGCTGGCTCACCTCCGCGCTCAAGGCTCTAACTCTTTACGCTGCTAACCGGCTTTACCGCAGTAAAGCCTTCCCCTAATACTTCATGGGCATCGGCGACAATGACAAATGCCCGCTGATCTTTTTGATAGATGAGCTCTTTCAGTTGAGTCACTTCACTGGTGCTGACAACACATAACAGTAATTCGCGTTCCTGACCGGTATAACCGCCTTTGCCCTGAATAAAGGTCACACCCCGGTCAATTTCGTACAAAATCCCATCAGCCACTTCCTTGGGCTTATCAGTCATAATCAAGAATGCCTTGGAAGTACTGGGTCCTTCCTGCACCAAGTCAATGATTTGTGCAGTGACAAAAATCGAAATGGTCGCATATAAGGCCAGTTCAGGGCTCTTGAAGATCAACCCGGCAAAAGCAACAACCAAGAAGTCAGCCGCTAACAGCGCCTGACCGACACTGATGCCATATATCTTATTCAGTATTGCTGCCGCCATGGCCGTTCCTGCCGTATTGCCTTTAAACCGGAAAACCAGCCCCATACCAATTCCACTCAACACACCGCCATATAAAGAACTCAGCAGTAAGTCGTGGGTTAATATGGGTGTATAGGGCGCCAGGATATCGATACTGACCGACAGGGCAGCTGCACCATAGAGCGTGTTAATGCCATAACGCGGACCAAGAAATTTAATTCCCAGAAAAAACAACGGAACATTAAAGACCAACATGATCATACCGACCGGCCAGCCTGACAAATAATGCAGGACAGTTGCTAAACCGCTGACACCGCCAGCTGCTACCTTATTCGGAATAAGAAACATGTTGAGAGCCGTAGCTGTTAAAATAATACCAATCGTCATGCCGAGATATTGACGCAGTAATTTTTTCATGCCGTCACCTCCGCTTTTTGCTGTCGGCGATCAGTTCAATAGCCAGTTCAGCATTGCGGAAAGCCTTTTCCCGCAAGGAATTTAATCGTTCATCCTGCGGCCTTTTTTCACGTTCAATGTCTGGCCATAATTGCCGCACCTTAGTCAAGAGCCCGTCAGTCGTGACATTCTTTAAATTCCCTACCTGATGATCGCCTACTGATTCCAAGAACCGGTCTATTTTCGGATCATAGGATATTCCAATCATCGGAACATGCATCACTCCGGCAAAAATAAGGGCATGCAGTCGGATACTAATTAACATATCCAAATTTCCAACCAAAGACAACAATTCACTGGTGGTATATTCTTCATTAAGCAATGCTGCCGCATGCCGGGAACGGCGGTTTATTTTCTTTGCAACTGCAACATCCTCCGGATACTGCATGGGCAGATAAACAACTTTTGCGCCAAATTCTTCAACAATTTTATCAGCAGTCTGCGCCAGCACCTGCTTATAATGACTCCAGTCTTTCCACTCACGCACCGCGATTCCTACGAGCGGACTTGCTCCCTCTACCCCAACCTTGCGCAGGATATTCCGGCCAATCGCTTTATCAACAGGATGAATGGCCAATACCGGGTCGGCAGTCACATAAATTTGCGGCTTGGTTACCTGCAGACGTTTAAGTTCATCCCGTGAACCTTCATCGCGAACGGTAATCAAATCCACCATATTGCCAATATAACGCATGGCACCACGCGCCAAGGAGCCACAAACCGGTCCAATGCCCTGAGCATACAACATGACTGGCTTACCTAACTGTTTAGCCAGCATCATGATACTTAAATAATAGTATAAACTGCGATTGCTGGTTACATCCTGCAACAAGCTTCCGCCGCCGCTGATTAATAAATCACATTTAGCCAGCGCCCGGATAATTTCAGGATAATTCAGCCGGTATACTGCAGCAACACCATGCTTTTTCATAGTTTCCGCAGGATTGCCGGATATTACCGTGATTTTCACACTGGAATCTAAATCGGTTAATACTTCTATCATGGCGGCCAGCATGGCTTCATCGCCGGCATTGGCAAAACCATAATAACCGGAAATTACTATTTCACTCATGCTTAGCCGTTCCCCTTCCTAAAGCGAAGGCTATGTAATATAGAATATGTGCACCAAGCACCGCGATTATTCCAAAAATTAACCCAACAGCCAATCCATCCAGTGCCCGCACAAAAGACATAAAGATCGGCGTCCGCAAATGGGCAAAGGTTTCAACCAGCGAGCCCTGGGCAATGGTAGCCAAAACCACCAAACCATATAAGAGCGCTGCCGGCCATTGTCGGTACACCGCCATAACAGCTAAAAAGAAAGCCGGATGGCCAATCATGAACTCTTTCTCCCGTGGTCTTGCATACATGACTTGCTCCAGGAATGCCCTCATTTTCAGTTCAATTGCGGGAACCGGCACTCCGGCTGTATGACCCGACCGCCCGACAAAAACCCAGGCAGCCACCGCCGCTGCACCAAAAACCAGCAGGGTCTTAATTTGTACAGGAAAATCCAGAATTTTTATAGCCTGCTGCCAGATATTGCGAGATTCGCCTGGAGCAGTTTTAAATAACTCATACCGAACTAAAAAGCTTAAACTAATTAAAAGCAGCGGTGCCACAAAAGTCAACTTGACACCACGGAAAATTTCCATCTCCAGAAAATAGCGTACATCACCAAGCATGGCAGCCACATAAAAGCCACCAATAATGGAAAGAGCTAACGTAATCGCCAGGCTGGGAATCGCTATTCCGATAATCCTGAGCAGTGAAGCATTCGGAGCGGTGATCTGTTTCCAGCGGTCTAGCTGCCAAGTCATGGCTAAAACCGGGAAAATAATCGCACTTGTTAGCGCCACGGCTTGGCGGACAAGCATCCCGCTGCCTTTTATGAGCGGGAACGCCAACAATGCGGCAATCACCACCAACAGCAGGTATTGATATTTAGCAGCAAAAGGCCGCAATAAAGTCAGATATAATACGCCAGCCGCTGTTGCACCAACACAAATCAAGGCAAGCAGCCAAGAATTAGGAAAGAACGGCTGATACGTACCTGCTCTGCCAATCGTAAACCCGGCTTCTTTTAACGCCTGACTCACTCGGGAGATATACTCCAAATTTGTCTCAATCAGCGTTTTTCCGGCCTCAGGCTTATCATATTTTCGCATGAGATTCATCCTGATATTGCGCTCTTGGTCAGTAACCACCCAGCGCTGCACGGCCTCGTCAATTTTCAGTTTAGGCTGCTCATCCTTAGGGATCACATAAACACGGGCAGCTTGGTACTGGTTGGCTGCCGCCAATTGCATTAAGCCTTCCTGTTTAACAAACTGCAGTTGCAGCGGATGCTCAATCATAGCCAAAGTCAATTGACGTTGTTTGAAATAATTCGCCGTAACCGCTACAGCATCCGGATAACCAAGGATTTCATCGCCAACAAACATGATGGAAGAGACTTGCTCGATCGGTGCCAGACGGTCAAATACAGCTTGTACATCTTCAGCCTGCACCTTCGTATAATTGGTTGGCCGGGCAACAACAAAGAAGCCTTGGCTCACAACCTCTTGCATTTCATCAGTAGGCAGCCCAAGATTCCATTTTTCCACTTTTTCAAAGCTGGCTTTCACGGCAAGTACCTGACGATTGCCAGCATAAAGAACCGTGACACGTTCATCATCCAAACGACGGATTAAGTCACTTTTTACTTCTGCAAAAACAGCCTGGTCTTGACCAGTAATATAAACATCCTCAGATTTTATACTGCCCGCTTCAACTAGACTGCCCCAAGCCGGGTCTGACAAAGTACCCAGCCGCTGCTGATGAAGAATTTGCGCACCTGACACAGCGGTAACTTTACCGCTTTTGTTAAGCTTCTCCAACGTAGTTTCATAAACAGCCAATGAAGTAATGCCTGCTGCTTTAACCTGGGCAAGCAAACGCTGCACCGGCACCCCTTCAACTTGAGCCAATTCTACCACATCTTCATAATCCATAATTAATTCTACTGTTGTATTATTTTCTTCAACCTGATGGCGCTGCCAGCCAATGGTAAGCGCCGCCAACAATCCAACCATAATCAAAACCAGCAATACCCGGTTATATTTAAAGTGCGTCAAAAATCTCTCCACCTTATGAAAAAAATCAAAACCACCGCTATTATCTTACCTAGTTTTACCTCATGCGGCAAGGCTTTATGCAAAATTAACTTATTCTGCCACAGACTGACAAGTTCCTGCTTTGCAGAAAAGATTTACCTGAGAAACCTTATTGAACCGTCGTCCCCGTTTTCCCACAAAACTGCCTCTATAGATGGCTATAGAGGCAGTTACCTAAGCTAAGTTACGGGCGGTTATCAGTATAAATCACGACTCTCCCTTGTTCAAGAACAATATTGCGAACATGAACATTAAACGGAAGCTTAGTCAGGTCAAACAACGGAATCTCAGTGAGCATGGCGCCGCCGACATTGCCCACCAAATTATTGTTGAGCAAAAATCGTTCAGTCACAAATTTAATTTTCTGCCCGTCACCGACTATTTTACCTTCCAGAGTGATAGCCACATTGGCAAAACCACCGATTGCAAAATGACTGCTGGCCTGAATCTTTTCCGGAGTAATGGTGACTGTGGCATTTTTAATGCCTTTCACGGTCTGATTAAGATAACGGGCCAATTCTTCCTGGCTAAATGCCACTTTTAGATCTATATCACCAACAGACTGAATAGCCACCAACCGCCGGCTAAGCAGTGTATTCATATCAATTTGAACATCCTTGAGGACAGCATTCAGCTCGCTGAAGGTCAGCTTATCGGTTTTTGCGTTTTTTGCATCCAGTGTGATTTTGTCGAACTTGCCAGCCAGCATGAGCAATGCCGGCCGCTTAGCAACATCAACCTTAACGTTTTCACTGCCAGTCAGACTGACCATTCCCTGCGCGACAATATCGGCAATGGCCACCGGCAGCAGCAATTGACTTGCTATCAGCAAAACACAAAGAATCCCTAAACCGATCATGATTTTTCTCACTAGCCATCGCCTCCATCAGAGATGTGGGTTGCCTATTGCATGCCGTCTTTCAGATATGCTTCAATAAATAAATCAATTTCACCATCCATAACCGCCTGTGTATTGCCTGTTTCCGCACTGGTTCGATGGTCTTTTACCAAATTATAAGGATGGAAAACATAAGAACGAATTTGACTGCCCCATTCAATTGCCTGGTATTCACCAGCAATCTCGGACTTTGTTTCAGCTTGCTTTTGCCGTTCCAGTTCAAATAATTTAGCGCGCAGCAATTTCATACATTGCTCACGATTTTGAATCTGTGACCGTTCACTTTGACACTGCACCACAACACCGGTCGGAATATGCGTCATCCGAACTGCCGAATCGGTTTTGTTAATATGCTGACCGCCGGCTCCGCCTGCCCGGAAAGTATCTACCCGCAAGTCAACCGGATTAATCACAATTTCAACATTGTCATCCACTTCCGGCATGACATCGACAGCCGCAAACGAGGTGTGACGACGCGCGCTGGCATCAAATGGTGAAATGCGGACAAGACGATGAACGCCTTTCTCGGATTTTAAATAGCCATAAGCATTACGGCCAGAAATCAAGAGAGTGGCGCTTTTCACACCGGCCTCATCACCAGCCAGAAAATCCATGGTTTCCACTTTAAACCCATTCTTCTCTGCCCAGCGAACGTACATACGCAGCAGCATCTGGGCCCAGTCCTGAGCCTCAGTCCCGCCCGCACCGGCATGCAAGGTCAGAATGGCATTATTGGCATCATATTCCCCGGATAGCATCAGTGTAAGCTCAAGCTGCTCGATATCTTTATGAATGGATTTGAGTGCAGCCACAACATCAGGATAAACACTTTCATCGTTTTCATCCGTACCCAGCTGCCACAAAATTGCCATATCACTATACTGTTCATACAAACTATTGTATTGATTCACAGCATCTTTTATTCCTGTCAGTTCCTGCATAACCTGTTGTGCCTGATCAGGGGTATCCCAAAAACCAGGTTCGCTAATCTTATACTCTAACTCGGCAACCTTTTCTTCTTTGCCGGCAACGTCAAAGAGAAGCCCTCATTTCGTCAAGCTTCTTTTCCATATCTACAATTTGCACCCGCAAATCTTCTAAAAGCATTGTCTCAACTCCTTAAAACGACGATTAACCGCAAAGGACTCAATGTACTCAAAGGGTCCGCTAAAAACCTGCGCGATAATGATCGCGCTAAATCATCTTTCGAGAACCCTTTGAGTACTTCGCGTACTTTGCGGTTCAACCGTTTATCCTTTATTTTGTGCCGCAGCAGTGTTTATATTTTTTCCCTGAGCCGCATGGGCAGCTGTCATTGCGGCCGATCTGGTCTTTATTCACATGAGGCTGTTTTGCTGCTGCAGGTTCTTCTTCCGCTTCACCATGGGAAGCTTTTGCTTGCTGCAAATGATCCTCCGGCTGGGTCACGATATTTACCCGGAAGATAAACTTCACGATATCTTCTTGGATATGCTCAATCATTTGCTGGAACATATCGTAAGCCTCAATTTTGTATTCAATCAATGGATCGCGCTGGCCATAAGCACGCAGGCCAATTCCCTCACGCAGCATATCCATGTGATCCAAATGCTCCATCCATTTGCCATCCACAACTTTAAGCATGACGACTTTTTCCAGTTCGCGCATGCTTTCTTCGCCAAATAAGGCTTCCCGGGAACTATAGGCTTCTTCTGCCACTCTATGAAGCTCTTCCTGTAGTTCTTCACGACTGAGCTTCTCCAATTCGGCTTGCACGAGACGTCCTTCAGGAGCATAGAAATTAGTCACATATTCAATGAGACCGTTATAGTCCCAATCTTCCGGAAATAGTTTTTCATTCGCGTAGATTTCCATCGCATTATCAATAATCTTACCAATCATGTGGAAAATGTTTTCACGCATGCTTTCGCCCATCAGAATCTGGCGGCGCTGACCATAAATAACCTCACGCTGCTGATTCATGACATCATCATATTCCAGGACGTGTTTCCGAATATCAAAGTTGCGTGCTTCCACTTTCTTCTGCGCCTGCTCAATGGAACGGGTAATGAGCGCATGTTCAATAGGCTCATCTTCTTCCATGCCCAGTTTATCCATAATATTAGCAATATTATCTGAACCAAACAAGCGCATCAGTTCATCTTCCAAAGACAGATAGAAGCGTGAAGATCCAGGATCTCCTTGACGGCCGGCCCGGCCGCGCAGCTGATTATCAATCCGGCGGCTCTCATGACGCTCAGTACCAATAATATGCAGACCGCCCCGCTCAGCTACCCCTTCGCCTAACACAATATCGGTACCACGGCCAGCCATATTGGTCGCAATGGTGATTGCACCAGGCTGCCCGGCACCGGCAATAATTTGGGCTTCCATCTCATGATATTTGGCATTCAATACATTATGCGGAATATCTTTGCGCTTTAGCATTTCACTTAGATCTTCCGATTGTGCGATCGAGGTCGTACCAACCAATACAGGCTGACCTTTGGCAAAGCGCTCGGCAAGCTCATTAATAACGGCTTTGTATTTCGCCCGTTTGGTTTTATAGATCACATCAGGCAGATCCTGACGTAATACCGGCTGATTTGTTGGCATGACAATAACATCCAGATTGTAAATCTTCCGGAATTCTGCTTCTTCTGTTTTGGCAGTACCCGTCATACCGGATAACTTTTTATACATCCGGAAATAGTTCTGGAAGGTAATGGCTGCCAGCGTTTGGCTTTCCCGTTCAATTTTAACGCCTTCTTTGGCTTCAATGGCTTGATGCAAACCATCCGAGTAACGACGGCCAAACATGAGGCGACCGGTAAACTCATCAACAATGACGACTTCGCCTTCACGCACCACATAATCGCGATCCCGCTTCATGATGGCTTTAGCCCGAAGCGCCTGATTAAAATGATGAGACATTTCAATATTGGAGCTATCGTAAAGATTGGTAATATTTAAGATTTTTTCGATTTTAGCAATCCCTGCTTCAGTAGGTGCTACGGCTTTGGCTTTTTCATCAATGGTGTAGTCTTCAACTTCCTTCAGTTTGATGACAGCTTTTGCTAAGACATAATATAAATCCGTTGATTTTTCGCCAGGGCCAGAGATAATGAGCGGCGTCCGCGCCTCATCAACCAGGATGCTGTCAACCTCATCGATAATGGCATAATTGAGCGCACGTTGTACCATCTGCTCAGGATAGATCACCATGTTATCGCGCAGATAGTCAAAGCCGAATTCATTATTTGTACCATAAGTAATATCAGAACCATAGGCAAGTTTACGATCAGGAAAATCCAAACCATGGGCGATCAGGCCCACTGACAGGCCTAAAAAACGATAGACCCGCCCCATCCACTCACTGTCACGGCGAGCCAGATAATCATTGACGGTAATAACATGAACCCCTTTGCCGGTTAAAGCATTTAAGTAGGTCGGCAAAGTCGCTACCAGTGTTTTACCTTCACCGGTACGCATTTCGGCAATTCGTCCTTCATGCAGCGCAATACCGCCCAGCATTTGGACATCAAAATGCCGCATCCCTAAAACGCGGCGTGATGCCTCACGTACCACGGCAAAAGCTTCCGGCAGCAACGCATCCAATTCTTCACCTTGATCCAGACGGCGCTTAAATTCAGCGGTCTTACCCGCTAAAGAACCATCACTCATGTTTTGCAGATTGGGTTCAAAGGTATTGATTTGTTCCACATATTTCATCATGCGCTTGATTTCTTTTTCATTATCATCGCCAAATAGCTTTTTAATAAAACTAAACAACCAGAATCACTCCCAAATTTGGCACATTTTTAACAATATGCATTATTATCCCTATTGTAGAATTTTAACAGACAATTCCCAATAAGTCAAAAACCTCCATGCACGCTGCACATAAAGATAGTATATGCATGTTTGAAAGATGATATTTATCAACCACAGAGGTCACAGCGTACACAGAACAAAAAACCAGCCACCAGGCTGGTTAGATTGCTCTATTCGGTTTTATAGCTTGCCGCCCCGATGGGTTCATCGGCTTCAGGATGTACTGCTGGTTCCAGTTTTCGGGCTGCATAGAGAGGATTGTGATGCTCAACTTCAGATAGCAGCTGAGTCCCATTACCAAACATCGACTTAAATTCGCTCCAGTTATAGATGCCCAGGAAAATATGCACAAACATAAACAACCCTAAGAACACGCCGAAATACATATGCACCAGATCGGCCCCATAAATGAACGCTTTGGGTGCTAAAGGGATAAAAGAATATAAAAGCCACCCGGTGACAATAAGCAGCAACCCACCAATTGACAAGCAAATCCCAAAAATTTTCTGGCCGGAATTTAATTTATCCATTGGGGGAACGACAACATCCTTGCCTAAGAGCATTTTTTGCGGATAACCACCGCCAACCAGCATCCAACCAATATCACGATCGTCCCAGGTCCAGATCAGTCGGAAAAAAGCAACCACCCGGTCAAACGAAAACAACGTGTACACAACCGTTGCTATGGTAAAGATAACTGCACCGATGATATGAATCTTCATCGAAATATTCAAAAACTCTTCACTGCCTGGTTTGAGCCATAACATGAAACCGGTAATCGCTGCCGGCAGAAAACCGAGAATCAGGCTCCAGTGAAACAGTCTTGACCGTAATGAATGCTTTAAAACTCGTAACTCTTGTTCTGGATGACTCATATTCAATCACCGCCCTACATATTTGGTTAACCTAATTTTGTCCGGTCAATATAGCGGGTATGAAACAACTCTTCCGCAAGCGGGCTGAGAGGCTGGCCGGCAAATTGCTTATACATATCCTGCAATCCCGGATTATGATGACTTTGCCGCACCTTCGCTTTTACATCATCCTTATAGATCCCCTGAGCACGCATTTTAATATATTTATTGCGGTCTTGCACCAAATCAGTAGCCGCATAGGCACCAGTCCAAAGAATGGCACCAGCTACCCCAACCATCCCCAGGAATTCACGCCGCGACACAGTGACCGCTTTTTCCACATAATCATAGTGAGCCATTGGGTTTCCCTCCTACGTCCAAGGTAATAATGCTTTCCAATTTCCTGTCCAGGAAGTTCCCATCGGATTGATAGGCTGCCCGCCACCATTCACACAGCCGCCCGGACAGTTCATCACCTCAATAAAATGATAGGGTGAACGCCCGGCAATCACTTGGTCAAGCACTGGCTTCAGATTGTCTTTGATGCCGTGTACCACAGCAACTTTTAGTGTGATGACCTGGCCGGTCTTTGCATCCTTGAGCGTAATATCAGCTTCTTTAAGCCCCTGCAGCCCTCTTACCGGTTTGTATTCCAACAGTGGAAGTTCCTGTCCGGTAATCACATAATAGGCTGTTCTTAAGGCTGCTTCCATAACTCCGCCGGTATTGCCAAATATCGTGCCAGCACCGCTATATTGAGCCAATGGGTTATCGGCATCAGTAGAGGCTTCCACACGATTAAAATCAATATTCATTTTTTCAAATAACCGGGCAAGATCCCTGGTTGTCAATACGGTATCCACATCCGGATAGTGCGCTGCACTGCCGCGCTGCTGCCAGTAATGAGCCGCACTGCTGAACTCAGGCCGTGACACTTCAAATTTTTTACTTGTACAGGGCATAATGCCCACAACCACCATATTCTCCGGTTTAACCTGCCAAATTTGCGTTGCACCATAAGTCTTAGCTAAAGCCCCAGCCATCATAAGCGGCGATTTAGCAGAAGACAGATTGGGCAGAATTTGCGGCGCATAAAGTTCCACATACCGAACCCACCCTGGACAGCAGGAAGTAAACTGCGGCAATAACCCCAGCTCATGTTCGGCAGGCTCTCCGAGAAGATAATGACGAATTTTAGCAATAAGCTCACTGCCTTCTTCCATGATGGTATGATCAGCAGCGAAATTTGCATCAAAGATTTTAAAACCGGCTTGCTTGAGCGCACCATACAGTTTCCCGGTCGCTAAAGTTCCCGGCTCCAAACCAAATTCTTCACCAATTGCCACCCGGACTGAGGGAGCAATGGTTGCCACAACGGTCAGCTCTTGATTGCCAAGCTGATGAATAACTGTATCAACCGTATCCACCGTATCACTGATTGAACCAAACGGACAGTTAATCAAACACTGACCGCAAAATATACATTGCTCCGAATTGATCGAATGAATCGCTCCATACTTACCTTGAATGGCAGCTGACGGGCAGAAGGACTTACATGAATCACAGCCTTTACATTTCTTACGATTAATTTCAATGATGCTAGTTCGTTCATTGGTCTGAAATCCCTTCATACCAACCCTCCTCAGCAGAACGAGTATTCAAAATACAGTCTAATTGTAACAAATTGCCTGAAAGTTATAAATACTTTTGCGATAGATAACTTTATTTTGAAACTAAAAAAAGCGGCGGCATTTTTTTAATTTTGCCGCCGACTGTTTATACCGATAGTTGATTATCATGCTTATCACTGCGCTGACTAGGATGATGATCAAAAATGTTAAAGTTCTCTACAATAAAACTATATAACAGACACCCAATGGAAATCAGCCCAATACTGACAATAAACTCCCAAATGGAAGGGAAGTAGGCACCACTGGAATAGCTGACCATGGAGGTAAATACGGTATTCATCCGGTTAAGAATAACCCCGCCGCTGGTCAAAACCCCGTAAACCAGTAGTCCGTTGCGCGTTTTGCCAAACCGGCTGAAAACAATGCCGATCGGAATAGCAACCCCAACTATAATTTCCAGCAAAAACATATTGCCTTCAAGATTGCCTAAAAACGCCAGCCCAACAACGCCCCGTTCGAACAGATCAAAGATTTTCAGACCCAAATACAGCACCATCATTCGTCCGCTGATTCTGGCCAGTCCGGACAGCACATTAAGTGAAACCTTATGACCAAAGAATTTACCTGCTAATGCGGATTCTACACAAACCATAGCTGGGCCGATAAAGAACGAAGACATCAGAAAAAATACCGGTAAATATTCAGTCCACCATAACGGATACACTTTATGAACTGCAATCAAAAACAACGCCCCTAAGGATGATTGGTGCAAGGTAGGGAAAACAACGCCAATGATCATGAGGACAGGCAGTATTTTTTTGAAAAACCGGTGCAGCTTAATGCCGATTTTTTCAGTAACAATTTCGCCGAATTCAAGTACCTGAATGGTTGTATAAATGCTGATACACCAGAAAACTTCAAACAATACCGAAGCGTGTCCCCAGGAAACAAAGGGGCGCCAGAAGTTAAACCACTGGCCAATATCAAGAAAGAGTCCGGCCATAACCAGGATATACCCCAGCAGCGAGGTCAATAAAGCCCCTCTGGCCACCGGATGATATTTATCGCGATGCAGAATGTGAACAACCAATGCGGTCGAATAACCACCGCCAGCTAACGCTACACCGGTTAATACATCAAAAGCAATCCAAAGTCCCCAAGGCCAGTCATCATTCAAATTGGTGAGCAAACTAAAGCCGGTGATCAGCCGGATCACCATTGCCGCAATACTGAAAGCAGCAATGAAGGTAAGAATTTTGCGGGCAGGTGTGATGGTAAACTTCCAGCCAAATAGCTCAATCCTCTTCATCGAAGTCATCATCCTCCCCTTGTTGATTGCCGTCTGTACCATTACGTTTTGCCTGCTTGGCTTTGGCTATCTCATTACGCCGCCGAGCATAAAAAGACATACCGGTCAGCAAAACACCCCACCCCAACGCAATAACTGGCACGTTTTTCAAAAAGCTATGAGTATAAGAAGGTAATGGAACTGACCCCAGTTTGCTCTTAAAGCCCAGCTGGTCAAACGGCACATCAGAAACATACAGCCAACAGGTTCCGCCCACCTCATGTTCGCCATAGACTGTCTTCATATACCGATCATCTCTTTTCAGCATCAGATGCGCTTCATTGATCAGCTCTTGGCGATCAGCAAACTTCATGACTCCGGTCGGACAAACCGCCACACAGGCCGGTGCCTCGCCTTTGGCAATTCGGCTTGAGCACATTTGACATTTGGTAATTTGGGGAGCGGCTTTACTCCATTCATATTTCGGAACATCAAACGGACAGGCAATCATACAATACCGGCAACCCACACAAAGATCGGGATAGTACACCACTGCGCCATCGGCATTCTTTTGCAGGGCACGCGAAAAGCAGGCCGATGCGCAAGCAGGGTCAACACAATGCATACATTGCTGCTTAGCAAAACGCCAAACCGATTCGCCTTTGGCATTATTGAGTGAACTTTGCACCACAACAGTCCAGTTTTTATCATTTAAAGTGGCATCTTCGCCAATCGACGGAACCTTATTATCATATTCTAATTTATTCCACATTTTACAGGCTACGGTACAGCTGCCACAGCCAATACATTTGGTGATATCCACTAAAACTCCCTTTGACACTTCATGCACCGCCTTACAACTTAACATTGAGCTGATGACTGCGATCAACATAGTGAGTATGCAGCAAGCTTTCAGCATGCTCACTTAACGGAGCATGAAGCACTTTTTGATATAAGTCCATCACTTCTTTATTTTGATAGCTGGCCCGTTTTACAGCCGTACCATCAAGCTTATATAAATTGGCAATTCGTGCCTTACGTACATCATCAGAAGGAGGCAGCGAAGTCCGTGGTTGGCCGCCGCCGCCAATACACCCACCCGGGCAGGCCATAAATTCAATAAAATGCCAGTCAGACTGATTGCTGCGAACCTTATCCAAAACGACTCGGGCATCGCGCAGTCCATGACAGACAGCCACTTTAAGCATCCCGACACTCGGAATCGTCACACTGGCCTCTTTGACTCCCTTTAACCCCCGAACATTGTCCCATTGCAGCAGTTCAGCCGGTGGCTCTTGCTTGGTTGACAGATAATAAGCAGTCCGGACGGCAGCTTCGGTTACCCCGCCAGTCGCACCAAAAATCACTCCTGCACCCGTGCTTTCCCCTAATACCGAGTCATAGGCAGTGTCCTCCAAACGATTGAGATCAATCCCATTGGCTTTTAAGATAGTGGCCAGCTCTCTGGTAGTCAAGACGACATCCACATCGCGAATAGCCGGATTGCCGCATTGAACACCAGCAGCATTCATCTCCGGCCGCTGACATTCAAATTTTTTGGCCGTACAGGGCATCACAGCGACTGAAAAAATCTGTTCCGGTGTCAAACCTTTTTCTTGTGCATAGTATGTTTTAGCCACAGCACCTAACATTTGCTGCGGCGATTTACAGGAAGATAAATGGGGCTGTAAGTCGGCGTAAAAGTACTCAGAGAACTTAACCCAGCCTGGGCAGCAAGAAGTAAAGTGCGGCAAATGCTCCCCACTGGTCACCCGCTTGATCAGCTCAGAAGCCTCTTCCATAATGGTAAGATCGGCACTCCAACTGGTATCAAATACCGCATCAAAACCAGCCTTTTTCAAGGCTGTTACCTGTTTTCCCTGTACAATACTACCTGGAGGCAGGTTAAATTCTTCGCCCAATGCAACGCGCACGGCTGGTGCTGTCTGGATCACGACATGCTTGTCCGGACTAGAAAGCGCTTCCATGACTTTAGCGATATCATTACGCTCAGTGATGGCTCCGGTTGGACACCATAGAGTACATTGCCCGCAATGAATGCAGGTAATATCATTTTTAATGGGCAATTCATAATACCCGTATACGGATACCACATTTTTACACACTTCCAGACACTGACCACACAGAATGCATTTGGTGTCATCACGTTCGATGGACGGATTATTACGATCAATGGCCACCCGTCCCTTAACCTGAACCGGCCAGCCAGCTGCCACATTATATTGATTGGGCATCCAGCCTTTGCCGCCGGTCGGTTCGCTGGCACAGCCGGCTACGACTGCACCAGCCCCGATGACACTGGCTCCGCCCAGAAGCTTTATAAAATTACGTCGCGTAAATTTTTTATCTGTCATACCGTACTTGCCCCATTCTACTTATTTTACCTATCCGCAGCAGCACCCAACTATTTTTTTGATCACAACAAATCGCTTCTATGAATGAAGCAAAATAAAAAAAACTTTCACAAGGTTCGGAAAGTTGGGGCCAATCATTACTTAAAATATATACTTAAGATAATTAAAAAACTAGCACTTGTCAATAATAAGTTAATATGTATACCTTTTTAGTAAATTTCGTATATTGTGAAAAATTTGACATTGAACAAAAATATTATGCGAATCGCTTATCACGAGTGAATGTTTTTCTCTGTTCCTGGGTATACTGTTACTATGTAGAAGCAGGAGGATGATCATGAACATCAATTCTATTGAAATGGTTGGTCAAATTGCTGATCTAAAAGAAGTTGATTATAAAAACACCTTGGCTGTTGCGACGCTCATCGAACTACTCATCGAGAAAGGCATCATCACCCGTAGCGAATTCAGCCAAAAAGCCCGTGAGCTTGAGCTGGCCACCGAGGCTGAAATCACTTTAATGCGCCGCTGCAAATCGATAGAAAAATGAATATTAGCCATCGTCTCATGTTTCACAAAAAATAGTCCGTACCACCAGAGGTGATACGGACTATTGATTTTATATTGAATTTTTAAAATTCTGGTTCGATTAAGCCATAGGCTCCATCTCTGCGACGGTAAACCACATTAACTTCCTCAGTCTCCGAGTTGGTGAACACATAGAAATCATGATTGATCAGGTTCATTTGCATGATGGCTTCCTGAACATCCATTGGTTTTACAGCAAAACGCTTGGTTTTGACTAGTGGGAAATCATCGCCATCCAAAGCTGGTGTCAGTGAGCTTGCCGCTAAATCTGGCTTAAGTATTCCTGCCCGTAATTTGCGAGCAAGTTTTGTTTTATATTTTTCAATTTGCTTTTCCAGCTTATCAATAACAAGGTCAATTGATGCGTACATGTCTGTAGTTGACTCTTCGCCTCTCAACAGCATGCCATTCAACGGAACTGTTACTTCAACAATGTGACGGCCTTTTTCAACAGTCAGGATTACGGTAATTTCGCCAACGGAGTCAAAGTATTTGGTGACTTTGCCCACCCGTTTTTCTACATAGTCTTTTAATGCTGGTGTAATTTCAATGTTTTTTCCTCTTACTGTAAATGTTGCCATAGTACCCATCCCCTTTCCTGTATCCTATAGTAATATTATTCTCCAAAAATCAAAAAAATCCTATCAAAAGGTTGCAAATATTTAGACAAATTTATTAACATTGAAAAACATCGTTCTCTCAAAATTAAAAGCCCGGCTATCAATAAGCCGGGCATGATAACGTTTTTATTTAATTAAGCTGACTTTGTAACGTTAGCAGCTTGAGGGCCACGAGCGCCTTCAACGATGTCAAACTCTACGGATTGACCTTCAGTTAAAGTTTTGAAACCTTGGTCTTGGATTGCGGAGAAATGAACGAATACATCGCCACCGTCTTCTCTCTCAATAAAACCATAACCTTTTTCTGCGCTGAACCATTTAACTTTACCAATCATGTTGAAACTCCTCCTAGAAAAAATAAACTGGCGCACCATATTTCTGGGCCACGAGTATGAGTATAACACTTCTGGTTATAATTGTCAATGAATACCAGCTTATAATATTTTGGAGAGAAATGACTTGGTACGTTCTTCATGCGCATGACTAAAGATCGCGTCTGGGGTTCCCTCTTCCACAATTCTACCCTCATCCATAAAAATAACCCGGTCGCCAACTTCACGGGCAAAGCCCATTTCATGGGTGACCACGACCATGGTCATCCCCTCACGAGCCAGTGTCTTCATAACCTCAAGCACTTCATTCACCATTTCCGGATCAAGAGCCGACGTAGGCTCATCAAACAACATGACTTTAGGACGCATAGCCAGCGCTCTGGCAATCGCCACCCGCTGCTGCTGCCCGCCGGAAAGCTGCTCCGGATAAGCGTTGGCTTTGTCGGCTAAGCCGACTTTCACTAATAAGTCGAGCGCCACTTTCGCAGCGTCTGCTTTAGGCATTTTGCGCACCTGGATAGGCGCTAGCGTAATATTTTCTAATACTGACATATGAGGAAAAAGATTAAACCGTTGAAAAACCATCCCGACTTCTTCGCGAACCTTGTTAATATTGGATTCGTTCGTAAGTGGAATCCCATCAACAACAATTTC
This sequence comes from Sporomusaceae bacterium FL31, assembly GCA_003990955.1. Classification (GTDB taxonomy): domain Bacteria; phylum Bacillota; class Negativicutes; order DSM-1736; family Dendrosporobacteraceae; genus BIFV01. The sequence continues at coordinate 238,648 of BIFV01000008.1, forward strand.
GCCTTCGGTAGGCTCTTCCAGATAATTAATACAGCGCAATAACGTACTTTTACCAGATCCGCTCGGCCCGATGACCACAACGACTTCTTTTTCCTTTACAGCCGCGTCAATGCCTTTGAGGACATGCAACTCACCAAATTTTTTATGAATATTCTTAATGCTTATCATCGATCTTGTACCTCCGCTCCAGATAATCCACTAAGCGGGAAATCGTTAATGTCATAATCAAATAAATAAACGCAACTGTCAGCCAAATTTCAAAAGAGCCATAAGTACGGGCAATAATTAACTGACCCCGACGAGTCAATTCTTCAAAGCCAATGACTGAAACCAGAGACGAGTCTTTCAACATAGCAATAAACTCGTTACCTAACGGCGGAATAATCCGTTTAAAAGCCTGAGGCAAAATGATATAGCGCATGGTTTGAGCCCAAGTCATTCCCAGCGAGCGGCCGGCTTCCATTTGCCCCTTGTCAATAGACTGAATACCAGCCCGGAAAATCTCGGCTACATAGGCCCCACTATTAATACTGCATGCCGTAATCGCGGCAATAAACGGGTCAATTCGCGCTCCCACAATCATGGGCAACGCAAAATATATAATAAATATCTGAACAAGCAGCGGAGTTCCACGGATAAAATCGACATAAATTCCGGCTAATAATTTAACAGGCCAAAGTTTGGATAAGCGTGCGATACCGACAAACATCCCGATTAACAGACCAAAGCTCACACTCAGCGCACTGATCTGAATGGTGACGCCTGCTCCCATTAATAACAACGGAAAGGAACGGAGAACTAAATCGAAATCAAAATTCATTCACTTTCACCCTTAATGATAAAATTAATAATTAACAGCTTTTATTGAATATTAATACACATAATGATTATATGCACATGGAAAGGACATGTCAACCCTTTATTCTCCCTCCTATCACCCTTGGAATTTGTCAGGTGTCGACAAATAAAAAAGCTTAAGGCGTACCCTATACGCCCTAAGCTTCTTCGCTACTATATGAAATATATTATAACCTATAATCCCGTCCCTGTGCATCAATAACTTTTTTCTCTTTATAAATATACTGTATTATGAATACAAAAACTCATACTGCATTTCCTCCACGTACTAGCAAATGTCCATCGAGAATACGCCATCGACAAATACTCAATGCTTTTCACCCAAAACAAAAACTGGCGCAAACTTTACGCCAGTTCTCAACCTTTTATTCAGGTTTTTTACCAAACCATTTCACATAGATTTTTTCATATTCGCCGTTTTTCTTTAATTCATCCAAGGCTTTATTGATCTTCTCGTTTAATTCAGTGTTTTTCTTAGCAGTTGCAATGCCATAATCTTCTGAGTTAGCAACTTCACCAACTAACTTAGCATCTTTGGCACCAGTTTTCGTTAAATAATAAGCATTAACAGGAAGATCATTCACAACAGCATCAACGCCATTGTTTTTAAGTTCCATATAGGCTTCAGAGTTACTGTTAAACTCACGGACTTGGGCATTCTTGATTTTGCGGGCTTCTTCAGCAGAAGTAGTGCCGATTTGAACCGCAATGCGTTTGCCTTCTAGATCTTTAAAACTATTGATGCTGTTATTGCTGCTATTCACCACAATGGATAAACCAGACTTATAGTACGGTTTGGAAAAATTAACTTTTTTAGCACGCTCGTCAGTAATGGTCATAGCGGATGCAATCATATCAATGTTGCCAGCGTCAAGCGCCGGAATTAAGCCATCAAAGCCAATGTTTTGAATTTGCACTTCATAGCCGATCTGCTTACCAATGGCTTTAGCTAAGTCGATATCAAAGCCCACATAATCTTTACTGGTTTCATCCTGGAACTCAAAAGGTGGAAATGTTGTTTCAGCACCGACTTTAAGTACCTTCGCTGTCGATGTATTGGTCTGTTTTCCGCAACCCATCAGACCTACAGTTAAGACTAAAACAACGAATAACAATGTCGCTATTTTTTTAGACAAAATTTGTACCCCCTATATGTATTTCTTCATTCATTATACTATAAATATAATACACAGCAAATACAGGCTATGCTCAAATGCCTTCATATTGTTAGATAAATCTGAATCATATGCTATTTCCTTGCAATCCCTGTGAAATCCCCTCATTAGCTGTCCGATTCTTTATTCTGTAGCCCTCTGCATACTCTGCGGTATCCGTTCCTTTAAATAAAAAAACCGGCGTGATCACTCACGCCGGTCTGCTTATAGGTTATTCAGGCTTTTTGCCAAACCATTTTACATAGATTTTTTCATATTCGCCGTTTTTCTTCAAGTCTTCCAAAGCTTTGGAAATTTTTTCGCTTAGCTCAGTGTTTTTCTTCGCTGTTGCGATGCCATAATCTTCAGAAGTCAGACGGTCACCAACAGTTTTAGCATCTTTGTTGCCGCCTTGAGCAAGATAATATTCATTAACTGGCATATCGTTAATCACTGCGTCTACGCCGCCAGCTTTAAGTTCCATAATCGCTTCTGGAGCTGTATTGAACTCACGAATTTTAGCATTCTTGATTTTTTTAGCTTCATCAGCACCAGTAGTACCAATTTGCACAGCGATATTCTTGCCTTCAAGATCTTTGAAAGATTTTATGCTATCATTGCTGTTTTTAACAACCATAGTTAACCCGGATTTGTAGTAAGGCTTGGAGAAATTAACTTTTTGCGCCCGTTCATCCGTGATGGTCATTGCGGAAATAACCATATCAATGTTGCCGGCTTCCAACGCAGGAATAAGTCCATCAAAGTTCATGCTTTGAATTTGAACTTCTGCGCCCATTTGCTTACCAATGGCTTTGATTAAGTCCATATCAAACCCAACATACTCTTTTGTTTTCTCATCTTGGAACTCAAATGGAGCAAAAGCAGTATCCGAACCAACTTTTAGCACCTTAGCTTGAGCAGCTGGCTGCTGTTTTTGACCGCCACAGCCTGCCAAACCAAGTGCCAATAGAAACATGCCCAACACAATAAGGGCTATCACCTTTTTCGACACAATAAGTACCCCCTCAAAAATATGGTATTGCATTCACATAAATAATTATACATAGTTCATGTATTATCAATCAAGTACTTTTTTACATTATAGCGCTACAAAATGGACAGTATTCATTATTCATTCGGGTTTTCAATCGAAAAGTGTCAATTAATTGACAGTAAAGTGTCAAAAAAGTGTCATGAAAAGTAAAAAGCCCGGAATATCCGGGCGTTATCTACAACAATCTTAATTTGTCAGGTTTGGTTATTTATTCGAACTAAAACAATCACGGCAATAAATAGGACGGTCATTGCGAGGCTTGAAAGGTACTTGAGTCGTAACACCACATTGCGCACAAACAACTTGGTGCATTTCACGTTGTGGACGAGAGTCGCCACCTTCACGGCTGCGTTTTTTTGCATCGCGGCAACTGCGGCAACGTGCTGGTTCGTTTTCAAAGCCTTTTTCTACGTAAAACTCTTGCTCACCTGCTGTGAAAACGAAATCTGATCCACAGTCTTTGCACTTAAGAGTTCTGTCCTGGAAAGCCATTAAAGAAATCCCCTCACCTTTTGATTTTTAAGGACCACTGCTTAGCCGACCTGGTCTTTGACCCCACACCCGCCTGCTGGAAGTTTCGCTAATAGGAACTATCCCCTCACTACTTCTACTCTCGGGCAATAAAAATATGTACAAGATTCCCGGCAGGTCTTACCTCTAAGCCGCACCATGATCAGAGCCGCTTTTGGACTCCTTACGTGGATCGTTTCGCCTGCGACTGGCATCGACTTTCAACCACAGACCTAAGCAATAGGTTCTTAAAATAAATTATAATTTTTATGACAATAAATTGCAAGGGAAAAATAAGGAAGCTGTGCTTAGTCATCAGGGAGAGAACTTTTTGATGCCTTGACGAGATATTGGTAAGACAAGTATTGACTGATGAAGTTTGGGTTGGTGATTTCGGCTAATTTGTTAATAAACTTCGCATCACTTTCATTGGCAGGGATTGTCGTGAAATTTAAAATAATATCCTGAAAACCAGTTTCCTCTAAAATTTTGCTAATCTCATGTGATGTAAAGAAGCGCAAATGAGTACGATCCAGGATGCCTTCATCTTGGTAACTCCAGCACCCATTTATCATATCTCGAATCACACTAAAATGCATGACGTTGGGAATACTGGCAATCAATTTGCCATCAGCACGTAAGTGCTTACGGATTTTTTTCAATACTTTCCAGGGATCAGACATATGCTCTAATACATCGGCCATAATAATATAATCAAAAAACAGTTCCGGATAATCTAGCTCAAACTGTTCTACATCGCCGATGCTTACTTGTGCAAAAAGGCTGGCACTAACTGCTGACTTCTCATTAAGTTCGATTCCATATAGTTCTACATCTTTAAATGCATGTTTGATTTTAAGCAAGGTGCCACCGCAGGCGCAGCCAATATCCAGCACTCGCATAGTTCTACCCGGTATAGCGTCCAGCATTGTAACAATTTCGTTACGCATAAACGTGCAGTAGATCGGATTAAAGCCCCACTTGGTTTCGAATTTTTTGGCATTATCGCGCAGCAGCTGCGAATAGAAATTGTTATCTTCTTTAAAAGAAATACTGCCGAAATGATGAATAAACGTATCCGTGCATAACATCAATTTATAGCCAGCTAACCGGATTCTGAGCGAATAATCATCATCTTCATAATTGCCTGGAGTAAAACCTTCATCTAATAAGCCAATTTCATCAATCACTGATTTTTTGATGAGCATACAGAAGCCAACTAGCTTCAAACGCTCTTCCCATTTCGCGGGATCAGAACGATTGAATTGAGCTGCGAATTTATGCATGTCTTCGGTACATTGATAATTCACCGGCACCGATTGTGAATAAGAGCAATTGTTCGTTACAGCACCTACAGCCCCGATATCCGAACTGCTAAACAAACAAGTGGTTAAATTGCTCAGCCAGTTTTCGGTCACAATGGTATCATTATTTAATAATAGAACACTATCGCCGTTTGCAATCTCAATCCCCTGATTACAGCCTTTTGGAAATCCTAGATTGGTTGAGTTGAAAATAGCTCGAATGTCAGCCTGCTGCTGCAACCATTCAATCGTTCCATCGGTAGAATGATTGTCAACCACGATGAGCTCATAACTGTCTGCTGGCGTATACTCTCGAATGCTATCGATACAAGTCTGTGTATGGGCAAGCTTATTGTAAGTCAACATAACAATGCTAGTTAGCATACAATCTTCCTTTCTTTTAGCCCCGCTGGCGCTTTATACCTCTCACAGTGTACATCCTTATTCTCTGGTTTATTAATCAAATTCAGCCTATTCCGGTATTGCCCAAAAGGTGCGATTGATTTTATGACTTAGTTACTAAAATATATATTATTGTTAGCAGCTATTTATATCTGGATTTACATGTATGGTGGAATAATGAAAAAACCTCAGCCATAGTGGCTGAGGTTAAATATAAAATGCTTTTTATCTATCTTACGAATCAATAATACTGCCATCAATACCAATGATGACGAACTTAAATGGAATGGCTTTGCCACTATTGACTAAGGCTTGATGGGCTGCATTGACCAAACCGCCGCAGCAAGGTTTCTCCATCCGCAGCACCGTAATGCTATTAATCTCATTGGAACGGAATATCTCGCCAAGTTTGTCAGCATAATTACCTTCATCCAGCTTTGGACAACCAATGATGGTAATCTTGTTGCGCATAAAATCATGGTGGATATTGGCATAAGCATAAGCCGTGCAGTCAGCTGCAATCAGAAGATCAGCCTTGTTGAAATAAGGCGCTGTTGGCGGCACGAGCTTAATTTGACAGGGCCATTGCTGCAACTCGGATTGAGCCGGCACATGCTGCTCAGGCTGGGGTTTATGGCGCTCAATTTTGGCAGCACGATTTCCCGGGCAGCCAAAGGCTGGCTGAGGCACACTTGCCGGAACATCCACTACAGGCTGCTCTTCCAGTGTGATCGCCCCCTGAGGACAAACAGGCAAACACCGACCTAGCCCATCACATTGAGTCGTTGAAACAAGTTTGGCTTTACCATTGACTAACTGCAATGCCCCTTCGTGGCAGGTTTGTGTGCACAGTCCGCAGCTGATGCACTTTTCTTCATCAATCTTACTTATTTTACGGGTTAGCATCACTAGCCCTCCTTATCGAACTTATTTGTTTTCTTGTCTCTATTGTAATACAATAGAAATGAAAAATCGGTAGCCATGGCTACCAAAATGCAAGGTGATTGTCTTGGACAAGAATTTATTAAAACAATTGATGACTTCAGCACTTTTTCATAATATTTCCGCTGATTCATTAGCGATTATGCTAGACTGTCTGCAGCCTAAAATTCATCAGGTAAACAAAAACAGTTATATTACCGTCCAGGGAACAGTCTACACTGGCCTTGGAATCCTGCTAACCGGCCAAGCTGCAGTCATTAAAGAAAGTGCGTCCGGCACCCGCACCGTGATGACAGCACTTGGGCCGGGAGATCTTTTCGGAGAAATGATTGCATTCTCACCCAAACACCATTGGCCAGCTTCAGTACTTGCCCAAACAACCTGTTCGGTAATGTTTTTGGCACCAGAAAAAATTATCAGTGAATGCTCCAACGTGTGCACCAGTCAAACACAGCTTGTAAAAAATCTGCTGGGTATTTTATCAACGAAAGCCCTCATGCTCAACCAAAAAACTGAGTATCTTTCCATTAAAAGCATGCGCAAAAAAATTTCCGTCTATCTGCTGGAACAACACAAACAAAATCAGACAACTACATTTACGCTGCCTTTAAAGCGAAATGAGCTGGCTGATTTTCTCAGTGTCTCCCGCACCGCCTTATCCCGAGAACTAGGCCGGATGCGCGATGACGGAATTATTGAGTTTTATCGAAGTTCGGTTAAGATTTTTGATTTGGCAAGGCTTAGGAAGGAAGCAGAATGATTCAAAAATGTTGAGACAGCAAAGAATAAAAATCCAGCGGAATGAAGCTCTGCTTAGCAGATCTATCTCCATAGCATAAAAAATGACACCAAGTTCATAGTTGTCAATATGCATTTCTTAGAAAAGCAAATGAGATTGATCCTCCATTCACGCAAGAGCGGTTCTTAGTCAGCAGAACGCATAGATAACGGCCGCTGTGTCTCTTTATCAATGGTTTCAACCTCCTCCCGCAGAAAGTTGATCCACTGTTGTACTTTGGCCGCCTTCTCCACACTAGGAGCTCGTCTGGCCGCATAAATAGCCAATCTGCGCATCACCTTAAGCTTGGCTTCCATTTGCTCCAACGCTGCTAATCTGCGGCGCACCCATTCGAGTTCCTCAGCTTGATCAATAACTCCCATCATTCTGCTCTCCACTCAACTTATTAATTCTTTATGAGAATTGCCATATAGGCCATATTGTCCATTTCATTCTGTTCGATAATCTTAAATAGATGCGTAAGAAACTTCGGGCTATGTCCAATGTTCTGCGTAAATGTTTGAATAATTTGAATAATATTTTCTTGATTGAAGGCTTCTTTTTCGTAACCAGCTGTACCAATCATCAACATTTTTAAAATTGAATAATGAAGGACTAACATAATATAATTTTTAAACACCGAACCATAACCGCTAAACGGAAACAGGTTCTGAAAGACAAAGTTGACCAAATAGTGTTCCAACACATGCTCATATTGCTGCATGAACGGCTGAAAATAATGCTGATAAGCCTCCTGATAGCGGGCGGTAATATCAGCCCTTTCCTCCCCTTCATGATAGCCAACACCATGCAGAAATTTTATGAAGCAACGCATAAAATGAGCTTTAATGACCGGATTCATTTTGTCGGTTAAAATCAGCTCATCCGATAGTTCTTTAAGAATTTCCATCTGCAAAGTAAGCTCTGTTGGAATGGCATCCAGTTCCTCCTGCCAAATCCCAGCCTGAATGGATTGTTCATATTGCTCCAAAAGAGGCAATACCTGCTCATACTCATGACTATTAAATAGCTGATCAAGTTTCTGATAAAATAGTCCCAGAATAATTAACCGCTGCCAGAGCGCATACGTGCGATTTTGCAACAAAGAAATGGTGAAAATACGCAGCTTCCAGAAAAATTGTTGGGAGCAACGAATAGGTTTATTACTTTCAGTTTGAAAAGAACCTTGAATATGAACACGGCCAGTTTGACCTTCCCCAACTTCGTCAAATTCCATAACGTCTGGATCTAATAAAGCTTGTCGAATAGCTTCCGGGCAAGACATGGTTAAAGATTTTTCCAGGTTGCCATCAACTAAATTTCCTATTCTGGGATAAGAAACACAGATAGTGGGAAGATGACTCTCACCAAATTTTAATTGAACTTCACAAAGGCGCTCTTTGTTAAGAAAAGGGCAAGTTCCTTGTGCTGTCAGTTTGATCTTCGCATACGCCTCAGGTGTAACAGCAGTGCGGTTTCGCTTGACGGATTCAGAAAACTTATTCCGCCAGCCGCGTTCCCGAAAATTACGGTATTTCTCATACAAATTTTTCTCAACCATAATACCCCAACCGGCATCACAGCAATTTTCCGTACAAGCTGACCCGATGCAGGCGAAATCCTTCATATATCGCGGTTGCAAAATTAATTTTTTCTCTTGCGCCACACTAAACGCTCCTTAGTCCTCAGCATTAAAACGTATTTTATGATTTGATTAATAAAACAGAGCCAGAGACAAGGCTCTGGCTCTGTAATACTTGTATAAGCTTTGAAATCAAATTACCGAAGTAATTGAAGAACACCTTGAGGTTGTTGGTTGGCTTGAGCCAGCATTGCTTGTGCAGCTTGTTGAAGAATGTTGTTCTTTTGGAAGTTCATCATTTCTTTCGCCATATCTACATCGCGAATGCGGGATTCAGCAGCAGTCAAGTTTTCAGAAGAAGTGCTCAGGTTGTTAATGGTATGTTCCAAGCGGTTTTGAGTAGCACCCAGCTTCGCTCTTTCGCCTGATACTTTCTCAATAGCATCATTAATGATGGTAACAGCTTTAGCCGCTTTTTTATGATCGGAAACATCTAATGCGCCTTCTTCCACGACATTGTCAGTTCCCTTAGTAACTGTATTAGCAGCAGTAAAGTTTCCGCCAAGAGTTTTGGAGGAAATCCCCAATGCTACTGATCTCATATCAGAGATTCCCAGTGACATCGATTGTCCTTCATTAGCCCCTACTTGGAATGCCAAAGATTTATCTTCGGTCACAGCAGTAGTTGCTTGATCCAGTTTAACGGTTAAACTGAAGTTCGTACCAGTTGCATTTGCAGTATTGTCAAAAGCCAGTGCGAATTTCACACCATTATTCTCGTAGTTCACAGTGGTGTTTTTCATTGCAGCAGACGTTGTTACTGTATCTGTTCTTAATACAGTAGTGCCGTCTGCAGCCAAGAAATCAATTTTAAGTTGGGAGCCTGCAGTACTGACATCAGCAGTTGCAGTAATCTTAATCTGAGCTAAACCTTCTACTTTTTCCTGGCTATTCGTTATTGCAAAACTGGTCATACTAGCTGCAGAGCCGTTATTTTGCGTCCAGTCGTTCTTTGTTTTGATATTAGCACTTGTTGCATTATAAGAACCAGTTTCACCATTAACTAGATTTAATACAACCTGCGAACCAGTTGCAGCCTTATCAGCATCTGCTTTAGAAACTTGGAACGAAATGCCATGGTTATTGTACACATAAGCGTCTCCCGCAGCGTTCAACACCATCTCTTCAGCTGTAATATTCAGTTTAGCGCCAGCAGCGTCTTGGAATGCGCCAGTTACTTTAAGACCATCTGCAGTTTTTGCGATAGTAAGCGTGTTACCTTTAGTCGCATCTAACGTAGCCCAAGCCAATTTAGATGCATCATCAGCACCAGTGAATTTAACTCCTGAAGCTGTTCCATCAGAAGTAATACCAAATTTGTCAGTACCTGTCCAAGTTGCTTTTGGCGCACTGTCAATCGTGTATGCTTTCGTAGCAGCAGTAGTATATGAACCAACAACTGAAGCCTCGGAAACTTCACCATTTAGCAATTTGCGTTTATTGAACTCAGTAGTATTACCAATTCTGTTAATCTCAGAAGTTAATTGGTTGATTTCTTTTTGGATCTCACCACGGTCAACGTCAACGTTGGTATCATTGGCTGCCTGAGTAGCCAATTCACGCATTCTTTGGAGAATGCTGTGAGTTTCGTTCAAACCACCTTCAGCAGTTTGAATCAAGGAAATAGCATCTTGTGAGTTGCGGGCAGCTTGATCCAAACCACGGATCTGACCACGCATTTTTTCGGAGATTGCCAGACCTGCTGCATCATCGCCAGCACGGTTAATCCGTAAGCCGGATGAAAGTTTTTCCAGTGATTTTGCACTGTTTGCATTGTTGGCGCTTAATTGGCGATAAGTATTGATTGACGCCATATTGTGATTAATAATCATTGTATATTCCTCCTTGATTTTACACTCCAGGCATCCATGCCCGGATATTTTCCAGCAATAGTTTCCTCCGGCCGGTTAGAAAATCTGTTGCTGTTTTGTGACTCAATAATATTATCGATAATTTTAGGAAAAACTTAAGCACTTTTTGTCATTTTTTTAATATTTTTGTTATGTCTGGCGATCCATTCTTTTTCCAATATAGGGGCTGCTAAAACCCTCATAAGCATCCGAAACCTGCATTTGCCGTTTGCTGGTATTACGCAAAAACTCAAGTTTTATTTTCATGCCCTGTTCGGTCTGTTGAATCGTTCTAAGTACTTCTTGCCCTTTTTCAGTACAACGGAAGGGCTGATCATCCAATTGCTCGATTTGCTGCTGCAGCTTTTCACGTTGCTCAAGCAGTTCGATAATGAGTTCAAAATCCTGCTTATTGAGAAACTTGACAATTTCATTGGTCAAAAACAGATAATCCAACCATAATTTTTCATCTTTTCCAGGAGTATTCATCGCTATTTTGCAACCGCTCGCTGGGCGCGTGCTTGCTTTATGACCTGATACCAGGTATCTCTAAACTCTTGAAGCATACTTTTTGCTTCTTCTAATTTAGCAGTGTCTTTTTTGAGATTTCCCTGTATCAAGCAATGTTCTATGTATTCATAGAGCCGAAACCAGTCTTTTGAAAGCTCAATATTCATATCCAGTGTTGCCATAAATTCTTGAACAATTTGCTGTGCCCGTATATTTGCATGGTGAGACTTCTCATAATCACTCTTTTCCAAGGCTTGCACACTCTCAGTAATAAAACGAATCGCACCATTATAGAGCATCAGCGTTAATTCTTCCGGTGATGCAGTCATGATTTGTTGATTCTTATAGGCATTAGCCGTATTGGCAGCATTCATCGTACACCCTCCTACCATAATGACAACTACATTTTGTTATATTAGATTAACTGGAAAACTGCTGAGCCAGCCATGCACTTTGCTGGCTTAATCTCTGCAAGGCAACTTCCATCGCATTAAACTTGTTATAATACCGCTCCTCGGTATTCGCCAGCTGGGTATTTAGCGTATCCAAGCGTTTTTTATAATCAGTAAGCTGCTTGGCCAGATTGCTCTCCGTGTCATAGTCGGTTGACGCTGTAATGCCAGCTTCTGACACAACCTTGTCGCTTGCTGCTTTTAACGTGTCGTACAGTCGGGTAGCAAGACCGCTTTGACTGCTTGTTTCACCCTGCTTGCCAAAAATTTTGCTCAAGACATCCGGATCTGCATCCAGGGCTTTCCTAAGGTCTGTTTCATTTAAATAAAGTTTGCCGCCTTCACTATAGCTGCCGCTGGTAATCCCAATGCTGGAAGCCGTTGTATAGTTGCCAGTTACCCCGGCAATCGGATTAGAGATATCATTTCGCATTGAAGTAGCTAGCTCACGTAAAATCGGATCACGTCTTAAAAGACCACTTTTCGCCTTCTCTTCCCAGGCTTTCACTTCAGACTCCTTCATTTCCGCCTTTTGCGCATCGGTGAGCGGAAGAAAGTCCTTATAGTAAGTCTCATTGACTTCACCGTTAATTTTACTCAGAGTCGTGTTATAGGCTTCAATAAAAGACTTGACCACCTCAACAGCTTTATCAGTATCGGAGATGACCGTTGCTGTTGCAGTTCCCTCGGCCTTTAGCGTATAGGTAACACCCGAGATAGTAAATGTATTGCTATTTTTCTTGACTGTGCTTCCATCAATAATGGCAACGGCATCTTTGCCAGTGGTAAAATTATCTGGATTACTTGCCGGAGCAGGAGGCGGATTCTTTGTACTTAATTCCGCTGTATTGCCAAGCTGAAGCTTGCTCAGTAGAAGTTCGGTATTGGAATCCTCTGCCTTCAGATTAATTTGATTCTCCTCACCCGATTTGGTGCTGTACAGAAAAAAGCGATCAAGACTGCTGTCATAACTTGCTTTAACATTTAGTCCCAAACCATTAATATCACTGACCAAATCATAGACACTTTTCCCAGTCGTATCATAATTGGTAAGACTCTTTGTGTTTGTACCATCATTTAAAGTTAAATTGATAGTTCCTGTTAAGCCAAGATGATCCCCTAAATTGGTTTTGCCTGGTGAACCGGTTTGTGAAATCGCAGTTTTACTGCTCATACTGGCACTCTGCGCTAACGAGGTAACCTCAACAGAATGGGTGAAGTTGACTGCATCGGCATTAGCCGCTACTGAAATAATCGATTCATTGGTCGACATGACCTTCTTAGGCAATAACGTACTTTGAAGTTTATAGTTAAAGGCTGTATTGCTGCGAAAGTCGTTAATAGCAGTATACATCGTGTTATAGTCACTTTTCTTCCATTCCAATTGTGTTTTTTTCTGGGCCAAGGTATCATACCGGGCACGCTGTGCTTTCATGAGGTCCTTGACCATCTGATCCACATCCATACCTGATCCGCTCAATCCATAAGTTCTTATTGCCATAACTAAAAACCTCCCTTGTCAACTACTAGACTTTTTTATCTAATAGAACACCTACATATTCTTTGATTTTCGCCATCGTGTCCAATAACTCATGCGGTGGAAACTCTTTCAGTACCTTTCCATCTCTGGTATCAATAACCTGAACAATCAGCTGCTTAGTCTCTTCATGCAACTGAAACTGGATATCACTGTTAATGAGTTGCATAAACTTTGTCATCTCAGCCGTTAACTGAGTCATATCCTTTTTGTTAAGCGTATCCGGTTTCTTTACCTGTTGATAACTGGTGCCTGTTTCAGGTACTGATCCAGGATCAGCTTGAACAGCAGCATTATTTCGATTGGCAGGCAAAATACCGGGGGACAGATTGATATTTGCATTAATTGACATCCTGATTCCACCTTTGTAAGCTTCTTTAATAATTTTATCGTGCTAATGGCGAAAAAACTTTAATGAATACAAAAAAATACGGTTTTTAACGACCGTATTTTATTTACTTTTTAATATGAAATCCTTTTAATATATCTAAATTATCGAGATGATTGGCCTCTGAGGCCTGCTTATTCTCAGCAACAATCGAATCATAAATTTCACCACGGTAAATCTTAATAACTTTAGGCGCTTCAATCGCCACCCGGACAGTATCACCTTTAATGTCAACAACGGTAAGAACGATCTGATCACCGATCACAATTCTTTCCCCAATTTTGCGTGTCAAAGCCAGCATATTATTTACCTCCTTGGGAAGGAAGTCCTTGAGGAAACAATCGTTGACGAATTGTGTAAGGAACTTTCTCCAAGATAATTTGCTGAGCTAACCGCTTGACCGGATTATAAATGATCGGAGCCAATAAATTAGCCGTCATATCTTCAGCTTTCTCCGGCACAGTAACAATATTTAAAATTTGCGGCGGTGATTGTTCGGACAGATCTAAAACAGCCAGAACTTGATCATCCAAAGTAAATTCATAATCACTAAAAAAGCTGAATGGATCAACAACGAGAAAAGTAAGGTTGGCTTCAGTTAGCGATTGTAAAAACGCAAAGGCTTTTGTCTCACATGGTATCAAAATAAATTCTTTCTCATCAATAAATCCCGGCAATCCATTCGGAAATTGAATAATATCCTCCGGTTTTACTTCTAATGAGCCTAACCGAGTTGATTGTATAATCATATATACCCTCTCTCTATACCCGTATGTCTAGATCCGTGTTTGTCGTCCAAAAGCGGATATTCTGGTATTGCGCCATCTGTCCGGTTACCTTGCCACGCTGCAAGTCCAAATCCACAGTACCACGCCTTAACTCGAGATTTAACTTCGCATCAATCGGGTTGAACTCCAATTTACCCGGTTCGTAATGAATGTTGGGAGAATCAACGTATGCCCATGTGATATCAGGTGCTTCCGGAAAATTCGCTTCAGTTGCGATGTTAGCAATGGCATTTTCCCCGCTTTCAATGCGACCGATTCGATCGCCTTCAGCTGCAATACGGCCAACTGTTTCAAGAACAATACGCTTGCCTTCCTGGGCAGCATCAAAGGCTAAGTCAAAGTTATTCTTAAATCCTATTGAGTAACGACAAGGATATTGATCAATCTCCATCTTACCTTCAGTACGGCGAATCTCAACAATCGCTGGTTCAGTTGAAAGTTGAATTTGAGGCGGAGTAGTTTTGATATTTAACTCTGGGTCCGTAATCGATAATGCCAACTTGGCAGGCTGCTGTTCCATATTGAGTTTAATCATAGATTCAGCCCCCTATTTATAATTACCGTAAAAAGTCCACTAGTGATGGAGGCATAATGCGTGCGCCGACAGACAGTGCTGTTTTATAAATACTCTCACTTGTTTTAAAATCAATGATCGCCTTAGGAATATCCAAATCTTCATTGGCTGCGACATCACCAGTGATGACGACATTTTGACCTTCCATCATATTTAAGGCCATGTCATATGCCGACATTCTCGTCCCTAACTCGGTGTGGCTTTGCAGAATACTGGCGTGATCTGCATCGAGATATCCTAAGCCAGTGTTGGATAACCAAACCTGGTCTTCGGTTGTCCCTGAATCTAGATGCTGCTTAATTTCTAACAGATGATTTAAGACTTCATTTCCATTTGCACCAAATACTTCGACACCACTTAAATTCACACTATCCTGAGTAGGAGTAGCAACACCTGGTTGGATTGGCATGGATATTTTAGAACTATCACCAAAATAGGTAATTATATCGCCATTTCTAGTAAAAGGCTGGGTTTTGTCATTTTGTCCTGCAAATACATACCGATCCCCGAGTTTGGTATTGCCAATAGTGACAATCTGGTTAATCAAATTGTCCACTGATTTACCAATTGTCTGAATGGCATCCTGTGGATTTGATCCTGTACTGGCTTGTACCACTAATTCCTTGATATTTGTCATGATGGAACTCAGATCCGACATAGCTCCATCCGTTGTGTCCATCCATGATTTGGCATCTTTCAGGTTTTGGGTAAATTGTTCATTCTGCGCCAAATTGGTATTAAAGCGTAAACTCCGAATGGTCTTAACCGGATTGTCTGAGGGACGATGCAGTATTTTCCCATCTGAAAGCTGCTCTTGAATAGCATTCTGGCGCTCTAAGGATTTATTTAAACTGGTTAAAAAGTTATAAGTAATTGTATTGTTTGTTATCCGCATGACTAATCAACTACCTCCCCACTGTGCCGGTGCCATTAATTAATTTATCAAGCATCTCGTCCATGGTTGTTAGAATTCTTGCCGCCGCATTATAGCCTTGCTGAAAGCGAATCATGTTAGTCATCTCTTCATCCATATTGACACCTTTAGTCGATTCACGCCAATTCCTAATTTGATTAACCAAAGTCTCCTGATTATCAGTTAGGCGGGCTGCATTTTGTTTTTGGATTCCTAAAGCTCCAATCATGGAGGAATAATAAGTATCCAGAGAAGATCCTCCCAGATTAAGACTGGTATCAATTTTCAAGCGATTACTCAGTAATATTGCATTGTCACCACTCGCGTTATTACCTTGTGAAAGCGAAAAGGTATAAGTGTCCCCATCAGCATTTAACGCCTCGGTCGCAATTTGCATATTGACAGTTAAACCTTTAATTGTCAAGGAATAATCGGCTGGGTAAGGACCAGCACTGGTAATAGCCGTACTCCAGGTAGTACCTCCATCTGTTGAATACTCAATACCACTGACATTTTGAGAGCCATCAACAGAAATCCTCACATTGACTGACGTCGCTGACGTCCCGCCCGTATAACTGCCCGTCGTGGTTACCGTTGCTGCACCGCCAGTCGTATTGCTTTGGACGACAGCAATACTGTTTGTCGCAGTCTTAGCCGCAATTTTAGCCAAACCGTTCGCAGTATTAAATAAATCCTGATTTACCTTTAGTGCACTAATCCAATCACCATTTGTAAAGCCAATGGTCGTTGCTGGATCAGTGTAGTCAGGATTAGTTCCGCTATCACCAAAAAAATTTATCCCTGTACTGTTATCAGTGCCATAGCCACTTCGATGCACCTGATTAAACTCTTGCAATAAAAACTGACTCATGGTTGATAATTTATTTAGATATCCTTTGACACCGTTTTCGGTGGAATCACGGGAATCCAGCAAGCCTTTAATTTGGCCATTCGAAAAAGTTATCGGCTGATTTGTTCCAGCTATGACAATATTTTTTAGTTCATAGCCATAATCTGGATCCATCGATTTGGTTGTGGTTAATTTTGTAACTCCATTGCCATCTACTAATACTACGCCGTTGACTTGAACGCTGTAATTCCCATACTTGTCTTCAGTAATGTTAGCACTGGTTAAGGCAGTGAGTTGATCCATCAGAAGGTCGCGTCGATCACGCAGATCATTGGCATGATTAAGACCGCCAGTTTCAATGTTAACAATCTGCCGATTAAGACTAAAAACCTCAGAGGTGATCTGGTTGATAGTGTTTACATTAATATCTAGCACTGAATTCATGTCTGAGACCATATCTTTTAGCTGTTGTGTTGAGTGCTGAATCGCATCAACTAATTCCACACCACGTTCACGAACCGCTGTGCGAGCACCACTATCAGATGCATTGACTGAAAGAGTCTGCCATGCAGTCCAAAATTTGTTTAATACTGTTTGAATACCGGTTGCTGTTGGCTCGCTAAAAGCGCCTTCAATCTTACCGAGCATTTCCTCCATGGTTTGTCCATACCCCAAAGATGACGATTCTTTCCAGTATTGCTTATCAACAAAGATATCGCGTGCCCTTGTGATAGAAGACACATTGACCCCTGTACCCACTTCGTAACTGGCATAACCGCCAAAGATTGTCTGAGGGTTCGTTGTGGCCAAATTGACCATTTGCCGGGAATAACCATCAGTGCCCGCATTTGATATATTGTGACCCACAGTATCTAGTGAAACCTGTTGCGCATATAAACCACGTACTACTGTATTTAAACCAGCAAATGTCGATCTCATTCTACCACTCCATTATTTTCAATAATAAACACTCAAACCTTTTGATCAAGGACAGCACGTGTTGTTGCCCCCTGAGTCTGCTGGCCTTTAGCCGCATAAGTAGGACCAATCGTGTTCTGTGTTAATAGGTTAATATTATAGTTAATAAATGATAATGCCTGTTCAATGAGCTTAGTATTTAGTTTGTTCATCTGTACCAACTCGGCAGTTATACGATCAAATTGTTTCAGAAGGTCTGTAATTTGACCCCCAATATCCTGATCGGCAACTTCTGTCAACTTGGAAATCGTGATATTCTCATCCGAAAACTTATGAACGGTTATTAGTTCCTGCAAGTATTTCTCGCGAATAACCTCAAGCTTACCAATTTGTACGATAAGTAGTTCTTCCTGTTTGGTCAGGGCATCCAGTTCTTGAGCTTTTGCACCCACCAAAATATCATGCTTTTGTTTGCTGATAGTTAGAAGAGCCTGATATAACTTCAACATATTGGCTAATACGTCAACCAGTCGCTCCCACATGTTTTAACGTCCTTCCTATTGCAATTTGTCAGCTAATACACGGCCAATCATCTTTTCTGCAACATCCTTGGCCTCTATATGATATTCCCCTGAACTAATCCGTTCAGTTAGCTCCTTTACCTTATCTTCACGAACATCGGACATGTTCTTGATGTTCTGTAAGATTTGAGCAAATTCCTGAGCTTGAGAAGATAACACGACCTCATCTTTTTGCTGAGCCGAACCAGTCTTTGGAGCACTTGTATTCTTCACTGGTTTGCTGTCACCATATGCTTTAAGAATGTTTTGGATTTGTTTACCTGAAATAATCATGCGTCAACACCCACCTTTGGGATTTTCCTGTCAATAATATCGACGAAAAAGGCGAGGATATTAACCCCCGCCAAACGTCTTATTCATCAATTTCAGGCGTTTTTGTTGACTATAGTACGTTTTACTCACTCTTACGCCTTTTTTTATATTATCTTATTATTTTTTATAAATATCCCTGGAATACAAACGGACACCCGATCTTTCTTCTTCTTTTTCCTGGCGTTTGGCTTCACTGATCTTGACCTGATCCAAGATATTCTTATTGCATGCAGGGCACAGACGGCCTTCACTAATTTGGACGCCACAGGTTTCACAGGGGTGGGTAATTTCATAATCACCTTTAAACCGGCCTCGTTTCATCATCCGTAAGATGGTTTTTTCCCTTACCCCGGTGGCATTGCAAATCTCCTCGATGGACGCTTTACCTTTTTCCCGCAAATATTCAACAATTTTCAGTTCTTCATATTCTTCAACTTCATAACAGGACGGACACAAGCCACTGGTATTTTCAATATATAATTTGCCGCATTCCGGACAATTTCCAAGTCCCATAATTCCTGCCCCCTAAAAATAATTAATTATTGCGCACACTGTAACCATCATGACATGTACTTGAACAGCTTATCTCTATTATAACGACAATCTTTTCGCTTTGAAATAACTATTTTTTAAATATTTGCAAAATAAACCTGTATTTTTTTCATGAACTCAGCAGGATTATGTCGGTTTATGGCTAATTTAAATATACCGCACTATATAACGAAAGGCAGTTTTTCGTGTCTATGCTCACACTTATGCAAGATCCAGAAACTTATGCTGGCGGAACGGAAGAAATGAACGAGATAATCGCTAACTTATTGCAGCTGATCCAACTTAAAAGCGCAAAACTTTATTTACATAGCCAGCAAGTCGCAAATTACGCTGTTAGTACAGCAGCAAAAATGCGCTTGCCTCGCGAAGAAATAGAGCGCATTCGGGTTGCCGCACTGTTACATGATTTAGGTCATGTGACTGTTCCCAATGCAATTTTAGCAAAATTACCTTATTTATCCACCCGCGAAATGAGTACCTTTAAAAATCATTGCAATGCTGGCAGTTATATGTTGGAAAACATGGCCTCTTGCCAGGAACTCATTCCCTATATTCGTTATCATCATGAACGCTGGGATGGTACAGGCTATCCAAAACGGCTCAAGGGTGTTAATATCCCGCTGGGTGCCAGAATCATTGCTGTGGTCAATCATTATGATCGTTTTATCAATCCCTGTACGCAAAATTGGGAAAAAACCAAAGGCGAAGCAGTCAGGGAGTTATTTAGTTTGTCCGGAACAGCTTTTGATCCTGATGTAGTAAGAGCATTCATTGAGGCATTAGGATAAACGATTCAACCGCAAAGTACTTGAAGTATTCAAAGGGATCTCCAATATTTGAGCGCGATGATAATCGCGCTTATTTTTGTTTGCATTAATTAATTAATTAAAAGTATAGCATAAGAGCATAAAGCAAACAAGTGTTCTTATGCTATACTTTTTAATCCGCTCCACTGGCGATTGCTAGCCCATGAACACTAACGGCCCCTGCGCGCTTAAGTGTTTTAGCACATTCATTCATGGTAGTTCCGCTCGTGAAAATATCGTCAACCAACAGAATGACTTTACCAGCAACAGCTTGTGGACGCATAATTTGAAATGCGTCTTTTATATTGCGGCGGCGTTCTATTACCGGTAAATCCCAGAGCGGCTGAGTAGGCCGCGAACGAATAAGAACGTCATTAATCCACATAAGTTTTTTAGCAGCTGCCCATTCCTGAAAAATCTTCTCGGTTTGATTATAGCCCCGTTCCTTCAGGCGATCACGATGTAAGGGAATTGGGATAACCGCATCAACTTGAGCAAGTTTTTCAAGGTTGCTATAGCGGTGTAACAGCCAGTGCAGATGTACAAGATATTTTAAATCTCCGTGAAACTTAATGGCCTGAATGAGCTTTTTAGCACCACCGCGATAGTCACAAAGTACCTGGCAGGAGTCCAGATAGCGCAGCCTGTGCGCTGCGGGATGAATGGCACGGACTGCCAAGACCTTTGACAGGCAGGGTAAGCACCACTCGCCATGCCCGGCAATACTTTTCCGACAGACCGGACATTTGGGCGGATAAAGAAAATCCAGGAAAGCTGTCCACAAGACCTTCAACGCCATCCCCACCTTCGAAACTAATCGCTTAAGCTTTCACCGCGCAATCGCTCTGCCAGCAGTGAATAACGTTTTTTGGTACGATCATTCGCAATCGCCGTATTGAGCGCACTTTTTGTCCCAAGTAAAACCACCCGCTCCTTGGCTCTGGTAACTGCAGTGTATAATAAGTTGCGCTGCAGCATGACATGATGGCCAGGAATTAACGGCATAACGACCACAGAATATTCACTGCCCTGACTTTTATGCACACTCATCGCATAAGCCAGCTGCAGTTCATCCAATTCGTTTTTTTCATACCATACATGGTTATCCGGATACCCTACTTTGAGCTTATTGTGATCCAACTCGAGGATAAAGCCAATATCGCCGTTAAACACGTTTTTATGATAATTATTCCGCATTTGCATGACCTTATCATTAAGACGAAAATGTTGATGAGGCCCATTGAGTGTTATTTGCCCGTCTTCCTCAGGGTTGAGTGCTTGCTGCAACAGCTTGTTGAGGTTCTCAACGCCGCAATCCTGCCGATGCATCGGTGATAATACCTGAACATCACGCCAGACATCAAAGCCTTCCTCAGCCAGCTTATCACAGCAAGTACTTACAATAGCCTCAGCCACAGCCTGACTGGAATTAAGCTCAATAAACTGAAAATCCGGGCTGCTGCTGTAATCAGGCAATATGCCGCGGTTAATACGGTGAGCATTTTGCACAATCATACTTTCGCCAGCCTGACGGAACACTTCAGTAAGCCGCACCATCGGTATAGTCTCTGAGCGTAAAATGTCTTTCAGCACTGAGCCTGGGCCCACTGCCGGCAACTGGTCCACATCACCGACTAAGATAACCCGGCAGCCATCTGGTACGGCACGCAGAAAATAATACATCAGTCCTATGTCCATCATAGAAACTTCATCAATGATCATGACATCGGCATCAAGCGGCTCGTCTTCATTGCGAATAAACCTGGGTGCCCCTTCCGATCCCCCTGTTGATTCGAGCAAGCGGTGAATAGTCGATGCTTCACGGCCAGTTGCTTCACTGAGCCGTTTCGCAGCACGTCCAGTAGGCGCTCCCAGCATAATCTGGAAACCCTGTGCTTCCAACACAGCCAACATCCCTTTAATAACGGTGGTCTTACCGGTCCCAGGACCACCAGTCAATACCAGCACCCCATGGGCTAATGCCGAGACAACGGCTTCCCGTTGACTTGCTGCTAACACCAGCTTAGCCGAGCTTTCCCATTGGGTAACGATGGTATCAAAATCATGATCGCGGACAGGTTTAGCCTTATCTTTAAGCCGTAATAGACGCTGTGCCGTGTTTTTCTCAGCATGATAGAGATGACGTGGATAAATCAGAGTCATACCATGATAATCTTCCACACACAGGCGTTCTTCCTTTAACAGTAATTTCAAGCGGTTGGCAACTTCATTCCGCTCGGTTAGCAATAATTTAGCGGTCTGCTCTACCAGTGTTTCTTCCGGGACACAGCAATGGCCGGCCTGGGAAATCTGCAGTAAAGCAAAGTTCACGCCAGCTGCAATCCGATCCGGGTGTATTCGCTCCAGCCCCATCGACATCGCAATCTGATCGGCAGTACGAAAGCCAATACCACTGACCTCTTCAGCCAATCGATAAGGATTTTCCTGCAAAACCGAAACAGCGAATGAACCATATTGGGCAAAAATTTTACCCGCATATCCCCCTGATACGCCGTTCATTTCTAAAAACAGCATCAGTTCCCTAATTTCTGATTGTTCAATATAAGCCTGGTGAATAACCTCGGCTTTTTTGCTGCCGATCCCCTCTACTTCAACTAATCGATGAGATTTATATTCAATAATTTCCAGGGTTTGAATACCAAAGTGTTTAACCAGCCGGGCAGCCATGGCCGGACCAATTCCTTTGATGGCACCAGAAGCTAGAAAACGTTCAATTCCTTTAACGCTGGTGGGTGCGACCCGCTTACAAGTCGTTGCTTTAAACTGCTGCCCAAACTTGCTATGTTCCACCCATACACCGGTTAATTCCAGCTGTTCACCAATAAGGGGTGCAGGCATACTGCCTACCACAGTGACCGCACTCCGATCTTCATTCGGTTTTATTTTAAACACAGCAAAACTGCCGTCATCATTTTGAAAAACTATGTTTTCAACAATTCCTGCTAACTGTTCCACACACTTACTCCTTTAACATTCGACCCAACTATCTTAATGGTCTAATTCGCAAACAAGACAGTAATTCCTCTTTTAGGTTCATTCACCCTATTTACATTTGTTAACGAAAAAAATAAAATGTTAATGAACTGCATCATATATTATAATAGAAAACCATTCAAAGGAGCCTAAACTATGAGTCATTACGATACAAACGGAGTCTGTTCCAAAGGAATTAACTTTGAGGTAGAAAACGGCATTGTCAAGAGCGTTAGCTTTGACCGCGGCTGTCCAGGAAACCTCGAAGCCATCAGCAAGCTTGTTGAAGGCATGCCTGTCGACGAAGTCATCAAACGCCTTAAAGGTATTACCTGCAGCGGCAAACCAACGTCCTGTCCAGATCAATTAGCCAGAGCACTGGAAGAACTGAATAAATAATAGTTTAACCGTTCTCCCCAACGAACAAAATCCCCAGAGCTGTTGCTCTGGGGATTTTGCTTTACAGCTTTCCAGCGATCACTTTGGTCAGTTCATTGATACTAACAGTAAGCTGTTCCAGCTTGCCTTCAATGCGTACCAACAGATATATCGATACCACCATGGCAAAGCCATAATTCGCTGTGTAAGTAAGTAGCTGTTCCATATGGCTTACCTCCTGTGATTAAACAAGTGCGATCGCGTCGCGGGTACGGATACGGGCCTCAACACTTTGAGTCAGTTCACCAGTCTTAGAGGTAAAGATATTGCGACTGATAATTTCCTGCATAACCACATCCACTTGGGCTTTGGTTAAATCTTCTTTCGGATCTGCCAAACTCAAGGTGACTTTTTTCCCGGATGCATTGCGAAATACCATCTCTAATGTCTTTGTCATCAAATGCTCCTCCTTTCCCTAAAATAAGCTCATCGTCCTACTACTGGTCAATCAATTGCGTGTCATCAATCCGGCCGATTTCTTCTACCGGATAGAGCTGCAAGCCACCCAATGCAACTCCAACTGCATGGACGTCACTATCTGCAGAGTCTGGTTTCAAGTTGTTAAACGAACGTTGGCGAAACACCGCACTGCCTGTCGCACTCAAACCGGTCTGAACAGTAACGATCAGCCTGGAACTTTGCGGTACTTTTACGATTGCCATATTGCTCACCCCCTCTCGCTTTCATACATTCCATCCCAGAGTTGTTTTAAACGGGCCAATCCACGCTGCCTAAGATTATAGACAGCTTGCGGTGACACCTGCAAAACAACCGCTGTTTCACTAAGTCCCTTTCCCTGAATAACTGTCATCAACACTGCCTGTCGTTGGCGCTCGGGAAGTTTGGTCAGCAAAGTAAAAGCCTGATTGGCTAATAAACGGGTCTCCACTTGACTGGCAATATCAGCTTGATCAGGCAAAAAATCCAGTATTGAACCACTATCAGCATCACTGCCAGCTTCCAACGGCATTTCGTGCTGCCAGCGCCGACGTTCACGCTTAAACAGATTCCAGAGCGCAAACTTGACTTTACTCTCAGCATATCCGGCAAACTGCACTCCCAAAGCCGGATCATAATTGACCACAGCCTGACTCAAAGCCAGCCAGCCTTCGGCAAGTGCTTCTTCCTGAATGGGCCGTAAATGTACCTGATAGGCCTGCCTTTTTACTAAACCAGCATATTGTTGACAAATTTGCTCAAAAGCTTCAGCATTGCCAGTCTGAGCAAGCATCACTAACTGATTAAATTCCATATCTCACCTTACAGTGAGAAACCGGTCTCTCTAAATTCGCGCTGACTCCAATTTAACCCAGCCGCCCTAAAACAGCAAAAGCCGACTCAGCACAGCTCTGCATGCCAGTCGGCTTTACTTGGAATAAAAATTGAACCACCGAGGTCACAGAGTACACCAAGGGATACAAAAAAATAAAGCGCGATAACATCGCGCAAAAAAACGTCATATCCTCTGTGACCTCGGTGTACTCTGTGGTTCGGTAGCGTCCCCTACTGGACTTCCAGCCATTCCTCATATTTGCTGCTGAGCTCGGCTTGCAAGCGGGAATATTCGTCAGCCAATGCTTGACTGGCTGTAGGATCGGCATGGCTTGCTGGGTTATTAAGCTGGAGTTCCACAGCTTTTAGTTCAGCCTCCAGCATGGCAATATCACCCTCCAGCTTCTGAGCAAGCTTTTCCTTGTCTTGAGGACGCTGCTGGCGGGGCTTGCCTTTTTTTGTCGGCTCTACTTCTTTCTCAGCTGGCTTTTCAATGACTTGAGCCGCTTTTTGCTCATTTAGTTTTCGCTCACGGAAATAACTGTAATTACCGCCATATTCAGCCAGCCTGCCTTCGGTCAGCTCTACGATACAATTAGCCACCTTATCTAAAAAGTAACGGTCATGCGATACGGTAATAAAAGTACCCGGGAACGCCATAATGGCTTCCTCCACCGCTTCTTTTGCCGGAATATCCAGGTGGTTTGTTGGCTCATCCAGTACTAAAAAGTTAGCGCCAGTCAGCATAAGTTTCAGGAAAGCCAGGCGGGATTTCTCGCCGCCGCTTAAATCTTTGATAATCTTAAACACATCATCGCCGCTAAAAAGAAAGGCACCCAGATAATGCCTGGCCCGCTCTTCGCTTAAACCATAATCCAGCATAATTTCATCCAACAGCCGATTATCCGAATTAAGACCTTCATGCTGCTGCGAGAAGTATCCGATTTTGACCCGACTGCCAAGTTTGATCTTTCCGCCAGTTGGCGTTAAATCACCAGTAAGCAGTTTGAGCAAGGTCGTTTTTCCAGCACCGTTTGGCCCTACCAGAGCAACACCATCCCCCTTGCGAATGAGCAGTGATAATTTTTCGAATACCGTACGGGAACCATAAGCAGCTGAAACTTCCTCTAATTCTGCCACTCTTTCCGCGCATTCACCGGGCGGATTAAAAGCAAAAAAATTAAATCTGGCGCTTTCCGGCGGCAATACAATTCTTTCCAACCGCTGCAACTGTTTCTCCCGCCCCCGGGCCTGCTTGGACTTAATCCCAGCTTTATAGCGCCTGATATATTCTTCGGTTTTAGCAATATGAGTTTGCTGCTTCTCAAAGGCACTGCTCAAAGCAGCCATCCGCTCAGCCTTTAATTCTACAAAAGCGGTATAATTACCGCTGTAAGCCGTTATTGAGCCATTCTCCAGTTCAATAATCCGTCCGGCCACTTTATCGAGGAAAAAGCGGTCATGCGAAATAATCAAGACGCCGCCCGGATAACTCACTAAGAATTCTTCCAGCCACTCCACCATTTCAATATCTAAATGATTGGTCGGCTCATCTAAAAATAAAAAGTCAGGCTGACGAATAAGTGCTTTAGCCAGACAGATCCGTGTCTTTTGTCCCCCTGAAAAAGCATTGACACTTCGCTCCAGGTCATCAGCCGTAAACCCCAGACCAAAAGCCACTCTCCGGATAGTACTCTCGTAATCATAACCGCCCGCCCGTTCAAAATGTTCCACAATAGTCGAATACTGCTTCATCAGGCCATCCAGCTTATTTTGATCCTGTTCAGCAGCAATGGCCTGTTCCAGTCCATTCATCTCAAGCTGCCAATCTTGCACATCCTGGAAAGCGGCAGACAATTCTTCATATAGCCGGCCATCTCCTAAAGCAGCTTCCTGTTCCACATACCCAATATTTTCACCTGGCGGCAAACTGATATGGCCTGCATCAGCCTGCTCCAGTCCCATCAGACAACGCATGAGCGTAGTCTTGCCTGTCCCATTCGCGCCAATCAGTCCAACCTTATCGCCACGCCGCACCTCAAAACTAACTCCAGAAAACAGCGTATCTATCCCAAAAGCCTTGCCCAGGCCTTCTATTTTCAAAATCCCCATTTAGCACCTCATGTACCTTATTTACATTATTCCATATAAAATTATACAACAAAAAAAGCGCGATAGCTATCGCGCTTGATTTTATGGAATTATTCGATTGTACAGATGGCATCCGGTCTGCGTACCAGCAGAGCTACTGTTTCAAGTACGCGGAATACATGATTCATATTCGTTGGTCCCATGTAAGCAGTAACCATATCCTGGCCTAATGCAAGATTGAGATTCTGCGAGCCGGTTGCAATGACAACAGCTTTAGAACCACTGATGACATTAGAATAATGTACGCCACCGGAGATCAGTGCTTTGACCTGATCCAGCTCTAACATGCCAGTGTTGCCAAATACACGCACCATGCGGCCAAATAAAATTGGGCTTACTACCATAGCATATGGACCATAATGACCAGCTTGGCTTAACGCACCAACCGCTTTTACCACATCAGCCAAAGCAGCACCCGTTTCATTCCAGTCACTGATAGCCACTGTCTGACGATCCTTAACAGTGAATAGACCATCATGACCTAATTCTGTATTACCATTGAAGATCAGATTATCTTCCTGTACAGCAACAAAGTTACCAGCTACAGCAGCAGTGCTGACATCAATTGGCAATCCAAGATGACGGTCTGCTTCAACATCACGCCACATAATTTTAAAATCTTTATAAAGAATAGGCAAATTGATGGTTGCCCGGCGGCTAGCTTCAACAACGAAATCTTCGTTTTCGCCAACCATATCAATACCAGTCGGCGATTTGCCGCTGAATACGGAATATGGAATGCTGTACACGCCTGAGCCAAGCGGTCCAAGTACATCAATGACGCGTCTTGCAACCAGTGTACGGCGTGCAGTACTAATCACTGCATCATCAATACGGCCCCATTCGGCTTCCGTCAAAGGTGCAGCGTTGCGATCCAAGAAATCCACAATAAATCCCTCCTTAAGAACTATATTTAAATGATTTATTTTTGACCAAACATGCTTCCGATTGTTGGAACTTTGTCGTCTTGACCTTCACTGGTTACCCGCTCTTCAGGTGCAGCAGTGTGATCATGGAGAAATTTTTCCCGTTGAATTGCGTCAATGCGGGATATTAAATGCGTAATTTCCGCGACATGTTCTTTTTCATCATCACGGATGTGAGCCAGCAAGTCTTTAACCTCAGCATCCTCAATATTGTCGATATGAGCCTGATACTGATTAATTGCCTGCAGTTCACCCATTAAATCTTCGCGCAGCCAGATTAAAAGTTGTTCGAGCTGCGAAGCCTGAACATTCCCTGATTCCGGTTTTCCGTATGCCACAAGCATTCCTCCTTTTTCAAATCACAATCATACCATTATTCCCAAACATGGAATATTATTACCTGTTTCGGCAATTATATTTATTTTCCTGCTATGAAAAGCCAGTTATGGAAAGTTTATCTTAAACAATATCGCCTCTTGTCATCACAGTAAAACTTTGTTATTATAGAGCCATAATCGAACATACGTTCTGAAAGGAGTTCATTTCATGGCTTATAAACTACCACCCTATGATCAAATTGCCGCCATTTTACCTTGTTATTCACCACAGGGTGATCACGCTGTCGTCATTTCAACAGATGGCTTAAGCACATCCACTGTCAATAACGTACGCACACTCATCAAGCGGTTGGCCCGCAGCCGCTCAACCGATCTGGTCGCGCTCAGAGCACATACAGCTCAAGCTACCCAGCGCAGCATTTTGCAGCCGCTGCCACTGGCTCCCGGGCTTGTCCTAGTGCCGGTTAAAGTCCGCCAGCCACGCATTAGCGGTGACAGCTGTACTGGTTATGTCAACTTTTATGCCGTTACAGATGTGACCATCTGCAAACAGCAGCCCTATCGTTCTACACTGAGCCTTGCAGGCAATACCAAGCTGCCGGTGCTCTGGTCAATAACGACCATTAATAAGCAGCTTCAGTACGCCCGCCTAGCTCTAGATCAAATCACCATGCACCAAACTCTTCGGGAATGCCCGGCAAACTATACTGCAATTGCCACCATTGCGACAAAATTGATTGAGGTCATTTATGACATTTTAACCCTAAAACGCAAATCTTAATCACGCTGTTTAACAGCAATCACCTGACTATCGTGCTGCAGCAAGCTGCAAACTGTCACCATAAATTCTTCACTACTTAACCGGTTAACCGTATCCAATACATGAATAACCGATCCCCGACAAAGCGGCAGTGCTGCGCCGAGTGAACGTGAGTGATCCAAGGATCTGCAAACTTTTAACCCTGGCATATCACACTCAAGTCTGGTCAATATCACGGTTGTTAGATCTTCTGAACTGCAGTCCACGACTACAGCATCACATTCCAAATCGGTGTTATCAATTTCCCGCATGAGATATCGGATGATCTCTTCAACTTCTTGTTCAATATTTTTTACCATAATCAAAAAAGTAACACTCGGTACCCGCATGAGCTGCGGTCTTAACAGCCAGCACCACAAATCTTTGATAAAACACCAGATGCCAAACATGGCCAGTGATACCAGTATGACACTCGCCGTATATGGAAAAAACAAAATATCCTACCCCCTTTGTCTGGGATAGGATATTATACGCAGATACAAGCTTACCGGTTACTCCAAAAATACAATACGATGTTTGATGGCATACAGTACGGCCTGAGTCCGGTCAGTGACGTTAATTTTGCGAAAAATATTGGTAAGATGATTCTTGACCGTCTTCTCGCTTAGAAATAACTTTTGAGCAATTTCGTTATTGCTTAGCCCCTGGCAGATCAGTTCTAAGACTTCAATTTCCCGATAAGTGAGCCGCTCTTCCTTTCGTCGTTCGAGCATCGGTCCAGACTCTCGCTGGCGCTCCTCACGACGGTGAATTTCGCCAAACAGTTTCTTTGCCAGAGTTGGATAAATAAAGGATTCACCTTCATAAACGGTATGAATAGCTTTTATTAGCATACTGGGTTCAATATCTTTTAACAAATAACCAGAGGCACCGGATTTTATTACCTCAATCACATAATTATCATCGTCATGCATGGTTAATATAATGACCTTCACAGTCGAATTTTCACTGCGGAGCTTTTTAGTCACTTCCAGCCCATTCAACTTAGGCATGTTGATATCCAGTAAGATAATATCAGGAGTTAACTGCAGCGCCATGCCAACCGCTTCCTCGCCATCAACAGCCTCACCAATAACGGCCAAATCATTTTCAAATTCTAGTACATTCCGGATTCCGGTTCTAAGCAACATATGATCATCAGCTATCAAAATATTTATTGGCATTGACCGTTCTCCCCCCTTATTTCACGATGTGCGCCGTTAAAAAAATCACAACTTCTGATTCATTCTTGGTGTTGTTCGAGTTGCGAAACAGCGAACCAAGGATCGGTAAGTCACCTAAGAAAGGAACCTTACTGTAATTTTTTGCTTCTTCTTTACCAATAAGACCGCCTATGACCATGGTTTCACCATCCTTGAGGCGCACTTCAGTATCGGCAGAACGTTTGTTAAAGCGGTAAGCTTTCATGGCTTCTACATAAACCGGCGAACTCACTTCTGTATGTACGGTTGCGGTAATATAGCCATCGGCGTTAATACGTGGTGTATATTTTAAAATAATCCCTGCTTCTTTATATTCAACGGAAGTCGTTGTAGTATTATCGGAAATGGTGGTTACTGATATTGGCACTTCACCACCAATATTAATCACAGCTTCTTTGCCATTAATGGTCATGATTTTGGGCTTCGCTAAAATATTGGCTTTCCCGTCAGTCACCAATGCATTAATTTTAAATTGATAATACATCTCATATGGATATCCACCTGGGCTTTTTCCAAACCGGATAGTGCCAACCATATCTTCTTTATCGCGGGTATATTTACCTGGCTCAGTAATCGTCCCATTGCTATCATAGGTAGGAGGATCATATTCTGGATAATTAGGAGCCTTTGACCATTCCCATTCGACACCCATATTTTTCACAGCATCGTTATTGATCGCAACAACCTGTGCTTCTAATGAGACTTGCTGATAGGGGATATCGATTTCGGTTAGAATTTTACGAATCTGATCAACCTCACTGGGTGTACCGGAAAATATTATCGAGTTAGTTGCATCATCTGCCTTAAGTCGAGCATTAATTTGTTGATCATTTATATGAGTCTGATTATTTGTAGAATTTTTCGCAGATTGAGTTGTGACCGTCTGCGATGGCTGTCCTTGTTGTGTTGTTTGCTGGTCATCCTTAAAAACTACTCCAAGCAAATTAACAACCTCTGCTGCTTTTGCATATTGCAATTTAAAAATATTAATTTGTCCAAAACCACGATTCATCTGCTCCGGACTACCCACTATAATAACATTATTCAATTTTTGATAATTGAGCCCTTTAGCTTTAGTAACAATATCTAATGCTGTATCAAAAGGGATCTCATTTAATTGGATGGTAATCTTCCCTGTAACCGAATCATCGGCAACAATACTGATGCCGCTCACAGCAGCTAGAGCAGTCAATACATCCCGTACTTCGCCATTTGTTACATTCATAGTCACAGGAGTACTTACCGCAGCGCTCACAGATAAAGTTCCACTCAACAACATGATCACAACTAGCAAGTACAGTCTCATCGATCTCATTACACTTACCACCTTCCCAGCGTTAAAGTCAGCTTGCCACTTGGTCCGGCAAGAACAACAGAATGATCATAAATTGCTGAAACTAGATACGGACCAATGACGTCATTGACCTGATAGGATCGACTTTCAGTCTTGTACTCAATAATAGCAAGCTGTTTAGCCGCTCCTCCTACTATACCGGTTAAGCTGGGAACAGCATTTCGATCATTATTTCCCCCTAGTTGAGGCTTGTCCTGAAGATTATTCGCTTGATTCATTGCACCTGCCGACTGTTCATCCCTTTTTTGGAACCCGGCAGGAATGGCAAATGGATCTTTGAGCACAGCCTCAGCTTGATAGCCTTGTGGCATAACAGGCTGAGATGGCGCTTTATTTTTAACCGGTAAGGATTGAGCTATCTGCCCCTCATTCACTGGTAACTCAGGAGTTAAGGAAAGGGTTACAACCACCACAATAAGTGTTGCCACAACAGCAACAGCCAAAATGCGCTGCCGCGGCTCAAGATTTGCAATGAATTCTTTTAGACTCCCATTCATTTAGTCAAACCGCCTTTAATTTCATGAATACCTTATGAACTTCTACACCAATATAAGAAAATCCTGTCATTAATTGACAGGATTATATTGGAATATTTATCTTTTTATGTTGGATTTCAGAGACTTAAGTCGAGGCCCCATTAATCGCTTATAAGCTTCAACACCTGGCTGATCAAATGCATCAACATTGGCTAATTCACCTTCGTAAGCCACTGACAGTGCCAGCATATATAATAGTTCACCTAAATGAAAGGCGTTGAGACTTGGCAGCACCAGCGTTGCATTAAACCGATCATCCGCAGCTAAAGCTTCGGCATTGGCTGCACGCGCAACATCCATGGCTTGACTCATGCGGATTGAAGCGACTTCAGACAGTTTAGCCACTGTTGGAAACACATCCGGAATCACCGGGTCATTGATCCATTCGGATATCTTAACAAACTGAAGAACTTTATCTTTTTTGCCATCCTGATGCTGCTGGGTCTGAGCATGCATATCAGTAGTACCTACAGCCGCAATGGGCGTTCGGCCATAAAACACATCCTGACCATTTTTATCTGTTCGCTTGCCTAGTGATTCAGCCAATAGCTGAATGTACCATTCAGCAACAGATTTTAAGTAATCTGCATAGGGCATAAACACTTCACAGCAGCGTCCGTATTTCTCAGCAGCGGTATATTTCAATGCTGCATTAAGCATAGCCGGATTATCCCAGATATTTTCGCTCTGACATGCCTCATCCATTGAACGGGCGCCCTTGAGAAAGGCCTCAATATCAAAGCCAATGCAGGCAGCCGTAATCAAACCCACTTCAGAGAAGATACTAAACCGGCCGCCAACACCATCCGGCACACTAAACGTAGGCCAGCCTTGTTCATCAGCCAACTTTTTGAGTAAAGTGGCTTGCTCACCTTCAGCCGGATCAGTAACCGCTACCACATCGACCTGGATTAATGGCGACTTTTTCAGTGCCTGATAAACAACCATAAAAGTTGCCATAGTATCAAGCGTAGCTCCAGATTTAGAAATGACAATCAGTGTAACCCGGTAGGGCTTGGCTGCTAAATCATATAAAGCACAAGCCGCATCAGCCTGCAGTTGAGCAACAAGCTCGGTTGTCCGCCGAGGATCAATGTTATTTCCGCTAAAATAGAGTTTCGGATACCCATTGCGGGCAGCTGTACTAGTAGAGTTCCAAAACTCACCGCATTGGACGTCAAACAATACTTTATTCCCAAGATAAGAACCGCCAATACCGAAGGATACGACTGCATCCACTTTATTGCGTAAACTAAGGCCAAATTGTTTCAGGCGGGCAATTGATTGCGGTGAATTTAAATTCCCTTCTTGTACATAAGGCAGCTGCGTAAACAGTACTTTCTCCGGAGTACCATCTTTGGAAAGATGACCCCTAACCTCACCTGCAATTCGCATATGGGTAATAGCTTGATGGGCTTGCTGCAAACGATCTGCTAAATGATCAAGATCAACTTGGCTTACTTTGCCTTCGCCATACAAGTTACGATAATCAAATGTAAAGCCTGAATCCAGTACTAAACTTGCATTGTCCTTATCCAACCCGAACACCTCGCAGCCAAAGTAAATTACTTTAAATATAACATATATATTCACTACTAGTGAGTTTTACACCTTCCATTATAGGTAAATATTGTATATTTTTTTTATTAGCTGCATACCCGTCGTATTTGTAATTTATTGACCAAGTTGTTTTAAATGATCCTGCAACGCTTCTTCCCATTGGCGCATGGGATCACCAATTGTCATATGAAGCATATAGTTCTCTAATACCGATCGACTGGGCCGTTTAGCAGGGCGAGGAAATAGGTCAGTGCTCACCGGCTCTACCTGGATATTTTTCCTTGTTAACTCGAAAATTTTGACAGCAAAATCATACCAGGTACAGTTGCCCTTGCAAGAAGCATGATACGTTCCATAAGAGTCGGTGATAATAAGATTTTGAATGACTGTCGTTAGATCTTGCGTAAATGTTGGGGAACCTACCTGATCATTGACCACTTGTAATCGCTCACGTTCGCTTGCTAATCTCAGCATAGTTTTAACGAAATTATGGCCATCACCATACAACCAGGCTGTTCTGATAATATAATGACGTCCGAGCAATTGCTGAACCATTTTTTCTCCCAGCAACTTCGTTTTGCCATACACATTAAGTGGATTTGTCTGATCATATTCCCGATAATCTTTGCTGGATTGTCCGTCAAATACATAATCGGTACTTACATAAACCATTCGCGCATAATGCTGTAAACAATGTGCTGCTAGATTCTGTGTGCCAACAACATTGACCTTAAAGGCTCCATCATGATCGCCCTCCGCTCCATCAACGTTGGTATAGGCAGCACAATGAATCACAGCTGCTGGCTTGACTTGTTCAAATATGGCTTTGACCTGAGTATAATTGACAATATCCAATTGTTCTAGCGTCGGTATTATTAATTGATGCTCAGAACTCATTTGCTTACTAATTTCTCGCCCCAGCTGACCAGAACCACCAGTAACCAATATTTTCATGTCAGCCTCCTTATTTCACAGCTACTTAGCTAGATAACAGCTGCCTTGCTTCACATTCTGCCACCACCCAGAATGTTTTAGATACCACCTTACGGTGGCCTTTATCCCATCTTCAAAGTGATAACAAGGCAACCAGTTAAGTTGAGTCCTGATTTTCTCAGCATCAATAGCATAGCGACGATCATGGCCAGGCCGATCCTTAATATGCTTAATGAGAGAAACGGGCTTTCCCATTTCGTTTAAAATGGTCTTTACAATCTCCAGGTTGGTAAATTCGTTATTGCCACCAATATTATAAACATCACCGCTTTGTCCGTTATGCAGCACCAAATCAATAGCGCGACAATGATCTTCAACATGCAGCCAATCTCTAATTTGTAAGCCATCACCATATACCGGAATTTCTTTATCTTCAAATGCATTGGTAATCACTAACGGAATGAGCTTTTCAGGAAATTGATAGGGGCCATAATTATTTGAGCACCGTGTTATATTGACATTAAGCCCATATGTTTCATGATAAGCACGCACCAATAAATCCGCACCAGCCTTACTAGCAGAATAGGGACTATTCGGTGCCACGGGGGTATTCTCGGTAAAATGGCCACTTTCAGTCAATGTCCCATAAACTTCATCAGTAGACACTTGCAGATATTTCTTCACGCTATGCTTGATAGCAGCATCCAGCAGAACCTGGGTTCCCAATACATTCGTTTTGATAAAAAGCTGGGGATTTTCAATACTCCGGTCAACGTGCGATTCTGCGGCGAAATTGACGATTGCATCAACGCCATCAGCAATTGCATAGCTCACAGCATTGAAATCTGTAATGTCCCCTTTGATAAAACAATACTTTTCATTAGATCGTACATCTGCGAGATTCTCCAGATTGCCTGCATAGGTCAGAGCATCAAGATTGATAATCTCATAATCAGGGTATCGATTAAGCATAAAGCAGATAAAATTACTGCCAATAAAACCAGCACCGCCGGTTACTAATAATCTTTTCATGTGAATTCATCCTATCTATTCTTAGTTTGCCAATCAAAACTGATTAGAGGATCGTTCCAAGCCAATCGCTTCTCATCAGGATTTTGTGGGTTATAAGCTTCGGTAGTAAAATAGACAATGGCAGCTGGAGAATTTCCTAATACCCGGTAGCCGTGTGCGACACCTGCCGGGATAACCAGCACAATTGGATTATCTTCTCCCATGTAAAACACGGCTGTTTCCCCCTTCGTTGGAGAATGTTCACGCAGATCATGCAATACAACTTGCGCATTACCAATGGGGAAGAACCAGATATCATCTTGCAATTCATGATAGTGAAACGCCTTAATGACACCTGGATATGTTTTCGACATTGACGCCTGACCGAATTTTTTTAGTAAGCCTTCATTATCGCGCAATATTTCCATAAAAAAACCACGATCATCACCATGACGAATTAGCTTTTTTACCACAACATCCTGAATCACACAATCCCTCCTGTAACCAAAGAAGTTAAATATTGGCCATAGGCATTATTCTTAAGCTGTTCGGCTAATTTAAGCAGTTCCTGAGCATTAATATAACCTTTCCGGTATGCGATTTCTTCCGGGCAAGCCACTTTTAAGCCTTGTCTTTCTTCAATAGTCTGAACGAAATTTGACGCCTGCAGCAAGGACTCATGGGTACCGGTATCCAGCCAGGCATAACCGCGTCCCAGCCTTTCCACTTGCAAATTACCCTGCTGCAAGTAGACTTGATTGATATCAGTAATTTCCAGTTCACCACGGGCTGACGCCTTAAGACCAGCAGCAATTTCAACAACTTGATTATCATAAAAATACAATCCGGTCACAGCATAGTTAGATTTGGGATTTTCCGGTTTTTCCGTTAAACTGCTAGGTTGGCCCGCTTCGTCGAATTCCACAACTCCATAATTATGAGGGTCTTTTACCCAATAAGCAAAGACAGTAGCTCCAACATCCCGGGCTGCTGCCCGCTGCATGACCGATACCAAACTGTGACCATAAAAAATATTATCACCAAGAATGAGTGCACAGCCTTCATTCCCAATAAAATCACGCCCAATGATAAAAGCCTGTGCCAAACCGCCGGGATAATACTGAACTGCATAACGGATTCTAATTCCCCACTGCTGCCCATTTTGCAACAGACTTTGATACAATTGCAAATCCTGCGGGTTTGCAATAACCAGAATATCCGTAATACCAGCTAACATCAACGCACTTAAAGGATAATAGACCATAGGTTTATCATAAATAGGCATTAGCTGTTTACTCACCACTTTGGTCAATGGATGCAAGCGAGTTCCTGTACCACCCGCCAGGATAATGCCTTTAGTAATCATAGCGCGTCCTCCTCTAGATAGCAACGCCCAAAATTGCTCTGCTATATGATTATTTGCACTAATATTAAGATATGCCATAGCTATAGAAAAAGCGTCTGCTACTAAGCAGACGCTTTATTATTTCAAATAAATTTATAACTATTTACAAAAGTATTCGTAGGTTTTAGCTAAGCCAATCGACAGTGGCACTTTTGGGGACCAACATAACGTCTCGATTGCTTTGTGATTTGCCAATGTGGAACGGTAAATATCACCTTCACGCGCAGGCCCATAGCTCTTCTGTATGGATTTCCCCGAGATTTCAGTTAAAATTTGAATGAGTTCATTTACACTTGTTTCAGTATTTGTACTTACATTTAACACTTCGTTTGCATTTGGACAAATAAGAGCGCACCAATTGGCAGCCGCTACGTCACCGACATAAATGAAGTCGCGAGTTTGTCCACCATCACCATGTACAACTAATACATGTCCTTCGCTAAATTTTCGAGTGAAAATACTAATAACGCCACCTTCCCCACCATCACCTTGACGTTCACCATAGACATTCGAATAGCGAAGGACAAAATATTCTAAACCATAAATTTGGTAATATAATTGCAAGTAATTTTCGACCGTTAATTTACTTAAACCATAGAACGATGTTGGTATCGTATTTGTTTCTTCTATTATCGGTATATCCTCAGAATCACCATATACTGCCGCTGAGGAAGCAAACACAACTCTCTTTACACTGGTCTTACGGCAAGCTTCCAATATGTTAACAGTACCTAAAATATTGATTTGACAATCAAAATCAGGTTTATGAATTGAGATTGGCACCATTGTTTGAGCAGCCAGATGAATTACTGCATCAAAACATTCTTCTGCAAAAATATCTATTATTTTTGGACTACAAATATCCATTATTATAATTTTAACAGTTTCCGGTATATTGTGTACAAGACCTGTATTGAAATTATCAATTACAACAACACTACAGTCTTCATTTATTAACTTTTCTACCACATGCGACCCTATAAACCCGGCACCGCCAGTAACCAGAACTTTCAACTGTAAACCTCCCAGCGTTATGGATGAACCATTAACTCATAATATAAAATACAAAATAAATTGCCTTATCAAAGTCTATCTAGGAAGCCTAGACATATTATTATTTTGAATGGATTCACTCTCAGTTGCCGCAGCCTCTTCATTCTCAAGTATAGGACCAACAGTCTTTAATAAATATTTTAAGAAACTATCCCGCAGGTC
The DNA here is from genome assembly GCA_003990955.1 of Sporomusaceae bacterium FL31. Lineage (GTDB taxonomy): Bacteria > Bacillota > Negativicutes > DSM-1736 > Dendrosporobacteraceae > BIFV01. The sequence goes on from BIFV01000008.1 coordinate 276,478, forward strand.
AGATCTTTTAAGCGCAAACTCCACAGTTGCTTCTAGATAGCCTTGTTTATCACCTACATCGTAGCGGCGACCGTAAAAATTGTATGCATAAACGGGTTTTTCAGCAGCTAGACGGCAAAGCGCATCGGTAAGTTGAATCTCTCCACCTCGACCAGGTTGAGTTTGTTCAAGTAATGCAAATATTTCCGGTTCAATAATATATCGTCCAAGTACAGCTAATTGCGAAGGTGCCTCTTCGATCTCCGGTTTTTCAATTAAATCCAGAGCTTGCCACAAGTTATGTTTGACTAGCTTCGGATTAACAATGCCATAACTGGATACTTTAGACTTAGGTACTTCCTGCACCCCTAAGATAGTACCAGGATAGTCTTCGTAGACATCAATCAACTGCTTTAAGCACGGAACATTGGCATCAACGATATCATCACCAAGCAAAACAGCAAAAGGCTCATTACCGACAAATTGCTTGGCACACAGTACAGCGTGCCCAAGACCTTTTGCCTCTTTCTGACGAACATAGTGAATAGTAACATTGGAAATTTCCTCAATTAGCCCTAGTAAGTCATACTTGCCCTGCTGTTTAAGCTGTAATTCCAATTCCACCGAACGATCAAAATGATCCTCAATGGCCCGCTTATTGCGACCAGTTATAATCAAGATCTCTTCAATTCCGGATTGAATGGCTTCCTCTATAATATATTGAATCGCAGGTTTATCGACAATAGGCAACATTTCCTTAGGCTGAGCTTTCGTTGCTGGAAGAAACCTAGTCCCTAGGCCTGCAGCAGGAATAATAGCTTTACGAATCTTTGATGTTTGCATAAATTAAAGCGCCCTTTCTCGTAAATCAAATTAATTTTTTTTAGATTCATTTCGCCAAATTTATTAAAATTCCTACAGTCCCATAACTGCTTATACCATAGTAGTAAAAAATCCACAGTTAGAAGAACTTTGCTAAGCATTGATTATTTCTAATAATTCCTTTGTCTTCTGCTCCATCAGTTCTATATCACACCTAGACTCTACATTCAATCTCAGCACAGGCTCTGTATTTGACATACGTACATTAAATCGCCATTTTTCAAATTCAACACTCAATCCGTCCACATATTCAACTTTTAGTGCGTTGTGGGTATATTTCTCTTCTATTTTCTTTATAACTGCTTTTGCATCAGCTACAGTATTATTAATCTCCCCACTGACGGGATAACACGCCGTTCTTTCTTTCATAAGCTGAGATAAAACTCTACCTTCCCGACTTAGAATTTCAAGTACAAGTAGCCATGGAATCATACCACTATCACAATACGAAAATTCCTTAAAATAATGATGGGCGGACATCTCTCCACCATATAAAGCATCCTCTTTACGCATGCGTTCTTTAATAAAGGCATGCCCGCTTTTTGATAAGATAGGAATTCCACCGGCTTCCTCAACCACCTCAACGGTATTCCAGGTAAGACGAGGATCATAGATAATCTTAGCCCCTGGCTGTTTCCTTAAAAAAGCTTGAGCTAAAAATCCAACAAGATAATAGCCCTCGATAAATTGACCTTGTTCATCAAATAGGAAGCAGCGATCAAAATCACCATCCCAGGCAATACCAATATCCGCACCTGCTTTACGAACAACGTTAGCAGTCGCTTCACGATTTTCTATTAACAATGGATTTGGTACACCATTTGGAAAACTCCCATCTGGGTCATGATTAATTTTAATAAATTCAAATGGTAAGTATTTCTCCAAAGCATCAATAACATGCCCGGCTCCGCCGTTACCAGCATTAATAACTATTTTTAAAGGCTTCAAAACTGAAACATCAACATAACTTAATAGATGCTCTATGTAATCGTCTAATATTTTAGCTTGTGAGACTTTTCCTAACACAGCTCCGTTCTCAACAGGAAGAAAAGAAGCACTAATAACCATTTCTTCGATATCCTTAAGACCACTATCACCACTAATTGGCTTAGACAGCTCCCTCACAAGTTTCATCCCGTTATAGTCTTGTGGATTATGGCTGGCAGTAATCATAATACCACCATCTAATTTTAAATGAAATGTAGCAAAATAAATTTGCTCAGTACCGCAAAGTCCAATATCGATTACATCACACCCAGCATCAGTAAGGCCTTTAACTAAGGCATCACGTAAAGAAGGGCCAGACAGCCTAATATCATGTCCTACCGCTACTTTTTTTGATTTTATAATTTCAACATAGGAACGACCAATGCGGTACGCCATCTCTTCGTTAATCTCGGAAGGAACTTTCCCGCGAATATCGTACGCTTTAAAAGCATTACGCTTAAATTCCATATAATACCTCTCCTTATAAAAAAACAATATTATGATCTTCCATAAACATCATCGAAACGAACAATATCATCTTCTTCTAAATAGCTACCGTTTTGTACCTCAATGATTTCCAATGTAATTTTTCCCGGATTTTCCAAGCGATGTTTGGTTGACTGAGGGACAAAGATACTTTCATTCTCGTGAACCATCATCTCTTTGTCACCAATAGTCACTTTGGCCGTTCCTGCGGTTACAATCCAATGCTCGCTCCGGTGGTAATGCATTTGCAAACTAAGTTGATGCCCAGGAGTCACAGCAATCTTTTTCATTTTAAAGCCTGGTCCTTCCCCAAGAACAGTATAACTCCCCCACGGGCGATACATAGTAGTATGCTCAGTCGCCTCTTTACGACCTCTTTTCTTTAGCTCATCAACTAGATTCTTAACCTTTTGTGATTCACCTTTTTTGGCAACGACGATAACATCATCTGTCTCAACGACTAATAAATCTTCTAAGCCAATACCGGCAATTAGACGGTTTTGCCCCAACATAAGAGTATTAGCGCATTCAATAGGTATACAGTCACCAATAACCGCATTACCTTGATCATCTTTCTCTAATACCTCGTGAATTGCATCCCATGACCCGATATCATTCCAACTGGCTTTTAAAGGAATAATAACTACATTTTTAGATTTTTCAGCAACAGCATAATCAATTGATATAGCAGGCATTTCTTCAAACCTTGTTAGCATTTCGGTAAAACCAAGTGAAGCCAGTTCGTAAATCTCAGGCTGATAAGTACAAAACTCTTTCAAAATGCAGCCTATAGAAAAAACAAACATTCCTGAATTCCAATAAAAATTACCGGCGTCCAGATATTTCTTCGCCATTTCAATATCAGGTTTTTCCTTAAAAGATTCAACTGTATAACCAGCACCAATATTAGATCCAGCCTGAATATAACCATAACCAGTTTCCGGCTTGTCGGGTTTAATTCCAAAAGTAATAATTCGATTTTCATTAGCCATATCTATTGCTGAATTAACATTTTTTATAAATTCACTATTTGGATAGATAATATGGTCTGAAGGTGTAATAAACATGACTTCATCAGTATCAGCACCAAGCTTATCGATACAATATTGAGCCGCCAAAGCTATGGCAGGTGCTGTATTTTTCCCAGTAGGTTCTAATAAAATATGAGCATCATTAACACCGCATTCTATTAACTCTGTTTTTACATGATGGAAATATTCATTGTTAGTTACCACAACAATATCATTAGCCTGCGCAAGTGGTAAAAACCGGATTAACGTTTGTCCCAATAATGAATGTTTTTTCCCTATTTTTAAAAATTGCTTTGGAAAACTTGCTCTAGATAATGGGAACAGTCGCGTTCCCCCGCCCCCTGCCAAAATGATAACCTTCACCTATATCACACCTTTCCACTTGATAGTCAAGACTTATTAGATTATCCCTTACGTCTTCCACTGCAAACTCGAACACCGCTCTGCCCGGCACCACCGTTTGCTAACAATCCCCGTTTAGTACGCCATATATTTATAGTTTGCCAAGCTACATACAATTTCTCGGCAATTCCTTTATCCGTTAGCCCCTGTTTATATAAGTCCATTCTTTGAGCTTCCTCTTCAGGAGACAATCTATTCATCGTTAAATTTACTGAAGAAAGCATCGTTTTCGCTTTTTAAACTCAACTCAGCACATGTATTCTCATCTGACTCAATTGTCCATGCGGCAACCTTCGTACCATAAATGACTGCTTCTGCCAAAGGTCTTCCTTTTATAAGTCCCATGACTGTTCCCGAAAAGAAGGCATCACCCGCACCAGAGGTATCAACAACTTCCACTGGAACTACTGGCTGATAGCCAAGTTTATTGCTGCTAATATTATAATATATTGCACCTTTACTGCCTAGAGTAATGACCATTAACTTCATTCCAGTTTCGATTGCATAGTTTTCAGCATTAGTTGCATATCATCTAAACTTAACTCTTCAAAATTCGTACCAAGTTAGACGACCTTCTTCAACATGATTGCAAATAAAGCACTCTAAATCACATAAAATATCCCTATCACTAAGTAAACATCCATATTCCCGGGAATGCCGTAAACAAGTCGCTGAGCTTCTTTGCATAGCTGAATGACTTTTCTGGTTATATTGGCGTTTAGATCAACTTCAAGCACGATATGGCTACACAAATTAACAATTTCAGTTCCTTTATTTTCGATGAGATCTTCTAAAATTGATAATTTCGGCATCTGGGATATAGATCCGACTAAATCACCACTTTGATTCATGATAGCTAGCACATTCCCATACCACAGCAATCAGTTTGTGCTAAATAATCCAAATTTATATTAGAATTACTAAGGTTTCTTCTCACGTCTTGCCCAATGGCAATATTATCTATACTAGATATAAATGTTGTGGGCAATCCTAATTTAGCTAAAGTAAGACCAACTGGTACCAGTTGGTCTTACAAGAATATTAAGCATGTTTTAAATAGTCTCTCTGTTCTTTTGTCAGCGAATCTATTGAAATATTCATCACCTTCAATTTAATATGTGCAACTTTCGCATTAAGTTCATCAGAAATGTTGTAGACTTCACTTATCATTCACTTATCATTCACCGATCAAATTCCATAATGTAATACAGCTAACACCTGCATTGCAAATGATAAGCCCAGGATTTTGATTGGGTGACTATCGCCAACAGCATGAAAATTCGCGTCTCATTCGTTTATATTCTTTAATACGTTGCTCTGAACCAGCCATATGTTTTTATAATACCTTCACGTAAATCAGTTTTAGCCCACCATCCTAGAGAATTAAGGCGACTCACATCCAGACGCTTAACCGGAGTTCCATCAGGCTTATCTGCATCGTAAATGACCTGACCTTGAAAACCAACAACATCGGCAACCAGATCTGCAAGCTCAGAGATTGCCAGGTCAATTCCTGTACCAATATTAATAAAGTCATCCCCGTCGTACCTCTCCATTAAAAAGCAACAAGCATCAGCTAAATCATCCACATATAGAAACTCTCGCCGAGGTTTTCCACTTCCCCAAACTACAACTTCTGCAGATCCTGTCTGCTTTGCCTCATGGAACTTCCGTAATAGCGCAGGCAAGACATGAGAGTTATTTAAGTCAAAATTATCATTGATACCATACAAATTCGTAGGCATAACCGAAACAAAATTAGAGCCATATTGTTTTTTATATGCTTGACACATTTTAATTCCGGTTATTTTAGCAATCGCATATGCCTCATTAGTGGGCTCAAGCTCATTGGTCAGCAAATATTCTTCTTTCAAAGGCTGTGGTGCGAACTTCGGGTAAATACATGAACTTCCCAAAAATAATAGTTTCTTTACTTCATATAAATGAGCCGCATGAATAATATTGCTTTGAATCATTAGATTGTTATAGATAAACTCTGCTGGATAGGTGTTATTTGCATAAATACCCCCTACTTTTGCAGCCGCCAAGAAAACATACTCAGGTCTTTCATTCTGAAAAAACTGTTGTACTGCATGTTGATCTCGTAGATCTAATTCGCAACTGGTTTTCTCAATGATGTGTATATATCCATCTTCAAGAAGTTTGCGGACAATCGCAGAGCCAACCATGCCACGACTGCCTGCAACATAAATTCTGCTATCTTTATTCATGGGCGTTGTTTACCTTATATCCATGATCTTTACAAAGGACGTCTCTTTCTGTTTTACGGACATCCTCATCCACCATCATTTTAACAAGTTCACTCAAACTAGTCTCAGGCTCCCACCCTAATTTTTGTTTTGCTTTCGTCGGATCCCCTAGTAATAAATCAACCTCAGTAGGACGGAAATATTTCGGATCCACAAGTACTAAATCTCTACCTGTATCTGCATCGATGCCCTTTTCGTTTACACCGATTCCCTGCCAAATAATTCGAATTCCAACATGTTCAAACGCCATCTCTACAAATTCTCTAACTGCGTGAGTTTCCCCAGTAGCAATAACAAAATCATCGGGTTGTTCCTGCTGTAGCATTAGCCACATTGCTTTAACATAGTCACAAGCAAAACCCCAGTCTCGTTTTGCATCCAAATTACCTAAATATAAGTGCTTTTGCAGGCCTAATTTTATTCTAGCCACCGCACGCGTAATTTTTCGAGTAACAAATGTCTCTCCACGTATAGGCGATTCATGATTAAACAAAATACCATTGCAGGCATAAATTCCATAAGCTTCTCGATAATTGACCGTAATCCAGTAACCATAAATCTTAGCTGCTGCATAAGGACTACGCGGATAAAAGGGGGTAGTTTCCTTTTGGGGTGTTTCCTGAACTTTTCCATACAATTCGCTAGTTGACGCTTGATAAAACTTGGTCTTTTTCTCTAATCCTAAAATTCGGATTGCTTCCAGTATCCGAAGAGTGCCGAGTGCATCCGAATTAGCCGTATATTCAGGGGTTTCAAATGAAACTTGTACATGGCTTTGGGCTGCTAGGTTATAAATCTCATCCGGTTGCACCTGTTGAATAATACGAATTAAGTTTGTTGAATCGGTCAGGTCACCGTAATGTAGAAAAAAATTCACATTCTCTTCATGCTGATCATGGTACAAATGATCAATTCTCTCTGTATTAAAAAGCGAGCTTCTTCGCTTTATTCCATGAACGACATATCCCTTTTGTAATAAGAATTCTGCCAAATATGCGCCATCTTGACCTGTTATTCCAGTTATAAGGGCTATTTTTTTCATTATCTCAATCCTTTCTATTTCTACCATATCCTAATCAAAGCTATTACAGTTTTCCTACTAGCTTCTCTCATTTACAAAATTTAGTTTTTTCCCATTTCTTATAGTTTTCCTCAATAATTTTTTTAAACTTAACTCTAAAAACACTCTTAGAAAAACGTTCTGCATTAATCCGACATGCACTTGGCAAAATGGATTCCCGATTTTGTTCAAACAAAATTACAGCATCTTGAAGTGCACGTATATCCTGCTCATAAAAAAATACCCCGGTAGGATTTTGAGCTTTCAATCCTTGAATAGTCTCTGTCACTCCACCCTTACCGTATGCAATAACTGGCGTACCACATGCCTGTGCTTCAACTGGAGTTATACCAAAATCCTCTTCCGCAGCAAATACAAATGCTTTTGCTCTTTGCATGTAATCCATTAAGACACTAGATGGCTGATAACCTAACACCTCAACATTTTTTCCGCACTTTGACTTGATTTTATCATAATCTGGCCCGTCACCAATAACTATAAGCTTCTTATTTGGCATGCTATTAAAAGCTTCAACAATAAGATCTATCTTTTTGTAAGGTACCATACGAGATGCAGTTAAATAAAAATCATCTTTATCTTGGCGCAACTTCAGACCTTCGACATCGACCGGAGGATATATTATTGAAGCTTCGCGCCGATAAAGCTTCCATATACGCCTGACAATAAATTGAGAATTTGCGATCATAAAGTCTACACTATTTGCTGTACGTAAGTCCCACGATCTAATATAGTGAAGAATAGCTTTGGCCATCCAGCCTTTCCAGCCTTCCATTAAGCCTGATTCGCGTAAATATTGATGCTGTAAATCCCAAGCATATCGAATCGGAGAATGGATATAAGAAATATGTAGCTGATCCGGCCCTGTAATAACGCCTTTTGCCACAGCGTGAGAACTAGAGAGAATCAAATCATAGCTTGATAAATCGAATTGCTCCACCGCCAATGGCATCAAAGGTAGATAGTTTCGATATCTATTCTGGGCTTTAGGTAGTTTTTGAATAAAAGAGGTATGTACAGGCTTTCCTTGGAGAAACTGGCGCTGCTTTTGAGGCAAAAAATCAACTATACTAAATAAATCGGCTTCAGGATAAAGTAATAATATTTCTTCTAGAACACGCTCAGCGCCAGCATACGTAACAAGCCAGTCATGTATTACAGCAATTTTCATTTATACACCCCCTTAAACTCTACCTAGTTTATAAATTTTTATACAAATTTCGTGTATTACTTATCATTTTATCAAGCCTGAAATGTTTATTATATGCCTTAAGTGCTCTATCTGAATAAGAAGCGCGAATACGATCATCTATAAACATATAAAGAATATACTCTACAGCAATATCAAGCCTGTCCAATGGAAATAGTAAGCCACTGATTTCATGCTCGACAGCCTCATTGTTTCCTACCACATCGGATGCAATAACCGGAGTTCCAACAGCTAAAGACTCTATTATTGCTAATGGGAGGCCTTCCCATCTAGATGTTGAAAGATATATATCTGCTTTATTTAAAAAATGACTCACATCGGCTTGAAATCCAGCAAATATTATATTGTTCAACCCGTTGTCTTTAGCGTATTTTTCTAACTCAGCCTTATCAGGACCATCACCAACGAGTAAGAACTTAATCCTTGTTTTTTTTATCAACTTTTCGGCGATCTGTATTATCATCTTAATATTTTTCTGATAATCGAAACGAGATATATTAACTACAACAAAATCTTGATCGGATAAACCAATAATATTTCTATTATGCAATACGTTTCGTTCAATATTTACACCATTATGGATCACTACGCTGCGATTCCTCTGATAAAACCCCAACTTTAACGCTTGTTGTTGTTCGCCCATAGATACATTTATGAATTTATCTGTAAAGGTACTGAGAAATCTTTCAAGATAAAAATAAAGGATTTTAGTAAGTCTACCATACTCCTGATAATGAACACCATGTAATGTGTGAATAATTTTAACACTAGGGTATAACATTCGAATTATACGTGAATAAAGACCTGCTCCTTTACCATGTGAATGAACAAACTCAATATTGTTAGCTCGTATAAATTGTATGAGTTGAAAAACTTTAAAGATAGAAAATCTTCTATGTGGAATTTCAAATAAACTAGTTTGTCCTATAATAGAAGAATATTTGTGCCAGTAAGGCTCGTCTTTAGGAGCAGCAACAAAGATTTTGTATCCTCTATTATGTAATCCTTTTATCAACTGAAAAAGATGCTCTGGTCCACCACCATAGTCAGCCCTAGCAGTGATATATAATACTCGCCTCATTAAGTTAACCCAACCTTTTAAATTCGAGCGTTTCCGCAATAACGTCTTCAAATTGTGGAAGAATAATTTTTGGTAAAAAGCATTTACATCTATCGTATCCCAGTATTTTTAGCTTTTCTCTCATGTTTTTATTTTTTAAGACGCTTCCGATAATGTCAGCAAGAGTTGCTGGATCTTCCATAGGCGCAATCAATCCATACTTTCCATCATCAAGAACTTCTCTTGACCCCATACAATCTGTAGCAACTATAGGAATTCCTAATGCCATTGCTTCAATAAGCACGGTTGGTAAACCTTCAAAGCGAGAACTTAGTACAAAGGCTGTTGCATTTTTCATCCAGATATAAGGATTCTCCTTATATCCGAGCAGTTCTACTGTATCTTCTATACATAGATGTTTTATTAGCGCTTCTAAATTTACTCTATCATCACCATCACCAATTATAATTAGTTTGTGCCGTATACCTTTCGCTAAAAGGATAGCATGCGCCCGTATAAGTATGTCGAATCCTTTCTCATAAGATAATCTGCCTACGCCCATAACTATTGGACATTCATATTGCGCCGCAACATCTTCGACACGCGCCAGTTTGGCAATTTTATCACAATCCACTGGATTATAGATTACCTTGACTTTACATCGCAAACTTGGGACCATTTTTTTAATAGCAAAAGAAGCGCTATTTGAAACAGCAATAACTCTATCTAAATACGGATAAAGCAATGGTACAAGAAATCTATGAAGGTAACTTGCCGAATAAAGATACTTACTTAAATCAGTGTGGACCCAGCCAATGACAGGACATCTTGCAAAGAAGCTTCCGATAATGGCTAGATAACTGGGCTTTAGCTCCAATGCCCCTATGATTAGATTTGTTTTTCTTGCTTCTCCTATCAAACTAGTGAGTACGTGCAAACAATTAGTCAATAGCGTCTCACCGTCTTCTAAGGCCGCAATAACTTCCATATCGTCAGAAATGCTATTTAAGAGTTCGCCCTCACGTTTCACTAAAAATAGTTTTGGATTGTATTTCTCACGATTTAATCCGCGTATCAGATTAAGTGTTATCCGTTCTGCTCCTCCAATATTTAAATTATATAGGACAAATAGGATATTAATCATACCAAGAGCTCCTTAATCTACATTGTTGGAATAGAACAGCAAATAAATCAACCCTTTTAGATATCCCTTTAACCTTAAGCAGTTACCTTTAATGATAGCCATAATTATCATACCAATAACCGTCCAGAAATGAGCTAAATGCTGGAAAGTCGTAGCATGTTTTAATTTTAATAAGCAGTGGTGATTCTTTACTTCCGTAAATGCAACCGTTTCTATTTTATCCCTTGATATTGACGACTGATGGTGTTTTACTTTTAGATCTGGATTGACTAACAAGTTACCATTTTTAGCTGCAACAGAAGAAATATACACATCTTCTCCCAAGCTATATCCTACTAGCCAAGGAAGTACTTGTAGGTTTCTTAATGCATCCTTTTTAAAAGACATATTACATCCACTTAAAAATTCGGTTTGAAAGATCGATCGTTGTGCCTTCCAAAGGACCATTGAACCACTATAGCCAGTTATAGATAACTTCCCTGGATCACCAGAATTGTAAAGAAAAATATAATTAAATAGTAGCCCTACTTTTCTTGGTGTTGACATCAATGAATCAATCCCACCAATACCTAAAACATGAGGATAGTTATTATAAGTTTTACTCAGTGTATTTAAATAAGCTCCTTCTACTTCAACATCGTCATCCAAAAATAATATAATTTCATATTTAGCAATAGAAACTGCCTTTATTCGGGATAATAGTAAACCGGGCTTTTCCTTTTTGTGATATCGAAAAACAGCCTTATGTTTAATCATATCTCGCAACTGATCTATAAAACTATTAGACAATTCCCCATCATCAACAATAAGTATTTCAAACTTATCCGGTACATATGATTGACGAATTACCGCTTCAATACAGCGCACTAAATCGCGTGGACGATTACGTGTGCATATAACTACTGTAATCCCTTCACAATCTTCCCTAATATACTTCACCCACTAACATAACTATATTTTTGCAATGATACAATTAAAATGCTAAAGATAGCATCAAACATAAACCTTCACATCAGAATTAGTTTAATGTTTAATTTGCAATTGAATATGCTATTTTAGCAAGACCCTTTTAAAATACTCTATTGTTTTTTCAAGTCCTACATCTAGCGACACTACTGGTTTCCATAATAATTTCTTATATGCCAACTCAATATCTGGACATCTTTGCTTTGGATCGTCCTCTGGTAAGGGCCTATAAACTATTTTTACAGATGACCCAGTCCTTTTAATGATCTTTTCAGCTAACTCCTTAATAGTAAACTCGCCTGGATTCCCTAAATTAACAGGCCCCAAAAATTCTGATTCAGATTCCATCATATTTATTAACCCATTAACAAGATCATCAACATAACAGAATGATCTTGTCTGATTCCCATCACCGTATACTGTAATGTCATTTTTTGTTAATACTTGTACTATAAAATTACTAACGACCCGACCGTCCATAATATTCATTTGAGGTCCATACGTATTAAATATACGTGCAATTTTTATTTCAACACCATACTGTTTTGCATAATCCATAAAAAGCGTTTCAGCACATCGTTTACCTTCATCATAACAGCTACGAATACCAATAGGATTTACGTTCCCCCAATATGATTCTTTCTGAGGGTGAACAATAGGATCACCATATACCTCTGAAGTTGAAGCTTGCAAAACTCTTGCCTTCACTCTCTGAGCCAAATCAAGCACGTTAATAGCTCCTAAGACATTCGTTTTCATCGTTTTGATAGAATCATACTGGTAATGGACTGGACTTGCAGGACAAGCTAAATTATAAACCTCATCCACTTCAAAATACATTGGCAACGTAACATCTTGGCGGATTAGTTCAAAGTCAGGGTTAGTTATAAGGTCAACTACATTTTCCTTGTTACCAGTAAAATAATTATCCAAACACAAAACTTTATGCCCTCTATCAATTAAGGAACGACAAAGATGGGATCCAATAAACCCAGCCCCACCCGTAACAAGTATTCGTTTATGTCTCATGTGAATTTCTCCCCACACAGTAATATTCGAATCCCAGCCTCTTCATCTGTACTTGATCATACTGGTTCCGGCCATCAAATATTATAGGTCGTTTCATTCGGCTTTTAATTTCCTTAAAATCCGGTTGCCTAAATTGCCGCCATTCAGTAATCAAAATTAATCCATCCACACCTTCAGTAGCATCTACCATGTGCTTAACATAATTTATTGAATCAACCTTATTATATTTTTTAAGTACCTTCTTCGCTTGTTCTATGGCTTCTGGATCATAAGCAATTAGTCTAGCTCCTCTTTTAATAAGCTCTTCAATAATAACTATTGAAGGGGCTTCTCTCATATCATCTGTCTGCGGTTTAAATGCAAGCCCCCATATGCCAAATAACATTCCTTGTAAATTATCGCCGAACTTTTGACATATTAAATCTATAATATATAATTTTTGTTGTTCATTGACCCCATCAACTGCCGATATAATTTTCATATTTACACCACAAGCATTTCCAATTTGAATTAAGGCCTTAATATCTTTTGGAAAGCAAGATCCTCCATAACCTGTGCCAGCATATAAAAAAGACATTCCAATCCTTTTATCAGATCCAATACCTAATCTTACATTGGCAACATCACCACCAACACGATCACATAGTTGGGCAATCTCGTTCATAAAGCTTATTCTAGTTGCTAACATCGCGTTTGCAGCATATTTACTAATTTCAGCCGATTTGATATCCATTATATATACAGGATGTTGATTTCTTACAAATGGCTCGTATAATTGTTTCATTAATTCAGCAGTTCGAACATTATCAGTACCGATAATAATTCTGTCTGGTTTCATAAAATCTTCAATTGCTGCACCTTCCTTTAAAAACTCCGGATTCGATACAACATCAAATTCAGTAGAATATAATCCTCTCGAATGTAGCTCTTGAGATATTACTCTCCTGACCTTTTCAGATGTTCCAACAGGAACTGTAGATTTATTTACAATAATTTGATATCCTTCCATATATCTTCCGATCGAATTCGCAACATTAAGCACGTGCGACAAATCAGCAGAGCCATCTTCTCCCGGAGGTGTACCAACTGCAATAAAGCAGAAAAGCGACTTACTAATACCTTCCTCTAGTTGTGATGTAAAATGCAAGCGACCTTCTTTTAGGTTTTTACGAACAATATCTTGTAGTCCTGGTTCATAAAATGGTATTTGTGCATTTTTAAGTTGGTATATCTTTGACTCGTCAACATCAACGCACCAAACATTATTCCCCATTTCTGCAAAGCAAGCACCTGTAACCAATCCTACATATCCAGCTCCGATTACACAGATGTCCATACGACTTTTCCTCCCAAACTAGAACGGATTAATTATATCTATAAAAAATTACATGCCGTATCTTACTTAATAAAAAAAATGAGCTCTAACCCCTTTTCAAGGCCTATATCCTAATCCATTTATCAGGAATTAAATCACTTGTATCAATCTCGTGTTTTTTAAACCACTGTTTGGGTGCAATAACCATTTTTTGTGGATTACGATTTAGCCACGCCCCCCACCAGCTAAAAGAACTATTTGCTATAACATTGTGCTTACACAAACTCATTAGGCGAATATCTTCGTATGCGTAATCGCTCCCATTATGATTAACAAATGTTGTTGGGTATGGCAAATTAAGATTTTGCTGTGACCATTCACAATCGTCTGAGAAAACGAAAAATTGAGGATCTCTTATTTTCTTTAATAACAACGAGATAGCCTCATGATAATAATTGATATGACATAAACCATGATATTCATTAGTTAATGGATTAGATGCGTAGTCTCCACGTCGGATGTGAATTGCAATAGCATTCGTATTTTCTATTTTTTCAGCAAGCTGTAAGTTCTTTCCGCTTAACGGTGATTTGATAGTTATTTCGCTTCGAATAATTTCTTCGATATCTTTGAAATATTTCTCACTTTGCCAATATCCTTCTAAATAAGCGTTTTTATTGATACTTAATATTTCTGAATCAAAACAAAAGCTTTTTTCTTTAACGTAAGTCTTTTTATTAAATGGCAAGATTGAAGTTATTTTTTTAAAAAATTTAGTATAAATTGAATTACATCCTGCTAATTTTTCTATTTCATCCGGTGTTGCTATATTTTCAATGATATTGAAGTTATGTAATTCGTAAACTCTAAGTTTATACTCTTTAAACTCAGATAAATCTAGCTTTATTTCCTCTCCACTAATAAACGAAATTCTTCGTGCCATAGAGTATTGAAATAGCTGATTTCCTAAACCACCTATCAATTTAACAATAATCATAATGGTTCCCTCTTAAATAATAATTGGATGTATAATTTTTCATATTCTTGAGCTATTTTTTCCCATGTGAATTTTTCCAGCCATGCTTGGTATCCGCTATTGGCCATTTTACTCAATGATACTCTGTCAGAATACAAATTTTCTAGTATTTTAATAGATCCTTCAATGTTTACTTTACTTAGACCACCTTTTGTAACCAAAGTGGGAAGTATAGTTCCAGATTTTGACCATGTTGCAATTTCTTTCGCATTGCCAACGTCACTTGAAAGAAAAGGTGTTTTTGATGCCATACACTCAAACAATACAATTGGAGAGCATTCCACATTGGATGGAAAAAGAAATAAATCGGCCTGTTTATATGCCGCAACTGTATCTTCACGGGAAAGATTTTTTATTATAAGTTTCTTATTATCTAACCAATGTCTAACATTAGCCTTCCATACCAACTGCGACAATTTACAACTGTAGCTACAACCGATACCGACTTTATTAGCAACTATAAGAACCGTGGCATTTTTAATTTTTGCTTTATTAACGATCTTTATTATCTCTTTATGTCCCTTTATCCCAGTATGGGAGCCAACATGTAAAATTAAAAAATCAGATGATGGTATATCATACTTAGCTCTTATATCTGCATGACTATCTTTAGAAAACTCCTTCTCACTTGCTCCATTGGGTATGAGTGAGATATTTTGTACGCCACACTTTCTAGCAAAATTAATGTCGCGGTAGTCATCTGATAAGAATATATTCATATCATATCGTAGTAACCATGTTTTCATCTGATTAAAATAATCTTTGTACATATCTAGATAAAGTCCAGAAAAACCTGTCGGCACAAAAACTTTTCTACATTTAACCTGATCAATTATTTGTAACATCGCATCTGTTCCCCACTGTTGGGCAGCAAAATTAGTAATAATATCAAAATCGTTATTTAACAGGTACTCTTGATATTCCTTAACATTTCCACTCATACCTCTTACAAAGTTTCCAGAGATGTCAAACTCAACAACTTTTACTCCATTAATGTTACAGTGGCAACGACTCTCTAAGCGAGTCGTTGCCACTGTAACATCGTGACCTAACTCAACCAGTCTCTCAGATATTTGTTTGACAACCTCCTGCATCCCTCCAATGGAAGGATGATAAAACTCAACTGTGTGTAATATCTTCATATTATTAATTCATCCACCCACATCATCTAATTTTACTAACTTTTTATAGTGTCATTAATCACCTAATTTTGTTGCATCGCTTTAGAATATAGCTATCGACACAGAAACTGTATAAACCTATTTCTTATATGCTTCAACATCAACTTCGCATAATACCTTTTAATTTTGTTTCTATAGATATGTATTTTTTCATTATGTTTTGACCAAGCTAAAAAGTCGGAAATTACTCGTTTTTTTTGAATCATGATGTCTACGGTTTCCTCACCGCGAATACTATTTCCAGCATCATCACGGTATAAAAGTAGAGGCTCCTCGATATATGAAAAATTCGTCAACGCCGCCACTCGTAACCATAAAGAATAGTCTTCTAATGCCCTTAATTGCTCACTTTCAGGAAATCCGATTACATCCGTGAATAATGACCGGTGAATTAATACTGAACTACATATTACCTGATTATCCTTAATCAGATCGTCAAATGTAATAAATTCATTTGACATCTTCAGTAAATTACCAACAATGCCCTTTTCAGGTATAAGCTGATGTGCATTTGTACACGAAGCTTTATAATTACTTAAATTAATCTTTTTTATCTGCTTTTCAAGTTTGTCTGGCAACCACTTATCGTCACTGTCTAAAAAAGCCAGCCAATCCCCATGACTTTCTAGAATGCCACGATTTCTAGGAATAGCAGGTCTTCCCCCTCTATTCCCTTGAATCCATCGAACTCGCTTGTCTTTAATTCCTTTAACTATAGCTTCAGAATTATCTGAGGAACCATCATCACAAACGAGCACCTCCAGCGGGGGATGTGTCTGATTTAAAGCACTATAAATTGCCTCTTTGATTGTTTTATCCCGATTCCATGTAGGAATTATAACTGTCACAGTGTTCATTTTTTCGACACCCCGTTAAAGTTAATATTATTATCTTAACTTTATTTAGTAGTTAAAACGAGAACTTATTACATACATTATCCCTGTTTCCGCTGCTACCTTAGCATTGTAATAATTTTATCCATGTAAAAATCTAAGTTGTAAAACTTGTTAGCACACTCTTTAGCTGCTAACTTATATTTCATTTTGTCCTTCGAATATAATTTAAACGCATTTTCCAAGCAATTTGTTGTTATCTCGTCAATGTATAAAAAAGGAGGACACTTAGTTATTGGTGATTTAACATTAGTGATAATAGGTAACCCAGCCCACAAATAAGTTGCAATTTTGCCAGACGAAAAAATCAGATTATTCCAATTGGGGCTTTGTTCATTGCTTGGATATAAGGCTAGTCCCATATCAAAATCTGCTAATAATTTAATATGTTCCTCATCATTATAGTAGTTAGAATCTATTTCAAGATTATTAATCCTATTTGACATTAAACTGACTTCATTGAAATAAACCTCTGACCCCATAGCATGCCCCTGTAGCACCACCTTACTACTACCACATTGAATATCTTTATAAGCATTCAAAAATTCTTTAATACACGACCACGTTGCAATATATCCAGAATATATAATTTTTAATTCTTCACTATCACCTCTAGTGGAAGTAGAATTTGCATGTATAGGCCTTAATGATACTGGTAAATATTCAAATTCTAACTTTACCCCAAGATCATTGATTAAATCTTGAGCCCGTTCTGGACTTTGTATAACGCAGAATGCACATTGAAGTAATATATCTTGTACATTGCATTTTTTATATTCCTCTATTATTGCTTCACATTCTAATGAGAAATACACTACTTGCGATAAAGGAAATCCTGCTTTATAAAGCATAAAAAGAGAATGGAATTCCATGCAAAAAACAATATCAGTTTTCTTGATTTTTTTTAATTTGCTAACAATCCAAAAATATTCAATTTTTGCCATTAATTTACGTAACGCTCTAATGAAAATATTAGACTTTGGAGTTGACCTAAAAAATCCTTTAAAAAAATTAAAGATACTATCTAACCACTGAGGGATTATTTCTATGTTTATTATTTCAGAAAATCTAAACGATGAAGAATATAGGCGGTCAGTGATAAAAGTATCCATCATATTCTTATCTGTCAAATATGATATGATTCCCTTAATTGTTGGAGATATATCGACTGTATATTTATAAGACCAAACGATAATCTTATTTTCCTTCATAGCTACCAACAAAGCAAACTCCCCAAGTGTCAAAACCTGGCTCTTTAGAAGTCAACCACTCCTTACTTTCTAACAACTTAAAGCCAAACATTTTAAAGAATAAGCTTAATTCTGGCTTAAATAAATATCGCATAGAATGTGTCTCCACAAATTCGCAAATATCGGAATTTTGTTTATTTTTAATAAAAATGTTGTACTTAACATCTACATAGTTTTCATTTGCATACATAGTTGGTTCAGCGATGCGCACTATAGAAATAGCATCGTTTTCAAGTCTTTTTACCCTTACGACTGGCCTATCTGACAAAACAGCAGGTCCATACCAGCAGTCGACAATAAAAATTCCACCTGGCCTCAGATGTTCCTTTACTGTTAAAAAATATTGTTCTAACTCTTGATTTGTTTTCTGATAACTCAGAACATGAAATAAGGACGTAACTACATCTACCTTGCTCCCCAGCCGAATTGTGCGTACATCGCCATGCACATAACTTATTCTCTCGTTACACCAATTATTTCTTGCTACACTTAGCATTTCCGCGCTCTGATCTATGCCCTGCACCAAATATCCTTTTTGAGATAATAAATAAGCATGACGCCCAGTTCCACACCCTAAATCCAAGATATTTTTGCTATCAGGCTTATACTTTCTTATTATAGAATCTACATAATCTACTTCTTCAGCATAATTTTTATCTTTATACACTAAATCATAATATTGAGAATATGCACCAAAAATCCCCATACTAATTCACCTCAGACATGATGTCAATAACAACTTCAACCACACGCTTTATTTGATTTTCTGTTAGTGCAAGTCCGCTCGGTATGTACAACCCACGCCGTGCAAGCCGCTCGGCTACAGGATAGCGTTCATCAGTAAATAGTCCCATTTTCAAAAATACTGGTTGTTCATGAATAGGCCAAAAAAAGCTCCTATTACCTATACCATTCTGTTGTAATTTCTTCATCATTTCAGTTCCATCAAAGGGGATCTCATTGTCAAGCACTAAACCGTACACCCAATAGATATTCTCTGCATACTCAGTTTGTGGCAATGGTAACTGCAATCCATTTACATGTGCCAGTAAGCTAGTATACTGCTTCCCCATTGATCTTTTTTTACTGACAAATTTATTAATTCTTTCCATCTGTGCAACACCTAAAGCCGCTTGTAAATTAGTCATTCGGAAATTATACCCAAGCTCATCATGCACGTATCTCTTCTCAGGACGGAAAAATAAATTACGAGCTAGACGACAACGTTTAGCTAGTTCAGCATCATCAGTTAAAATCATTCCACCTTCACCAGTAGTTATATGCTTATTAGGATAAAAACTAAATGTGCTAATTTCACCGAAACTACCACACGGTCTGCCATAATAAGTTTGTCCATGCATCTCAGCAGCATCTTCAATAATTTTTAGTCCATATCTATCTGCCAATTGCAAAATTTTATCCATATCTACAGGTAATCCGTAAATATGTACTACCATAATCGCCTTGGTTTTAGAAGTAATTTTATCCTCAATTTTTTCTACATCCATATTCCAAGTTAAAGCATCTGAATCAACAAGTACTGGTTTAGCACCTACACGCACCACCGCTGCAGCGCAAGATATAATGGTGAAAGTAGGCATAATAACTTCGTCTCCTGGTTGTAAATTCAAGGCAATTACAGCTGCATCTAGTGCTACTGAACCATTCGCAACTGCAATTCCATATTTTCTCCCAGTAAAATTTGCCATTTCATCTTCGAAACGTTTTACAAATGGTCCTTCTGAAGAAATCCAGTTTGTGTCAATGCACTCACATAAGTATTTTTTTTCATTTCCATCTAATAATGGCTCATTGACTGGAACTGCATAACTCATTTTCATCCTCCCTCAGAAATAAAATATCAATATTATCTTCCAAAATCATATAAACCACCATAAAACTTTCTAGGTTCCCGATATCTTATTTCTATAATATGAGCAATACCATGTAATAAAATTATTTATGCCAAACTCAAGGGGCGAATTAGGTCTATATCCAGTGTCACGCATTAATGCACTCACGTCAGCGTATGTCGCCTCCATATCTCCTGGTTGCATCGGTAAATATTCTCTCACGGCCTTACGCCCTAAAGCTCTTTCTATTGCGCTAATAAAATCTTCTAAAACAACTGGTTGACTATTACCAATGTTATATACTCTCGATAATCCATCTACTAATTGCCTATCGTTCGGTAACAATCTACATACGCTAATAATCCCCTCAATAATATCATCAATATAAGTAAAATCTCTTTTCATCCTACCATGATTAAATATTTTTATCGTATTGCCTTGTAAAATATCTTTAACAAAAGAAAAATATGCCATATCGGGTCTTCCCCAAGGACCGTAAACAGTAAAGAATCTTAGTCCCGTACAAGGGATATTATAAAGGTGACTATAGGAATGTGCCATAACTTCATTAGCTTTCTTTGTTGCCCCATAAAAGCTCACAGGATAATCTGCTTTATCATCTTCCGAAAATGGTATTTTTGCATTAGATCCATATACAGAGCTAGATGAAGCATATACCAAATGTAACACTGGATGTTGGCGACAACATTCCAATATATTTAAAAATCCTATTAAATTACTGTGAGCATAGCTATGTGGATTTTCAATGGAATACCGTACTCCTGCTTGGGCTGCTAAATGGATAACAATATCTGGGTTCGTATTCTTGAATACATTTTTTAATCCACTAATATCAACAACATCAATCTTATTGAAAGTGTAATTTGAATATTCGTTCAAAATAGCATTGCGGTCTTCTTTAAGTTTTACATCATAGTAATTATTCAAATTGTCAATTCCTACTACACTATGTCCTAATTCTAACAGTCTATGGCTAAGATGAAAACCAATAAAACCAGCAGAACCCGTTACGATATATCTCAAAATAAAGCCTCCCTTACTCTAGATGCTGCCATCTATCAGCTTCACAAAAACTACTTGGATAAACTATATAACCATTTTCTTTATTAAGATTAATTTCTGATCATATTGCTCCTATAAAGCGAGTCTTATCTTTTTCGCCAGCATATGGGCCTTGCTTCACTTCAATCATCTCTATCTCTTCCAGAACCTCGAAACCATGACCACCACTTGCTAATAATATTATGTCTCCTGCTTCAAGAATATGGCTTTCCAAATACCTCTGTTCCTCATCATAAAAATCAACTCTCAGCATTCCTTTACGGACAAATAGTACCTCTTGGGTAAAATGGACCTGCCTTGGCACAGGATTATGAATATGAGGTTCAATAATTTTACCGGTTTGGTGATGCATATACGCCAGTTGTTGTGAAAAATCATCAGGCGTAAAAAAATGGATGCCTTCAATATCAAAGTTTTTCTTTATAATAATAGCTAATAAGTTATTGTTATGCATAATATGTTTTACCATGTTTATAAAAATCCTCACTTTTACATCCAATTATCTTTTAACAATTCATTCCTGAACTTCTGATCAGACATAATACGCCATGTATAAGGAAATTGACACCAGTGATAATAATACTCAAAAGTCGCCTCATATTTTGTAGCAGTATCTTTCCTTATAACAATTCCTAGACACATTTTCAATGTCCAAATGCACATATGCAGGAATGCTTTAAAAAGATTTAAGGCCAATCCTATTATTCCCTTCCGTTCAATTACATAAATTCTATAAGGTATACCAACACCGTTATTAATAAATCTTCTTTTTATATCCTGCTTAGTTGCATTTTTTTTTACAATTTGATAGTGCTCCATTAAAGCCTTTGAACTCCATCCAATAGGACATTTTGCCTCATGGAGTTTTCTACATAATCCCGTCTCTCCATCACCAATTAACCAATCGCCAATTTGGTCAGGATTAAACCCCCCAAGTCTATATAATATATCTTTTTTTATACTAAAATTACCACCATTAATAAAATACCCTGTTGGAAGAATCACACCTACATCATAATCAATCTTCCCCAGTAAGGGTTCATATTTAACAACCCAATCTGGCGGTTCCTCATCCCATTTTATTACAATTTTACCTCCGACTGCACAGATATCAGAATTATAAGAAAAAACTCGCGATATTTCTAATAACCAGCATTCATCGTAAATTCCATCATCATCACAATAGGCAAGTATTTCATATTGTGCATACTCTGCCCCTTTGTGTCGTGCATATACTAAACCTTGCCGAGGCTCGAATATATAGCTAATTCTCAGCGGAGCATGTCGCTTTATATAGTCCGAAACGACACTTTTTGTATTGTCATTAGAGTTATTATCCACTACAATAATCTCAAAATCATTCGGTGGGTAATTTTGCTTTATGAGCGAATTTAAAGCTATATGTATATTATGCCCTCGATTATAGGTTGGAAGAATTATCGAAATTTTCATACTTATCACCTGCGTATCGAACAATATATAAAATCAGTCTACTTTTCTGCACGCTTTTGCTTCCTGGTAAAACATCAACCTTATTATGATTTTTAAAGTAAATTCTTTGATTATATAATTTTTTACATACTAACACACTTTTACTGCTTTATATTTCTTCTATAATATTGAATTAATTGATCTATTTGGTTATTCCAATCAAGTTTTTCTTTAATTGAATTGCATGCATTATTCCCTATCATATCTAACTCTTCACTAGGAGCATTACATACTCTTGATATTAAACTGCAAAACTCATCATCATTATTATAGTCAACTAAATATCCTGATACTTCATCATCGATAACTTCATCAAAACTTGCATTTTTTGTTGCTACAACAACTTTTTTTAAATACATTGACTCAAGACAAGCATTAGGAAGATTGTCTATAATGGATGGTAGAACAATTGCTCTTGCATTTTTTACTATAGGCAGAAGTTGAGTATGCTGTAATGACTCGAATTTATGTATTCTCCTTTTGTAAAGATTTAGATCATCAAAATAATCAGGGAGACATCCTTTTCCCACAAATACAAATTCTATATCGTCGTTTTCTTTAAACATTCTAGGCAAATTTTTCCATATAAAATCTACGCCTTTCATTCGGCAGATAGTACCAAAGAAAAGTAAATAGTCTTTCCCTGCGAGCTTTTTCCTATATACGCCCTCATCCCATTCTAAATTTTGCGGAAATCGAAAGGGCGGTTGAATGACATCAATTTTTATTGGTTCATATTTTGAAACGATTGATGATAATAAGCCGCTTGGAGCATAAACTGCATTACTGTGTTTCATTTGAGTAATTTCTAACCATTCCGATAAGATATGATCTATACTACAACTAATTCCACATGCCGCACGCCAAAATGGCTCAAAGCTAGAAATTCTTGTAACAACCGGAACTTTCTTAGACCTTGCAACAAACAGCCCCGGAAACTTGTAACTTGCCGCCTGCACTATATCAAATTTTTCTTTATAATGCTCCACTAAAAATCGCCGATATAAGAAATAGCTTTTTAAAATAAACTCGCTTACATTGCATATCCTATTACTAATAATTTTTCTCAGAAGCCAAGTGACTAATCTATTAGTATAAATCCGGTGTACTATAATACCATCGTGAATTATCATTTGATTAACATCTGAGTAAGTAAATATTTCAACATTGTGCCCCTGACATTTTAACGCCTTGCTTACACGATAAAGATAATTAGCTAATCCACCATCAAAATTTTTCTCTGATACATACTCAGGAGTTAAAAAGGCTATTCTCATATTTTATCTCCACTTTGAATTTGCATTACAAAGTCATCTATATGTGCATATTCAGGCCAAATATTGCCTTCATGCCAAACTAAATCCTTATCCCAATATCCGGGGCAGTTGTAGACAGCAGTATTTACATAGCAATAACTAATTTCGTTTATTACTGGCTTCCCATCTGATGTTAATAGAAAATCATAAGCCATGCTTTGAAAGCCTAACTTCTGAGATATACAATGTGCAATTAAAATAGCTTCTCGTGGTATTTTTTCTATATCATAGTCAATTAAGCCACTTCCAGAAGCACGAAAATCATTCGGCCTATTATACCGTATAAATCCAAAAGCACGGTTACCAATAACCGTTACTCTGATATCGTATTGATTATAAGGTAAAAATTCCTGAAAATAAGCATAGTTTTTTTGGATTAAAAAATATCCAGGTATCGAGGGATAATCATCAAATATTATATATTTAACCGCTTGTACGATACGGCTTAAAAAGTTCCTACTAAAAACATCCCTAACTTTCAATTGGAACTTATGAGCAAACTCGTTTAATGTATAAGGGAAAAACCCTTCCAGAAAAATTTTATCAATAATTATTTTCGCTTCTTTATACGAATCAAGCTTCAGAACATTTGCCGACCCAGCACCTACTGATAATTTAAAAACAATTGGATATGTACAATTTTCTATAAAAATTAATGCTTCATCATAATTCCAAAAAACCCACGAAGGAATGTGGGGAGCATCAACCGCTTTAAATAGATAATGTTGAGACACTTTCTCATCGTAATGCCAGCATGTATCCACATTTGGAAAAGTAGGTATACCTAACCTATTTATAGCTTGAAGAATTTTCGGTGCATACTGTTTATCTTCTGGAGAATGAAGCCAATGCCACATCGCCCCATCACATTGCTTAATCATATTCATAATATTTTGTTGTCTAAAATCTAATACTAAAACTTCGATCCCCTTCTGCTCTAGCCGCTCTAACCAACGTGGTGCAAAAGTATCAATATCATTATCATTAGCTGAATGTATTGCAATTTTTAAATTCTTACACATTTCATCCCTTCCTTATAATTACTTTAATTTAATTATACCTGAGGTGAAAGTTATATCTTTATATTATAGTATTAACTGTAAATTCATCTTTATCTGTTATAAAATAACATCGCATCTTATCCATAACATAATTGCATAATTACAAGCTTACTAAAATTTGGCTAACTACAAAATAAATTTCTAATAAACTTTACTCTATCTGAAATTTTATGTTTTGATTTTATAAGACTCCTCGCATTATTTCTAATACTTAAGTAATTCTGTGGTTGATCCTTATAGTTATTTATTCCACATAAAAAACTATCTTGGTTAAAACTAACTGAATTACTATCATCAAAACCAAGTATAGTTAGGTCTTCACAAAACTGACCGACTAGTAACGCTCCTGAAGCTGCTATTTCAAAGTATTTCGGGGTTACTAAATCATAAATAGGATTCGATGACCCTGCCGCAATAATTGCATCAAAAGTTGTTAGCCAATGAAAATATTCTTCATCAGATAATTGCTTATTCTCGACTCCAGACAAGTCGTAATTTACTACACCAGCCTGCTCTCGACACCAATTCCTTATGTCATAAGCATCACTATTTTTAGCTCCAAAAATAACTACCTCACTATTTCTAACGGAAATTTCATGGTGCGAAATATACTGATCAGGTATTGCCCACGGCATATGCACGAACTTACTTTTCATAAAGTTAGGAAAGTGTCGCCAAAAAGGCTTATTATATAGCGAAAATGCAAAAGAAATATCATTTTTTTCAACGTAACTTTGAAACCAATCTGTTTTATTATGAGGATCACTAACAAAAACTCCTACCACATGCCTTTGTTTTTTATCATAAACTATCTTAGGAGCAGCCCATCCAGGTTCCATCGATACAATATATTTTATTTTCCTCTTATGTAATTCATATTCTAACTGAGACGATATGATAATAGGCCGGAATTCTTCGACTAATGCATTTACTAAATATGGAGTAAGTGCACTAACCCATCGATTATTAGTATGAAAATTCCAATCTATAACCAGTCCAAACTCAGAGCTCTTCCACAGTTGATTAAATTTTATCAATATATATATCCTCCAATGTCTCGCTTACTTATAGTTATCATAATATGGAATCTAAAAAAATTCAGATTAAGCCCTGGGGGTTACGCTGTTTATCCAATCAAATATTTTTAGCATACTAAATACAAATGTTTTCCTTGGAAATAATAATATTAGCACTGTATGAAAAGTTACCGCATAAAATTAAAAATTGGTTTTTGCTCTTGATTTCAGTTAGATTCTCTTCAGAGTATATAAAAAATTTATGCTTTTTCAATAAATCATAAAAATCCCAAGCAGTGACTCCATAATCCAAGTAATTAGCATGATTTACTTCTAACATAATTATTGGTTTAAACTTTTCAATACTTCTCCATGCCCCTTCAAAAAATGCTGGCTCATGACCATCCACATCGATCTTTATAAAATCAATCCTATTAACACCTAGTTTCTCTGCTATCTCATCCAATTTTTTAAGTACTATTTTTTCAGTTTTCAAAGGGCTACTATCGTCTACCCAATGCATTGTAGCGGAAGATTGACCAATAGATATTTCGCATTCATCGTTATTCTTAGATAGTCCAAAATCCATAATTGTACAATTTTTTATATTATTTGCCTTAATGTTAGCTTTTAGAATTTCTCTATAATGATGAGTTGGTTCAAAAGAAATAACTTTTCCACTATCACCGGCTAATCTTGACAATAATACAGTATAATAACCAATATTTGCTCCTACATCTAAAACTACATCACCTTGTTTAATTAGTTTTTTTACTACATTAGTACTATGAGGTTCAAAAATGCCAGTTTCCTTTATACATTTATCGATATATCCTTCATCATTAAGCCAAAAATAATCCCCGTATTTAGTTTGGTATAAATTCCGTTTTTTCCCTTTATTAATTATTTTAGATTTTTCATTTTTTGTAGCTAAATTGCTAACCTTTCTAAGAATACGATTAAGAATATTGCAGCCCATTTTACATAACATTCCTTTCGCCATTGTCAACGTCTTTATCAGTTATCCACTTTAATATCGGAGCTATTTTACCACGAAATGTATCCCCTACATATGCACGATTATACATTCCAGTTGCATGGACATTTAGTAAGATTTTTATGCCATTAGGTAAGCATGATCGAACATTATGAATCCCAGCCCGAATGTACAATTGGTATGTTGTTGGTCCCAAGAAGTCTTTGGGGACCACTACCGTGGAAACATACTTCCCTGAAGTTACAATAGGAATGCCGTCGTTATCTTCATCGTGAAAACTTCTAAATATCATTTCACCTGTCGCATCACATAAATCGATAAAAACTCTTAACCCGGTCTCTTGCCTTAAGATTTCGTAGCCTATTTGAATTTCTAGTGTAGATCCACTTTTTACATTACCTACAACCATCTTTCCATCTTGAAATAAATTAACACTATTTAATCGAAAGCTAGGATCTATTGGTAAAGTAGATATTATTTCAGAAAGATTTTCTGTTAGGTTTGTTATTAGATCCGTCTCTAAATGCTGATCAATTACGCTATATACATCACTATCAAGGAATATTTCCCCTTTCTTTAACAGAATACATCTGTGACATAACTGTCGGATTGCTTGCATATTATGACTAACAAATAATACTGTTCGCCCTTCTTTACCCACATCTTGCATTTTTCCTAAGCACTTCTTTTGAAAAGCAGCATCTCCTACTGCCAATACTTCATCAACAATAAGAATCTCAGGATCTAAATGCGCTGCCACCGAAAAAGCCAACCTTACATACATCCCCGAGGAATACCTTTTAACAGGAGTATCAATAAACTTACTTATTTCAGCAAATTCAACTATTTCATTAAACTTTCGATCAATCTCTACCTTGCGCATTCCAAGAATCGTACCATTTAGATAAACATTTTCTCTCCCTGTTAGTTCAGGATGAAAGCCTGTCCCCACTTCTAACAAACTAGCGATCCGTCCTTTAATTTTTATTAAACCGCTTGTAGGACCGGTAACACGTGATAATATTTTGAGTAATGTAGATTTTCCAGCACCATTATGACCAATAATGCCTACTATATCCCCTTGCTTTATATCAAATGAAACGTTCTTTAAAGCCCAAAAAGATTTGTTACTATCTAATTGCGATGCATCCCATTTATCAACTTGTAGGTTAGGATCTTCTTTTCCATTAACGCGAGCCCACAAGCTTTGAATATCACGGTATAAAGTACCAGAGCCAATAGTACCCAGTTGATATTGTTTGGATAAACTTTCAACTTTTATAACTATATTTGACATAAAAACCTCACTTATCAGATTGTGTCCATAAAGTTTTTTTCTACTTTACTGAATAAAACAACTCCAAATATTAGGAAAACGATAGTAATTGTTCCACTCATCCCCCAATACCACAGTGGAATCATCTGACCACCAAGAAAAGCATACCGAAAAATCTCAACAATTGCGGTCATTGGATTGAAAATTAAGACCCAGTTCATAAAACCTGACGCCATTGATACAGGGTATACTATTGGTGTAGCATACATCCAAAGCTGAACGCCAAAAGAAACTAATAAACTCAAGTCCCGATACTTCGTTGTCATAGAGGACACAATAATACCACAACTTAACCCTAAGCATGCTAATTGTATGAGTAATATGGGAGTAACTAAAATCCAGAAATTGGGGCTTATGAGTGCACCGTTATGAAGAAAAAATATTAGCAAGACTAAAAAGAGTATAAATTGAATTCCGAAAGATAACATATTGGTAATCACTGCAGCCATAGGTATGACAAGCCTTGGAAAATACACCTTACCAAAAATCCCTGCATTTGCCACAAAAGTATTTGCCGTGGTGTTTAAACAAGATGAAAAATAATTCCACATAATAGTTCCTGACAAATAAAAAAGTATCTGCGGCAATCCGTTTGTTGGCAACTTGGCAATTTGCCCAAAAACAACAGTAAAAACAATAGTAGTTAACAAAGGTTGTAGGAAAAACCATAATGGTCCTAATATAGTTTGTTTGTAAAACGCAACAAAGTCACGTCTGACCATCATTAATATCAAATCTCTATATTGCCATAGTTCTTTTAGATTTATTTGGAACCACCCATTATTGGGTTTAATTATACTAGTCCATTCTTCTTTATAACTAAGGCTCATAGTTTACCTCCTAAAAGTCAATTGTAAAAAACACAAACTAAGGCTACACACATCACATGATTTAGCCCTAATAAGCACCCTTTCTTGCCAAAACAACCTGAACGGTTTTCATCAGCAACACTAAGTCCAACCATATTGACCAATTTCTCACATACCAGGAATCTATCTTTACTCGTTCAGAATAGTCAATATCGTTACGACCGCCCACCTGCCACATTCCTGTAATACCCGGGCGTACCATATAGTAATCATGAATGTAATCCCCATATCTAAGCACCTCTTCCCGAATAATGGGCCTAGGCCCAACTAAGCTCATTTCACCCCGTAAAACATTGAGTACTTGCGGAAGTTCATCTAAACTCGTCTTACGTAAAAAGCATCCTACGCGCGTGATGCGAGGATCTTTCTTTAACTTAAAGTCCCGTTGCCACTCTTCTCGAGCCTCTGGATTTGCTTCTAAATAACTCCTGAGTACGTCTTGAGCGTTTGGAACCATGGTGCGGAATTTATAGCAAGGAAAAGATTTGCCATCTTTTCCAACCCGTATATGTCTAAAAATAACAGGACCAGGGGAATCGATATAAATCAATGCAACTAACAGTACCACAAGTGGCAGTATTACAATAAATCCAACTAAACTACTAAGAAAATCAAAGCTATACTTAAATAGTCGATTATAAATATTAGCCAGATTATTTCGCACTTTAAGTAACACGGTTTTTTCATTGAATAAAGTCTCTAGCTCCATACTACTTACCGGAACTCCAAATAAATCAGGCACAAAGGCTATCTTTCTGACATGTGGCTGCAATCGGTGTATTAGATTCAATAGCTTTTCTCTCCCAATTCCAGGCGCCGCTATAATAACATTTTTTACTCCAGATCGCTTAATCGCATCTTCTGCATTAACAAATGTTCCAATAATAGGAAATCGCGTTTTTATTGACGCACTTGGATTATCTTCGATAACACCGACAACTTTATACCCAAGACCAGCATCTTGATGGAAAGAGGCTAATAAAAGTTCGGCTGTCTTACCCGCACCAATCAGAATAACGGGTAGCTGAAAAAGACCTAACTTATTGAGTATCTTCTTTAAGGAATATCGAACAATAGCCAAAGATGAAAAACTAAAAACCCAGAGTAAAAATATGAATATGCGAGAAACTTCCTTAGTAACTCCAGCAAAATACATGATTACAATAATAGATAGCACCGCATAAGTACTAGCCTTAAATAATTTCTCGGTCATTTGCCAAAATGGCATTCTTCGTATATGCATACGGTCAAAGTGTAAAAAAAACAAGAATATAAGCGGAATAACTATATACACATAAATATCAGGCATTTCAAAATTCGACAAAAAAAGCGGAACAATAGAGTCTCTTAGAAAAAAGGCGACACCCTCTCCAACTAAAAGTGCAATATAGTCCGCAAAAATTAAAATTACTGGCAATATGAACGAAGTATACTTTTCAAAAAATGTAATTCGAATAGCATTAAAGTTTAAATCAGTATTAATTATTTTGCTAGTCACAACAATAGTCCCCTCCGCCATTCTTGGAAGTGTCTTTGAATATTCTAATATTCTACAAAATTATACACATTCCTTTTGGCAATTTATGTTTTAGTTTGCACGATTCGGACAATTGTCAACAATTATTCAAACTTCCTTTACAAA
Organism: Sporomusaceae bacterium FL31; assembly: GCA_003990955.1. GTDB lineage: Bacteria > Bacillota > Negativicutes > DSM-1736 > Dendrosporobacteraceae > BIFV01. The sequence goes on from BIFV01000008.1 coordinate 307,341, forward strand.
TAATAATCCCAAAGTAAACCAATACATTTTAATTACCCCAGAATTGCCAAAATTAAATTCCGTTAATCCTTGAACTAACAAGCTTATAGTAACGAGAAATACGGCAAAAGCCCACTTACTCCCCAACATATATCTTTGATATGAAGTAAATAATATGTATCCAAATAAGTACGCAAATGAAGCAAATCCAATAATACCAGTCTCTGCTAGTATTTGTAAATAATTGTTGTGAGCATGGCCTAAATCACGTTCTTTTGCATGAGGTGATATATAGATATTGTGATATTGCTCGGCAAAGTTTTCTGCCCCCACACCTGTTAAAGGATGATCTTTAAACATATGCCATGCACTAGACCATAATAATAGTCTTTCCGAATTAGACTGATACTGCATATCAACAATCGTTAGAACTCTATTATAGATGGCGGGATTGTTTATAGCTACTGCCGTAAACAAGGCTAATGAGGTTAGCAAAATAATGATTACCTTACGATTATTCTTGCTCATAAATCCAAATATTGGTAGTACGATAACTATTGCAATCCAAGCGCCACGCGTACCATTAAGAATCAAAGCCGCAAATGAAAATAATAAAGCAATAAGCATAAAGGTTTTAGTTTCATTACTAATTGAACTATCTTCCACCCCCAATACTAACATCAGTGGAATCATTTGTATGAGATATCCCGCAAAAGCCATTGGATGAGAGCTAAATGCAGAAGCACGATAATTTCCCTGGATACCTTGACCAAGTGCATACACATCAGCGATCAGTATAGAGATTACCATCAATGTTATTATTGCTCGAACTTGCTGCTTATCTCTGATAAATATGGTTGCTAAAAAAAATGGGAAGAATCGATAGAAATATGTCCATAGTCTATTTAAGCTTATAAGTAAATCATGGGCAAAAATAGAGGACAATAATACGGAAAATAAAAAAATTATTATTGCGAAAATCAATCCTCTATCCCAATTGGGTTTTACAGGACTAATACCATGTCTTACAACTCCTAGAATTGAAGCACAAATAATGGCTATATTACCTCCAGCAATAGAAATACTTGATGTAAAGGCAAAAAAAAGAAGCATATAATAAATTGCTTTATCCAAATTATCAATCTTAAACATAACCATTCATTCCCTACATAAATATTTCACTTGCTATTCACAAGCTCATAAAAAATCTTTTCCGTATTTAAACCCATATACTCTAGAGAAAAGCGCTCTTGGGCTACTCTCTTTCCATTTTCCCCAAGTCGGTGACATAATTGCTTATCATTAATTAACTTTTCTATTTTAAGAGCTAAATCTTGTGATGAGCCTGTTTTAACCCATAATCCGTTTACACTATCATCTATGATCTCTTTTTGACCACCTGTGATCGTAGTAACAACAGGCTTTGCCGCGGCTAGTGCTTCGCATAAGACTAAGCCAAAACTTTCTGGACCAACAGATGGAAACACCAAGATATCTATAACATTCATCCATGTGGAAACATCTTTCTGAAACCCATTAAAGGTGACATTCTCAGCCAAATCCAAATGTAAAATTTTCACTTTCAACGCATTCAGAAAGTTAATATCATCTACATCGCCAAATATGGCAAGGTGTAATTTGGGATATCTTCTAATTAAAATCCCGAGAGATTCTATTGCAACATCTACGCCTTTTTGCGGATGAATCCGGCCAAAAAAACCTAATAGACAATGCTCTTTCGTTAGTCCGAGTGAATTTCTCTTTGACTCTCTTAATGTGGTATCCTGGCTTTTATGATTAAATTCGTTAACATCAATACCGTTATATACCACAGGAGCCTTTCTTTCAGCAATATATGGGTTGTCTTGTAAGAATTTTTCCTGCAAGTTTTTTGAAACACATATTGAAGCCCCAAGCTTTTTATAAAACCATTGATGAAGTAAATCTTTTTTTACTTGTCTATTTTTATCATGCCTCGTCGCCACAACCACACCTCGTCCTGCAATTGTCGAAGCAACGAGCGCCATCCAAGTATCTTTACCACCATGGGTATGGATAATATCGATTCGGTTGTCTTTTATTACCCTTACCAGATAAGGAATCCACCGAGCGCTAATAGCGTCTTTAGAAAGAGACAATCTATGCACCTTACACACATTCTCAAACCGCTCGGATATGGGAAGATCTCTTGTTATGAGTTCGACATGATGACCATTTCTTTTTAACCATGATATGAGATTATATACATGTTGCGCTGTACCAGCCCAACCTGCGAAGGGAAAAATCTCCATGATCCTAAGCAATTTTTGTTTGTGCAATAGACTTTCTCCTCTCAAGCATTAATACACGGATTTATTTTTCCAGTAGTCTATTTACCTCGTTTAAGACATGAGCAACACTTATCTCTTCAACACAATATTTCATAGGACAGTTTTCTGGACTCTCGACCTGCGGGCAGTCTTGCTTTCGTATTGTTACCGCCACACTGCGCTCATTGAGTGGATACCATCTTTTCTCTGATACACACCGAAATATTCCTACTATTGGCACAGACGTTGTGGCGGCAATGTGCATTCCCCCGGTATCAATAGTAATAAGAAGATCACTCATTTCCATTAATGCTGCATAATCGATCAAATTCGTTCTGCCACAAAAATTCGCTATTGGTACAGACGACTTAGTAATGACCTCTTCGGCATAAGTGTAGTCTTCAGGAGCTCCAACGATATAAAAGGCAGCCTCATAACGACTGGATAATTCTCTGACTAGCTCTACGAACTTTTCCTGCGGCCAGTTTTTTAAATAGTAGGTACCTTTTACACATAGAGCAATCTTCTTTTTAGCTTTAGGCAAAGATTGCAATAACACTTCGGCTTTGAACTTATGTTCTTCTGTTATTGTCCCAATAACTGGCCGACCATTACCTTGCCGCTTGAAGAATCCTTTGATAATGTCCTGGAAAAGTTGCGACTGGTGGGTATTCAAAAAATCATCTGAGGTATGAATAATATCGGTATAGAATTTGGTAACCCAACTAGCTTTATTATCAAAAATTCGATCCGGAGCTACTCGCACAGGTATGCCTGCAAATAAAGTAAGCAATGCTGGACGTAACTTCCGATCAAAGGTAATAACTAAATCGAAGTTTCGACCGCGAATATCCTGTAGTAATTCCCACATTGATCTCCACGACTTTTGTTTCTCTTTATATTTGAAGACAATGACTTCATCAATGATAGAATTATTATAGACGACCTCAGCTGCTGACGGCTTTACCATCATTGTGATTTTTGCATCTGGACACATTTGTTTTAACAGCGCAACTGCACTAGTCGACAGCACGACATCCCCAATATTCACCAGAGAATGTATCAATATATTTTTATATTGCAGCATGCTCCAACCTCTCTTTAATAAAATCATAAAGATTGCCGCCTTTAAATAAAAAACCAGATAAACCTGCCGCCTGCGCTGCTTCAAGATCAGATTTTCGATCTCCAACGATAAAAGATTTATTAAGGTTTATCGGCCACTCGGCAATAGCCTTTAAAATCATCCCTGGTTTAGGTTTACGACAAGTACAGTCTGCGCGATATTGTTCTATTTTTCCTTCTGTATGGTGGGGACAATAATAAAAATCATCAATATGAGCATTATGTCTTCCCAATTCCTGGTTCATCCATGAGTGAAGAGTTCTAACATCGGCCTCACAATAAAAATCTCGTGCTACACCGCTCTGGTTAGTAATAACAAAAACCCAATATCCATGATCATTAAAATATTTGATCGCTTGTATGGCACCATCAATCCACTGAAAGTCTTCTTTTCTATAAAGATAACCGATATCGTGATTTAATACTCCGTCCCGGTCGAAGAAAACGGCCGGTCTCTTATTCATAGGTATAATACCCTCCATTATCAATAAACTGGCAATATTCATGGACTGCTTTCTCTAGTGGATGAAATCCTTCGTTATATCCAACAGCTAATAACTTAGTCAGATCAGCTTGAGTATAGCTTTGATACTTACCTTTGAGTACTTCTGGGAAATCGACGTATTCGATATGGCCTTTACCAAAATAGCTAACGACAGCCTGAGCTACAGCGTTAAAAGTACTCGCCTGCCCAGTCCCACAGTTATATACCCCACTGGCAGCACCAGTCTTCCAAAACCATAGATTTATTTTTACTAAATCTTTAACATAAATAAAATCCCGTAATTGCTCGCCATCCCCATAGCCTTCTATGCCTTTAAACAATTTTACATAGCCATTCTCTCTGATTTGCTGATAGAATTGATATACGATCGAAGCCATTTTTCCCTTATGCTGTTCTTGCGGTCCATAAACGTTAAAGTATTTTAAGCCAACAACTTGGCTTTTGGCGCTTGGAAGAACTTGTCTTACATAACGGTCAAATGCGAGCTTTGAAAAAGCATAGATATTAAGCGCACTCTCACATCCATCTTCCTCGCGGAAACCATTCTTGCCGTTCCCATAAGTAGAAGCTGATGACGCATAGAAAAAGGCGATACGATGGTCTAAACAAAAATGCAATAATCTTTTCGAATAGTCATAGTTCGTTTCCATCATATAATTACAATCATATTCCATGGTATCAGAGCAAGCTCCCTGATGGAACACGGCTTCGATATTGCTTCCGTTATACACGCCCTCCTCAATCTCACGAATAAAATCGTCTTTATGACGGTAATCTAAATAACGTAAGCCGATTAGATTTTTGAATTTTTCACCTGTATCCAAATCATCGACTATTAATATGTTGTTATAGCCTTGCTCATTTAAACCTTTTACCAGATTACTACCGATGAAACCGGCTCCTCCAGTTACAATAATCATAGTTTGTCTTCCTCCCTTATTAAGGCTTCAATCAACTCATTGCGATTTATCGCATATGTTCCGAGTTTACCAACAACGACTCCTGCAGCTAAATTGGCAAGATATGCTGCATCTACAGGATCAAGCTGCCCAGCTAATGCAGCGCCTAAAACAGCAATAACAGTATCCCCCGCACCTGATACATCGAAAACCTCTTGAGCCTTAGTAGGAATATGCACTGACCGTTTATTCCCGATAAGACTTAGCCCTTTTTCAGATCTCGTGACAAGAATATTCTTAATCCGCAAACGCCGCTTCATCGCTGAGGCAGCTTTTTTGATTTCGTCATCATTATTAGGCACGTGTATATGAACAGCTTCATTTAACTCTTTTAAATTAGGTGTTATATAAGCTGCTCCTGAATATTTCTGCCAATTAGTGCCTTTAGGATCAATAATGACTGGAACATTATTCTTAGAACATTTTTCAATAACATACTGACAAAAAGTCGGCGTACATATGCCTTTTGCATAATCAGAAATAATCACACTGCTAATTTTCTGATCAATCAAACTGTCAACATAGGCTTTCAGTTTCAGTTCTATTTCGGAATCAATAGGCGCAGTCTCCTCGAAATCAAGACGCAGCATCTGCTGATGACCGCCAATAATGCGCAGTTTGGTAGTAGTTGGGCCATTTTTGCAGATAAGCCCAGTATAGTCAACTCCTTTGGAGTCTAGTATTCGATTCAAGCTATCACGGTGATGGTCATTGCCTACTACACCAGCAAGATAGGTTTTACAGCCTAATAGCGCTAAGTTATGCGCAACATTGGCCGCACCACCAAGGGTTTCTTTTTCTTCTAGTACACGCGTTATTGGAACTGGAGCCTCTGGAGATATTCGCTTTACTTCACCAAAGTAGTACTTGTCCAGCATGACATCGCCGATTACCAGCACCGAACAAGCAGAAATACCACTTTCAACAAAAGCCTTTATTGCCTTAAAGTTCCTGTACATCTGAGGACACCTCATCGATATATTCACAAAGCATGTGGCCGAGTAATATGTGCGCCTCCTGAATTCTAGCCGTTACGCTAGAAGGAGCTTTTAAGCAAATCGCAGCTGTTTCAGCGACTTGACCACCGTTCTTGCCTGTCATTCCGACTGTTACTGCTCCTAACTCTTTGGCCTTTTGCAGAGCTAAAACAACATTTCTGCTATTCCCTGAAGTAGATAGTCCAAAGACAACATCCCCTTCTCTTACTAGAGCATCAACTTGCCGGGCGAAAACTTGATCATAACCGTAATCATTTCCTACAGCAGTTAGAATAGAAGTATCGGTCGTTAATGCAATCGAGGGCAACCCGCGTCGTTCTTTAACAAATCTACCAACAAACTCTGCTGCTAAATGCTGGCAGTCAGCTGCGCTTCCACCGTTACCACAGAAATAAAGAGTATGTCCATTTGCTAACGCATTGCTGCATATTTTTGCCGCTTCATCAAGCTCGGTTATACAAGTCTGAGCCAATGTTTCAATTACTTGAATGTGCTCTTGGATAATTCGATTAAAAGGCATAGTTATCTGCCTCCTATTATTATTTCAATTCAACGATCTGACACTGATAATGACCTGGCGCACGAGAAACATCGCCAGCTTTATCACCATATTTTTCGAGTAATTGCAATGTATATTTCATCACAGTGTCAACCGTAATAACCTTCATACATTCATGGGTATCACAGTGATGAACTCCACAAGGATGGCAATCAACCGGTGTCTTAATTAAAATGCTTCTATTATTGTAAGGATAAAAACCTGGGACAGGTGATGCACCAAACATAGTCACTAACGGAACATCCATCGCTACCGCAACGTGCATTGGCCCAGAGTCATTCGTGACAAGAACAGCACATTTTTTAAGAAGTGCGGCTAGCTCGAGCAAAGATAATTTTCCAGTAAATATTTTTAACTGATCATGCTCTTTGTTTTTCATCATTGCCACTGTTTGATCAACTAATTCCTGATCCATTGGCCCGCCAAAATAAGCAACGCCGTAACCCAATTCGATCAGTTTATCAGCTAACTCAGCGTAATATTCATTGCGCCAACGTTTGGTCGGCCAGCTGGCCCCTATGTTTAATCCTACAACTTTCAATTGTTTTTGATTCTGAACGTTCGCAGTTGGAAAAACCTCTGACCATATTTGTTCAGCAGCATGCACTGCTTTGTCATCCAGCCACATTTCAATACCACGATCATCAAAATCTGTGATCCCTAAAAACTCACGAAGAACATCAAAATGAGCATGCACTTGATGTTTGACGGCTTTGCGATTTTCCATAACTTGATCAAAGAATAAACCTAATCCGAAAGTCGAATAACCAACTATTTTCTTTGCTCCGCTAAAAGCAGCAATAAAGGACGCGCGTTCATTAGCATGTAAATTGATTACCAGATCAAACTTACGCGCCCGGATTTCTCCAACAAACTTAAGATAATTAGTTAGCTTGTTATGATACCCTTTTTTATCAATTTCTATAAGCTCATCAATATTTTGGTTATATTTAACTAAATCACGCAATTTAGCATCAGCGAGCAGCGAAATGCGTGCTTTAGGATAGTTAGTACGTAGAGTTCGCAAAACCGGAGTTACCAGTAACAGATCTCCGATATGCATCAAATTAATGACTAGTATATTAGAGTACAGCGTCCTCACCTCCTGTCTGATTATCTGGCCAAGTTCACAATGTTCTGGGCCAGCTTACGCGGAGCAAAATCAGCATAAGCCCTGTCCAACTCCTGAGAATAAACAGAATACTTTTCATTAAAGGTATTTACGAACCTTTCCAAAGCATCTTTAAATTGTACCATATCGCCCCCTCTAAACGAAGCCCCGATATCATACTTTTGCAACACTTCGGGATTTACGATATCTGCAATAATAACTGATTTATGAAAACCAATTGCGGTTGATAACATAGCTGAGGTATGATAGCGATAACGCTCGGTACCATATGGCATAACCAGTGTATCGATTTGCGCGATTCCAGCTTGCCACTCGCTTCCTATCAACGGACGATGCCAGAACTCAATCGAGTCGGCGAAGTGTGCGTATTTTTGAATAATTCGTTCAAAATCGTGCGCATCTTCTACTGATTGCGTAGCTCCTTGTACTAGTAATTTGACAGGCCGTTTAAAATCACAATTTATATATACATCGAGAAAGGATTCCAAGTTCTTTTCCTTGCGATACTGGCCAAAAAAACCCAACTTTAGAACTTCTGGAATTGCTTGAATAGGTTCAACCTGGATGTCTCGTGGAATATAGTTTGGTGGTGAAAAGAACTTAACATTATTTAATGTCGTTTTCAAAGAATCTTCGGCAAAGGTTTGCACACCAATTCTTATGTGATCAAGATGTTTGACTTTATCAGCATTTTCATATAAGCGCACGGCTTCTTTTGGTGTCAGGCCGTGAATAATAAATAATACTGGCACAGGTGATTTACGCAAAGAGCTTATTCCCAATGCTCTTAAATATCGATATGTCGCAGAAGGAAAAATAATAGCATCAAACTGTTTTTCTAAGGCATGCTCATAGAGTGCTTTGTACCAGCGTTGGCGATTGAATTCACGTTTTGCGGAAAACCACATCTTTTTTAGGCCTTTAACACCCGCATAAGATACTCCTGCGCCAGCTACATAATGAACAGGTACACCGTAATTCCATTTGAACTCATGCCCCTCAGGAACATAAAACTCAACTTCGTGCCCAAGCGCAGTAAGTTCTTCAACCAACATCCGATCATAATCTATTTCATGCCCTCCAGGTGTTACAACAGACTCCATAATTGCAAATTTCATGTTGTTTTTGGCCTCGCTTTCTGCAAATATTCTAGCTTAACATATTTGGCCATTGTATAGAAAGCGTGCAATACCGCAAAGATAAATCCAATTTTTCCATCACGCCATCCCGACTTCAAAATATAAAATCTAAAAAACGCAAACCCTGGTCTTAAAGTAATATCAGTAAATTTTGCGCGTTTTCCTTTTTCATGCATTTGCCTGGCCATCAGCGTTGTATATTGATTAAATTTAAAAAAATAGCGATCCCAATCAGTATAAGTATGGTGATGCATGACATTTTTTAGGCGCTTAATCGGCAAGCTAACTATAGCCTGTTCGTGTACAGTACCTTCCCAGCGAATTGCGCATCGGGGATAAAGTCTTAACGAATAGTCTGGCGAATGGCCTCCATATTTAACCATTTTGCCAAAAACAATATTCATTCGTAGTATCTCATAGCCAGCTTTATCATCACTTTGTACAATAGGCTTTATTTCGTTAGCCAAATCCGCTGTAACGCGTTCGTCTGCATCTAAATACATTACCCAGTCCGAATCAGTTTGAGTAAGTGCGAAATTTCGCTGTGCCGCAAATCCCTGTGTCATCGCCTGATAAACGACTTTTGCTCCAACGCTTTCTGCAAGCTCAACGGTACGATCTGTACTTCCTGAATCAACAACGATAACTTCGTCAGCAAACTTTACAGTACTAATACAATCTACGATATTTTTTTCTTCATTATAAGTTAAAATTAAAACTGCTAATTTTTTAAACATAAAAAACCTCGATATCTAATTATCGCAGTATTGCTTCTACTGCTCTAACTATTTTCTGAGAATCAATTCTCATCATACATTGATGTTCCAAGCATTCTTTCCTGCCCCAACAAGGAGAACAGTCTACCGGCTCATAAATTAGTACGTCATTTTTCCCCCGTGGCCCCCATACACGCGGATCCGTGGGACCAAAAACCGCAATAACAGGTGTACCAACAGCTTGAGCGATATGCAATGGACCAGTATCAACCGTAATCATGAATTTTGCTAATCTGATAAACTCAACTAATTCTGGTAAGCTTAGCGTACCTGCCAACACTCTGTCACTTGTAATTCCTGCTTCGACTGCAAGCTGATCAAGTATAACTTTCTCTGTCCGACTACCTATAAGATAAATATCAGCCTTAGAACGCAGTTGCTTTATGATTTCTATATACTTTTCTGTAGGTAAACTTTTTAAAGGGTAGCTCCCAATTGGGCAGATTATACCTACCGGATTACTTGTCGAAAGACTGAGAAGATCCATTATTTTTCTCTGCACATCTGTTTTTTTCTTTAGACTAAGACTAGTATCCTGAGCAACTATTTCTAAAGGGTTAAGGACAGCAAGATGATTATGAGTCTCGTGTGTAATCGTTTCACGGTGTGAATTAGCAATATGAGTGAGAAACCACTTCGCATTTTGTGCATCATACCCAACTCGATATTTTATACCCGATGCCCATGCGACAATTGCGCCACGAACTGCAAAATTCATACAAACAGCTAAGTCATATTTTTCATTTCGCAGTTCACGAATTAATTCAATACCACCGATAATTCCTTTATGACTTCCTTTTTTGTCATAAATTCGAACCTCATCAATAAAAGGATTTAATTCCGCTATTGGTGCAGTCAGCGGCACCGTAAGCATTGTAATCCGGGCAGAAGCGTAAGTATCACGAAGTGCACGAGTTAATGGAATAGATAATATTACATCTCCAATAAACGCAAGGTTTATTACCAATATTTTGTTTATCTCATTTGCTGCAATCATCATGGTCTTCCTACCTCAATAATGTTGTAATTGACTCATAAACTTCAGGCACAGTTATTGCACCTAAACAATCCTTTTGTTGCGGGCATTGACGTTTCCAACAGCCACTACATAAAGTACTCACTTGTAATGCAATATGACCAGTTCCATAGGGGCCATTGCGCTTTATATCGGTCGGTCCCATTAAAGCAATTACTGGTGTACCAATTCCAACACTAAGGTGCATTGGCCCTGTGTCTCCACCAACTAAAACCTTAGCTTTTTTTATGATGTAAGCCAACTGTTTCAATGTAGTTTTTCCGGTTAAATCGACTGGCGGAATATTCGCTGCTGCGATAATCTCATCAGCTAAGCGTTTATCTCCAGATCCTCCAATAATTACCGGGATAACATTATTCTCATACAGTAAATTCACTAACTGTGCGTAATGCAAAGTTGGCCAGCGTTTATTAGGCCAGTTTGCGCCCACAGCTAAAATGACATAGGATTTATCGATATTCATACCGGCCTGCTTAAGAATTTGCACAGCAGCTGTTTTTTCCTTATCGGTAATGTGCACTGGAAACTTAACTTCCCTTACCTTGCATCCAAGTTCTCGGGCAACATCAAGATATCGTTCTACGACATGTCCATTTTGATTAGGACCGCATACTGGGCGGCTAACCAAATGACTAAATTCACGCATATTGCAGAATCCCAATTTAGTTTTAGCTCCGCTTAAATAAGCAATTGCAGCACTCTTAGCCAAGCCTTGAAGATCTAATACAGCATCAAAATTACCTTGCTTTAAAATAGCGGAAAAAGAGGGCAGATTTCTCATAAGCCCTCCTACAGAACGAAACTTATTCTTCTCAAATAGAAGAACCTGATCTATATATGGATTATTAGTAAGCAGATCATATGCTGCCTTTTCAACAACCCAAGTAACTTTTGCTTGGGGAAAAGATTCTTTCAGTGCATAGGATACAGGTAATGCATGAATGACATCACCAATAGCGCTCATTTTTACGACAAGAATATTATTTATCATGTCATCCTACCTTTAGCCAATGGCTATTTCTGATTGGCTATTTTGTCAATTATCCTTGTTGAGGAACGTCCCTCAACTAAAGGTATTAGAACTGTTTGTCCGCCATATGCAGCAGCGACTTTTGCTTCAGGTAATGTCTCAACTGAATAATCGCCGCCTTTTACATAAATATCAGGCTTCAGCTCACTGACTAATTGCTCAGCCGTCGCTTCATCAAAAATAATTACATAATCCACTGCTTTTAACGCAGCTATCACTTCTGCTCTATCACTTTCATTGTTAATAGGTCGGCTCGGCCCCTTAAGTTTTCGTACTGAATCATCACTGTTCAATCCAAGTACCAAACAATCGCCATACTGTTTAGCAGCATTTAAATAGCGTACATGACCAGCATGCAGAATATCAAAACACCCATTCGTAAACACTACTTTATTTCCTTGATTTTTTAGTTGTTCTCCTAACTGAGCTGCTTTATTTCTCACAATGATCATAGTAATCTCCGATCGCTTGTTTTAATTCCGCTGCCGTTACAGTTGCAGTTCCAAGTTTTTTGACCGCTATCCCAGCAGCAAAATTAGCCAACTGACAAGCTAGTACAGGAGCCGCTCCGGCTGCAAGGGCCAAAATCATGGCTGCCACCGCCGTATCACCCGCCCCACTTACATCAAAAACCTCACTGCGATTTGTAACCGGTATATGATGCACGGCACCATTGGCTTCAAAGAGGCTCATCCCCTCACCACCGCGGGTAATTAATACACCGTCTGCTTGCAGTTTGTCAAGCAGCAGTTTTCCTGCATCAAGTATATTACTCTCACTAATGATGTCCATATTGGCTGCAGCAGCGGCTTCAGCCTCATTTTGTTTAACATATCCCACACCGGTAAATTTTAAAATATCATACCGTGAATCAACCACACATGGAATATTCAGTTGGCGGCATTTTTCAATAATGAAAGCCCGAATATCAGCAGATATTGTTCCACTTCCATAATCACTCATTACAACCCCGCTAACTTGTTGGATCATTCCTTTTATATATTTAAGAAGTGATTGTTCTGTTTGGGATGATACAGGGGTCTTGGATTCCCGGTCTATACGAACGACCTGTTGACTTACAGTAGCCAATCCACCAGCTACTACCCGGGTCTTAGTAATTGTAGAACGTTCACCATCACGAACCAATCCTGCAGTGATAACTCCTTTTTCCTGCAGCGTACCCGCTAAGCCAATACCTGCACTGTCATCACCAATAATTCCGACTGCGTAAACCTGACCACCTAATGTTGCAGTATTATGAACAGCATTAGCAGCACCGCCAGGAACTATTTTTTCTCCAGTATGCTCTAAAACCAACACTGGTGCTTCACGAGAAATACGTGATATCTTGCCTTGTAAATATATATCAGCCACCACATCTCCAATGACTAAAATTTTTTGCTTATCAAATTCATTAATAACTTGCATCAGGTGACTATTCAAAGCAATTCTCCTTTGGATTTACCATTGCTTGGTAGTTAATAACCACTTAAGTTCTCCCCGTTTAGCTCGATACGTAATATCGACCTGCCAACAATGTAGATCACGATTCCAAGTATAGTCCTGATCAAAAATTTGATGATTTTCCATGTCATAGCTTTGATTGAAAGTAATAGCGTTCATTTTGTCAATTTTATAGTGAAAACCTACATCAAGTTGTTTATTTAAATCAGGAACATCATAATCAAATAAATTCATCTCTTTATCATAGTAATGATACCCTACCCAAGAACTAAAGCGAGGTGCAAACTCCTTGGTTACGACTGCATCGTACCGGAAAATTTCCTGTGTAGACTTATTATAGCTTTCCTGAACCCATTCAAAGCCAGTCCCAAGATATAACTTGGTAGTATGATTTATTTCAATCGGGTCGCGACTAAAATAAATTGAGTAATCCTGGTGCCAACTAGTCTTATAATTATCAACCCATTTACCGTAAACTGCTCCAACACTATAGTTAAATGGAGACTGTCCAATTTTTTCCCCAAAGTTTACTCGTAATTCAGGTTCTTTTTTGATCCAATTATCATCATCATCACGAAAATAACCTTGTGAAAGGCTCATTGAGTAGTTGCCATTACTGTTCTTTAATCCAAAATTTGGTTTAAAATCAGATTTGGTGTAATAAGCTAAATTGACAAAAGCTGCAGTATCGTTGCTTACCGGGTATTCAAGATGTTGAATAATATACGCCCCATCTTTACTTGTGTAACCTAACTGTGGAAAGTCACTTTCGGATCGTGCATTCTCTTTGATCGACTTCTGGTATTTAGGAATACTAAAAATCATCTTATCTTTAATCCAAAACTTAGCATTGTAAGCAATCATCTTATCGCCTGGCCATACTTCTATTTTGTCAGCGCTAATATGATAATCAGGAACCTTCGCCGGGCATCTGGTGATTGTTCCATCATGCAGCACAAGTTCTTCAGAAGTCATACTAATATTATGAGCAGCAACAAACTCGTGACCAACTTTTCCTTTAGCCTGGTTCATCAAACCTGAGCGAATTTTATAATTGTATTCAACACCTGTACCAACAAGATTGACTCCTGGCTGCGTAAGATTAGCTGAGCCATCAACCCAAACGGTGCTTTCTTTGGTGTTGCCGCGCAATTCTTCAGTTTGAATTAAAGTTTGATCTTTTTGGATTTTCACGTTGCCTTTGGCAAATACCTCACCTGTTGCATCACTAAAGGACAGGTCATCACCTTCAAATATAATCGGTGCAGTAACCGCAGCAGATTTTGTATTATTTTTTGTTTCGGCAGCCTGGACAGGCAGGACCGTGCTAAAAACAGTAATCAGGGCCAATAAACCTAACAGATACTTTTTTGCATTGTTCATAACTTCTCCTTAATGCAGTAGGTATTCCCGCTAAGGGGTATTTTATATATTGTTTCCAGATTGGCCTTCTTATTCTCCAAAGTTTCTGTATTCTACAATTATACCGCTTTTCCTGCCCTAAGCGACACGGCAATATGTAGAAAAAGCTGCCTATTGGCAGCTTTTTCTACATATTGCGTCTATTTCACTTGTAATCCGTACACATTAGCTTCTGTATTTACCTGAATATACATTTCTGTACCAGCGGGAATTGTAATATCAGACCCATGAACAAAAGCCCCACCGACTACACCTATCGGCCCCAACAACGCCATCCCAGCAACGGATGCACCAGCTGCTTTTGCCAAGGATTTTGTTTCTTCTTTAGCCTTATCACCCATTTCGGTCTTCACAATAGTACCATCAAAGGCTGTAATCGTATCGAAACTGATTTGAAGGGCTGCATCACGACCAAAATTTCTAGCCTGTTGTACCTTCGTGATAGTTCCTGTCCCTTGCATTCCTTTGGGAATTACCAAAAGTCCTGACGAATACACATCTTCAGTTGCCTGGTATATAACAACATCACCCTGACGATTTTTACGACTATCTAATTCATTTACAGTTTTAATTTTGATTAACGTATCTTTATAAAGGGTTGTATTACTTACATAAACTTGACCATTCGGATAGGCAAGTTTAGCCAATTTCTCAACCCGATCATCAAAATTTCCTGATGATGAATTTCCAGTAATAGTCATTTCAATGTTTTCAATTTTAGTTTTTGCCGGATCTGATGTTACATTATGAGTAAGTGTCCATTCCACAGCATTCACGCGCGCTTGAAATGATGGTACCACACCAGAATTATCGGTCAAATAGTTATAAATTCGATCAAGTTTTGTGGTTAATGCTTCCCTTGTTTCTGAACCAAATAAATCTTTCTCAATTTTAGCCGTTCGTTCTATTAGCGAACCTGTTTGCTCAGTACCATAAACGATTTTTTCTGCGACAGTCGTTTTATTTAGCACCGTCATTTCCTGAAAACTCTGAGCTGAAACAAATGACGTAAGTAAAAACATCATAAGTAATGTACAAACAGTAAACTTCCGTAACATTCGATATCCTCCTTTTGATTTCAACTGGTTATTTATTGTTTCGAGAAAAAAAAAAAAAATCCTGCCGAAATTTGCAGGATTAGCAGATTGATAATTATTAAGATAACATCCACACAATAGACTAGTCAGTCATTTTATAGTATACTACGCTTAGGTACATATATTTAGCATGAAAGGAGATTCTTCTGTGAACAAAAAATTAATAGTCAGTGTTTTACTTGTATGCTTAATGTCTCTAACGGCTCTACCGGCCACTCAGGCCATTAGTTTAGGTGATATCTTGAAAGTTGGGGGTATCGGGTTTTTAATTGATAAGTTTGCTAAACCGCTCAATGATTTTATTAACACGCTTACTTTTAAACACGGCGGCAGCCATGATTATGCTACTAAGGTTGTACCAATCCTGTCTTTTGGATCAGGTGGCTATGTTGGAGCAGCACAAATTATGGGCTCACAAGAGTTAGTAGATAAAACTGAATCTGTCATTCAAGTTGAAGGCAACTTTAATGGCAGCCAATTCCGAGTTAAGGCTTTGATACCAATTGATAGCAAAAATCCTACTAATTTTAATCGCGTCTTCGGTGTAGGTGTGTCAGCGATCATTGATGTGAAAATATAGCGCCATAAAACACATAAAAATGGCTTCCCAAGTTTTGGGAAGCCATTTTAATTGCGACAAATTCTTAGAATTTGTAGTTAACAGTTGTGCGGAAAGAATTGTATTTTGTTCCAGCAGGATCAACATCGTCATTAACTGTTTTCATATCTTTATAGAATACATTTAATGTAGTATCTTTGCTGAATTTATAGTTGTAGCTGTAATACAAGCCTTTGCCATTCGGATCAAAGTCAGTATAGCCATTGATATCGCCATTTAATTCAACATTGCTATAAATTACAGAGAAAGAATGTTTAGCATCAAAATTGTAACCAGTTCCGATTGCATAGGCTTTATTATCAGTGTCTACATCGGATTTAGTATACTCACCAAAAAGATTAGCTTTACCTAAAGCATAAGATGCATCAACTGCCCAATGTTTAGTAGTATCAACTCCAGCTTCTTTCGGATCGAAAGCAGCGTAAGTTGCTCCAACAGTTAGTTTTGAAGTTGGGTTATAACCAGCATGGATTGCATAAAGATTATTATCTTCAATGATGCCATCATCGTAGCCGATTTTAGCTTTGCCAGCAAGGAAAGAGATATCAGTTGCGCCAGTTTTTACACTTCCACTTAAACCATCAATAGTACCTTGATATTGACCAACTTTTCCCTCAGTGCTATAAAGAAGAGCAGTCGCACCAATGTTAGCACCTTGACGACCAAGCTTAAATGTTGCGTTATCTTCTTTGAAAATAAACCCAAAACGATCAAGCGAAACTACACTGCTACCGTATTTGGTAGTGTAAAAGTCATTGCCTGTATTGTCAGCAGTCAAAGCCTGACCAGCAATGCGTGCATACAAATCAGTTTTTGCATCAAGTGCAGCCAAAGCATTTAACTTGAACGTTACTCTTGCGCCTTCGGATGATGTATCAGCATACTCATTCCAGCGATAGTGAAAGTCAACGTCACCATCAAATTGAAGTGGAGCAGCCATAGCTACACCAGCAGTAAGAGTGATGGTTGCAGCAACAGCTGCAGCAAGAAATCTTTTTTTCATGTTAATAATCCCCCTCGATTTTCTTTATAATCAATTCGGCTAGTCTAGGGGTTTTAATAAGTGTCCATGTTTCCTTATCAGTACCACCTATACAGAACCAACAGATTACCTAAAGCTTACAATATTGTTAGATTCTATAATAAAAAGGAAATTCCTTCTTACTCAATATGCATTTTTTTAAAAAGAAGCTCACGCCTTACGGACGTGAGCTTCTATCATACAAACTAGAATTTGTAGTCAAGTTGAACACGGCTATATTCTGATCTATCTTTTCCATCAGTAACAGTTTTGCTATTGAAGGTTTGAACGCCAGTGATCATCATGTTTTTACCTAATGTATAGTTTGCAGTAACAGCATAGCCTTTTTTGTTATTTCCTTGGTTGGCAATTTGAGCAGTAGCGTAGTCACCGCCAGCAGTTAGGACACCATTCTCAAATCTAAAGTATTCTACGGCCGCACCCCAAGTGTCCTTAACAGCAAAGTTAGCACCTTTATAGTTGATCTTAGCAACATAACCATCTGGATCAACAATAGGAGCTCCGTCAGCAGTATTCTTCATATATTCGCCAGTTAGCATCCAACCAGGTGCAAATTTCGTAGTAAAACCAGCATCATAAACTCTGTAATCAGATGCTTTAGCTGCACCAGTTTTTTCTTGAATATAAGATCCATTAATTGCAGTTGCTTTGCTAAGATTATAATCGGCTGTAACAAAAGCAGCATCTTCAATGGAGTTTGTAGTAGCATTTTTGAAGTTAGCAAAACCTGTTTGAACCTTAACTTTATTTCCAAAAGCAGCTTTAATACCATCAACCATACCAGTAGTTGCTAATAAATAACCAGTAGTACCTACTTTTTGGCTGAAACGTCCAACGGTTACTGCAGTACCAGTATCTAGTACATTCTTAGTAGTCAATGCCATTTCAGCTACTCTTACATTGCCGTCTTGGTCAGCATAACCAACGTTCCCACTGTCATTGTCACCAAGTGTCTGATGTCCATTAGTCATTAATTTACCAGAAAAACTAGTGTTTTCATTAACATTAGCACTCATATTAAGAATAAAGCGATATTTAAATTGGTTATCGCCTTTTTCGGCTGGATATTGAGGATTCGCTACAGTTCCAGTTCCGACAACAGCAGCTCTATCAGTTTGAGTCCAACGAACACGGGCATCAGCACTAAATTTAATATTGGATTGGCTAGCTTCCAATTTAGCTACACGAACACCCAGATTGTTCAATTCAGCGGAGAATTCAACAGCCAGTTTGTCAAGAGCAGCTTTCTGTGAAGCGTCAGCTTGGTCGGATTTAGTCATAGCTTTTGCTACGATTTGAGCCATTTCATAACGAGTAATGGTTTTGTCGCCACGGAAAGTTCCGTCGCCATAACCATCAACGATACCAGCTTGAGCTAATTTTGTTACAGCATCATAAGCCCAATGTTTTGCAGGAACATCCACGAAAGGATTTGCTGCAGCGAAGGTAGTGCTAGCAACACCAACCACCAATGCTGTAGTAATTGCAGCGGCTAATCTTTTTTTCATTTGAATTTTTCCCCCTTAGGTTTAAATTATTTTTTTCGGTGAACCTAAGAAAGACTTGCATTGAGTATCCATGTTTCCTCAATCTTCCTTTACTTAGTTTTCACCATCTATCAAACTGCGAAAATCTTCTTAAGCTTTGATTCTCTACAGTAAGATACTTCTTGATATGGCAATATATTCTTCATTATCTATAAAATTCCTGCAAGTCAGTGTTAACTTCTTGTAAATTATTTTCAGAAAAATTTAATATTATCCAAAAGCTCTGTGTGAAATATCGGTACTATTACTATCAACGTACTTGATATAGATACTTTTCCGCAATAATGACCGCAGCATAATCATCGACTGGTACCGACGGCACTAGCATTGTGACTGGAATAAATCGTTTAAATCCACCTGGTGGATTCTCCTGCCAATAGCGAATCCGAGCTGCATCAGTTGTCCGATATTCATCCACTATAACAACATCAAGCTTAGGATTAGCCGCTTGAAGCTTCTCACGTGCTTTAACGCTGGAGGTTCCTGATCCTAATACAACCAAGCTTGTCTGATAGTGCCTTGAGCTCAAAACAACAGCCTCAAGTAGTTGTGAGGTACTAACAATATTCTTATATAAGACACCATTCTGCTTATGAACTACAGCAATACCACACTTTTCCCGGCCTGGATCTATGGCGATTACTAAATCTCTCACAGTACAACCTCCATATGTAGTTAGTATATTCTAGCTAAGGGATTTTATTCCTGCATGGTATAGAAAGGAAGAACATAAAAAACTGCTAGCACATTTCTACGTGCTAACAGCAGATTCTTTTAATGCTCTGTTATCTAATGTTTCTTATGAGAGCAAAAACCTGCCGGGTTTCCCCGGCAGGTTTAGGTTTATTCTTAAATTAGAATTTTACGTTTACAGTTGCTTGAGTGCGAGCATCCATTTTTACGCCAGCTTGGTCTTCAAAGTCTTGGTATTTAACACTAAGAACAGCGTTTTTATCAAGAGCTCTGTCTAATTGATATTCCATACCTTTGAAGCCATTAGCTAGAGCCGCTGTGGATTGATCGTTGGCAATTGTGCCGAAGCCAGTGTATGCAGCAGCTTCTACATCTTTATAAGTTGCGGACAGACCAACTTTGTTCAATTTCACGCCATAAGATACTGCAGTTGCATCTGCATCATGATTATCGTAGTAGGAAGCGTTGAAATCAAGATTTTTAGCTAATTTGATGCCAGTGCTTAAACCATAAATTTCTTGGTCTTTTGTATCATTTTTATAGTAGTCAGCTACTACTTTTGCGCCAAGAGCGTTGAAGCCATACTCAGCAGCATAGATACGGTTTGAAGTTGGGTCACCAGCAGTAGCAGCAGTTACATTTCTGTTACCGGCAACAAGTTTCAGACCATTGATGTTAGTAGCAAAAGCATTCAATTGAGTATCAAACAGGTTACCTTGACCAAGCAGTACATCTTGACGGCCAATAGTGCTAGTTGTGCCAAGAGCATTGAAAGTTACGTTAGCTGTGTTAATACCAGCAGAACCATTACCACCATCATAGTTCATGTCGCCGCTAGTTAAACGAGCATTGAATTTCAGGTTGTCGCTGATTTTGCCATCAAAGCTTACACGAGCACGGAAATCAGTGTTGTCGCCAGCATTTTCTTGGGCAAAGTAACGAACACGAGCATCACCGGATACTTTCACCATTTTATCCATTTGATCTTGCAGACCATCAACTTTTACACCAAGGTTGTTAAGTTCAGTGGCAAATTCTTTAGAAAGCTCATCTAGAGTAGCTTTTTGATCAGCATTTACATTTTTGTTCATTGCTTTAGCAATAATTTGAGCCATTTCATAACGAGTCATAGTTTTGTCACCTTTGAAAGTTCCATCACCATAACCATCAACGATACCAGCTTGAGCCAATTTGTTTACTGCATCATAAGCCCAATGTTTTGCAGGAACATCAGAGAATGGGTTTGCAGATGCTGCGAATGCAGGAACAGCGAATGCTACAGTAAGTGCAGTTGCTACAGCTACTTTTAAAAGTCTTTTTTTCATTTGGAAAGATCCCCCTTAAGGTTAATTATTTTGCGCTGGTGCGTTTCACCGGCATTAAGGGGCTTGTGCTAAACAAGACGTATTTATGAGTTTCCACGTTTCCTCATACGTATTCCGGTTTTGCATTCAGCCGCTTATGCTCCTGAAGCTTTTTACAGGTTTTGTTTACATAATTCGACGCGACCTTTTGTAATCCTGCTTTATATCCTTGGGTATTTTCTGGAATAATTCAGGTTAATCAAGCGTTGACTGTTTGGTCACATCATATCAAAAAAATTTTGATATTTACATAATTCTATATCCATTTGCATATTCCTGCTTGAAAACCAATTGTAAAACTTTCCAGTGTTCAGAATATTGGATTTTTGACTACTTAGTCACGTCTTGTCAAAAAAATTGAAGTAAAGTTCTTTATATTTTTGACATTATACATAATTCGTTTATTTTTTTATTATTCCTGCTAATCACTACTATGTAAAATATTCCATTTATTACTGTATTCATTCATGCTGATGTAATATTAACTGCATTTGATTGCATATCATTAATATTTACATAAACACGGAAATACTTAGTCATTCTATAAATACAAAAAAGGATTCTGTCAAATTGACAGAATCCTTTAAACTCTTCAAACCTTTGGCTTTATTGAGCACTCTTTACCTGTATATCAATCTTGAGTGGCCCCGCGGCATAAGTGTCTGCTTTTGCAACCGCAGTAAGTTGGACCTTACCATAGTAACGATTCACGCGGTTAATGGTATCATACAGCTGAGATCCACTCATTACGCCAACCGTTCCTTGAATCGGATCAGGTAATATCCCCTGCTTGATGGCTTCGGCATTGACTTTCTGTAAAAAAGCAATTACCGTTTCTTCAGCAGCTTGAGAAGTCCTGCCCGTATCCATAACTTCAGTATGCACCACTGAACCTTCTTGGTAAATCATATTATTCGAGAATAATTCAATGCGTCCAATAACCGGTTCTCCATAAACGATATTACCAGCTGATGAAATCCTTACGATAATATCCTGGTGGTTATTTGCAATAAGAGCAGCAGCCTGATCAAAATCAGATTGAGCAATCCATAAAGCTTCCGTCTTTTTATCGTCAATCCCTAACTTGGCCAAAATATCTTGATTAGTTTTCAGAATAGTGCCGGTTAAAGCATTCTGAATATTTTGGGGAGAGTCACCGCCATGAATGACTGTAGTTGTTAAAACTTCACCCGCCCGATAAATGATATCCCCTTCACGGACGACCTGAATCCCTTTATTGAGCTTGGCAGTCAAATCGTTAAGTCGATTTACATCACTTTGGAGAGTAGTTTTCGCCTCATTAAGAGCAGCAACCCGGGTATCGAGTTCCTGTTTTGTAGTTTGCAGCTGACTAATTTGCAGCTTTGACTTTTCCAGGTCACCACGGGCTGCCGTATAATCCTGTTGAACTTGTTGTAAAGCAGCGGAGGTACGATCTCTTTCAGCACTTACAGCAGCTAATTCTGCAGTAATCGTAGAAAGTTTCGCCGCGGTTTCCTTGATTTTAGTATTTAAAGTAGCATACTCAGCAGTTTTAGCTTCTAATTCTGCCCGACTGGCTTCAAGTTCGACATTTTTAACTGTTACTTCGTGAGATAAGCTGGCAAGCTCAGCTTTAAGTGCCTTCATGCCAAACAGCGCTGTGCGAACATCGCGAGAGCTAAGTGATAGAATGCCAAGAGTCGAGGAAGCAATCAGTATACCGGTGATAATGGTAACAATAATTGAAGTATGCTTAGGACGTAAGCCAAATATTGATAATTTGCGCTTACCCACTCTGGTACCAAGCTTATCCCCAATATAGGCGATCGCCCCGCCCATTATAGCAAGCACAGCAATTAATACAATCCCATACACAATACCCCTCCTCTCTAAACGAAAACCGCCTTGAAGTTTACATACTCAGGGTTTAAGCAAGTATTCGCATATTATATTGAATCCAGTTTATCTAGCTGCCTTACGAATCAGATAGGTGCCGACAATAATACCGACGAGGTTAGGAATCCAGGCGGCGATCACAACAGGCAGAGCTCCGCCCTGACCAAGTGCTGTAGTGATGGTCATAATGGTATAGTAAATAAATATAACAATGATACTAAGGCCAAAACCAATCGAAGAGCTAGAACGTTGCGGCTGAAGACCTAACGGGGCACCAATTAAGGCGAAAACAAAGCTTGCCATTGGTATAGATACCCGTTGTTGCAATTCTATCTCAAAGGTACTGCTTTTCACATATTCGCTTTTCAGCACCTTGATATGCTGTTTTAATTCTTTGATTGTCATTTCAGCTGCTTGCTTTTGTTCACGGACAATTGCAGTTGGCGCTTTGTCTATCGGCATAATCTGCTGCTCAAATTTCATAGTCCGCTGTAAATTTCCCTCAGCTGACAAGTCGTGAATTGTTCCATGGTACATCACCCAATGGTCGTTTTTCCATTCAGCTTTTTCGGCATTCTCAACACGTACAATATTACCGTTCTCGTATTCTTGAATGGATACTGCCTGCATGGTATTGGTTGACTCATCATATTTTCGGGCATAAGTCAATCTTTCCAGATTTCCGGATTTTACATCTTTGATAATAATGTGTTCCTGTGTCTTTGGTGCAGTATTCCGTTCAATTTCATTTCTAACAACATAATTGTAACCAGCGTTTGCCTTCGGAACAACAAGTTCATTAAAGGTTACTGCAAAGATACTGACAAAGAAAGCGACTATAAAAACTGGCGCTGCTAAGCGATAAAAACTAATACCACCAGACCGCATCGCAGTAATCTCACTGGATCCAGACAAGCGTCCAAAGGCCAATAGAGATGCCAGCAGCATCGACATTGGAAAGGTAAGGACAATGATATTGGGCAGACTGTAAACAAACAGTTTGACAACAGACGTGATGGATGCGCCGTATTTTGTTACATACTGGGCAATTTTAAACAATGTATTCGTGCCGATAAATACACTGGAAAACGCGCAAATACCAAAGATAAATGGCCCAAGTAGCTCTTTAACTATATATTTATCTAATATACGCATGCTTTTCTCCTCTAGAAAGGAATACGATTTTTAACCACAGAGTACACAGAGGACTCAGAGGGTTACGAAAAGATGTTTAGTGCAATAAGTATCGCACTAGGCACTAGGATGCAGCGCAGAGGATTACTTAGAGACTTTATCAAAATATTGTCTCATATTTTTCTTAGAATTTTCTTTGCTACGCTGAGTATTACAGACTGAAGTTTTCGCCCAGATAAAATTTGCGGGCGATTTCGCTAGAGGCGATGGTATTGCTATCACCTTGAATAAGGATTTGACCTTCGCTTAAAATATAGGCTCTGTCAACGATACTGAGTGTCTCACGGACATTATGATCGGTAATGAGTACGCCGATTCCCCGATCACGCAGGTAGGCAATAATTGACTGAATATCCGCAACAGCAATAGGATCAACACCAGCAAAAGGCTCGTCCAGCAAAATAAAATAGGGATCTGTAGCTAAACACCGCGCTATTTCCACCCGACGCCGTTCTCCGCCAGACAGTTCTGAACCTTTACGTTGACTGACGTGACCAATGTTGAATTCTGCCAGTAAGCTAGCTGCTTTTTCCTTACGTTCAGCAAGACTGAGCTTGGTTGTCTCTAAAATTGCCATGAGGTTATCTTCAACAGTAAGCTTCCGGAAAACGGAAGCTTCTTGTGGTAAATAGCCAATCCCAAATCGCGAACGCTGATACATTGGCATATTGGTGATGTCTTCACCACCGATACACACAGTTCCCGAGTTAGGCCGCTCCAGCCCAACAATCATATAAAAGGTAGTCGTTTTCCCAGCTCCATTTGGACCAAGCAGGCCAACGATTTGTCCCCGGTCGACCCGCAAGCTCACTCCATTGACTACATTCCGACCTTTATAAGTTTTTATTAAATTGTTTGTTTCTATGAACATTTAGTTTCCTCATTTCAAAGTAAGGAATAGCGGACTATTGAGCCACAGAGTACACAGAGGTCACAGAGGGTTACGAGAGAGATATTTTGCACGATAATAATCGCGCTCTTTTTTTCGTTTACGTTTCCCTTTTTGTACTTTGAGTACTTCGTGGTCAAACCGTAGTTACTGCGGTTGGATAACTAATTTGGTCCGTCCTTGAGCATTTACTGCTTTATCTTCAAGATAAAGGGTTAATTTATTGCCTGTTAGGACATTCCCCTCTTGGACAGCCCTTGCATTACCACTTAGAATAACTTTACCGGTTTCACCTTTGGCACCATAATAATGAGCTTGCTCGGATGTGGCATCCAATTGACGAGTTTCGCTGACAAGATGGACATTGCCTGTTCCTGTGACTTGATTATCATTTAAATAAGCTTCAATTTTATTAGCAGTCATGACGCCATCCGGCATGGTTAGCTGGGCGCTCTGATTAATAACGGCATAAGCCTTATCGGCATAATAATCCAGTTGCGGACCCGTAAGCGTATTTTGACCTTGAACTAGTTCGACACCACCAGTAGCGATGATGTGATTATTATCATAAGATAGAAGCTCCTCAGCAGTCATGACCGCATTGTCCTGAACTAATTTAACACCGCCGGTCACATGGGCTTCTTTTGTCTTGGTATTGTACTGTACATTTGAACCCGTCATGACAGCATTGGCCTGTGTCAATTTTACTGATCCCTGGCCTGTCATAACTCCACTTGCTGAATCGTATTCGATCACGTCTGCAGCCAATTCAAAAGGGTTGTTTTGCGCAGCATAGATTTGTGTAACCATACCTAACGTTAGAGCTAGTACCAATATTATTCTGCTAAGTTTCAATTGGCAGAGCCTCCTTTGCGAATCCTGGCGTTACCCTCAACTTTTACTTTTTGCATATTCGCATCACTCTCAACACGATCCCCGATAATAACGGTATCGTCTCTAGTCACAGTCACCCCGCCCGAACCATAAATGCGGCGGTTTTCACCAGCCCAACGGGCAGTTTCAGCGGTAAACGTTGCGCCATCAGCTGATACGGCTTTTACTTGCCCATTCATCACAATATCACGGGTTTTGGTATCATA
This sequence comes from Sporomusaceae bacterium FL31, assembly GCA_003990955.1. GTDB lineage: Bacteria > Bacillota > Negativicutes > DSM-1736 > Dendrosporobacteraceae > BIFV01. Next base: position 333,197 of record BIFV01000008.1, read on the forward strand.
AACTGCCTGAAGTGCTACGATCTCCAACTTACCTCCATTATCCTGATAAAAAACCCCTTTAAGATTTTTCATGATGGCTTGCTTGGTGTTAGGATCTACTTCAATAGTCTCAGCACCTAATTCCCATAGCCGCTTGCCATCCTTTTCCTCAATGATAGAGTTGCCGGAATAAGAAATACTTCTAGGCTGATCGTTATTGACTACTTCAGCAGGTGCTGGTGCCGGGTTTTCTTCCTTCAAGAAGTAATAAGCTCCTGACACGAAAAAGATGAGAATAGCAGCAATAAACATATAGCTTCTTTTGTTCATATTGCTCACTGTCCTCTCTGTGCAGCAACAGCAGCTTGTTGCTCACCCGAAACCGAGGTAAATTCCTCAAAGCTGGTGTTCCAGCGTTTTTGAAACCATAGCCATTCAGTAGGGTATTCCTTTATTGTATCCTCAATGACTTTCGTCATTTGCTCAGTAATCGAATATAAGTCGGCAGCTTCATTGCCAGTATTTTCGTAATATAACGGTTTATTGACAAGTACTTTGTGTCCGCCAGTTGGATTGCGAACAATAAATACTGGTACAACTGGGGAGTTAAAGCGTTTTGCAAATACGGCTGGCCCAAGCGGTGTCGCGGCCATCTTCCCTAGGAAGTTAATAAACAGGCCATTAGGTCCTGCATCCTGATCGGCCAAAAAAGCAAGAATTTTTCCTTTTTTCAGGGCCTTGGCAGCACCAACAAGTTCGGTAGTACCGCGAGCAAAAACCTCAATTCCGACCATTTCACGATATTCATTTAAAATCTGAGTATGCTGATCATTAGGCTGTCGTTTGATCACCGTAGTTACAGGAAGCCCTTCCATCGCCAGTTTAGCTCCAAGCCACTCCCAATTGCCGATATGAGCAGTCAGCAGCACTACACCGTGACCTTCCGCTAAAGCATCCTGTAAATAGTGCATATTCTCAACAGTCATATGACGCTTAATTTTTTCCGGAGTCAAAGCAGGCATATACATGACTTCTAAAAAAGTCTGGCCAAGATGCTTAAATAAATCAACTGCAATACGGTCAGCCTGCTCGGCAGAGATATGCAAACTCTCCTGCATTTGAGCAATAGCCCGCAGGCGCTGACGGGCGGCAACACGGTAATAGAGCCTGCCAAAAGCTGCTCCCAGTGTCAAAACCAGACTATAGGGCATTCGACATACGATATAGCTAATTATTTTGAGTATTTTATACTGCACGCACCGTCCTCCTCTCAATTAAATATGAAGAATTGTCCTGTTATTGTTTTGTCTCTATAGGAATTGCTTGCGTGTAAGCAGCAATGATGCCAGTCCATTTATCCTGGGCTTTTAACACCAATTCAATGATTTCCCGGACTGCACCGTTTCCGCCACATTGAATGGCTGTATAATGGGCGTTGGCTTTGACTTCTGGAACAGCATTGGCTACTGCACAAGCCAAACCTACCTGTACCATCACAGGCAAATCGATGAGGTCATCGCCTACATAGCAGATTTCAGCTAAATCCAAGCTATACTTACTAGCTAGTTCGGTTAATGCAGCAACTTTGCTCATAGCTCCTTGATAGACATCCGCTATTTTCAGTTCAGCACCACGTAACCGAACCATGTCACTTTCACGTCCTGTGATAATAGCTGTTTTTAACCCAGCTTTATGGGCTACAGAAATACCTAAGCCGTCTTGCGCATGAAACTTTTTCATGGCTTCGCCGTCACGGCCAAAAATAATCTGACCATTGGTAAGAACACCGTCAACGTCAAAAATCATGAGTTTGATTTTGCAAGCACGGGTCTTAATATCCATTATACCACTCCTTGACGCAATAAGTCAGTAAGGTGAATAATGCCAATTGCACGCTGCTCTGCGTCAACTACCGGCAATACTGTAATCGGACGGGGTTTATTTTTCTCCATAATGTTTAAAGCCTGAGCGGCTAGTTTATCTGAAGTAATGGTTCGTGGTGTTTTGGTCATCAAATCAGTGACCGGTTTATCGAGAAAATCATGCCCCTGTTCCAAGCCTCTGCGAATGTCACCATCAGTAACAATCCCCACTAATCGCTGGTCATCGTCGACAACCGAGGTAACGCCAAGACCTTTAGCGGTCATAATGAACAACGCTTCTTTAACTGTTTTGTCTAGGGAAACAATAGGATTATCTTCACCACTATGCATAATATTTTCCACAGTCAACAATAGTTTACGACCTAACGAGCCACCAGGGTGAAATAGAGCAAAATCTTCAGGCGTAAACTTGCGTTCTGCCAAAAGTGCTACTGCTAAAGCGTCCCCCATCGCTAAGGTAGCTGTAGTACTGGCGGTTGGTGCCAACCCCAGCGGACAAGCTTCCTGGCAAACACTGACATCCAAAAAGACCTCAGCTGTTTGCGCTAAAGTAGATTGTTCTCGCCCGCACATTGCAATAATTGGTGCTCCAATTCTTTTTATCGCTGGAATAATGCTAATGATTTCTCCGGTCTCCCCGCTGTTGGATAATGCCAAAACGATATCATCGGCAGTAACCATACCTAAATCACCGTGAATACCTTCAGCTGGATGCAAAAAAAACGAAGGAGTTCCTGTACTTGCCAACGTGGCAGCAATTTTCTTGCCAACTAAACCGGATTTTCCCATACCGGTCACAATAACTCGGCCCTTACAAGCTAATATCATCGTAACAGCTGAGGTAAATTGACCGTTTATGCGGGGAATTAACGCTTCAATTGCTGCTGCTTCAATAGCCAAAACCTGCCGTGCTTGTTCAATAATCATATGGAGTTATCCTCCTTATTAACTAAAAGTGATGAATCGTAAAATACGCAGAGTATTCACAAAGATAATTATCTCGACTGTGTACTCTATGGTTCAATAATTGTTCTTTTTATTTATGGCGGCGGATTACATTGTCGATGGCTAGAACATCTTTGAGCAGGTCTTCCAGTTGATCGATATAAAGCATATTTGGACCATCACAAAGTGCTTCTGGTGGATTATCATGAACTTCCATAAATAATGCATCAATACCTACCGCTACCGCAGCGCGGGTTAAATAGCTCACAAATTCGCGTTGACCGGTTGAACTAGTACCAGCACCACCAGGCAGTTGAACACTGTGAGTAGCGTCAAATACCACAGGGTAGCCAAATGAACGCATAATAGCCAATGCACGCATATCTACAACTAGATTATTATAACCAAAGCTTGCTCCACGTTCAGTAAGAAGAATGTTTTCATTACCTGCTTCACGCATTTTTGTAACAACATTTTTCATATCATTCGGAGCCAAAAACTGGCCTTTTTTAACATTAACCGCTTTTCCGGTCAAGGCTGCCTTGTATACAAGGTCAGTTTGACGAGATAAAAAGGCTGGGATTTGCAAAATATCCAGCACTTCTGCCGCAGGTTCAACTTGAGACACATCGTGAATATCACTAACCACAGGTACGCCAAGTTCCTGCTTTATTTGCTTTAAGATGGCTAAGCCATCTTCTAAACCTGGGCCTCGAAAAGACGCATAGGAGGACCGATTAGCTTTATCAAAGGAAGCTTTAAATATATAAGGTACACCCAGACGATCGGCAATCGCTTTAATGGCTTTACCAATTTTCAGGGATCGTTCATACCCTTCAATAACGCATGGACCAGCAATAAGTGCTAGCGGCTGTTTACCACCTACTGTAATTGAACCAATATTGACTGTATTCATCATATAACCTCCTTTTGGATAATGAGAATTCGCGATTTTGAACCACAGAGGACACAGAGTACACGGAGGGCCAGGCGCACGATAACTATCGCGCTAATTTTTTCTTAAACCCTTTGTAACCTCTGTGTACTCTGTGGTTAATCACACTTCTTCGTTAGCAATTGATTAACCCGTTCCAGGTCTTCGATGGTGTCAACTCCGATGGATTGAAAATTAGTTTTAATAACTTTAATTTTATAGCCATGCTCTAGGGCACGCAGTTGTTCAAGGGATTCGGTACGCTCTAAGGGGGTTGGCGCTAATTTAGCATATTTAAGTAGAAAATCACGGCGATAAGCATAAATCCCCAAATGTTTGTGTACAGGTAATCCAACTTCGGCAACCCGTGGGTAGGGAATAAGCGAACGTGAAAAATAGAGGGCATACCCATGAAGGTCGGTAATAACCTTTACTGCATTAGGGTTATTCATTTCGTGATCTGCCATTTCAGTCATCAGCGTTGCCATGGCTAAGCCTGGATCATGTTCAAAAGCGGCCGCCAATTCATCAATTACCTGAGGATCAATCAGTGGTTCATCCCCCTGAACATTGATAATGATATCAGCAAGAGAAAAGCTTTCAGCTACTTCTGCCAAGCGATCGGTACCAGTAGGATGATCTGGTGATGTCATCATTACTGTGCCACCGAAAGAATGCACGGCCTGATAAACCAACTCATGATCGGTAGCAACTAATACCGTCGTCGGCCTTTTAGCCAATGCAGCCCGCTCATATACGTGCTGAATCATAGGCTTACCAGCAATATCAGCAAGCGGCTTGCCTGGCAGCCGAGTAGAAGAATAGCGCGCCGGTATAACGCACAATATATTCATATTGAACAACCTCCTGTAAGAAAAGAAAAGTTAAAACAACGGTTTAGCCACAAAGTACTCAAAGGATTCTCGATAAAACCTTTAGCACGATAGTTATCGCGCAATACCTTATTTTTTGTTCCTTTTGCGTACTTTGTGTACTTTGCGGTTAAGCGTCTTTATTCCATCGTTTTTTTAATCAGTTCCATAAATGCATCATGCCCTTCTAGGAATCGCACTTCAATGCCAAGGACGTAGACTGGCAGCGGACGCTCAGAGTGAATAAACTCGGCTGGAATTTTAACAGCATCTTTCTCGGTAGTAATTAAAGCTCGGGCTCCTTTATCAACAGCCTTCTGCATTACTGTCTGCATCTCAGCCATTGTATAATCATGATGATCAGGAAAACGTACACTTTCTGCCAATATTGCCCCAACATCAGTAATAGTCTGTTCAAATGACGTCGGATTACCAATTGCTGAGAAAGCAGTCACCTGTTCGCCCTTAAGATTGTCCAACTCAATACTTTGACTGCGAATTCCTTTGTACCAGTCAGCGATTTCTATAAAACACTTCGGATTATGGATACTTTCAACAATTAGAGCCTGCTCATTATAGCGAGTAATGGCCTCTCTGATCACGTCACGTGCATCAGTTGTGGACTGATCCACTTTTGTTAACAAACAGGCGTGTGCTCGATCAAGATGAGCAAGCGGTTCACGCAAAGTTCCTCGTGGCAGCAAGAAATTATTACCAAAGACGTTAAGTGAATCAATTAAGACAATATCTAAATCCCGGGCTAATTTCCAATGTTGATAGCCATCATCTAATATGACGACTTGAGCCCCCAGTTTTTTCACTGCATATTCACCAGTGATCGAGCGGTCCCGACCGATCACAACCGGTACCCCAGGCAAATTTTTAGCCAAAAGATAGGCTTCATCACCTGCTTCGGTAACCGACATATAGATTTTGTTGCCATCTGATACTACGCCAATTTGGCCTTTCCAGCCAGCTCGATAGCCGCGATTTAAAATAACAACCCGATAGCCCATATCACGGATCAGTGCTGCTAGTCGTTGAGCAGTTGGAGTTTTTCCGGTTCCACCAACGGTAATATTTCCAAGGCTAATGACCCGGCAATCCAGTTTATGTTGTTTTAATAGCCCGGATCGATACAAACCCAGCTTGATTGATACACCAAATCCATAAATCAATGAAAAAACCCGTAGTAAGCCCAGTAAAATTGCTGCAAGAATTCCTTTTGTTTCACCATGTACTGTTTTATATAAATACGTTTGAAACGCTTCTCTTTGGCGCATTATTCGTTCCGCCTTCTAACATATTTGGTCTGACACTGAGCAAGAAGATTTTTTAAATGCAGCGCACTCGCATGAGCTGCACCACGATTTTCTTTTATAATGGCAAGAGTCTCATCCGCCATAGCTTGCCGCAATGAATAATTATTTAAAATAGCCACTGTATTTTGTGCTAACTCCTCAGCATCTTTAACAGTAAGGCAGGCATTTCTGGCAGAAAATAATGCGTAGGTATCTTTAAAGTTATACATATGTGGCCCGATAATAATGGGCTTGCCATGAGCAGCAGGTTCTAAAATATTATGTCCGCCTCGGGGTACAAGACTCCCGCCGACAAAAATGATATCCCCAATGCTATAAACCTTCCCTAATTCGCCAATTGTATCAAGGATCACAACTTGATGGTCATCCCCTGCCTGATGCTGCAATAGTGTGCGACGCTTCGCCAATAAATCATAACTTGCAGCAATTTGAATAATTTCATCAGTACGCATGATGTCACGGGGAGCCAATACTAAGCGAACTGTAGAAAATTGGGTTCTTACTATTTTGAAAGCTTCAAACAGAACTTCCTCTTCACCGTTATGCGTACTGCCCGCCAATAAGATTGGCTGATCTTGCTTTAATCCCATCTCCTGCAACAGTCGTTGTTTCTCTGATTCATTAACATCAGTATAAGTTTGATCAAATTTAGTATTTCCGGTAACAATGACACGCTGAGGATCGGCTCCGAGTTTGATGATATACTGAGCATCAATACTTGACTGCATACAAAACTTCACAACCGTACCGATCATATCGGTAAGCACGCCACGTAAATAACGATAGCGTTTGACGCTTTTGTCACTTATTCGCCCATTTACCATCATAACAGGAATGTTATACTGACGAGCCGCTTTTAAAAAATTAGGCCATAACTCAGTTTCTACTGGCAAAAATACTCGTGGCATAATTTTTTTCACAACACTAGCACTGAGCAAAGGTAAATCCAGGGGGAAATAGATGATGCTATCCGCATCTTTAATAATTCGCTTTGCCATCGTGTAGCCACTAGCAGTAACCACTGACACAAGAATAGGATATTCCGGTAGCTCACGGCGAAATTCTTTGACGATAGGGCTTGCAGCCACAATCTCACCCACTGAAGCAGCATGCAGCCAAATACAATCTTTTTGAGCTACAGGTGCTAACGCTTCTTTAGGAAGAAAACCAAAACTTTGGCGCAGCCGTTCTTTAAATCCTGATTCGTGAAACATACGGAAAACAAATACCGGTAATGCCAGCACGACAAGTAGTAACGCTACTATATTATAAATATATTGCATCTACCGATACCTCACTTCTATAGTTACTTTTAACGCCGTCTTAACCACAAAGTACGCGAAGTACTCAAGGATTCACAATTTGAAATCCCTTGCGCGATAATGATCGCGCGTTATTCTTTTGCGTACTTCGCGGTTAAATCGTCATTCCTTTTTACTAAATTGCACCTCATGGAGTTTACTGTACAGACCACCCATAGCTAAAAGTTCGGTATGTGTTCCTCGCTCGACGATTTTGCCTCGTTCCATCACTAGGATTAAATCAGCCCTGAGCACTGTTGACAAACGATGAGCAATCACAAACGAGGTCCGGCTAATCATTAGTTTATCCAATGCTTCCTGTACCAGTTTCTCACTTTCAGTATCTAACGCCGAGGTGGCTTCATCTAAAATGAGCACCCTAGGGTTTTTCAAAATAGCCCGCGCAATCGCGATGCGCTGACGCTGACCTCCGGATAACTTTGAGCCCCGTTCGCCAATTTGGGTTTCATACCCCTCAGGCATGGCCATGATGAATTTATGGGCATTGGCAGCTTGCGCAGCAGCAATGACCTCATCATGAGTGGCATCAAGATCACCATATAATATATTCTCATAAACTGTACCATTAAATAGAACAGTCTCTTGTGGAACAATACCGATTTGTTTTCGCAAAGAATCCAATGTTACTGTCTTAATATCGATCCCATCAATGCTGATATGCCCTTGCGTAGGTTCATAGAAGCGGGGAATCAAGTTGGCGATTGTAGTCTTACCAGCACCACTTGGCCCTACGATCGCAACCATTTGGCCAGGCTTAGCAGTCAGTGAAACATGACTTAACACTGGCTCACCGGGCTTGTACTCAAAAGTAATGTCATCAAATGCCACTTCACCGTGTATGGATGGCAGTTCAACCGCACCAGGAATATCTTGAATTTCCGGTTCGGTATCCAACACCACAAATACCCGTTCAGCTGCTGCTAAGGCGCGCTGAATATTAGCATAGACACGACTGAGGCGCTTGATAGGATTTGATAAATTCACTGCATAAACTAAAAATGCGATTAATGCACCAGCTGTTAGGTTCCCATTGATAACTTCCCAGCCACCATACCAAATAATAACCGTAACCCCAATTGCTGCAAGAAACTCAATAACAGGAGTTAAAGTTGCCATAAGCTGAGCATTCTTCATCTGGGCTCGAAAGTTCGAAAAATTTTCTTTACCAAAACGTTCAACTTCGTAATCTTCCCGGACAAAAGATTTGACGACACGAACTGCAGAAATAGTTTCCTGTAAGACCGAAGTAATATCGGCAGCTCGTTCCTGCATAACAGTACTGGTACTGCGGAGTTTCTTGCCAAATATATTCATGGTATAGGCCACTAATGGTGTCGTTATCAGTGTTAATGCGGAAAGCTTCCAATGCAGATAGAACATCATTCCCACTGATCCAAGTAAAACGGATAGTTCAGTGACTAGTTCAATAATACTTTCAACCAAAGCTCCCTGCAAGGCTGCGACATCATTGGTAATATAACTCATAATAGTCCCTGTTTGCCTTTTCTCATAATAAGACAACGACAATCGCTGTAAGTGTCCATAGATCGCTTGGCGAATATCAATAATGACGCGCTGACCAATATAAGACATCAGATAGGTTTGTCCATAAAAGAAGACACCACGCAGTAAGTAAACCACGACAATGCCAAATGCGATGGTATTCAGCATGATCATATCTTTTTCGGCCAATACTTTATCAATGACTTCTTTAATTACCCATGGTACATATAGATTGGCACTAGCAGCGGCAATAATGCACAATACAGCAACCGTCAACCGCGGCAAATAGGGCCGGACATAATACATTAATCGTTTATAGGTGTTCATTTGTACCTCCGGCTTTCTCTTGTGCTACCTCTAAAATCACTCTGGCAACCCGGTCAACTGCACCTACATCACCAAGCTTGTGACGTACTTCTGCCAAATCTTGCTGGAGGCGTTTTTTTTCAATGTCATCCTGCAACATAGGCAGAACGGCTTGGGCAATATTCGCGGCATTTGCCTGATCTTGTAACAGTTCGGGAATAATCTGCCGCCCAGCTATAATGTTCGGTAGGCTAAAATGAGGAATCTTCACTAGAAACTTACCCAAAAGATAGGTTAAAGCTGCCAGTTTGTAAATAACCACACTGGGTAATTTCAGCAAAGCTGCTTCAAGCGTTACCGTTCCTGATGCGGCAATTGCACTATCAGCAATCACCATTAAGTCATACGTATATTCATTCGTTAAATTAACTTTAAGCTTATATTGACTAAGAATATTTTGCAACATTTCCCGGGAAATTGTCGAGGCTACTGGCAGAAAAAACTGACAATCAGGTACTTGCTCGACAATTTTTTCCCCAGCCGCTAACATGACGGGCAACAAAGTATTAATTTCCTGATTGCGACTACCTGGCAGGAGTAAAACAATAGGCTGATCTGCTTTTGCTTTGAAGAAAGCATAAGCTTCAGTTTTTGTAAGACAGGGTTGCACAATATCCAATAAAGGATGGCCAACAAAGGTAACATTGGCTCCCGCTTCACGATAAACGTCAGCCTCAAACGGAAATATCGCTGCCAGACGATCCACTAGCTTTGCGACATTTTTCGCCCGACCTTTACGCCAGGCCCAAGCAGAGGGACTAATATAAGATACAATTGGAATCCCCAGCTGCTTAGCTTTCGCAGCTAATCGCATATTAAAATCTGGATAGTCAATAATCACCAGCACGTCAGGTCGTTCAGCTGCCATCAAATCGACAAGACTGTCCCGTAATTTAAACAATCTTGGCAAGTTCTTGATTACTTCGACAAAGCCAATTACTCCCAAATCAGCGATATCGTGTACAATGTCCACCCCGGCTGACCGCATAGCTTGTCCGCCCATTCCCAACATTTTAATACCTGGCTGAATATTTCTTAATGCGGTTGCTACACTGGCACCGTGTAAATCGCCTGATGCTTCGCCTACCGAAATCATGACTTTGTACATAGCTTGCCTCCAAACAAAAGAATACGATTTAACCACAGAGTACACAGAGATCACAGAGGAAGACGCAAGGGTTTGCGCGCGATGTCGCGCAATGTTTTTACGTAACCCTCCGCTTACTCTGTGTACTCTGTGGTTCAAAAACAACGCACTTCTAAAAATAGATAAAAACGCGAGGACGCTTCATAAAAAAACATCCTCCGCGCCCTTCGCGTCTTATTATAATTATTTACATAGCGACAATAGTTATTCCGTTATCATCCGCCATTTTGATTACTTTTTCTCGTTCAACCAGCAATGTTTTCCCAGCTTCAATAACCAAAGCGGTTGCTCCGGCTTCACACATCGCTTGAATTGTGTTAAGGCCAACTGCAGGAACATCAAATCGCATATCTTGCTCAGGCTTTGCAACTTTAGCTATAGTTGCAGCACCGCGGCTTAATTGCCCGCTGCGGCGAATACAAGCATCTGTTCCTTCAATTGCTTCAACAGCAATGACGGCAAGATTTTTAACAATAACAGTCTGTCCAATATCCAAGCCACCAATGGCTTTAGCCATTTTAAAACCAAATTCCATATCCGCTTGTTCAGCTTCTGATGGCAAGCGACTAGTAAGCACTCCAGCAACAGGCATTAACGAACGAATTAAAGCAGTCTGATCAAATACTTGAATGCCCTCAGCTGCTAGCTCCCGTACAAAGGCCAACATGATGGTGTCATCACTGTTATCTGGCAGACTGGCAAACATTTTCCTTATTCTATCATCAAGCTTCACTGAACCGCTAAACATGAGTTCCTTAGTAACTTTGCCTAACATAGTTACTTGATTAACGCCTTCACTTTTTAGCGCAGCAATCACCCGATCAAGTTCGCCAATACTAATGGAAAATAATTTATCCGCAGCCTGTTCTAGTTCAGGTTCAACTTCTGGAACAATAGCTACCGCTATCACGCTAAAACCCATGCCGCGAGCGGCACGGGCAAATTCTACCGGCAATCGTCCAATTCCGGCCAATAAACCGACTTTATTCATCAACACAACTCCTCCGGCAACTCGAGTCATCCATGAAATTTAAGCGTTTGATTCTTTCCGTCCTCGGCAGATACCACGCTCAGCATTACGCAAAAAGCGCAGGAAATGTTCAACTTCTTCGCATGAATCAACTTCCTGTTCAATCATAGCGATAGCCTGAGCCAAACTTAGTCCGGAACGATACAGAAGTTTATAAGCTTTCTTAATAAGACTGCGTGAAGCAGCGTTAATTCCAGCTCTTGACATCCCAACACTGTTTAACCCGGAAACTTTTGCTGGATGTCCATCAACAATAACAAATGGCGGCACATCCTGAACGATCTTGGTTAAACCGCCCACCATGGCATTACGGCCAATTTTCACAAACTGGTGAACACCTGACAAGCCACCAATAACTGCCCGATCTTCCACAATGACATGACCCGCTAAGGTAGCCGCATTGGACATAATGACATGATTGCCGACCACACAATTATGGGCAACATGGGTGTAAGCTTGCAGCATACAATTAGAACCGATACGAGTTTCTTCACCTTCACCAGTGGCCCGGTTTACAGTAGCAAACTCTCTTATTTTAGTGTTATCACCAATAAACACATAGCTTTTTTCGCCACGAAACTTTAAATCCTGGGGTTCCGAGCCAATTGAGGCGCCCGGATAAATCACACAGTTCTTACCAACACTGGTCCAACCATCTATAACAGCATGCGCACCAATCTTCGTTCCATCATCAATTAGTACGTTTTCACCAATAACTGCATAAGGACCAATTTCAACATCTTTGCCGATGCGGGCGCCAGGATGAACAACCGCTGTTTCGTGTATTTTGCGTAACGCGATTACAACCTTTTCCGGTTTCATCAGCATATCAACTCCTTCTAAACGAGGTAATATTTACCTAATAATTGTCTTATCTTCAGTTCTCTTTGTTTCATCATGTGTATATAATCCGTTAAGACGGTACAAACCTAACCAACTATATTTCGTCAAAATCAGTCTTTTTTGCTAAAAAAAATCTCGTTTTCTCTTGATTACAGCCTTTTTTAACTCTTTTTCAGTTTTTTTCAGACGTTTTTCAGAAATAAAATTTGTTAAATAGACGCTGTCTCATTTGCGTTCACTTTGAAGGCCGTATCTTAACCATCTAGCTTAATTAAGATAGCGCAAACATCAATTCTCCCTCAGCCACAACCTGGCCATCCACGAAGGCTTCACACCATAGTTTACCCATTCCACCGCGTACTTTAATCAGTTCTGCCACCATTTGCAATTGATCACCCGGTACTACCGGTTTTCTGAATTTGACCCGATCAATGCTAGCAAACAAGGCAACCTTACCGCGGTTCTCAGGGGGATAAAGTGCTGCCACTGCGCCTACTTGCGCCATTGCCTCTAGAATTAATACACCTGGCATTACTGGATGTCCGGGGAAATGCCCCTGAAAGAAAGGTTCAGTAATCGTAACATTTTTAATCCCAACAGCCCGTTTCATTGGTTCTAATTCAATAATCCGGTCCACCAGTAAAAATGGATACCGATGTGGAATGATTTTTTGTATTTCAGTCGCCGATAGCATTATAATATTCAACTCCCTCGCAAAATTACACTATCACGCTTGATAGTATGAAACTAGTCAATCAATATTCGCTAATATTTTTTTTGCCAAAGCCGTATTTAAGGCATGGCCTGATTTTACAGCAATAATATGACCACGGATACAGCCAGCAAGAGCTAAATCACCAATGACATCCAGGATTTTATGCCTCACTAATTCATCTGTAAATCGCAGTGGTGTCAACACGGTTTTATCATCATACACTACCGCATTATCTAAGCTGCCGCCTAGCGCCAATCCTTGAGCTTGTAGTGCTTCCACTTCGTGCATGAAGCCAATGGTCCGGGCTGGAGCAATTTCTTTTATAAAGATTTCTGGTGTTATTTCATAATCACCGAATTGAACCCCAAGCAAAGGATGCGAATTAGTCGAAGTAAATGAAATTCGAAATCCATCGTAGGGTAATATCGCAATAAATTTATCTTCATGCCGCACCATTTGAGCAGTCTTCACTGTCAATATACGCCTTAGTACATCTTGACCCATAATGCCCGCTCGTTGAATCAGTTCAACAAATGGCAGCGAGCTACCATCAGCAACAGGAGGCTCAACAGAGTCAATTTCCACAAGACAATTATCCACTTGCATAGCTGAAAACGCGGCTAACAGGTGTTCTACAGTAAAAACCTTGGCTGGACCTGACTCTAAGGTTGTAGCCCGCATAGCCGCAGTAACATTACCTGCTTGTGCTGTCACTTGTGGAGCACCAGGCAAATCAACACGTGCAAAAACAATGCCCGTATTAACAGGTGCGGGATGAAGCGTGATGGTGACATTCCGTCCGGAATGAAGTCCGATACCGGTATAGGTGACCATCCTGCCAATTGTAGTTTGGTACTGCATGGAAAACCTCCTGACATGATAACCTTTGTTTATTCTACAAAATATTAGCACTTCCTGCAAGGGGGCGTTTTTCAAAATTTTCTATATGTTTCATTTGATTAACCACAGAGTACGCCGAGGACACAGAGGGAACGTATGAAAAAATGATTTTCAGCATGTATAGTGCTCGTAACCCTTTGTGACCGCTGCGTACTCTGTAGCTCAAACTTCTAAGCAATACGTTTGCCAGCTAAAGTTAGGGCACTAGTGTTCATTTGATATTCAATAAGTTCCTGATATCGCTGGCCAATCGAAGATTGCGGCTTTACAAAAACTTCAGAGGGTATGCCCTCTTCAACTACTTTACCTTTGTCCATAAGCACGATACGGTCTGCAACATGAAGAGCAAATGATAATTCATGCGTTACGACTAGCATGGTACTGGCACGATATTTAGCCAATTCTTCCATAACCACAAGTACTTCCCGTACTAAAATAGGATCCAGTGATGCGGTTGGTTCATCCCACAACATGAGCTCCGGTTCAAAGGCCAGTGCTCTAGCAATTCCAATCCGTTGCTGTTGTCCACCCGACATCTGGCCAGGTTTATGGTCTACATGATTTTCTAGACCAACTTTAATCAGAGCCTCCGATGCTTTACTCTGAGCCAATTCTCTAGACATTCCATCCATCACCAAGCCTAACATCACATTTTCCAGTGCGGTCAATCGACTGATCAGATTAAAATGCTGAAATACGAAACCAATTTTTTTTCGGATAGCCCTAAGTTCATCATCATCCAATTTAATAATATCCAACTCACCAAATTGAATCGTTCCACCGTCCGGTTCGACAAGGCGATTAATGGTCCGAATTGTTGTTGATTTACCACAGCCTGACGGCCCCATCATAACGACAGTTTCTCCACGCCCTACTTGCAGATTGAATCCATCGACAGCAGTCAAGCTGCCAAATTTTTTCACCAAATTGTCGATTTTCAGCATGCTATCACCCCATTTCTAGATACAAGCGACGGTTAACCGCAGAGTACTCAGAGATCGCAGAGTAGACACTATAGACCCTGCGCAATATTATTGCATCCCCCGTTGAGTCCTTCGAGTACTTTGCGGTTAAAAATCATTTTATTTAAAGTTCACTTTTCGGCTATTCATTTTTTGCAACAAGCCTGGACGAGCACTTGGAATAACAATTTCCCGCATAATTTCATCAAACGACATCCCTAATGCTTCACCAGCCATGACTTCCTCACCGGAAATCGGGCTGATTTTTTCTGCGTAATTAGCAATCACTAAGCCAAGTAATGCACCAATGAACGGAACACCAATCCAAGGCAAATATGGAATCCCGCCACCACTAAAGAAGAATATAGCTGTCAACAAAACAGCCCCGACTACCATCCCGTATTGCCGTTCAGGAGCAGTAAAGGTAATTGCCATACGAGCCAGAGTACCTTGCCAGCCTCTTACCTTGACTTTGGTTGCCAAACGCTTGCGCCGTGCCACTGTCATGACTGCAGTATGGTCAAGCACTAAAAATAAGATCGTGACAATAATAGCTGCCATACCTGCCAAAATTGCTTTCACTTCGTTGAGCAGTTGATACACTTCACTGCGAGTATTGGGTTCAATGACTCCCAAAGCACTCGAATACAGGGATACATTGGTATGGCCAACCTGCTTATACACAATAGGAGCAATAGCATCAGTACTAATTTTACTAGTGGTAAGAATTTGAATACGTTGGCCAGGAATAACTTGTCCAGCAATAAATTTATCCAATAGCGCGACAGAATGACTAATATCCTCATCTTTTAAGTTTGGTGCAGCTGCCGCCATATACTGCAGTTGAGTAGTGATCAATGGAACATTAAGCTGCTGCAACTGCACAAGACGTTCATTGGTACTATATAAATTGCTTCTAGCACCTGCAATGTCAAAAGACCGTAACGAATCTAAGGTGCTATTACCCGTTGCCACTACGCGGTCAATTGTATTCTTAGCCTGCCGAGCGTCAGCAGCCACACGATCCAGTGAATTCAGACCTGATTTTAACTGTACAAGACTGCGCTGTGTACCAGTTAGATTGTCAGCTGCCGCCCCAGCATCCGGACTAACCAGTCGAACGACTTGCAACGTATTGACCAAGCCACCCATAGCCTTTGACGAGCTATCAAGCTGATTTTGAACCGCACTGGTATCAATATTTGCTAACCCGCTTGCAGCAGCCTGAATGGTATTGCCAGCTGCCTGCATATTTTGCATAGTCTGTTCAATTGCTCCAATGCTGCTGCCATAACTATCCAGAGTATTTAAAGCAATTTGGCTCATGCTTTTTGTATCCTGAGCAAAGCCTGGTATCTGTTCAACAAGCTTGGAGGTTTCAGTAAGGGCTGACCCCAATTGCTGCCGCGGATTACGATAGGTGATTGTACCCACATAGTCACCTATCAGATTATTATCAATCTTAAAGCCTTGATTGTTAGTTAGAAGTGCTGCATCTCCTTGAATAATAGCTCCTTCAGCGATACCATTACTGCCAACTCCACTAATCTGCACCAATACATTTCCCCGTTGCAGCGCATTACCAGCAACAGGCTGTATCTCAGCACTTCCTTGAAAAGCTATCATATCGCCTTTAGTAAATTTAAATCCAGCAGTTGGATGAATGTTAACCTGCGAAGCATAAGCAAGCAAGAAACGCTTAAGCTCCATCATGGTGCTGACCATATAGGTCATATCATCGTTTTTACCATCAATAGAAACATTTTGCGCAAACTCAACCTTAGACTGAGATTGCATATCATCAGCAATAGCTTCACCTAATCGAATTGGATTAGCTGGCTCAGCCCCAACCGGGAAACTAATTTCCAATACTTGATATGAATTGAGAATGTCTTTAATCTGGGCATTTACTGCTGGAGTTTTATCTAAAGAAGTCATAACGACCCCAATGGATGCTCCATCTCGAAAGACAAATCGAACCCCTTCCATCTGCTGAATCTGTTGAATGAGTGTATTTTTCGCGCCATCTGGCACTCCGCGGATGGTTAATCGCGGTTCAGTCAATACACCTGCACCAGCGCCACCAGGAATACTGCCAAAAATTTTACCAAGATTTTCATAAACTTGCTTAGTCTTATATTGTTCAGGCAGAGCTATAAAGAAATTGGTCTTCCCGGTAAGCGTTGGTCCTTCTTTAAGCCGAGCACCTTGTAAAGTATCATCAATTATTTTTTGAATTTGTATAGCTGAGTCTGCCTTCATTTCTTCACGAACTTGGATGAGTAAATCATATTCACCATAATCACCGACAAGACTTGCCAGAGTCTTAGAAAAGTAAGCATTAGCCCCATAAGAAATTGAACTAGCAACTACGGAACCAATCAATACACTAACTACAAGAAGAGTAAGAATATCTCGATTAAATGTATTTTTCAGTATACTTTTCATTAGAAATTCTTTACATTTTGCTAAGTAGTGCACCACTATTTCTCACCCCTATTCTCAAGAAGCTATTATAACATATCTATCACTTTTTTGTCTATATGTATATACTTTTTTGACGTTTTTTATATACTTATTTCTTGTAATACCTTTGTAAATATTTCAATAAAAAAAGATTGTTCCGAAACTCGGAACAATCTTTTGTATTAATTCAATTCGCTCTAGGACTTGATTTCCAGCGATTATGCAGCCAAAACCACTCGGCCGGCTGCAGCCTGATATGTTGCTCAATGATTTCAGTTAAGTTCTGGGTTGTAACTATAATGTCATTTTCGCGCTGTTCAGTTTGGGGCGTCCAGATAGGCTCCTTAATAATAACGGTGTGCGTACCATCATGATTCTCCGTAATAAAAGCAGGCACAATCGGTGATTCTTTCATCCTTGCCAAAAAAGCTGGACCACGCGGTGCAGATGCTTGTCGTTGAAAAAAATCAACGAATATCCCCTCACTGCCAGCATCCTGATCCATCAACATCCCAATGACCTTGCCTGCTGACAACATTTTAAGCATTTCCCGTACACCAGTTTTATAAGTAACATGCATCCCCACTAAACTACGATAATCATTGATAAAACGATCCATTTCAGCATTGGTCTGTTTTTGCGCAACAGCAATCATCGGAAAACCGTTTAACGCCAAAGCCGCCCCTAGAAGTTCCCAATTGCCGCTATGCGCTGTTGCTAGTACTACACCACGGCCATACGCTAAGGCCTCATGAAGATGCTCCTTGCCCTCAAAACGAATATATTGATTAATATCTTTCTTGATTTTTGGAAATGCCAGCACCTCAAAAAACATCCGACCAAAGCGAACAGTGCTCTTTTTTACAATAGCTTCAGCCTGACTCGAACCAACATTCAAAACCTGGGTAACATTATTGATGGCCATGATTTTACGCTTGTCCGGTACCAAGATCCAACACAACTGGCCTACCCCGTTACCACTCATTCTTCTCAGTGACCGAGGCAGAATACAGACAATATAACTTAGAAGATTCATTGTTTTATAAAGCATGTATTCCTCCTTCTACCATCCCAACTAGCAAAAGGATCTAGTTAGTAAAGGTCACACCTACATAGGTCTTATCATGACGCCAGCCTGCATCAAGCTTTAGGCCAGGAATGATCGACATGCGTGCACCGTAATTCATATCACGGCCATCATATTCGGCAATCAGGGTTGTGGCGGGAAAAGTACTATTCCCAGTGAGAATACTGACTGGATTGATAGTTTTCTCTATGCCTGCAAACAAGCCGTCATAGCGGCCATTTCCTACACCTGCATGAATTCTAAAGCCAAGCGGGAGTCCTTTGCTAGCTACCGCAAAATAAGAGCGATCAGTTTCACCAGCTGCATCTTCAACACCAACAGCAAACCCAGGTGACAATACTGTTTCCGGCAGTAAACTGAACTTTGCATTCAGATAGTTTTTATTAGACTCATTGTCATAACGAAAACCAGCAACACCAATTTCTAAGTTTGGTGCAATGTTGGTGTTAAAGATACCAACCCCGCCTTCCTTCGTATTATAATAGCCTAAAGAAAACTGACCTTCACGCAGCACATCAGCTGAGGGAGTATTGATTAAACCGGTTGAACCGTTAATCGACGGTGCAGCGGCAGCAGTAGCAGTAGCCATCAATGTTGTACAAACAGCAGCTAAAATTATTTTTTTCATTTATAATTCCTCCTAAAACAGTGTCGAATATCGTCAGATAATCTTAAATTATATTCCGCATTTATATACGATAATCCTGCTTTCGTGTACAGGTAATATCTGAGCAAAAAAGAAAAGACCGCTGAGCGGCCTATGATTGAACCACAGAGAACACAGAGTACACCTAGGATTTTGAGAGAGATTATTTATGAGCGATAATGATCGCTCACGTTAGCCCTCTGTGACCTCTGTGTACTCTGCAATTAAAATATCCTGATTCTATTTTTTATCTTCGACTTGAGCCAAGCGCTTTTCCAAATCCCGGACCTTTTTAAGCAAATCAGGCAATTTGTGCAAAGACGCCTCAGCCCTCAGCCATTCTCTATGAGGCCTGGCAGGAAAACCAGCGTAAAACGAGCCTGCCGGAACATCACTAATCGCAGCTGAACGGGCTGCGAAGACACAATTATCACCAATTGTTAGGTGACCAGCACTACCAGATTGTCCGGCAAAGGTGACATTATTACCGATCTTAGCACTGCCTGCAATGCCGGTAAAGGCTACAAACAGACAGTTTTCACCAGCTACAACATTATGAGCCAAATGCACAAAATTATCAATCTTCGTACCTTTTTTGACCACAGTGCTGCCAGTTGTTGCCCGGTCAATACCTACATTGGCGCCCACTTCCACGTCGTCTTCAATAATGACATTACCGACTTGAGGCACTTTATGATGACGCCCTTGAGTTGTTATAAAACCGAAGCCGTCACTGCCAATGACAGTACCACTTTGAATAATCACTCTGCTGCCAATCTGGCAATATTCTCGAACAGTAACATTAGCATGAATCAGTGTGTCAGCGCCAATAACAGTTCCTTGTCCAATGTAGGTATGAGGATACACAACCGTGTTATCTCCAATAATAGCATCATCAGCAATT
Source organism: Sporomusaceae bacterium FL31 (assembly GCA_003990955.1). GTDB lineage: Bacteria > Bacillota > Negativicutes > DSM-1736 > Dendrosporobacteraceae > BIFV01. The sequence continues at coordinate 353,023 of BIFV01000008.1, forward strand.
ACCACATAGGGCATGATCGCTACATTATTGCCTAGCTTGACATTGCATCCCACTATCGCGGTAGCATGAACTTCCCGTCTCACCGTCAATGGAGGCGTAAATATCTCCAAAAGTTTTGTAAATGCCACTCTGGGATTGCTTACCCGGATAGCAGGCTTAGCAAACTCAGTAATGGAATCCGGAATAATGACTGCAGCTGCTTTGGATGAAAGCGCTTTATCCAAATGCGGCGGCACAGCAAAAGTAATGTCTGACTCTCCCGCATCTTCAATATTCGTCACACCAGTGACTAATAAATCTTCCGCACCTAAAATAGCCCCGTCGACCATTTCGGCGATTTGTTTTAATGTCTTTTTCAACGGAAATCCTCCCGGATCACTATTGCAGTTTTTTGATGACATCATCAGTAATGTCAGTTCCGCCTTGTGCTACACCATTCTTATAGAGAATAACACCAAGTTTCTTTTCTTGGGCAATTTGATCAAGCGCTTGCTTTATTGTTGAATCAATTTGTCCTTCTAAATCTTGTTTGGTTTTCAGGAATTCACCATAGGCCGCTTCTTGGCGTTTCTGAAATTCTTCAGCACTAAGACCAGCTTTGTCTTTTTCTAGTTGATCACTCAATTCTTTACCACGCGCATTAAGCTGATCCTGAAATTGTTTTACTTTTGGACTTTCAGTCATCACCTTATTCACATCAAGAACACCCACTGTTTGATTGCTGGCACTACAGCCACTAATGAAAAAAACAGCAACAAATGCCACCATGAGTAACAACACATGTTTTTTGGTCAGTTTCATAATTAAATCCCCCAATTCGTTCCTTAGTTTTTAAAAAACTGTAAGCTATACAGTCATAGGAGACTGCAACTGCAGTCTCCTAATATTATGCACGACTCTATTGCTTCTTAAACTCAGCAATTACAGCTTCAGTAATATCAACTGCATTAACATTAATTTGAATATTGGTAATAATAGTATCTAATTGGCGCTCAGCGGCAACTTTAGCAGCTTTATCCCTTACATCCTGGATAATAGCCTGCTCCAAAACAGAAGCTTCCTGCTTCTTCATCCCAGCCTGTTGTTCAATTTCTCGTATCTGATTGGATGTTGCTGCGTTAGCCAAACGATTAGCATCTGCAACCGCACTATTACGTGCCTCAATTTCAGCTCCTTTAGCAGCAGCTTTCTGAGCTAACTGATTATTCAATTGTTGAGAATAAGCTGCAAGTTCTTGCTCAACTGCCACTTGCGCGGGAGCCATCGTTTTATCCATTTGTTCTGTTAACTGTTTTTCTTTTACTGCCAGTTTATCACTACGTATTTGCTGGACTTTCTCCAATTCAGCTTGAAATGCAGCCAACTCTTCTTTACTTAGTTGGAGTGTCTTTAGCTTAAGCTGAAGGCTGAATATTTGCGGCTGATATTCCTTATCTATCTCATCGGTATATTCCTTAAACTCGGTCGCCAATTGACTGCGCAATTGATCAGCTTTGGCTACCAGACTTTGATGCAGCTCGGATTGTTTCGCTGACATCTTTTCTTTATATTCTTGTTCGAATGCTGTATTCAATGCTGCATGATCTTGTAACGGCTTAACAGACGATAAGCTCGAACCTGGCTGTTGTTTAGATTGTGCTTGTGCTTGAGCGACAAGCATATTAAATTGCTGTTTCAATGTATTAAGCTGCTGATATTTTGGATGAGCTTGAACCGCTTTTGTCATATCGATTACGCCAACACTGGCAGGAGTAGCATTGGTGTCTTTAGCCGACTTATTAAAACAGCCAGCTGTAAAAGCTGCAACAAATACCATTAGAACGAGCAACGGTATAATCGTGCGTTTGATAAACACCAAACCACCCTTTCTAGTAAAGAGCCGAGCCCGGAAATTCCTGCTCGGCTGCAAAATGTTATTTAATGATCAATCGTTTATTTCTTACCAGAGATTTTTTTTGCTACTTCATCAGTAATGTCTTGGCCGCCATAAACAACATTGCTTTTATCCATAACAACACTGAGACCTTTTGCATCGGCAACCGCTTTAATTGCTGCGTCGACCTTATCAAACACTGGAGCAATCAGTTCCTGCTGTTTAAGACTTAAACGCTGCTGTAGCTGCATATAGTAATCATTCTTCTCTTTGTCATTCATTGTTGCCGATTTACTTTCAAAATCCTTCTTAGCTTGTTCTACTTCTGCCTGCATAGTCTCCTGAGCCTTAGCCATATCAGGGTGCTGCGATACTAACATTTGATGATTGACCACACCTACATTGGATGCACTGCCAGCAGCAGCGGCGCGCGACGAGCCAAATTGGGTAGCAGCCATTCCGACAACGCCTAGCACAAAAAATACGGCAATAGCCACAGTAATTAATTTAATTTGTTTCTTTTCCAGTTTCAACATGAGTTGATCCCCTTCTCTCTGCCTTTTGGCAATTCAATATCATCCTGTTCTATTATAACAAATGAGTTAGTCTTATTCAAGAAATGACTATAAATTACCTACCAATCTTAACCATTTCTCTTTATCGGCAAATACATATTCTGCACTTAGAAACTCATGAATTTTATACCGAATGCCCAGCTCATTAAGGTCTTCATCAGGAGTACGTTCCAATCTGAGCTGCCAATTTGAACCTAATGACTGTTTAACCCATAAAGTCTCTTGCTTATCGTTGATCTCGTATTTGAATCCAGCTGAAGTAGTCTGACTTATTTGATGGCCCCAGCCTGGCATAAAACGCCAGCTGACAGTACTTGGAACAAATTCCAGCTCCATAAATGCTTCATCTTTTGGTGATGTATATTTCCCCAGATGCAATTTGGCGGAAGTGCTGTCATGCTCGCGGCCAAAATCCAGATAACCCTCCAAGGATATATTATATTTATTGGTTTCAACATCCATCGTGACTTCAGTATTTGTTCCGGCATGAATGGCGGGAGTTACACTTAGCCCATATCGCTTGACAATGGATTGTTCTGCAACAGTCGCTTGCAATTGGGATGAAAAATGGTCTCGATGCCGATCAACGAAAGCTGCCGGTAATCCAGTCAAACTATTCGCAACAGCTGTAACTTTAGGCCTGGCCTGCAATAACAGAACATTAGGAATCGTTTGAGATCTTAGTGAAATCCTGACATCCTGGATGGTTGCCCCCTGAGGAAGTAATGACAGCTTTACAACAGTCTGAGCACCAGGAATGACCTCAAGATTGGAACGGAACTCCGGCAACTGGCTTGCCAAAAGTTCACGAATCACTGATTTAGACACGCCACCAGCCCATTCGACCGCATCAATTGGCAAGCCAATTAAAACACCATTAATTTGTTCTTCAACATTCCCCATATCTTGCTTAATGAGTTTAATTAACTCGGGAGAGGAGGTACCATAGTCTACCTCGAGCAATACATCGTTGACCACTTCACCCCACGGAATAACTTCAACCCGAATATTAGCGACATTTCCAGGAGAAATTGTGACATCTTTGACAGAATAGCCCACTAAAATCCGATCAAAAACTTCTCTAACCAACTTTTCATACGAGCTTTTCTTGTCCATAACTTCAGTGACTTGATGGCCGAGCAATACATTTTCACCAATGGTACTTACGCTTGCCGACATTCTTTTTGCAATTCGTGCCGGCGGAGTCAAAGCTGCATCGCTTGGTATAATTTGGACGCTAATGCTGTCTACTGTATTACCAGCAGCAGCGATGCCAGGAAACACGAACAATACAGTTAGAACTAAGCAAACAGTCTGCAAGCTTTTCTTGAAAATAACCTGCACCTCCATTCTGCGGCATTGACCAAGCTCATCATATAGCGATCATTCGTTAATTAGTAAGGATAGGGAGAATATGGTTTAACCGCAAAGTACTTGATGTACTCAAAGGGAGCACTATCGATGGTGTGCAATAATTATTACGCAGGGTTAGCGTCAACTTTGAGTCCTTTGCATACTTTGTGGCTCAAAAACGTCGCTCCTATTTTACAACAAGAGCCAGGCTATAGCCTGGCTCTGTGGTTCTTGATTAGAATTGTCCGCCAAAGCTGAAGTGGGTTTTACCGCCATTGGAACCTTGAGCATAATCAATACGGATTGGCCCAATTGGAGTCGTTACCCGAACACCGACACCGGCACTGGCTTCAAGATCGTCTAACTTATAGCCTTCTCCATCCCAGGCTTTACCGATATCAGTAAATACAACACCTTGAACTTTCTTGGCAACAGGGAAACGATATTCAGCAGTGGCAGTCAGCATCTTATCACCTTTAAACTGATCATCATTATAGCCACGCAGGGTGTCAGCGCCACCGACAGCAAACTTACCGCTGTCCGGCATGTGACCATCCGCATAACCCATCATAACTCGAAACGCCATAACATGGTCACGACCGACTTTGAGGTACTGACGATCTTCAACAGTATATTTGTTGAAGTTGAAGTCACCACCAAAAGCACGTCCTGCAAATTCAGCAGTTAACGATAAACGCTGACCTTCAGTCGGATTGAAAACATTATCGCGTGAATCTAGAATATGAGCTAAGCTGATACTGCGTGTTGTACCAAAATTATCCTCAAGATATTGTTGATTATAGACTGGGTCAGTATTAGCTGCATAGTCAATGCCTTCTACCCATCCCATATACCTATCTTCACGATTCTTAAAGGTCACATAGTTCTGAGCATATTCACCTTGCGGACGTCCCAGAGTAACATCCCAGCCATGACGTTTCTTATCATAAGTTGAGCGAAGCCCACCATCATCATAATAATCACTATACTCGTTCGTCATATCATAAAAACTAAAACTCAGTGAAGTTTGTTTATCATCCAGCCATGGACGAGTATAACCTAGCTCATAGTTTTTATTGCTGGCCTCACCGCCGAACTCCCAATGAATTTTGACTTTATCACCGGTACCACGGAAGTTATTGTCCCCTAGTTCGATAATTCCTATTAATCCGTCAGATTTACTATAGCCCCCACCAATGGAGAAGGTCCCAGTCTTTTGTTCAACAACACTGGTTTCTAAGACTACAGCGTTAGGATCCTTCCCAGGATTAAGTTTCATATTAACATCTTCGAAATAGCCCAGGTTGTACACTTTTTGCATACTGCGGCGGGCATCTTTAACATTAAATGCTTCGCCTGGTTTAAGTTTCATTTCACGGGTAATGACGTTTTCTTTGGTTTTCTCATTGCCTTTTACAACGATACCTTCCAAGACACCTTCATTAATCGTCAGGGTAAGCACCCCACCAGGGCTCATCGATACATCGCTAATCTTAGCTAATATAAAGCCTTGATCATGATAGTATTGCTCAACAGCCCGCGCATTTTCGTTCAGGGCTTTGGAGTTAAGGGTATTTCCTTTGGCAACACCTAACAAGCTTAAAATCTTGTCAGTTGGCACCTTCGTATTTCCCTTAATCACAATGTCTTGCAGAGCAGGGTTTTCCATAACGGTGTAAACCACTTTAACGCCTTCAGGCACTTCCGTAAAATTGGCTACCACATCAAAGAAATATCCTAACTCGTAGATTGCCTGCATATCCTGTTTAATGTTGTCTGCTGCCAAAGTATCGCCAGGCTTAGTCTTAACAGCAGCCAAAATGGTGCTTTCAGACACGGCCGTATTACCAGTAATATTTACAGCGGTAACGGTCTTACCGGTGAGGTCAGCAGCGAACGCAGGGGCAGCAGCAAAAAGAATGATACTAAGACTGAAAATAGTCGCAAGTAACAAATGCCCATAGCGTTGTCGAGTTCTCATGCATTACCTCCTTTATTCAAGTTATTGACCGCGCAAAGATTTTCCAGCAGCACGCATAAGTTTTTGCATTTCATCAGGTGGCAATTCTAAACCACTGTCAGCTGCTTCCTTATGTTGCTGAACCTTCATTTCCTGACGGTCGGTTGCTTTCATACTTACTGGTTGTGCTTGAACGATTGCAGGCACTTCACTTACCCTAGCCGACACAGAATCCATTGCTTCCGCTGACGACGTTTTTGGTACTGTGGCAGTATCCGGTACAACCTGAAAGTCAGTTCGATGAATCGACTGGCTTGGCTGTTCCGCAATACTAGGCGGTATTACTGTTTGTCGGCCTTGGATCATATAAAAAGCTCCACCAAGCCCGCCTACAGCAATCAGCATCGCCAGTCCAAGCGCAAAGCCGTGACGCATAACAAGATATTTGTAGCGCCACTCGCCTGCACGTTTAGTCTCTTTTGCATGCTGAAGTTCAGCTTGAGCCAACATCAAATCAAGTTCAGCGCGGATATCGCTTTCCTTGTCAAATGACTCCTCAGCACGCGTAAGCCATTGCCGTGCAGATCGCAGATGCCGGGACATACGCTGTTTCAAATCAGCCATTTTCACCACCCCTACATTATAACCACAATATATAATCATGGGAAGAGGCCAGATTATGGTCATTCACATTTAGCCGAAATTAGGCTATTTCAGCGTTTAATTAGCTATTTGCAGCAAAATTCTTGCCAAATCAGCTATTTTTCATCATATTTCTTTATTATGAACATCAATCTATGAAAGTATTGAATGACCTGAGTAACCTTTAAGGTTAGGAATCCAATACACACTACCAGTTTTGCATAAACTTGGACAGCATACCACGGATACGGCGTATGCCTTGTTTTTGAAGACGATAGACATGTGAAACACTCAAATCCAGGGTTTCAGCAAGCTGCTTATGTTCCTGATCTTCAAGAAACACTCCATTCAAAACAAGCTGTTCCTTAACAGGTAACCGCTCTAATGCACTTTTGACCTGTGATACTAAATAGTTTTGTTCAACCTGATGAGCTACGGCCGGAGCATTGTCAACAAATAACTCACCTAAAGTACGTGATTCTTCATCATGAGTGATGGGAGTATCCATATAGGTAAATTTACGTTTACCCTCCCGTTCCATATAATTGAGCATCCGGCCACGGATACGATGTGCCGCATAGATACTAAAAGCCACACCTCTAGTATAATCATAGTTCTCGACCGCCTCAATTAAACCAACCGTTCCCTCCTGGATAATATCCATTAAGGTTGTTTCGTCAGTTTGCCAGCTCGCCGCTGCTTTAAATACTAATGGCTGGTAGCTCTCAATAATTTTCCGGCGGCAATCTAAATTATCAGTTTCTTTAAATTCCTGCCATAACAGTTGTTCTTCGTCAGCATTGAGCAAGCGAATTTTCTTAAGCTCGCCGAGATATTGTTTTAACTGCATGTTCATCATCCTTAACTAAAACTTAAATCGTGTTTCAACACCAATTCTATGACGATTTAATTTATCATAAGAACCAGTAATACTCATACTTCTTGTTAGATCATAACGGAACCCAATGCCATTTTCGTCATCATGACCAACTCCCATGGTATAGTTCAACATAAAACGGTCAGTCAAATATTTGCCAAACTCAATATTGTACACTTCCCGGTCACGCACAGAATCATTACCTGATTTGTTGTCGGCACCTGATAAAGTGTCACGTACTAGTCTAAATTCATCTAAGCCAAAGGCATCCCGGAATGTACTCTCCAATTCACTGATGAAGCGTAATTGCAGCCCAGCATCCAGCAGTGCCACCAATTCATCCCGACCTAACCCAGAATCACGATCATCTGCATTGCCGCTCTGTTTATCAAAATAGCGGCTGCGTAAGGTAAGCAGGGATAAGATTTCCTGTTGACTCATGGATGGTTCAGAAGTTAATTGCAGCCCCATCGCACTCACCGGACCATTGGCTGCAATAAATACCCTGGTTTGAGACAAACGGGTTTCAGCATTCAGTTTAATGACAGGCTCAAACGAGGCAAACTGAGTAAACTCTGCACTCGCTTCTTTAATCTTAAAAGGGGTTCGCAAATAACTGATCGTTCCCCGCGTAGCATCAATCCGGCCAGATACATCTGGCCGAAGGGTAGTTCCCGCAAATTTGACTCGGCCTTCTGCCCATATATCATACATGTATGGATTATAGAGACGCACTTTCTTGCCGGCAATAACTTCTACATCTAGAGCAATATTAGGACTTTCTGAAGTCATTTCAGGAATGTAAGGAATGTCAATCGTGGCATTCTCAACAATCAGCTTGCCGGCAAGCTTAGGCCGCCTGGTTCCGCTGGTCAATGTCAGTTCACCATTTAGAGGTCCCTTGAAGTATTTGCTGTTAACGCCAAGATTATCCATTTTTAGACTAAAATCATAATCCCTGAAAGCCAGCCCATTTAATTTTGCTGAACCTGTAAGGTGGTATGAGCCGGAACCCATAAAGCCTTCAAAAGTTTTTAGATCTATTTTATCACCATCAAAGCGAATATCAAGATCCACTTTCTGGATTGGATCAGACAGGGACGCCAATTTGACTACACCATCTTTAACAGAAACATTGCCATTTAAGGTTGGTTGAACCAGCGTTCCGCCAATTGTTAATTCGCCTTGAGTACGGCCAACTGCCCAGGAAACTTCCTTGATCAGCAATGGCATAATACTCAGATCGGCTTCATCCAATCGGACTTTAAGATCCATCTGATCCTCGATAGCACCTTGCTGACGACCTTGTGAGGTAAGCGCCGCCACCGGAATAACACCATAGGCACTGGCACGGTACGTTCCCTTTGTCAATAGCAGCTGATTGACATGAATGCTCCCTTGATCTAACAGCAACAATCCATAAAGTGAATCAAACGTGGCATTAGCCACCCCGCCGCCCACTATTTCGAGTGATACAGCGGCATTAGGATCATTTGCAGTACCCGATACCTGAGCCGCAAAGTTCAATTTACCTTTAGTTTCAACATCTGAGTCAAACCAGTTGGTAATTAACCCAGCGTCAATATCACGACCGCCTATTTCCAACTGCAGCGGACCATTTAAATCCGCACTGCCATGAACGGCCAGAACACCCTGCCCTTGCTGAGCGGTAAAGTTTTTTACAGTTACAATATTATTACTTAAAGAAATATCAAGCTCAATATTATCAAGTGGATATTTTTTGATATTGCCTTTTTTGAGATTTCCCGTTAATTCGACATTTGGCCTGGTAGTATTGCCACTGATTGTAATTCTGCCATTCAGTTGTCCATCCACACCCTTGACCGGCGTATTCAGAACAGACAAAAGTGCTGCTAATTGCCCATTCTCTACCGTAAGATTACCATATACTTCATTAGAAGCAAGGTCGATCCCTCCGGCAAAAATGAATTTTCCATCACCTTGTCTAAATCCAAAAGAAGGAATATCAATTTGATCGCCCTGGACATTTAATGTACCAGCTACCTGCTGAAGCTGCTGCGAATTAAATACCAAATTATCGGCTGTTAGCTCCCCATTAAATATTGGATAATCAGGTGTTCCTCGCAATTTACCAGAGAAATTTGCTTGTCCGGCAATGGGGTAAGGAAAGGTAACATGAAGTCTGGCAATATCGACAGCCTGCGCAGCAATATCTAAGTCCATTTGATTATCAGACTGAATACTTCCGCCAATCTTAACCTGGGTATTCAACGAGTTTATCGCAAAATCCTTGAGGATAGTAGTACCGTTATGCTGCTGATAATGACCTGCTCCTCTAGCAATGAGAAAGCCGCGAAAACTTCCTTCAGTCAGCAGAATATTGCCTTCCGCTTGGATATTATTTAATGAGCCAGTAACGACAACATCGTTATCAACATTACCAGTCAATTTCTCACCAGGCGCTAACAGCTTAACCAAATTTTCGGCTCTGGCCTGACGCGAAACAAGATTGAGATTAACCAGATGGTTGTCATCAATTCCAATCCAGCCGTTAAGAGCATGCCTGGTTACTCCATCGACAAGTATCACATCCTGTAGTACTAACCGTTCTGGAAAAAGAGTTAATTTTCCCGTTGCCTGGGTAAAAGGCTGATAAAAAGCTTGTCCGTTTACTGCTGTAAATTCAGCTTGAAATTTAGGTTGACTGGTTGTTCCGCTAATGGTTCCTTTAAAGTCAGCCAAACCATCAAGATTGAGTCGTGGCTCAAGCTGAGCAAGCCTATTTAACGGTAATCCGTTGCCCTGAATAGCCAAATTGAGATCATTGCCGTTAATGGCGCCACTGGCTGTGGCAACTCCAGAGCCTAAGCCAATATTGACATAATCGAGAACAATATTCGAACCATTTTTATAGAAACTGGTATTTAGATTACTAAATCCAATCCCCTGAACTTGTCCTGCTTGGATAGCTGCAGTCCCATAAATGACTGCGTTCGCGATATCTTGACCACCACTGGCCACTACATCAAGATCAGCATAACCGCTTAAGCCAGGCAGCACATTTTCCAGCATCGCACTATCCAACTGACTTCCCTGAATATGCAGATTGTACTGCAGTGTTTCTGGTATTACTAACCCTTTTGCGATCACCTGTCCATGAAGAAACTGACCTTTCAAGTCGTTAATGGCTAGCACCTTATCCTGATAACTTAAATCTAAGGCTATGTCCATCATCGATTGTCCATTAAATTGTGCTTGTTGTAACTTAAACTGACCATTAACAGATGGATTATCTGTTGCGCCAGTAACAGTTGCCTCAAACGCAGTAACACCTTGAATAGGAAAATTATGATTTAAAGCAGTTAAGTCAAATCCAGTTGAGGATACAACAAGATTCAGAACAGGCTTAGTGGTATTGGTAGTAATTTGTCCACGCACATTCATGGGTTGATTGAATACATTCGCTTGATTAAACAAATACAGATGACTATCAGTAAATGCAACTATCCCTTGAAGATTGCTGATGGGGAGATCATCTACAATGAGTGCTCCATTTTCAATTTTGGCTTCACCAGCATAAGTAATCTGACTGTTAGTGTTCGACAAAATCACTTCTGCATCTACAGCCGTACCACCAATAAGCTGTATGGATCGATCTGCAGGGATCAAGGACTGATAATTAGCCAACTGTATATTATGGGCTTTTATTTCCAAGGCTCCGCGAGTGCTATTCCAAAAGCCTTTAATATCCGCTGATGCCCCAGCATGAGTAAGTTCTACCTGAATTGCAGTCACTAACTGCTGCTCAACAGCAATTGTTCCATTAATATCTTCTAGCAGCCATTCACCAATTAAATTTTTTATATTTGCCGTCCCACCAACAATACTTAACTGTAAGTTAAGTGCTGATTTTCCTTTATTGCGGGATTCTAGTAATTCCTCAATACTCCAACGGCCATCTGCCGCCTGCGTGAGAGTTACATGCGGGTTTACAATGGTGATTCTGTTAACAGCCGCTTCTGCAGACTGTCCTATGATCATTTTTAATGGGTTAAAACCAACAATAGCTTTCTCTGCTGTTAGGATGGTTTGATTATTACGGTCAGATAACACAATACCATGTACTGTGATGGATCCAAAAGCACCAATCTCAACTGAGTCCATGCCTACTGGAGTCCCGATAGCTTGGGTAAGTTCTGTGGATAAGGTATTACCAAAAGCAGCCATAAGCATCTGACTTTTGCTTTGCCACATAACAGCAAGCGCAGCAACAACTATGAAAATGATTACAAGCAGCGCTTTCGCCTTATCCTTCATGGTACGCCTCCCAAAGATTTTAATCATCCTTATACTTCGACATGGGACTTGTGCCTTCCTGTGAGTATAATCTGGAATTATTGAATAGTGTTTGCGGAAAAATATGGAATAATACATGATTAGCAAAAGACCCGCAACTGCGGGTCTTTTGTTAATACCCAAAGCGGAAAAAGAGATAAGGCGAGTAAGAGTTCCAACTCGGATATTATAACGCTAATTTTTTTGAAATCTCTTTGATTCTTTAGAGGTTGCTGTTGTTGGATCAACTAATTAACTGCAACCCCCATAGCTTTATCAAGATTTGCCTTGCTGGTATTAAAGTCATACATAGCCTGGATATAATTAGTTTTAGCTTGAGTTAGAGCTAATTGAGCATCAATAACATCCAGATTAGTACCTACGCCAGCGCTATAGCGGACTTGTGCTATTTTAAAATCTTCTTCGGCTTTATCGACAGCAACCTGACTAGTGCTAATTCGTTTCTCAGCTTCTTTCATATTCAGGAAAGCCTGGCGTACTTCCAGTTGAATACTATCCTTGGTTTGTTTAGCCTGTTCGGTCGCTTTATTAATGCCGGAATCAGCTTGTTTAACTTGAGCTTTTGTCAACCCGGAATCAAAAACATTCCAACTGGCTTTGATCCCCATTGACCAGTCATTATTTTCTGCACCAGGAAATTCGCTGTCAGACCAGCCTGTACCTGCACTAAAGCCAACATCAGGTTTGCTTCCGCTCCGGGCGATCTTCAACCCCTGATTTGCAACGTCAACAGCCAGCTGTGCCTGAACAGCTTCCGGACGGTTAGCCAATGCAAAACTAATGCTATTCTCCAAAGTCAAGGAGTTTTGAACATATTTTAAATCATCTTTTATTGATAATTCACTTTCAAGCGGCAGACCAATAACATTATTTAAACTGGAAACTGCCAAATCATAATTGTTTTGAGCTTTAATTAAGCTCTGCTGAGCATCCGCTACTTCAACTTCAGACCGCAGCACATCAGACTTTGCTACTGTTCCGACTGAATACTGAGCCTGGACATTTTTTAGATGTGCTTCAAGATTATCCACTGATTGTTTGCTGACTTGCAGTAAATTGCGCGCTTGCAGTACAGCAAAATAACCATTGGTTGCATCAAGCTTCAATTGCTGCTTGGTCTTTTCTACACCCAGATCAGCAGATTTTGATTTTAACTTCGCCTGATCAATTTTCCCTTCAACCTGACCGCCTGTGTACAAGGGAAGACTCAAAGTGACGTCATTGCTGAAACTATTATCAGTAACACCTGTCTTAGCAATTTTCGCACGTCCACTATTATGTGAAAGTGACACGGATGGCTGTTTGCCACTTTTAGCTTCATTAATGGCCCATGCTGCCGACTCTTGATCTGCTTGCGCTATTTTAATCGAAGGATTGTTCTTTAACGCTAATGCAATACTTTCATCCAGTGACAATTCTACCGGAGCGGCAAAACCTGCAGTTGTGCTTAATACTAAATAACTTCCTGCCAGCATAGCAGTAAGCTGCTTTTTCCAAAGGTTTTTCCTATTCATGTATATTTCCTCCTCGATTCAATCCATGAAACCTGCTTTGACTATGTAGTCATTTCCAGTTTCATTATATTATTTGATTTTTCCAGTGTCAATAAAAAATGGCAGATAAGAATCATGTTAACCATAAAATAACAAAGAACCAGGAACGACTCATTTATCACTCCCGTCCCCCTCTGTGACCTCTGTAGTTCAATTATTTACTTACTAAAAATTGTGACGGACGCCGACGAAGGTGTTATTATTATTATCTTTATTGATGTCATTGGCTTGACCAATGATAAAGGTATCAGGGGCTACTTCATACTGGGTGCGTAGTTTGACACGAACATCATTGGGATCATAGACATCCACAGACATTTTGAGCTGCTTGCCTAGCTTAGTATCAAGACCAATGCCGGCTTTGCTGTCAATAACACCAGCCCGGCCAGCAAAATGATCAGTGCCTGAACCAATTTGGAAGTTGCTCTTCGAATCTTGACCGATATCGGTAACGCCAATCACAGCGAAATCCGTGGGTGATGTATTAATCCTTACATCAGCATTCGTCGTGTATTGGTGGGAGTCTGAATTATAAAGCACTTCAAAGCCTGCCTGAGCATTGACTGACTCAACCTGAGTCAGCATTTTATTGGCCTTCTCGGTTACTGAGCGGGCATTTTTCAAGGTTTCTTTTACATTACTAGCTGTTTCGGGATCTGTTACAATCCCCTCCAGCGAAGCGGCCATCTTCTCAACCCGGGTACTGGTGCTGCGCAGATTACTGATGGCTTCCCGCAAATCCTGTGCAGTCTGCCCATTATTGTCCACACTGGCCACCAGCTTGTCTACCCGTCCTGCAACATCACGGAGGCTGCTTGACATCACGCTTAAATTCCCCACCATTGCTTTCACATCGTCTTCGTTATTGACAGCCATTCTCGCCATGGCAGCACTCATTTCATTGAGATTGGCCGTAATTTCCTTAGCATTAACCATGGTATCTTTTAAGGATGCTTTTACTTTCTCATCACCAAACACATCATTAAGCGACTGAACCAGCTTTTGAACATCCAGCAATACTTTATCGGCTGTAGCGACCAGTTGATCCAAGCCTTGCGGATTTTCCCCCTTCACCACTGATCCCGGTGCTAACACCCCAGAATTAGTACGCGGCGGCATAATGTCGATATATTTTTCTCCTAATAGTCCGTCTGTGCCAATATTAAACTTAGATCCCTCCGGTATTTTGACTCCCGGATTAATCAGCATTGTTGCTTGCACGCCCTCAGGAGTGACTCTAACCGCGCTGACTTTACCAATATCAACACCAGCATAACGAACGATATTCCCTTCCTTTAAACCACTAACCTGGTTAAAAACGGCATGAATCGCATAACCTTTATCGCCAAAAGTAAAGCCGCTTAAATGAATGATCATATAGGCTAAAAGTGCTAAACCCAACAAGGTGATTGAACCGACTTTGGCTTCTGTGCTTAACATTCTGTCTTTGCCCTCCTTCGTGCTAGCAACCCTGGTGTTTTTGTTCCATGAATAAACTGTTGAACAATGGGGTTTTCAGATTGTTTAAATTGCTCAACTGATCCAAGCTCTATAATCTGGCCGCCATAGATCATGGCAATCCTGTCTGCAATATTGAAGGCACTGGACATATGATGCGTGACAACCACTGAGGTAACCCCCATAATCCGGCGGGTACTGGTAATTAGACGGTCTATTTTTCCTGACATGACGGGATCAAGACCAGCAGTAGGTTCATCATATAACACGATTTGTGGATTAACCGCAATAGCCCGAGCCAAACTGACCCGCTTTTTCATGCCGCCTGATAATTCATTTGGCATCACATTTTCTTTGCCGAATAATCCCACCATGCGCAGCTTCCGGCTCACTACTTTTGCAATCTCGGCTTCAGTCATCTGAGTGTGCTGCCTTAAGCCAAAAGCAACATTCTCACCCACACTCATCGAATCAAATAACGCCGAATACTGGAAAACCATTCCCATCCGAAGTCTTATTTGGTTTAGTTCTGCTTCCTTTAACTGCGATATTTCTTGTCCATCAATCCAAATTTCACCACTGGTTGGCCGGACCAAACCAACAATAAGACGAAGTAGTGTACTTTTGCCAGAACCACTAGGGCCAATAATCACCATTGTTTCACCAGTGGCTATTTCCAGATTGATATTGTCAAGCACTTGCTTGCCTTGATAATTCATCGAAATATTAATAAGTTTTATCATGATCCACCTCAACGGTATAGCATCAGCGATAGAAAGTAGTTGGAAACAAAAATAAAAATGATGGAAGAAACTACTGAACCAGTCGTCGCTTTTCCAACACCCTCAGCCCCACTGGGTGCATTCAGTCCTTTATAACAGCCAACAATAGCGATAATCCCGCCAAACGCGATAGCCTTTATCAACCCACCAATGACATCATTGACCACAGTAAACACTTTAATGGATTGTAAGAAAGTAAACGAACCAATCCCAGAATATAAAGTCGCCACCAGATAACCACCAATGGTACCGATCACATCGGCAAATACCACTAATAACGGCAGCATCACCATGCAGGCAATCAAGCGCGGCACCACAAGATAAGCAATTGGACTAATAGCCATAACCCGTAATGCATCAATTTGCTCAGTAACTTTCATGGATCCAATTTCGGCTGTAATGGCTGCCCCTACCCGGCCTGCAACGACAACTCCGGTCAAGACTGGCGCTAGCTCTCGCCCCATAGCAATAGCAATGACGCCTCCCACGGATGACTGAGCTCCATATTTAATAAATTCATGAGAGATCTGCACGGTCATAACCATGCCGGTAAATAAAATAGTCAGCATCACAATGGGCAGTGAGTCAACCCCTAAATGCGACATCTGATGTAAAACATGTTTAAGATTCGGCCGTTGTCGAAAGGGAGCCGGATCACTCAGCAGCATGACAATGCGTCCACAGCTTTCCAGCAATGCAATGATGGCACGGCCGAGCTTTTCTAAATGAGCTACAAGCATAGTTTCCATTCTCCTACTTGCATATTTTAGATATTATTCTTTAAGAACAGATATTATCATGTAAAATAGTGTTATTCAATTTTTGCAGCCAGATTCCCTGCTACATGACTGCTTTTTGTACTGCCATTATATTCAATTTATTTGATTTTAAACCCACATCATAAAAGCACAGGTTAACCAAGATACCAATCATGGAAACGCGAAGGGACTGTGAATGATAAAAAAAGAAACAGCCACAGAGTTATCTGCGGCTGCGCTTATTAAGGTTTGATGATATTAAGCATCACTTTTGTATCATTATCAATAATATAATCGGTTGTGTGCTTGGTTTTATTTAATTCCTTATTTGCTGTAACAGCACCAATCGCCACGCCACTTAGCTTTGCTGCATTGGCTTTTGGCTTTGCGACAAGTTTGGGATCTGCGTTGGCTGACTCATCGGCCTGCTCTAAGAGTCCACCGGTTTGCATATCCATCATTTCCACAACGATATCATTGTTGTGATCTGCAGTTTGGAAATCCTTCAGAACATCGGCAAACGATTTTTGTTTATCCTTACCCTGAGTCAAATCAATGCCCTGCTGTTTTAGCAAGAGCTGCGTAACCGGGATTAAGCCACCGCCCCGGACTTCCAGCATGAGCGGTCCAGCTGGCTGATTCTTGGGAATAATAACAGGTATTGTCTGGGTGATAGGCTCTCCCCGATAAGGCTTGAGCTTTACGGCTAGATTAACGGTATCACCAGGCTTTACTGAAGATGTTGCAGCACGTGCTTCAACAATGGACGCCGTCCGGCGTTCTTCACTGACTGATATATTAATTTTAACATCCATAATCTCAACTGGATTAAACTTATTATTTGACAATAAGTTCATAGCATCAAAAAATTCGGCTACCGTCAATTCACCGATGCTGCCTGGAGTATAGAACATATTTTCCCGTTTGAGTATCTCGCCAGGCATATCTCGTGCCATAATTTCAAAGCTAACCCGGGCAGTTCCTGGCCCAACCCGATCTATCGTTTTATCCACCGCATTAAAGACTGATGACGCTGACAAGGCTGGTACCAATTGTTCATCATGAATAACCTGCACGGCTAAATCCTGTGTCCGGCCTAATTGCTCATCTGTGACTTTAATCCGAATAGGGACAATATTGGGATACTTGTCCAACTGACCGGCGATTCCTGCACTGCGATCCTGATTAATCAGCCCCACCGCGTCGCCGGTTGTACCAACCTTAAAGCCGCTTTCCAAACCATCGACTGCTGTAAAAATATAAGCATTGGTCATAAAATAACTGGAATTACCCTTTTTGAGAAAGGGGTGACCGAAAGCAAGCACCTTGCCGTCTTCAACATAGGTCACAGTCCCTAAGGCACTTAAGCTGATGTCACCACGGACTAATTCCACCCCAATTGAACTGCCTGGTTCTATTGAACCAAATTGAGCATCACTGGGAGCACCGCCAACTGCGTAAGGAATCATATTTAACGGCTTTAATTTGTCCGCAAGCATCTTTAAAGCCGGTTCTGTAAAACCAGCCGCCATTAGAGGCGTAGCTACAGGTTCCAAATCCTCCGTAAGTTCAATTTGTCTAAATTCACGATCATTCTTGAAATCAGGTGCATCCCATAACTTCAGCATGTCCTGAATGGGTGTAACCATCCCAATTTTGTGATCACTGAGCGGCCAGCCATAAGCAATGGCCCCCACCAGTTTGCCATCAATATAAACCGGGCTGCCACTCATACCCTGAACAATTCCGCCAGTACGGTCAATGATTTCACCATATGTACGCACTAGAATTAAGTCTCCGGATGGCCCCTTATTATTCATTACCCCTAATACTTCAACACCAAATTCTTCAATTTTGGTGCCATTAACAACAGTCTTAGCAATCCCTTGCATTCCAGGTTTAATCTGATTTACCGGCAATAAATCCACTGCCGCATGAGCGATTGGAAGCGGTAACACCAGGAAAAAAATTAGCAATGCCAGACACTGCTTTAATAGCTTTAACAAAAAGACCATCCTTTCTACTATTGCCGCGTCGACTGAACTCGCACGACAACATCACCACTGCGGATATTATCGCCGGTCTTTACCAATACTTCTTTAACACTGCCATCTGTTGTAGCCCGTGCTGCAGGCACTCCGCCAGTGATTGTCTCAATTTTGACTAAAGTGTCTCCTTCGCGTACCACAGTTCCTACTGCAACAACACTAACTACCTTACCATTCAATACTGCTTTTTGATCAACCAAGGCATTGGCAGAAACAGTCCAAATCCCTATAGCGGCAATCAAGAGCAAGGTAACAATTAATACGCTTCTTCTATGGAGCATCATTCACACCCCCTACTTTACCTCTATTATACCTGATAACAGCTAATTGGCAAGTTTTATTGGCGTCTTCGGCAACACGACCAAAGCACTGCCAACCCGCCGTTCACGCAGGTCTGAAGGTTTATTCACAACATTCCCACTAACTACCATCTCACTGGAGCCGCCGCCATCAAGGTTCATAGCCTGAATGGCACCAGCTTCCTGCATAAAGAGGGCCATCTCTAATAGTGTAAACCCAACGCTGCTGTACTGGCGGCCATCGACCACTGCCAGCAGTATATGGCCGTCTTTCGTTACCCCTAAGGCTGTCCGTGGTGCCCTGCCGCTGGCTACATCAGGACCAAATTCTTCGGCTTTTGTGGACAAATAGACGCCATTATTCTTCACTAACGTCGGTCCAGCTCCAAGTACGTAAACAGTCTGATCCCATACCGGACCGAGCGTTTCTGCGATTTTTACTCTATCACCAATTTTTAAAGCTGCTAGACTTTGCGCCGCAGTTCCATGAGCTGATAACACAACACCATCAGCCGGAATGGGTGAATTATTAGTATTGATTGCTGTTACCATATCATTGATGATGGTATATTCGATTCCATATGGATTGGTATCGGTTGCGGCATCATAATAACGATTGTATAGCATCAAGTTATTGGCCCCGCGTTCGCAATTGACTCCGGCCACAGCAATTCTTGTTCCGTTAGGCAAGATTACCGCACCATCGTAATCAACCTGGCCAATTATGACCTTGCCATCTTGACCAATTCCCATGGCTGTCCTTGAAAGCCCAGCCGTACTTACGATAGTGCTGTCAATTTTAGTCAAACCTAAGATGTCACCACTTAATGCAAAATATGAGGCATTCACTGCTGCAATGGCTTGAGTACGATCAGCCATTGATTTTACTGTTTCCAAATTAACAATAGCATCATTGGAGAGCACTGGTTTTAAAATATATCCAGCACTAGGATCAATATCCAGGATATGTGCTAAAATAGCTCCGTCTTGGCGTCCTCTCATCAACGTAGTCAGTTTTATCCCTGGTCCTACTTGTTCGATAAGTTTCTGCTCGTATACTTTAATCAAATCAATAACTAAACGGTTAGGCGATTTTAACGCAAATACCTTATATTGCACTGCAGTCTTTAAATCTATGGATGCAGTTACTTTCCCAGGTGAACGGCTGCTTAGTTTGACACCAGTGACAGCAGGATCTTTAATAGGAATCTCTGGATTGACCGTTTTGTCGAGCACGCCGTCGAATTCAATGATAAGATTAGCCGGATTTTCGTTTAGCGTAACTTTATACGCTGGCAGCTTATCCATATCAAATACAATCCTGATTGCTTCAGGCGTCTGGCTAAACCTTACTTTGTTTAAAACAGTAGGCGCTGGTGTAGCCAAAGCTGTAGGAACTATTAAAATCAAAATAAGCAACAATAAACTTAGACGCTGATAAAAGTGTTTCATGAATTTTCCTCCATAGGCAACAATGTAGAACACAGCGCGAAAATCGCGCTGCTTGCGTCCCCTTTGAGTGCTCCAAGTACTTTGTGGTTCAACATTGTTCTTTTTCATTTCGTATTAAGGAAAAAGCCAGGCTTTAACGAGCCTGGCTTTTATTTGCGCTACCAGCCGTAACGGATAGCTGACGATAAATCATGTCAGCTAAACCAATTCCACCAGCTTGTGCCATATTTTTAGTCATTTCGCTATCAAGCAGCGAACGCATGGTTTTTTCATGTGAAGAATTACCAGTTAGACTTGATTCCGGTACTGTGTCCCGCATTTTCGAGAGCAGCAAATTAAGAAACACCGCTTCCATATCCTTGCACACCTTTTTCAGCTTAGCTTCTTCTTTGCTGTCTGTTGCAGCAGCCGCCGCTGTTTTCAGTGTAGCAGCAAAATCACTGTCTACTTTATTTTGTGCAGAACTCAATTTATTCGTCAATAGCTGGGACCCAACTGAATTGATTTGCAAAACCATCACCTACTATTAAATAATTTGCAAGTCAGCATGCAGAGCTCCTGATGCTTTAATGGCCTGCAGGATGGAGATAATATCCCGCGGAGTCGCCCCCACTGCATTAAGGGCACTCACCACATCACCAACATTGGCCGTAGCCGGTAAAACGATTAAACTGCCGTTTTCCTCTTGAACATCGATGGCCGTATTGGTGGTAGTTTCTGTTGTACCACGGGAGAAAGATGGCGGTTGCGATACCACTCGCTCTTTCGTAATTTTTATACTGAGACCGCCTTGCGCCACAGCCACCTCATCAATAGTGACATTTGAACCCATAACAATGGTGCCGGTACGTTCATTGATAATGACTTTTGCAATATTATCAGGAGTAACCGCTAGCTCTTCAATCGCAGCAACGAAACTTACCACATCACCTTGATATTCAGAAGGAATAGTAATTTGGACAGTACCAGGGTCACGTGCGGACGCGATAGAGCCAAAGCGACTGGTAATGGCGTCAGTAATCCGGCTCGCCGTAGTAAAGTCAGGCTGATTCAGCGCCAATGCAATCGTTCCATTGCTGCTGAATTGCATCGGTACATGCTGTTCAACAATCGCGCCATTCGGAGTGGTACCTACAGTAGGGAAATTCTTTTGCTGGCTGCCGCCACCACTTCCCACAGTAAAGCCTCCAGTTGAAACAGGCCCTTGCGCTACTGCATAGACTTGATTATTCCCAGCTAATAGCGGAGTTTGTAACAAGGTACCTCCTTGTAAACTTTTAGCGTCCCCAGTTGAAGACACAGTAATATCAATGGTATCTCCCGGTTTAACAAAAGGCGGAAGTTGCGCCGTTACCATGACAGAAGCAACGTTTTTCGATTGCAATTGAGATGTACTGATCGTAATCCCAAACTTCTTGAATATGTTAGAAAGGGCTTGTATGGTCTCTGGACTCTTAGTGGAATCCCCAGTACCTGCTAATCCTACTACAAGGCCATAACCAGTTAACTGGTTAGAACGCACGCCTTGCAGCTTGGCAATATCTTTAATTCTAGTGTTAGCCGCAAAAGATGCAGCAGCTGCTGGTGTGATAAGACCACTAAATAACATCAGCATGGTAAAAATGGCAATCAGGTTTCGCATAATGGCCTCCACTAAAACACGAAGTTAAAAATTTGAGTTAAAATACCTTGCCGCTGCTTATTGGAAATTGGTCCCTTGCCATCGATTTTAATTTGAGCATCGGCTACATAACTAGACAGTACCGTATTATCAGGAGTTACATCATATGGGCGAACATTACCGGTGATGGTAATGCGCTGCTCTTCACCATTCTGTTTGATAGTTTGAGTACCTGAGACAATCAAATTGCCGTTAGGTTTGACTTCAATAACCTGAACAGTAACCCGGCCAGTTACTTTGTTGGTATTATTGAGACTGCCCTGAGCTTTAAAACTATCAGAAGAACTAGCACTTGCTTCAGCTAGGAATTTAAAAATCCCAACACCGGCATCTGCGCCGACATTAGCAGATTTACTGTTACTGGCACTGCCAGTCCGGCTGGCAGAAGAACTTTCATTAATAATAATGGTCAGTGTATCGCCCACTGCCCGAGCCTTAAGATCTCCATACAGACTATTTGCACCATCACCCCATAGCGAAGCGGCGAGCACATTGGTAACAGGACCAAACGTTAGGAACAGACCTAACAAGACGATAGCTACGGCTTTTGCCCAGTTATTCATAGTTGTATCACCCTCCGTTGAGTGTTAAAACCTGGACTGCTGTATCATCCAGCACCCGGGCTGAAACAATTTTCTTGGAATTTATATTCTGAACGCGGATCACTGCACCTTCGGCTCCGTTTTGTAATGCTTTGCCGGCAGTACGTACTTCAATATCCCCAATCCGTGCAATCAAATTAATCGTACTGCCGCTTTTTACGACAACCGGTTTTTCAAGACTATTGCCATTCACAATAGTACCAGCTGTCAGCGGACGGCGAAGCATCAGCCCCGCTACTTTATTGATATCAGTAAAATATCCGGGACCTAGCCGACTAATATCCATACGCTCATAACGCAAATCATCTGACTGTAAAATCTGCCGCCCGTCAATCGGCTTTGCTGCGACTACCACCGACTGATAATGCTTAATTACAAAATTAATATTAAATTGATTCGCTGACCTGCCATCAGTACTGATATTTATTCTGGCAATAGTCGGAGTATTGTACCGGATTCCGTATGGCAAGTCGACAACGATTGCGATATGCCCTAGCGGCACAACAACATCCTGCAATGGCGTTAATAGTGTCATGGTCATATCGGCTTCATTGATTTTGGATCCAATCGTTTGCCTAACCACAGCTGAGGCGGCATCAGTAATAGTCTTTGCCGCTACCACTTGCGACCCGGTAGTCACTGTAACCGATGCCGGAATATTCCAGACAATGCCTTGCTCATTGACAACACCGCCAAGGCGCATCACGAACAATTGACTGGTCAAAAACAAACTGTTTCCCGGAGCTGGCGCACTGCCTAGTTTTACCTGCCGCAAACTCTGGATATGCTCCTTGTCATCACCAGTAATTTGAGCCAGGTCGCCAAGCGTTATCACCGGCCCCTGCACAGTTGCCTGTTCAGCAACTGTAATAACGATAGCACTGGCAAACACAGAGTTTGCATTTATGTACAAAAAACATGTCAACAATATGAGTATAAACTTTTTAACCATAAGGTTATCCTAGCGTTTTAGGTTATTGGCTTGACCAAGCATTTCATCAGCAGTGGTAATGGCTTTTGAATTTACTTCATAAGCTCTTTGCGCAACAATCATATTGACCATTTCTTCAACAACCTGAACATTAGACATTTCAAGATATTTTTGTACCAACGTTCCAGCACCTTCAGTTCCTGGATCAGTCACTACAGGTGCACCGGAAGCTGCTGTTTCTTTCAGCAGGTTACGTCCCATATTCTCCAAACCGGCTGCGTTTATAAATCGTGCCAATTGGATTTGTCCAATTTCCTGTGGCTCGGTCTGCCCTGGGATAGTCGCTGAAACCCGCCCATCGGCTGATACGGTAAGGTCTGTCGCATTTTCGGGAACTGTAATTTGCGGTTCAAGAGGATATCCTTCTGAAGTGACAATCCGCCCCTGACTATCCTTTTTAAATGAACCATCACGCGTGTAAGCCAGCGTACCATCCGGCATAGCAATTTGGTAAAAGCCATCGCCTTCGATCGCCATATCGTAAGAGTTTCCTGTCTCTTGAAAACTTCCCTGGGTGTTGATTTTCTGTGTAGCTACTAACCGTACACCATGACCAATCTGAACACCAGACGGCAATTGGTTATCCGGGCCTGTGGTGGCACCGGCTTGACGAATCGTTTGATACATTAAATCCTGAAAATCCGAACGGCTCTTTTTAAAGCCGGTAGTATTTACGTTCGCCAAATTATTGGATACAACATCGATATTGTTTTGTTGGGCAACCATACCTGACCCAGCTGTCCATAATGCACGCATCATAATTTAAGTGCCTCCCCAAAAATGTAGTGAATGACTGTCTCTGTCAGTCGACAGCTTATGGCCTCCCGTAGGTCCGGCCATGAAAATTCTACTTATCCTGTTATCGTAAAAAAATCATAAAAAGTTAAGTGTAATTTTATTTGTTAATAAATGCCACTAGACCCGGCCAACCTCAGTAACGGCTTTTTCCAGCATTTGGTCTTGAGACTGTACGGTTTTCGCATTGGTTTCATAGGCACGGTAACCGTTAATAAGATTTACCATTTCAGCAACCACATTCACATTGGATCCCTCAGTAAATCCTTGACATACCCGTCCTGTTGCCTGCTGGCTTTGACTATCCGCAGCGGCAATATAAAGGCTTGACCCTTCCTTGGTTAACTGCTTTTCATTAGCAAATTCCACGACCTGCAGCCTGCCAGTCTCCACACCATCCACTAATACCCGTCCATCATCAGCCACTGTCATTTTATTGCCATTGATGCGGATAGGACCGTTTTGACCTAACACGCGATAGCCTTCATTATTAATCAGGTCGCCAACAATATTTTTAGTAAATGTTCCGTTGCGAGTATAGCGCACGCCATTAGGAGTTTCCACAGCAAAGAAGCCTTTGCCGTCAATGGCTAAGTCAAAATCATTGCCGGTCGCATGCATCTGACCCTGTGTTTGAATTGTCGCTATTTCATCAATTTCAGTCCCGCGTCCTAAGTTGCCAATTGAGGCGACTTCATTGCCGTCATTGATCCGATGTATGAGTACAGATTCAAATTCTTTATTCACAGCGACATCTTTTTTAAAGCCAGCTGTGTTCACATTAGCTAAGTTATTTGCTGTTGCATCAGTACGAATGCTTTCTGCAACCATACCTGACGCCGCAGTATACAATCCACGTATCATGTTTCAGACCTCCCAGATTAATAGGACTTTAGTCACAAAGACTATTAAATACACAAAGGGGGTCTCTATAGATGGCCCAGAAAATAGGTACGCACCTTTGAGTCCCCGTCATGTGTTAATTTTTTGTGTTCAAAAGGATCTAAGCAATGCTGCTTTTCTTTAATGTAGTCAGGCTGTCTTCAATGCTTTCCAATGAATCCAGCGCCTTTCCTGTCCCTAAAGCAACACAGGAAAGCGGATCTTCAGCTAAATATGTAGGGATGCCGGTTTCTTCTTTAATCAGCCTGTCCAATCCATATAGTAAAGAGCCGCCGCCGGTCATGACGATACCGCGATCCATGATATCGGCTGACAGTTCGGGTGGAGTATTTTCCAGTACCGATTTCACACAATGCACAATGAGTGATACAGGCTCGTTTAATGCTTCACGAGTTTCAGCAGAAGTAATTCTCAAGGTCTTTGGCAACCCTGATAATAAATCACGACCACGGATCTCCATGCTCTCTTCCCGACCAGAAGCAAAAGCAGTTCCAATTTTAACTTTTATTTCTTCAGCAGTTCTTTCACCAATCATAATGTTGTATTCGCGCTTCACATACCGAACAAGGGCTTCATCGAATTTATCGCCGCCGATTCTAAGTGATTCACTGACAACAATACCTCCCAGACTAAGTACCGCCACATCGGTAGTACCGCCGCCGATATCAACCACCATGGCCCCGCAGGGCTCAGAAATTTCCAAACCAGCACCTAAAGCGGCGGCTAAAGGCTCTTCAATCAAATAAGTTTTTCTGGCACCAGCCTGCATGGCTGCTTCCAGTACCGCACGTTTTTCAACGGTCGTAACCCCTGACGGGATACAAACCATAATGCGCGGTTTAAAGAAGAAGCTTTTGCCGGCCACCTTTTGAATAAAATGGCGCAACATGCTTTCCGTGGTATCATAATCAGCAATAACGCCTTCCCGGAGCGGCCTAATTGCAATAATATTGCCTGGTGTACGTCCCAGCATTCTACGGGCTTCTTCACCAATAGCCAATACCCGATTTGTATCACGATCAATTGCCACAACCGACGGTTCCCGCAGCACAATTCCTTTGCCTTTTATATACACCAGAACGTTGGCGGTACCTAAATCCACACCGATATCCATTGACATTCCAAACATTCAGAATCCCCTCTCCCACACTTCCAATAGCCTATGATTGTCCATTTTTTTAGTCCGAAAAAGCGGCTACCGCCGCTATTTTTGGTGAATCGAAATACAAAAAAGACTCGACTGATTCACATGAACGCAACTCAGATTTTAATTGTCATCTCTCCAGAGACAATCGATAATACGACGATTTTCTACAAAAAACATAGTAAACCCATATTTGCTGTAAATATTCTACATTTTACAATAAAATCCTTTAATCTTCGTCATTTTCTTTTGGTTCTTTATATTTTTTACGTGTGGCCTCTCCACCCCGAATATGTCGCTCTGCTTTATTCTGCTCTAATACCGATCTTACCTTTGTTGCCAGTCTTTTATTTATCAGCGGTAACCGTTCAATCATATCTTTATGTACCGTACTTTTACTGACCCCAAAAACAGTCGCCGCCTGCCTTACTGTATCCTTACTCTCAAGAATATGATTGCAAATGTCCAATACCCTTTTCCGGATATAATCTTTCATATTTTCACTTCCCCCTCACCCCTGTTTGCTAACATGTATATGCGGACAAAAGAGAAAGCATGCCAGTAGATTGAGGGAATACCTTTTAACCGCAAACTACTCGAAGAACTCAAAGGGAACACAATAAAAAACAGCGCGATATGATCGCGCTGAAAATGTTTCTAGAGAATCCCTTCGCGTACTTTGGAGTACTTTGCGGTAAAATCGTTTCATGTATTCATTTTAAGACTTTCCGGGGATCAAGGTATTTTTCGCCTTCCTTAATCGTTAAATGCAAATGGGTATAAGGCTCAGTGTTGCAGACTCCGACAACACCAATGTTGTCGCCGCTATTGATATAGCTGCCTTTTTTCAGACTGACGCTTACCGCGTCTAAAGATCCATAGCTAATTTTATATTTACCACTATCAACAGTCACTGTAAGACCGGTATTTTTGTCTGTGTAAATATCTTCAATCCGGCCACCGAGGCTAGCTTGAACCATAGTGCCTTCCGTTGCACTAATATCAATACCAGGATGATAACGCCAGTCATTAAAAACAGGATGCAGATGCCAGCCGAATTCGAGGTTAACGGTGCCCTTAACAGGCCACTTTGGCGCTTGGCTGGCAGCAACAGGAGTGACTTCTATGGGCGTCGGCTTTGCCACGGGTTCCTCCACTTTAGCCTGTTCGATTTGAATTGCTTGTTTTTCGGCTTGATGAAGAGCAGGCTGAGACGTGATTTGCTCTGAATGATGAACTTCAGGAGAATAAGTCAGCTCTTTTGATTTTTCCACCGCACTGGTTTGCAGGCTGATCACCACCGTAAACAGCATAAGACTAGCAAGAATTAACAGACTGCAAGCGGCATAAACCGGCTTTGGTTCAACCCACCCCGGTTTTAAAAGCTCTCGTAAAATTTTCCGTAAAAAAATAATAGGCCTAAGGCTGCCAGGCATGTTTATCACCTCGCTACCATTATGCCCACTCTAGAATACACTCAAACCTGATCATGACCCCAGAATATTTTTTATTGCTACCCCAGTATAGTAATAAGTAATAATTTTACGATAATCCTGCCCTTCTTTAGCCATACCATTGGCACCATATTGGCATAAGCCAACACCGTGGCCGTAACCCACTGTCTTAAAGATCATTTTGTCGCCTTTTAATTCGGCTGAAAAATTAGTAGAGCGAAGTTCAAGTTTCTCCCGCATTAAGGCACCCGTAATGGTCTTGCTGCCAATCCGAACTTTATCTACCCGGCCCGAGTCGGTTAAGTTTAATATCCGCACAATGCTATTATCGCCGCTTTGAACAGCTGCAATCACCCCGGCATCAGCTCCTAGACGCTGCTCAATATCGTTTAAGGCGAATTCTTTTGTATCGGTATAACGGGGTGATTTCTGATCCCATCGGCAGGCTACACTTTGCAGGTAAGGATAATCAAACCCCCATACTTCTCTGGCACTGGCTGTTTTATCACCACTTGTTGAATGAAATAGTGCATTAATCGGTTCACCTTCATAGATAATGATTTCGCCGCGGGTCTCATCTACTGCTTTGGTTATTTTACTCCAGTAACGCTCATAATTAAAAGGACCCCACTTTGCTTTAAGCTGGATTTCATTCTGCCATGCCTGACTTTGCCGATGGTCGGTGCTTACGTCAGCCCCAGGCTTATCCGCTAAGCCGCTGCCGCCGAAGGCAACCATGTTTTTGACTGCGTAAGTCCGGGCAGCCAAAGCCTGCGCCTTAAGAGCCTCAGGTTCAAATTCAGCCGGCATTTCAGCCGCAACGACTCCCTTCACATATTCCTCCAAGCTCATGGTAACAATTTTATCCTGTTCATGCAGATAAACATGAATAGCTACATCTTCGTTATTCACTTTTTTATTGCTGCTCCGTTCTCCCTTGCCAGAAAGATCAACTCCGACTACAATAGCCGGAATAATAATCACCATTATAATGACTAGCGTCACCGTAAACGCCAGTAATTTCTTCACAACCGCCCCTCCCCTTCACCCACACTAAGCCATTACCATAATATGCGTAGGTCGCTTTAAGTATGACAGGCAGGTGGGGACGATTTTTTTAACCGCATAGTACACGGAGGGCTTACGGAAAAAATTGAGCGCGATAATAATCGCGCTACTTTTACGTTCCCTCTGTGACCTCGGTGTACTCTGTGGTTCAATCATTACCCTAAAATTAAAAATGGACGACTGATTGTCGTCCACTCATTAGCTTATTCTGGTAATATCAGCACCGATGCTGCGTAATTTATCTACAAGTCCTTCATATCCGCGGTCAATATGATGAATATAGCCAATATGGGTTTCACCTTGAGCTACCAGACCAGCCAGTACCATGGCTGCACCAGCCCGCAAATCAGTTGCTTTGACTTGGCACCCGGTTAGCTGGGCCACCCCTTCAACGACAGCACTGCGGCCTTCAATTTTAATATTGGCCCCCATGCGTTTTAACTCGTCGACATGCATAAACCGATTCTCAAAAACTGTTTCACTTACAATACTAGTACCTTGGGCAATGGTGAGCATAGCCATAAATTGAGCCTGCATATCGGTAGGAAATCCCGGATAAGGCAAGGTTTTGATATCCACCGCCCGAATGGGTCCATTGCCTTTTACGCGAACACCATTAATATCTTCTTCAATATATACGCCTGCTTCTTTCAGTTTCGCCACAACAGGCTTTAAATGTTCTATAAGTGCATTTTCAATATAAACGTCACCATTGGTCATAGCCGCAGCTACCATATAAGTACCGGCCTCAATCCGGTCAGGGATAATGGTATAATTAGTACCTTTTAATTCCTTAACGCCCTCGATTTTAATCACATTGGTGCCAGCACCGCGGATATTGGCTCCCATAACATTCAGATAGTTGGCCAGGTCAACAATTTCTGGTTCATGTGCAGGATTTTCCAAAATAGTCTGGCCTTTCGCCATGGAAGCGGCCATCATGATATTCTCGGTGGCACCTACACTAGGAAAATCGAGATAAATTCTAGCACCCGTTAATCCCTGCGGAGCCTTAGCTTCAATATAACCATGACCAATATCAATCTGAGCGCCTAAAGCCTCAAACCCCTTAAGGTGCAGATCAATCGGTCTTGTCCCAATTGCACACCCGCCAGGCAGTGAAATTTTAGCAAGGCCACGCCGCGCTAATAGCGGACCCATAATCAAAAACGATGCCCTCATCCTTCGAACAAGTTCATAGGGTGCTTCACAAGTTGCAATATTCGTGCTATCAATGGTAAGAGTATTTGGACTATTTGACGCTACTGGTACTCCCAGCTGCTCCAGCACTTCTGAAATGGTGCGCACGTCTTCAAGATCAGGCACTTCCTCGAGCGTGCTTGGTGACTGGCCTAATAAGGCTGCAGCAATGATGGGCAGTACGGCATTTTTAGCCCCACTAATTTTTACTGTTCCGTTTAATTGTCTGCCACCATTTATTACTAGCTTTTCCATAAGATCCTCCCAAAACTACTAGTGCTGTAAAGAAAACCGTTTACACGGTCCTCGAAAACATCGAACCATAGAGGATACGGAATTATTTATAATGATTCCTTAATGGTTGTTTACGATCACTCGTAAATCCTCCGTGTACTCTGTGGACAACATTATTTTTTCAACAGTTTCTATAGATTATTATGTACAGATAATTTTAAAATTTAATACTCAATAGTGATAACAGGAGATCCAATTATTACATATGTGCGATGTTCATACGGACTATAGCGCAGTGCCATATTAATATTGACCTCATTGCGCCCGATTTGCAGTTTTTTATCAATAAGCGGACTGAATCCTGTAGCACTAATGTATTGATCATTGATATTAGCACTAATTTTGGCCGCATTAATGGCTGCAAAAGCATCGTCCAATCGCCTGTCCCGTTCATCCTTCATTAGTTTACCATCAAGCCATCCCAGCAAGCAAGTAGTAATCTGCCCAGTTGCGCCAAATTCTGCCATAATCTTGGAAATTTTAGTATTTAACGTCTTAATAACCCGTTCATCCTGAGTCTGCATTTCTACATTGACCACTAAATACACTTCAGTAGCTTTGTCTTTTGTAACTGGATTAAGCTGCTCAGCAATCACTATAATATGAGTGTCCTCAACCAGCGACTCTGCCCGAGCCAAGTTTTGATAGCGCGTAGTCGTTTTTGTAACCGAATACTCGGAAATTTGCAATTCTGCCATGGCCCGCTTGACCATTCTTGTTAATTCGGCCTCACTTGCCAAATTGACCGGCAGCTTGCCCCAGCCATTGATACTAATTGATCTTATTTCAGCACCAGTTGCCTGCATGGCACTGGCAAGCGGCTCATGAAGCATTACGGGTACGTTTTCGGCTGGACGGCAATAGGCTGTCATAAAAAATACCAACAAGAATACTACCTTTAAATAACCAAATGATTTCATTCTATTTTCTCCCCTTTGAAACTCTCCTTAATTTCATTCTTGCCATTTTCTAGGGGGGATATACAATGAAATTTATGGTTAACAAAAAAAGAGCAGGCATGAATCCTGCTCTTCGTTACTGCTTAATGTTTGTGTCGATGCGCCACTTGCAACCGCAGCAATGCTCGCTTCAAGGCAGCTTCGGCCCGGGCTGTATCAATGGCTTCCCGAGGTTCTTTGGCACCTTTCAGTCTGGCTTCTGCTCGTACTTTTGCTGCTTCTGCCCGTGTTACATCAATTTCTTCCGGCAATTCAGCACATGCCGCCAAGACAGTTACTTTTTCTGGCTGTACATCAATAAAGCCACTGCATACCGAGATCTGCTGCTCGCCCTCGTCAGTCAGCAGACGAAGCGGCCAAATCTGCAGCCCCGCAATCAAGGGTGTATGACCAGGCAAGACCCCGATATCCCCACCTGTGGTGCGGGCAATGACCATGTTGACGTCAGCAGAGTAGACGATTTTCTCAGGGGAAACAATATCCAGCCGAATTGTTCTAGCCACTTATTATTCCCCCTTCAGTTTCTGTGCCTTTTCCAGCACTTCATCAATACCTCCAGCCATATAGAACGCTGCCTCTGGTATTTCATCATGCTTGCCGCTCAATATTTCTTTAAAGCCACGAATGGTTTCCTTAAGTGGCACATACTTACCAGGTGTTCCAGTGAAAGCTTCAGCCACGAAAAATGGCTGACTCAAGAAGCGTTGGATTTTGCGTGCTCTGGAAACAACAATTTTATCTTCATCAGACAATTCTTCCATCCCCAGAATGGCAATGATATCTTGAAGTTCTTTATAGCGTTGCAAAACTTCCTGTACGCCGCGCGCAACCTGATAATGTTCTTCACCGATAATATTAGGATCAACAATCCGGGAAGTCGAATCAAGCGGATCTACCGCCGGATAAATACCAAGTTCCGCAATCTGACGCGATAATACTGTTGTGGCATCCAAATGCGCAAACGTTGCTGCCGGAGCCGGGTCAGTCAAATCATCGGCCGGTACATAGACAGCCTGCACAGAGGTAATAGAGCCTTTCTTGGTCGACGTAATCCGCTCTTGCAGCGCTCCTACGTCAGTACTTAAAGTAGGCTGATAACCTACTGCAGATGGCATACGGCCTAGCAGTGCCGAAACCTCCGAGCCAGCTTGAATAAAGCGGAAGATGTTATCGACAAACAAAAGCACGTCCTGTCCGCCAACATCACGGAAATACTCAGCCATCGTTAGACCAGTCAAGGCTACGCGCATCCGCGCTCCAGGCGGCTCATTCATTTGACCGTATACCAGCGCAGTTTTTTCAATAACGCCAGATTCGCGCATTTCCATCCACAAGTCGTTACCTTCACGAGTTCTCTCACCCACTCCGGCAAAGACTGAATAACCGCCATGCTCGGTAGCGATATTACGGATAAGCTCCATAATCAGTACTGTCTTACCTACACCAGCACCACCAAACAGACCAATTTTTCCGCCGCGTGAGTATGGTGCGATCAAATCAACAACCTTAATCCCTGTTTCCAGGATTTCAGTCGATGTTTCTTGCTCTTCAAAACTTGGCGCTGGGCGATGAATAGGCCAGTGGTCTTCGCCCTGAACCGGGGTTGGATCATTATCCACAGTATTCCCTAGTACATTGAAAATCCTGCCCAAAGTTTCTTTACCAACCGGTATTTTGATTGGTGAGCCAGTATCAGTGGCTTGCATACCACGAGTCAATCCGTCAGTGGAAGACATGGCAACACAACGAACGTTATTATCCCCTAAGTGCTGCATGGCCTCAACAGTCAGTTCGATATGGAGATCACCTGAGTGCCCTTCGATCTTGATCGCATTATAAATAGCCGGAAGCTGCTCCGGGGGGAATTCAATATCTACAACAGGTCCAATGACCTGAACTACTTTGCCTACGCTCACTTGGTCCCCTCCTTACTTCAAGGCCTCAGCACCGCCCACGATCTCAGAGATTTCGCGGGTAATGGTAGCCTGACGCACTTTATTGTAATTCAAAATAAGTTTGGATATAATTTCCTCGGCATTGTCGGTAGCCGCTTCCATGGCCGTCATACGTGCCCCCAGTTCACTGGCAGCAGCCTGCATGAGCGCTCCAAAGATGGTTGTTTCAAGATACTTAGGCAATAACAAGCCTAAAACCTCGTCTGCCGACGGTTCAAAAATATAATCGGTACTGGCCTGCTCTCCGGAATGAGCCGCAAGTGGCAGCAATTTCAGCGTAGTAGGCTTCAGATTGATTGGCGAAAAGAACTGCGTATAGACCAGATAAATTTCATCACATTCGCCACTTTGAAAACGCTGGGATAGGTCTCTCGCAATCGCCCAAGCATGATCATAGGTTGGCCGCTCGCTAAATCCGGTATATTCAGCATCAATCGTATAGCCCCGCCGTCTAAAATAATCCCGGGCTTTACGTCCTACTGTTACCAAACCAGTTGTTGCCTTATCAGAAACTTGGGGCAGCAGTTCCTTAAACACATTGGTTGAATACGCCCCTGCTAACCCTTTATCCGAACTCAGCACCACATAAACGGTCCGTTTAACTTCCCGGACTTCCAGCAAAGGATGGGTACTATCCTTTGTATGGGCAGCCACACTTGCCAAAATTTCTTGAATCTTTTCGGTATACGGCTTGCTGGATGTTGCTTTTTCCTGAGCACGTCGCAAGCGGGCAGCAGCTACCATTTTCATGGCTTTTGTAATCTGCTGGATATTCTTTACACTTTTAATGCGGCGGCGGATGTCCTGTGCACTAGGCATCTACATCACCCCTCAGCCGTTTTATCATTGTACGTAGCAAACGTATCTTTGAATTCTTTGATGGCTTTTTTAAGTGCTGTTTCAGTCTCACTGTCCAGCACTTTCTTTTCACGGATGCTTTTGCCGATTTCAGCATAGTTTGCCCGTAAGAATTTCAGGTAGTCCTGCTCAAATTTCACAACCTGAGACACTTCAATATCATCCAGATAGCCGTTAGCCGCAGTATAAATAACCATAACCTGATCTTCGATGGCCATTGGTGAATACTGTGCTTGCTTTAATACTTCAATCGTCCGTTCACCACGATCTAACTGTGCCTTGGTAGCCTTGTCCAGGTCTGAACCAAATTGAGCAAAAGCGGCTAATTCACGATATTGGGCCAAGTCTAGCCGCAACCGTCCGGCAACTTGCTTCATGGCTTTGATTTGTGCTGACCCACCGACGCGGGATACCGATAAGCCTGCATTGATAGCCGGACGCACCCCAGCATAGAAGGCTTCACTTTCTAGGATAATCTGTCCATCGGTGATGGAAATAACATTAGTAGGAATATAAGCCGAGACGTCACCAGCTAAGGTTTCAATAACCGGCAGGGCTGTAATTGATCCGCCGCCAAGCTCGGCTGATAACTTAGCCGCACGTTCCAGCAGCCGTGAATGTAAGTAGAATACATCGCCCGGATAGGCTTCACGCCCTGGTGGACGCCGTAGCAGCAAAGACATGGCCCGGTAAGCCATGGCATGTTTTGATAAATCATCATAAACGCATAAGGCGTGGCCACCCTTGTACATAAAGTGCTCAGCAAGAGCAACTCCAGCATAAGGAGCCAAATATTGCAGTGGCGCACTATCAGAAGCTGCCGCAACCACAACAATGGAGTACTCCATAGCTCCATGACTTTCAAGTGTCTTCACAACCCGAGCCACAGTGGATGCCTTTTGGCCAATTGCTACATAAACACAAATAACGCCTTGGCCTTTTTGATTGATGATGGTATCGACCGCAATCGCCGTTTTCCCAGTTCCCCGGTCACCGATAATCAACTCACGCTGACCACGGCCAATAGGCACTAAAGAATCAATGGCTTTTAGACCGGTCTGTAAAGGTTCTTTTACTGACTGACGGTCAGCTATACCCGGAGCATTGTACTCAACGGGTCGAGTCTCCGAAGTATTAATCGGTCCCTTACCGTCAATCGGCTGTCCAAGGGCATTCACTACACGGCCAATCATAGCTTCGCCCACCGGCACCTGCATAATTCGGCCTGTACGGCGAACGGTATCGCCTTCTTTAATCTCCGTTTCACCGCCTAATAAAACGGCACCGACATTATCGGTTTCTAAATTTAATACCAAGCCATATACATCGTGGGGAAATTCAAGCAATTCGCCGGCCATGGCTTTTTCCAGACCGTGAATCCGCGCAATTCCGTCACCCACTTCGATAACGGTTCCCACCTCGTCAACATTAAGATCAATCTGATAATTTTCAATTTGTTGTTTGATAATTGACGTTATTTCCTCTGGCCTAATTTTCATATGTAGTCATTCACCCCAATCTTAGTCCAAAAAAGTAAAGAAAATGCAGCCGCACCAAAACTGTGGCTGACAGGTGTTACGATGTTCAGCAATTCATTAAACTGCAGTCTGGTCTGAAGACAACAGCGCAGTTTTCAGCGACTTTAATTGACGAACAATACTGCCATCAATAAGCTTTTCACCAATTTTGACCACAACTCCGCCTAAGATTTGCTCATCGACATGGAGCTTAAGAATAATCTGACTGCCAGTCACTTTGCTCAGCTTAGCAGTTAAGGCATCACGCTGACTGTCAGTTAGCGGTTTTGCTGTAGTAACTTCGGCTACTGCAATATTGCGAGTCTGATTCGCAATTTTAACATATTCGCTGATTATAGCATGAAGGAGCGTCTCCCGCCGCTTATCAATCAACAGAAGTAAAAAGTTGCTGACAAAGTCAGCCAACTCACCGGTAAAAATTTTCGTTACCGTCTCTTTTTTGGCCTGTGGTGGAATCAGCGGATGATAGAGCAATGCATTCAGATCGTGATGTCCGCTAACAGTTTCCTGAATAGTCTCCAGTTGGGATTGAACCTCATCCAGCATCCCTTTGTCTGCCGCAATCTCATAAATGGCTTGAGCATAAGTTTGAGCAAGCTGATTGGTTAACATGGCAATCCACCGATTTTTTCTTCATCCAAATCATGAATAAAGTCGTCTACCAGCTTAGCATTGGCCTGCTCATCAAGATTGCGGGCAATCACTTTAGTAGCGGCAGCAACAGCTAATGTGACCACTTCACCTTTAAACTGTTTCATAGCCTGTTCCCGCTCCCGGATAATCTCTTCTTGAGTATTTTTTAGCAAACGGGCACTTTCTTCGCGCGCCTGCAACAAAATTTCTTCTTTGTTTTGCTCAGCTAATTTGGTTGCTTTTTCTACAATGGCCTGTGCTTGAGCACGTGCTTCAGCCAATTGATTCAGATAATCTTGCTTTAGTTTCTCGGCAGCCAACCGCTCTTGCTCGGCATTATCCAAATTTGCCTGGATACTAGCCTGCCGGTCAGCTAATGTTTTCATGAGTGGTTTATAAGCGACTTTGCTCAAAATGGCCACAAGGATTAGGAAATTTATAATTTGCGCTATGAGTGTCGCATTCAAATCAACCAATTGAGGCCCCTCCTCTTTCCAGCGTATAAGGGGAGCGGCTGGGTCCAAAAGTTCGGCCAGTCGCTCAATAACGCAACATTACTTAATAAACGGATTAGCAAATACTAATACAATAGCAATAACCGCAGCAATAATAGGAATAGCCTCAATCAAACCTACCGAAATAAGCATATTGACCAGAATAGTTCCTTTAGCTTCCGGTTGTCTAGCCATCCCTTCAACGGCCTTGGCAGTTACCGTCCCGTTACCGATACCGGCACCGATAGCGGCTAACCCGATAGCTAACCCGGCTCCGATGGCGGAGGCTGCAATAATAATAGCTTGTTCCATAATAAATCCCCCTTTTTTTTCTAAAGAAATCTCTTCATGTTCCGCCGTAAAAAACGGTCTCTATATAGAGTTGCTAGTGATGATCATCTTGCAACGAGCTGGAAAGATAAGACATGGACAACATGGTAAAGATGAAGGCCTGAACAATGCCGACAAAGACACTAAAGGCCAGCCACGCTGTCGGAATTACATAAGGCACCAGCTTGCCTAATATAATCAGCAAAATTTCTCCTGCCAGAATATTACCAAATAAACGGAAAGACAGCGTAACCGGTTTGGCTAGTTCCTCAACAATATTAATAATAACAAAGGGAATGAATGGCTGAAAATAATGTTTGATATAATTGCCGAATCCCTTATTTTTAATTGATAGAGCATGAACCAAAACAACGACCATGAGCGCTAATCCTAACGTTGTATTGATGTCATTGGTTGGCGAGGCCAATCCTGGTATTAAGCCAATTTCATTACTAACCAAAATAAACAAAAATAACGTGATAATCAGTGGTGCTAATTTTTTTCCTTTGGGTCCCATGGTGGCTTCAATTTGATCCAGCAGTGCCGTAACAACCATTTCTAAACAATTTTGCCAGCCACTTGGCACCATACTCAGCCGACGTGTAGCAGCAATGGCCAGCAAGATAACAACTGCCATGGCCAGCCAAGTCATATATAAGGTGTCAAGATTAAACGTAAATCCGGCAAATTGGGCCAGCTTATGAGCCCCAATCGCATGTCCTTCACTATGTCCCATCGATGCATGTTCACTCCTTTTTCTGCAGAGATTGTTGGCTATTTGAACCTGCCCGTGACTTACTCAAAGCTGTAACCACAAGCAGTGTTGCTTGAATCATCATAACAATTTGAAATGAGAATAAGCCGATGACTGCTGATAAAAAATCAATTCCTGGCATGATCAGCGCCAGGATCAAAGCTAAAACAATAAAGCTTAGACGAATAAGCCATCCTATTCGCATATAGACAACCGTTTTATTAAGTGGCACCTCAGCACTTCGTTTTACGCGAAAACTCAGCAGCGCATAATAACATAGGCTTGCCAGAAAGCCTAGTAAAAATCCCGGTAACAAATGTTGTCGATGACTCAACCAGCCAGCGCAGACAACAAGTATTCCCCAAGTTATCATTCCCAAAAGCATTCGTTTAATTTCAGTCATGTATTCAATTAAGTTTGTAGGTTTATTTTGACCGTTTTTAGTCAGGATACACTCATCCTTTATCCTTTAATTGAGCGGTTATCACGACTGCTTCATAATTTTTTTATAGGTAGCCCATAATCCTGCTAAGATACCTAGCACAATGCCAACGATCGTACACCAGGGAGCTGTGGCAAAATAAGTATCAGCCATGCGGCCGCCAAATAAGCCAACTGCGATTGTAGCCACAATATTAAGCCCAATGGATGTTGCCATGCCGAAAGCGGCAAACACTGGACTTTTCTTCTCCTTATCCATGAGCACACCTCCAGCGCAATTTCTTTTGCGCTAGTTCATCCGGCAATTTACTGCCAGCCTATGAGCTAAGCGTATTCGCAGGCGCTATTATAATTCCCGCACTGACAAAAAAATATAATTTTTGCCAATAATTTTATTGTTCTATCACAAACTAGCAAATCCTGCTGCCCAACAAGTTATTCTATTAACTTATGTCTACAAATTGCAAATTTTTAAATTATTTTATTTTTTCAGAACGCTTCACACCCGAAAGTTACCCTGAAGAAAAAACTGCTGCTAATCCAGATTGATAACATCTGATTTAACAGCAGTTTGAGCTACTCCATTTCGCAGCAGAAGGAGTCTGGCCTAATATCGATAAGGCCCCGTTTCCATAAGATAGCCTGAACAATACGGCGTGAAGCACGCCCATCCCCATATGGATTACAGGCATTGGCCATATATTCATATTCATTTTGATTCGTTAGCAATAATCGCGTTTCACTATAAACACGATCTTTATCAGTACCGATAAGCTTCACAGTCCCAGCAGCAATGGCCTCTGGCCGTTCTGTCGTATCGCGTAAAACCAATACCGGTTTGCCTAAAGAAGGAGCTTCTTCCTGAATTCCGCCTGAATCAGTGAGTACTAAATAAGAGCGGGCCAATAAATTTGCAAAAGGCTGATACTCCAGCGGATCGATCAAATGCACCCGATCCAAGCCCCCCAGTTCGCTATTTACGACTTCCCGTACTAACGGATTTTTATGTACCGGAAAAACCACTTCAACATCGTCAAATTCGTGGACAATATCGCGTAAAGCCTGATATACGTGACGCATTGGCTCACCAAGATTCTCACGGCGATGAGTTGTCACCAGGATGACCTTGCGATCAGTATAATTAATACCAGCCAATAGTTCATCTTGGAACTGGTAATCTTGCTTGACAGTCGCCAATAATGCATCAATCACCGTATTGCCAGTCACAAATACACTGCTTTTATCAATATTCTCCTGCAGTAAATTCTCCCTGGCTGTATCGGTAGGCGCAAAATGCAAATCAGTTAATGATCCTGTCAGTTTGCGATTCATTTCTTCCGGATATGGCGAATATTTATTTTGAGTTCTAAGTCCGGCTTCAACATGACCAACAGCAATTTGGTGATAAAAAGCTGTTAATGCTCCGGCAAACGTAGTGGTTGTGTCACCATGGACAAGAACAATATCTGGCTTCTCTTCAGCCAGGACTGCATTGAGCCCTTGCATAGCCCTGCAGGTAATATCAAAAAGCGTCTGCCCTTTAGCCATAATATCCAGATCATGATCAGGTTTGATATCAAATAGATTAAGTACTTGGTCCAGCATTTCGCGATGCTGAGCCGTTACGGCAACAACAGGTTCAATAATTGTTGGGTATTTCGCTAGTTCCAGCACTACAGGAGCCATTTTAATTGCTTCAGGACGTGTACCGAAAATTGTCATGACTTTTAGACGAGACATATCATTACCCCTTCCGTCTGGTGAAAGTTACATTTGTATAACCGCAAATTATTCCTCCAATTTGCATTAAAAAGGCAGGCTGCTGCCTGCCTGAGAGTGCGATCAATGACTTTGTGCTGATTTTGCAGCTTTGAGGACACCGATTTTTCGAGCGCCAAAGAAAGCTACCCCAACAATCGCCAGGATAATAAGAATCCCTAATCCTTTATTTACTTCAGTGAGTGCAATGGCACTCAAGCCTAGGCAGCCGCTAATAACATACATCAACAGCACAGCTTGTTTTTGGCTAAAGCCCATTTCTAACAAACGATGATGCAAATGACCGCGATCAGGCTTAAAAATTGGTTTTCCGCTCATATAACGGCGAATAATGGCAAAAGCAGTATCCATAATTGGCAATCCTAGTGCAACAATCGGTACAATTAAGGCAATGGTGGCCGCACTCTTCACTGCACCAATGACCGATACAGCTGCCAGCATATAACCAAGGAACATACTGCCAGTATCACCCATAAAGATCTTTGCTGGATTAAAGTTATGCTGCAAGAAGCCCAAAGCACTTCCCGCCAAAGCAGCGGTCAAAATTGCTACAATCCAGAAATTCTGCTGCAAAGCCACTAATAAAATAGTGACTGAAGCAATGGTTGATACACCAGCCGCCAAGCCATCTAATCCATCAATAAGGTTGAGTGTATTGGTAAGCCCCACAATCCATAGAATTGTAAGCGGAATGGACAAGAAATCCACATAGATCATATCGCCAAACGGATTAGTAATCCAGTCAATACGAATATCAAATAATATAAGAACTGCAGCTGCTGCAATTTGACCAAGCAATTTGACTTTTGCTGGCAACTGCTTTAAATCATCAATAATGCCGACAATTAGGATTACAGTACCGCCTAATAATAAACCCAGAATTTCGTGACTCACATGCATGCTGGCAAGCACCGCCAGTACAAAGCCGGCATAAATGGCGAGTCCGCCCATTCGTGGAATGGGTTTAGTATGAACTTTGCGGGCATCAGGCGCATCCATTGCTCCTGCTTTAATCGCAACATCAATAATTCGCGGAGTTAAGAAGTAAGCTACTATGAGAGCCACAGTAAATGCTACAATATATGTCTGCATAAATTTAACACCTCATTTCTATGCAACAAACCTATTTTACATCAGCCTATCCAACCTGTCAATCGACGTCGTTTCGCATATAACAGGGCATTTAAAGCAATTTCACGCAACAGGCAGAAGATTCTCCGCAGACAGGTTGCCTGGCGCTGTTATACGCCGTCAAACACGACTATGCGCAGTATCCCTTTCGCCTTAACTTGGCAACATGATCTTGGGTGAGTGTTTTTATATCAACTTGGTATCTTTCTGCCAAAATATACATCATTGTAAAACAACACTGAGCAACATCCAGAAGCTCACAAGCACAACCGCGCAGTGCGGCATCATTGGATAATTCTTGTTTTTCACCAGAAGCGCCGGCTTTTTTGCCCAGATATTGAGTTAACTCGCCTATTTCTTCCTGTATTTTACAAACTGTAGTCAATAACGTAACTTGATCGAGATTTAGTCGCGGCAGAGCCATATATTTAAAGTTGCCAGCCGTTTCAATACGATAGCATTGTGATTTATCAAAGCCATACCCTTTAGCCTCAAGTTTGGTTAAATGAACATCAATAAGCGCCTCAGCCTGAATCCCATAACAATCTTCCATAACAAAAATCATGGTGACACAAGTTTGTGCTACATCTAAAAGTTCGCCAGAAACTTCCCCCAGCAGCTCAGAAAATACTTTGGCATGAGGCTGCTGCTCATAAGGAAGGAAATGCAACACAGCGCGAGCCAGTTCACCGGCTTCTTCCATGATTTTTAACAAGGTGGATTGCAGGGTTGGCGAGAGATTATTTAGTTTTGGCAGATGAATGGCTTCAAACATGGTATTGTCCCCCGCAAAATACTCGTACCTAGTAAATTTTAGCACACCATGAGGCAAATTTTCAATTTTTATATTAAGATTTTTTTCGACATATTACCTCTTGTCCCTAATAATCGGCTGGCAATAACACTGCTTTGGATACAATAAATCCAAAACCTTAGCTTGACTTGCAAGACCACTAGTGCAATCTGTAAAAACCTGCGGTATACCACCGGCATATCCCCTAACCCGTTCTGCTCCAAATAGTTCCCGGGCGGTCGTGATAGCTTTAGCAAAATCACTATTCTGAACTGGCTCTTGGTGCAGATAATTAGTTAGCTCGTCACCGTAAAGCCAGCAATCAGGCGCATCGGCTCGCCGTCCCACCACAACCGAGCAATAGGGTCCATGACCTTTGTCACGTTT
Source organism: Sporomusaceae bacterium FL31 (assembly GCA_003990955.1). GTDB lineage: Bacteria > Bacillota > Negativicutes > DSM-1736 > Dendrosporobacteraceae > BIFV01. The sequence goes on from BIFV01000008.1 coordinate 395,175, forward strand.
TTGCCTGGCTGATAACAGGCTGCGATAGATCACATCATCAGGCGGCAAGGTATAGCCAAACATGACGATATGCTCGGCTTTTTCCAAAGAAATTCGCATATCACGCTGAATCTCTTCCAAAAAAGGCGGGTGATGCCCCTTAAAGCTGCTCTGCATAATCAATGGCGTATGAAGCAATTCTGTCAGTGTGCCACAATAAGCGCATTGCATCGCATCAGCCTGCCCCTGCAAATAGGCATCGGCTTCTTCAATCGAACGCGGCTGATGCCAGTCTTTCGACAACCGGGGCAGCAGTGGCGGAATAAACAGACTGGGAGAATGATAACCCCATTGATTTCCAAGATACATGGTGACTTTTCCGCAGCTGGGACATTCCCGCCAGCCAGAGCAGCCGTGAGGAAAATAAAATTTGCCAATCCGCACCCGACGAGAGCTGCTCTGACTGCTGTCATTGACTTGCTGAACGACCGATTCGTTATGCGGGTACCAGATATTCGGCTCACAAGAATCAACGCGTCTGATGCCCATAAAGTAACTTAAATCATGAAATAATTCCAAAGAAACAACAAGGTTATCAATAAGCAATCTATTGCCGGCATGATTCAGTTTACGATGAGCATTAAAAATAAGCCACAATAAAATAGTGTCCCAATTCATATGAATCACAGCATAACTAAATAAATAAAACCTTCTGTCACTTAAGGTATGTCCAGCCGAAAAAAATCGCTGCCCTTCGGCTTGCATGAGCTGGGCCAAAATTTCGGCAAAGCCGATATATTGTTGGTATACCGCCATCTCCTGCAATAGAGTTTTATGATAGGCATGAAAATGTAAGAGTCCGATCAGCATGATTAACGCATTTCTGGCTAATACTAACGACTCTGGGGTTACAAATCGCGGATCAGCCCCCTGACTGCCATAAACATGAAAACCATGCCGGCTGCCAATGTGCATATCCAACAAATTGAACAGATCCTGCAGGCGAAAGGACGATGCATTATGCCCAGGACAAATATGCACCAGCTGTTTTAGCGTGCCCCAGTCATATGTGTAACGTAATTCACGCCCACGCTGAATAAGCTTTTCGGCTGTCAAATCACAAAACTGCCGCTGCAATGCTTCTTGCTGGACTGAGGATGGAAATGCAGCCGCTGCGCCTTCGTCATCACCTAGAATCAGCAACAAATCGCCAACACAATCACTGATCCCAGGCAGGCCAAAAGCCGACTGCACACGTTCCTGTAAAGATTTCTCTTGCTGCGCTAAACAGTATATCGCTTGTCCCAACTCATCAGTTGTGTGCATATTAAGCGCCCGTGTAGCTCCGGCCCCCCAGAAAATAACGGTCTCAGGCCAAATGGGTTTATAACTTTTCCACTGCGACATAATCTTACCTTTCCCAGAACATGATGGCAAAAAAATCTTCAACGCTAAGCATTCTCAATCAGCAGTTGTTTTATACAAAATGCAACCAGACAGTGCCGCCTGCCTGGTAAACGAAAAAGCATCCGGAATTTCCGGATGCTTTTTATCCAAACAAATAATTCACTTTGTTAATACCTTTTGGTTGCCATAAATCGTCCTTTTGCATAATTGCAATAAAACAATCCACTACTGTAGGGTCAAATTGCGTACCTTGGCAGCGTTGAATTTCCTGAATAGCTTCAGCTTGGGTAAAGCATTGCCGGTAAATCCGGGGAGTTGTCATCGCATCAAACGAATCAGCAACAGCTACAATTCGAGCTCCTAGGGGGATTTTATGCCCCTTTAAGCCATCCGGATACCCGTTTCCATCAAAACGTTCATGATGAAAACGTACAATGTCAGAAATTGAGCTAAAGGATTTTACCTTATTGACAATACTATAGCCAATAACAGGATGTTGTTTGATGATAGCAAACTGCTCGTCCGTAAGGCGGCCAGGCTTATTCAGCACTTCGTCAGGAATCCCAATTTTACCGATATCATGCAAATGAGCACCAATATGAACTAAATGCTGCTCTTCAGCATTGAGACCAATTCGCTGAGCAATCAATAAAGCTATATCGGCCACCCGTTCAGAATGACCGAGAGTATACGAACTCTTCGCATCCAAAGCGGCAGCTAATGCGTCGACTAATTGATGTAAATCTTCTAACAAAAAGGACTGCGATGACATAGCCCATTTCCTCCTCTTTCTTTGCATCGATCCAGCAAAGACACTGCTGCAGCATAGGGATCATATGCACAAATTGCATCCCTGCCACTGTCTTTTGACTGATAGAGCGCCTGATCGGCAAAGTTGTAGAACGAATCCAATGTAGGAAATGGCGGCCGGGCCAAGCTGCACATTCCAATGGAAACGGTGATTTTGATTAATTGTTGATCATGAGACGAAAATAGAGCTGCAGCAACCGCTGACTGAATCTTTCTGGCCACATTTTGCGCACCCTGTGAGTCTGTCCCAGGTAAAAGCACAGCAAATTCTTCGCCGCCAATTCGGGCAAATAGATCATTATTGCGAATTGAATTCCGAACAATCTTAGAAAATTCGACTAGGACTTTATCTCCGGCCTGATGCCCAAAACGATCATTGATTTTCTTAAAATAATCAATATCCAAGATGAGCAGCGATAGTGGTTTACTCGTTTGGGTTAAGTCGCAAAATTCCCGCTCCAGTTCATGAAAAAAGCACCGGCGATTGGCAATCTTGGTTAAAGGATCCGTCATGGCCATGACTTGCATACTCTGGCAAGCCTGCTCTAACTCAATCGTGCGTTGTTTTAATGAAATTTGTGTCTCAATTAAATTATCATTGGCTTCTTCCAGTACTGTTTTTTGTTGAGAAAGTTCCCAGCGAGACTCATCTAATTCTCTGATGGTTTGCTGCAGTTGCTGTTCTCGAATATAGATTTGCCGGGCCATCCAATTCATATCGCGCATAAAGGCAACCATTTCATTCTCGTCGTCCTCATCAAGTTCATTAGGAACCGGCAACGAAATTTTGTAATTACCGTTTTTTACATTGGTACAAAACGCTCTCACTACAGATAACTGGTTATACAGCAGCCAGCCGCCGGTAATGTATGGGCTAAGCAAACCAAGTAAAAGGGCGGCGGCTAATGCCACCGCCAAAGCCTGATTAAGATTTTTGTTAAACTGTATTGCCGACCCTATTGTCATGCCAAAGATCAACGCCAGTGGGATTAAAGCAATGCCTAGATATACGATCCGTAATTTTGTTTCCAGTTTCATACGCTTCCCCTCCAGCAGCTTGCATAACCAATCTGGACTAATCTTCTTCCTTCGAGTCACAATGATCTTTATTCTTAGAGCAGCAGTCTCCCGAAGAGCACCCGCACCCTTTGTTACCCCAAACCTGTTGGTAAACCAGGTTGCCAATATACCCTAATGCCACCAGTCCAACTGCGATGATAACAAATTTTTCCATAGTAACCTCCACGTTGAGTTAATAGCCCAAGAGAGTTCCAATCTGGTAAATTGCAAATGAAACAACATATGCCAGTGTCGTACCATAGATACTACTGAAGATTGCCCACTTCCAAGAGTTGGTTTCACGTTTCACTACAGCCAATACGGCAAGGCATGGTGCATAGAGGAGTACGAAAGCCATTAACGAATAGGCAATCAGTGGTGTAAAGTGAGGGTCAGCCATAATCGCATCTTTTAAAGCCATCGAAGTTTCGTCAGTATCACCAAGACTATAAATCGTTCCTAGTGTACTAACCAGAACCTCTTTAGCAGTAAAGGCTGCAAATAAGCCTACACCAATTTTCCAGTCAAAACCTAATGGTCTGATTGCCGGTTCAATGAAATGACCAAATTGTCCGGCATAACTGCCTGCTAATTTTTCGCCTTTTTCTTCAGATTGCAGTGCACTTAATTCTTCATCTTTAGCTGTTTCTAGTTCAATATATTGTTGAGCAACAGCATAAATTTCCGGACCAGCTGCTTCAATCTCTTGCATTTTAGCTTCTTTTTCACTGTCTAAAGTAGCAATTAAGGCTTCATTCTCGCCAGCTTCTTCAGTTTTAGCACTATATTCTTCATCAACAGCTTTAATATCGGCAATCATCGCTGTCAGCGCTTCATTATCTTCTAACTTTTCGATAGCCAATGGAGCCAAGATGTCTTCACTCACATGACCTTCAAAGGTAGTTTCAACTTGTACAGCCGCTTGTGCAAAATCTTTGCTGTATTCCACTTCAGCCGGATAATTAGTTAAGAACCAAACCAGAATGGATACTGCCAAGATAATTGTCCCGGCTTTCTTTAGATAGAGATAGCCACGTTCCCACATATGCAGCATAATGCTGCGGAAAGTTGGCATATGATAAGGCGGCAATTCCATAACAAACGGCTCAGCCTCACCTTTAAACAACACTTTGCGGAAGATAAAGGCCATAATAATCGCCAATGCGATTCCTAGAACGTAGATAGAGAACAATACTGTTCCAGCCGACTCGGCCGAAAAGAACGCCGCAATAAACAACGTATAAACTGGCAGACGCGCACCGCAGCTCATCAATTGAACAACCAACAGTGTAACCATCCGGTCATTCTTGTTTTCCAGTGTCCTAGTACCCATTACAGCCGGTACTGTACAACCAAAACCGATCAGCAAAGGAATAAAGGACTTACCATGCAGGCCAACAGCCCTCATAACCCGGTCCATAACGAAAGCCGCTCTGGCCATATAACCGGAATCTTCTAAAATAGCAATCCCTAAAAATAATAGTAAAATAAGCGGGAAAAACGAAAGAACACCACCAACACCGCCAATAATTCCATCAACCACCAGCGACTTTAGATCGCCGTCAGGCATAGTTTGACCTACCCAATCGCCGAACATGCCAATAGCAGTTTCCAGCCACTCTTGCGGATAAGTACCTAGTTCAAATACTGTATTGAATAATAACCACATAAGTCCAAAGAATATTGGTAATCCCAGGATCCGGTTTGTAAGAATAGCATCAATTTTATCAGAAGTACTGGCAGTTCCTGCCCGGCTGGCAATGACTGCACTATTGAATACTGAAGCAACAAATGCATACCGGCCATTAGCAATAGCCAATTCTGGCTCTTGCTGAATCGTTTGTGTCAACTCAAGGCGCAACGCTTCGACTTGAGCAATAATGCTTTGGCTGCCCGCATAGGCACTGAAAGCATCGACAACACTGTGGTCATTTTCCAAGAGTTTTACTGCCAGCCAGCGTTTAGGATATTTTAAGCCTTGGATTGCAGCTAAGCTATCCACAACTTTCGCAATCGATTGCTCGATCTCAGGACCATAATCAACAGCAAAAGAACTACCATTGGCTTTCTCGCCTAAATTTACCGCAGCAGATAATAAATCTTCCATACCTTGCTGCCTGTTACCGACAGTCCGTACTACCGGACACCCCAATTTTGCACCCAGAGCCTGATCATCAATTTGCAGTCCGGCCTTTTCAGCCATATCTGCCATATTTAATGCCAACACTAAGGGTCTTTCTAACTCCAGCAATTGCACAGCCAAATAGAGGTTGCGCTCCAAGTTAGAAGCATCCAGAATGTTAACCAGAATATCTGGTTTTTCTTCAATGATAAAATTCCGGGCAACCACTTCGTCTAACGCATAAGCTGTCAGACTATAGGTTCCCGGCAAATCTACAATCATTAGATTTTTGCCCTGATAACGGCATGAGCCTTCGCGTCTTTCAACCGTTACACCAGGATAATTACCGACATGCTGCCGCGCCCCGGTAAGATTATTAAATATCGTAGTTTTGCCTGAGTTCGGATTACCGGCCAAGGCAACTGTCAAACTTGCTCCTCCCACTATGTACCACTCTCCACTTCTATTTAAACTCTAGGCTGGTTCAACTTCAATTAAATCGGCCTCAGTCTTACGTAACGACATATTGAAGCCTTTTAACTTAACCTCAATTGGATCACCCAGTGGTGCAAATTTTTGCACATCAATGCGGGTTCCGGCAATGACCCCCATATCAACAATTCTTCTGGTTATGGCTCCACAGCCGTTTACTTTTTTCACAATACCGTGTTGTCCCGGTAATAAGTCACTTAATTTTCTCGACAAGATATAACGCCTCCCCCACGCAAATGATAATTGTTTTCATTGCTTGTATTATAAGTGAGAATACTTGTCAATGTCAATACATTTCACGTCTCTTTCTTGGAAAAAACCACCTCCATTTGCCTTTTAATTAATCTCAAAAATAAGAATTTTCGGCCTATAAACAAAGTTTAGCTGATTTTACAAAGTTTTACAGCCATTCCTAGCATATGATCATAACACTGTAAAATATAACAGTAATTATTATCAATATCATTCATTTTTTACACTTTAGTGAATCAAGTTAACGCACTAAAAAAACCGTTAGTCCCAAAATCATTAAGGGGTGTCTCTAAATGACTGTGCATTTAGAGACACCCCTTAATGATTCATTTTTTATTAATAAAAAATTGCGATCTCGCAACAAATTCTGCGCTTAGCCCAAATATTACTGCGCACTGCCTGCCAGCAGATCACTAGGCTTACAGGCCACAATACGTCCGCCCTGATCATAGTAGACAACCTTAGCGATCATCGCATTGCGAATCATGCGCCGGCATAGCAGGCAAGGTTCACCGGAAGCAAAAGTATTGTCCATATTATAGCCGGCAACGTAAATAGTTGCACCATTCATTTCGGCCGGATCGGCATTGATAAGCGCGTTTTGCTCAGCGTGGACAGACACGCACAACTCATATCTTTCACCTTTGGGGACATGCAGTTCCTCCCGGCGGCATAAGCCAGTATCACTGCAGTTGTTCTCACCCCGCGGCGCACCATTGTACCCGGTGCTTACAATAATATTATCTTTTACAATGACAGCCCCATACCGGCGCCGTAAACATGTGGATCGCTTTGATACAACTTGAGCGATTTCAAGGAAATATTCGTCCCAGGCAGGCCGCTTATCCAAACCAGACTCCCCTTTCAGTCCATACTTGTTAACAGGTTAAACAAATAGTAACGCTTTAGTATATGCTTTTTCACAACAATTGCTCTAGGCAATACTTGAAAAACAAGGTGTTATCTTACAATTTTACCATATTTTCAGACTACACTCTAGTGGGGAACGATATATACCCACAAAGTACTCAAAGGCAAGAGAAGCAAAAAGAACGTCCCCTTGCTTCTCTCCTGCAACAGGGGAGCAAGGGGACGTTCTTTTTGCTTCTTTTCTTTTAGATTGCCGATGATCAATCACGAACTCTTTTTACCTGCCAGATACCTACGGCCAAAAAGACAGCTAGATATAAGCCCATGACAGCTAAGGATACCATGGGCACTCCGAGGTCGGCTGCGCTGCTGCGCAGGGCTTGGCTGGCATGAGTGAGGGGTAATAGTTCGATGAGCCAGCGTGCTAGGTCAGGTAGTTGTTTCGGTGTAAAGAAGGTCGCACAAAGAAACGACATCGGCAGCAGCACATAAGTATTGAAGTTGCCCATATCCTCATGAGAATCTAAACTCATTGCCGCCACCAAAGCTAAGGCCGCAAAGATGGCACAGTTTAGTACAAGCACAGTAATAAACCAGCCATTAAGACTAAACTTTGCACCAAAAAGGAAGGCCATAATGATGAGGACGGCTGAAGAAATCAAGCCGCGCAAAACACCTGACAACACCTTGCCAACAACAAAAGCCGTGGCACTAATTGGGGCAATTAAATATTCTTCTAACGTTTTATGGTAAACACGACTCATATTCAGCGGTGTTCCCACAGCATTAAAACTAATGGTCATCGAGTTAAGAGCCACAATGCCTGGTACAATAAAATCCAGATAACTCCCTTGCCCGGTTTGAATGCTTTTACCCAATCCCCAGCCAAAAGCCACCAGATACAGCATCGGTGATATCATCCGCGATAAAATATACCGGCTGAGCCTGCGTTGTAAAACAATCCAATCACGCCAAAATACTGTCCATATATCTATAAGCACTATCCTGCCACCTTTCGTCCAGTCAACTCTACAAAGACATCTTCCAAATTAGAAAGACGAATGGTTGTTGTCACTGAAAGCGTTGCAGCAAATTGAGCCGCATCGGCGCGAGCGGCAAAAAAGCGGGAGTTGGTAGTTTCGCCATCCGACCATTCTACGACGAACTCACCCAGTCCCTGACACAAGGCAGCCGGCGAATTCAGCGCAATCAGCTTGCCTTTGTCTAAAATGGCAACCCGGCTGCAAAGATTCTCTGCTTCCTCAATATAATGCGTGGTTAATAATACCGTCAGTCCTTCATCATTCATCCGTCTTATCAGATCCCATAGCTTCCGTCTGACCTGCGGATCGAGGCCGACTGTCGGTTCATCAAGAAATAGCACTTGGGGGCGATGCAGCAAAGCTCTGGCAATCATCAATCGCCGCTTCATCCCGCCAGAAAAGGTATTGACCCGGTCATGTTCCCGCTCACTAAGTTCGACATAGTTTAACAGTTCAGTAATGCGCTGGCTGCGTTCGGCTTTGGGAATATGATGCAAACGCCCATGCAAATCCAGGTTTTCTCTGGCTGTTAAATCACTGTCCAAATTAAAGAATTGTGGGACTACACCAATAATAGCCTTAATTTGCTGTTCATCGGCCGGCAAATCCCAATCAGCGATCTTAATTTGTCCAGCGGTTGCCTTTGTCAGCATGGTTAGAATACGAATGGTTGTTGTCTTTCCAGCACCGTTAGGGCCCAGCAAACCAAAAGTCTCGCCTTTATTAATAAGTAAGCTTAAATCGTCAATTGCAATCCGATCAGCAAATTTTTTTACCAACCCATTGATAGTAATCATTGGTTTTTCATCAGCCTTTACATTCATCTTTTGTATCCTGATTGTGAGGCGCCAGTCCGTTCACAACAAAAACAGGTTTTCCGCTTGATGCCGGCACGACCTCAGCTTCAACACGAAATACGTCCCGCAGCATAGCTTTTGTAACCACCTGTTCCGGCACACCAGCCGCAAAAATAGCGCCGTCACGCAATACCGCAATATGGTCAGCATATTGCGCCGCCTGATTGATGTCATGCAGCACCATCACAACGGTAATGTTATTTTCTTGATTTAATTTTGCTACCAATTGCATGATTTCCAACTGGTGACAAATATCAAGATACGTCGTGGGTTCATCCAATAACAGCACTTGCGGTTGCTGTGCTAAAGCCATAGCAATCCAAGCCCGTTGGCGTTCACCACCGGACAAGGTACTGACTAAGCGCTCTGCCATATCATGAACCCCAGTCTGAGCTAATGCCCAGTTCACGATACCTTGATCTTCTGACGCCAGGCCCTTCCACCAGCTGCGGTGCGGGAAACGGCCATGTTCGACCAAATCCCTGACACTCAAATCTGGCGGTGATTGGGGCGACTGCGGCAATACCGATAACCGCCTAGCTAGCTCGCGGCCGCCAATGCCAGCCAAATTACGGCCATCAAAATAAACCTGTCCAGCCTGTGGCCGCAGAACGCGCGACAGTGCTTTCAACAAGGTACTCTTTCCTGAACCGTTGGGACCAAGAATAGCCGTAATCTTACCTGTTGGAACAGCTAAGGTCAAATCTTCAATAATCAGTTTATCGCCAATACGGATGGCTAAGTTACGTGCCTCAAGAATACTCATTACACTTCCCTCCTCAGCAAATAGAGGAAAAATGGCGCACCTACGAAGGCCATAATAATGCCAACCGGCAGTTCAACAGGTGCCAGCACAGTACGAGCCAACATATCGCTGAACGTGACCACACCAATACCCAAAAGCGCTGATGCTGGCAATAAATAACGATAATCTGATCCGATCAGCAGCCGTGCTGCATGTGGCACGACCAAGCCAACGAAGCCTAACAGTCCAGCCACACTGACAGCACTAGCTGCGAGCAAGGCGGCTACCGCTGTCATAGCAAGCCGCGTTATTTCAACATTCAGTCCAAGTCCACGCGCCATATCATCGCCAAGCTGCAGCACATTAAGCCGGGATGCTCCCATAAGCGCTAGCAAACCGCCCAAAAGTGAGTATGGCAGAATAATTTCTAAATGAGGCCAACTGCGGGCTGACAAACCACCAACCATCCACATCAAGGCCCCATGCACACGATCACTGTAAAAAATCATCAATGCTGAAATACCAGAACCCAAGAAAGCCGAAACAGCCACACCGGCCAAGATAATCCGAATAGGCCTGATACCACCCTTCCAAGCCAGCATATAGATGATGACCGCAGCAGCCATAGCACCAGTAAAAGCAATGGGTGTAATCAAATATTCCATGGTGGGAAATAGAATCATCACTGCCACACCAGCTAGGCCTGCCCCTGAAGAGATCCCAATAATGTGTGGATCAGCCAATGGATTGCGCATAACGGCTTGCAGAATAGCTCCCGACAACGCTAAATTCATACCAACCAATGCCCCAACCAAAGTCCGCGGCAAACGAATATTCCAGATGACCTGCCCTTTGGCATCACCCGCAGCTGTCACGAGAATTTGCCAGACTTGCTCAGGAGTTATAGTCAGAGCCCCTTTGATTAAACTGACAATAATGCCGCCAACCGCCATACTCGCAAATATACCAAGCACGAATAACCGCCAGGCAGTTCTTGAACCTCCAAAAACACGCCCAGCGGCATCTTTATGCTTACTTGACATGGGTAAAGACCTCAGGATAAGCTATTTTCGCCATATATGCAACCGCATCAGGATATCGCAGCCCTGGATTCAACAAAAACAGCTCCTCTGGCAGGATATGGACCTGTTTATTTTGAACCGCAGCTAAGGTAGACCAGGCAGGACTGCTTTCCAGATCGGCTTTCATCCGTTTTTCAACCTCAGCACCATATCCCATGGTAACTACAAAAATCATATCCGGATTGGTTTCTACCAGTTTTTCCAAGCTATACGGAGTTGCATCAGGATCACTTTCCAACGCACGGCTGCCGCTCGCTACATTGTGCAGCTTCAGTTGCTTCGCAATACTTCCGGTAATACTATTGTCCAGCTCAACGGTGACGCTTTTCGCAGTTGCATGAATAATAGCCACTTTTAGTTGCTTGTCCGGAACCTTTGCCACAATATCGTTAACTTTTACATCAATATCACGAGCAAGCTCTTCGCCTTTCGGCATTGTCCCCGCAATATTGCTGAATAATTTCAATTTTTCAACAACATCTTGATAACTCTTGATCCGAACAAGAATAACGGGTATCTTGTTACTTTCCAGAGCAGGGATTAACTTATCATGAATGCCCTGAAATGCAATGACTAAATCAGGCTGCAGTGATACAACTTTTTCAAGATTAACATTGTAGACATAGCCAATTTCAGCAACATCTTGCGCAGCAGACGGAATTCCACCCGTCTTGGAACCTGGTCTGCCAATGGCTTTGCCACCCACAGCATAGAGCAGATCAAGGAAAGATGTTGATAATACAACGATTTTTTCCGGTTTATGCGGCAATACTACCGTTCTCCCGGTATCGTCTGTTATTGAAAGATAGCCCTGCGATTTTTCCACTGCGCTTGGAGCTTGACTTCGCCCACACCCAGCCAGCAAAACTACCAGCAACATGATGCATATCGCAATGGTTTGATTCTTTTTTGTAACCTGCACCCGCAGCCACCTCACTTCTCCTGGACGTAGTTGTTAGCTTCGCCGTGATAAAATTGTTGAAAGGTAATTAATGCGCTTATCACCAATGGTGTCTAAATCCCTGACTACTTCCTCATCCGGTAAACCGCAGCGGCTGATCATGACAGCCTTATCCGCTAAATTATGCCGGTTAAGTTTCTCGACCACATCATGGACATTTTTATAAACCTTCATTAAAACAACATTGTCGGACATTGCCAACGCCTGTTCCAATTTTTCTTCTTCAATAGTAGCCGGAATAATGCTCAAAATATTATTTCCTTCAACCAGAGGATAGCCTAATTTACTGCCAATTGCGCAAAAAGCAGTTACTCCCGGTACTGTCTCAATCGGATAACCAGAATCCTCCAATAAACGGAACACATAAATATATGTACTATAAAACATCGGGTCGCCCAATGTTAAGAAAACCACTTTTTTCCCTGCGGCCAGCAGTGTTAAAATACTTTGCTTATTGCTTTCCCAAGCTTCTGTTAAAATTTCGGTGTCAGAGACCATGGGGAAAACCTGAGTAAGAATTTCTACATCCGGCTTCAAATAAGGGCTGGCAATCGACAAAGCCACACTACCCTCTTTTTTCTCTGTTTTCGGTGCTATAATGACATCGGCTTCTTTAATTACTTGAATTGCTTTTACTGTAAGCAGTTCCGGATCGCCCGGGCCTACACCAACACCATAAAAAATTCCTGACATAATAAACCTCCTATAAATAAAACCGCTGGCGCGAATTTGGGATTTCTAATTCTAAAAAACCCAAAATTAAGTATACCATTAAAAACACAAAAAACCCTAGGCAGTCCCGAAAAAATTTTCCGGGACTACTGCAGGTATTTAAACAGACTTCAATCTATTGATGAGCTGTTGGATACAAACCAAGAATGGCATCACGCACATGCTGTACATAAATATCTTGGAATGCAGGATTTTCGCCAAGACCATGAATATAAGTTCCAACTTGATAGCCATCAGCAATCAAGATATTTTTCCAAGAATCAGGTTCGTCACCAGCCATATCGTTGTTAGCATGATCACCAGCTACCAACATGAGCGGCATAAGAACAACCTTTTTGATTCCTTTTGCTTTTAAAGCAGCTTGTACATCTTCAAAATTCGGTGTATCAGTTTCTTCAACAACACCCACTACAGCACGAATGCCCGCAGCATCAAGTGCTTGTTGCAATGAAGCATACGCAGGATTATGTTGATGCGGTGATCCATGACCCATGAACACTACTGTACGGTCAGGGAATTGCAGCAGTGGCATTTGAGTCTTTAGTGCTTTTGCTGCAATAGCAAAATCGTTTGGAGTGCCATTTTCACCATTAAAAGTCAACACTGGACGGCCAATCGTAATCTTATCAAACGCCTTTGCGTAATTATTAACTACCGCAACGACCTTCTTGTCATACTCTTCACCAGTAGTTAAATGTGTTGTTTGAACAACAATTTCTTTATAGCCTTCTTTTTGCAATTTAGCCAGCGCTTGCTCCAAGCTATCCACTTGAATATTGCGTTCAGCTAAGCGTGACATAACAATTTTAGAGGTAAATGCCCGGCGCACTTCATAATCCGGGAACTCTGCCTTGATTTTAGTTTCAACACTTCCAATACAGGCTGCGCGAGCATCATCAAAAGTTGTCCCAAAACTAACCACAACAATAGCTTTCTTGGCTGCTGCTGCCTCAACACTTGCTCCGCCTACTGCGCTGAACCCTAATACTAAAGCGCAGAGCAAGAGAATACTTGCACAAAATTTCATTGAACCTTTCATTACTTGCTCATCATCCTTTCACCTTAAACTATTTATCCGAAACTAATTTACGGACCGATTATTTTATTCTACACTAATTGTTTTTTTCCTCCTGAGTTTCTTGTTTTATTTTAAATTAGTATTGTAAAAAGGATGTCCCGGTAAACGGGACGGTGTTGCGTTCCCAGTCGCAACCAAAACATTTCGACCTTATGAGCAATGAAAACTCTCCACGTCAAAAACGCTAGAGTATAAAAAAACCTCCCAAATGGGAGGTTTTTTGCCAAATAGAATATCAATAAAAATCCCAGCTATTAAAAGAATAGCCGGGAAGATGATACACACGCTGTGCAAAATCCCCTTCCCCATCGCTCGTGAGTATAACGGTGATTGACATATAGGCAGTTCTCCTGGCTCTGGATCATCGCTCGCTCAAACCTTCCCAAGACCTTGTCTCAGTGGTATCACTTGAGTTTGCTCTCCCATTACAGTGGCGGGACCGCGCCGGCATTACACCGGACTTCCCTATTAAGCCCAATTGGGCACCTATACCGCAGTATTAAATTATGATACTAGCTTCAATATGTTAATAATATCACTAATTTTTTTGCTAGTCAATATTTTCATCAAATTAAATATTAGCGCAGGGTAACACTCTGCTTTTTTCTTTCATAGCATACACAAGATAGGCGAAATGTTAGCTGTGGCTAAGCAAGTTGTATCAAGGTAAGATAGTTCTCCATGGCTAACCTTTATTCGCAGCTCAATGTTGCCTTGCGCTAATATTTAAGGAGGTTTGTCAAATGAATCAGAAGTCTGACGTAATCGCTTTATCCACCCTAACTGCAGGTGAGTCCTGCTGGGTTGCATCCATAGAATTAAATGGACTGCTGAGAAGAAGAATTCTTGATATGGGCATGGTCCCCGGTACTGCCGTGGAGTGCATCCGGCGCAGCCCTGCTGGTGATCCAATTGCCTTTAGGGTCAGAGATTCAATTATCGCCTTACGGCATGATGATGCCAGTAATATAAAAGTCTATTTATCCAACAACCACTAGGAGGGTTTTACGTGAACATCAGTACTGAAACGAAGCACCAGGTTTTACGTCAACATTTCGGCATTACCCCCGCACCCAATCAACAAGTCATTGCACTCGCTGGCAACCCGAATGTCGGCAAAAGCACTGTCTTTAATGCCTTAACCGGTCTGCGCCAGCATACCGGTAACTGGCCGGGCAAAACAGTCGATAATGCCCAAGGTACTTTTTACTACCAAGACCAGTCTTTCTTACTGGTTGATTTGCCAGGAACTTATTCAATTTTAGCCCATACGGTAGAGGAGCAAGTGGCAAGAGACTTCATTTGTTTCGGCCGTCCTGATGTAACATTAGTCGTGCTTGACGCAACTTGTCTGGAACGAAACCTCAATTTAGCCCTGCAAGTGATGGAGATTACCCCAAATGTTGTCGTTTGCGTAAATTTAATGGATGAAGCACGCAAAAAAAATATTCATGTAAATATTGAAGCACTGCAGCAAGAGCTTGGAGTCCCCGTTGTAGCCACTGCCGCCCGCAACAGTGAAGGATTGGATGATCTGCTGGCAATTCTTTATCAGGTAGCAAACGGCAAGTGCCAGCCTAATCCGAAGCGTATCGTCTATTCAACTGAAATCGAAACCGCGGTTGAGGTATTGCTTCCTAAGATTCAACGGTTGATTGATCATCAATTAGACCCACGCTGGGTTGCCCTCAGATTACTGGATGGTGATCAAGGTTTTATTGATAGCATCAACTTACATCTGGAATTAAATCTTCACCAATCCCAAAAGGGGGCAGCTGTATGAAAAGCGTGGTAAGGCCAATGACGACTTTGGCAGAAGTCTGCCTAGAGGCGAATTCCATTCGCCTTCAAAATAACAATACCTTAGGCGATAAAATCGTTGCCGATATTTATAGCAATGCTGAAACCATCGCCCAACGAGTAGTAACCAAGCCTCCGATGGCTAAATCCCTGGATTCCCGGGTTGATGATATCCTTACTTCACGAATTTTTGGTTATCCAATTATGCTGGCCTTGCTAGGTGCGATATTCTGGTTCACCATTGAAGGGGCTAATGTATTATCTGAGATGCTCGCCACGGTGTTATTTGGTTTTCAAGATGTTATTACAACCTGGTTTGAAGCCGCTAATGCTCCAACCTGGCTGCATGGCGTGCTCGTTCTGGGGCTCTACCGCGGCCTGGCCTGGGTCATATCGGTCATGCTGCCGCCAATGGCTATTTTCTTCCCACTGTTTACGCTATTGGAAGACTTAGGCTACCTGCCGAGGGTCGCTTTCAATTTAGACCACATCTTTAAGAAATGCAAAGCCTGCGGCAAACAGATTCTTACCATGTGCATGGGCTTTGGCTGCAATGCAGCTGGTATCGTATCATGCCGGATTATTGATTCCCCCCGGGAACGCTTGATTGCGATTCTGACCAATAACTTTGTCCCTTGTAACGGCCGATTTCCTACTTTAATTGCGGTTGCTGCCATATTTGTTAGCGGCACTCTAGTCGAAGATTATTCAACGCCCATTGTCGCGCTAATGATCACCGGCCTGGTACTGTTAGGCGTTTTAATCACTTTCGCGGTTTCCTGGCTGCTCTCCCATACCGTTTTAAAAGGCGAAGCCTCTTCCATGGTATTAGAACTGCCACCTTACCGCAAGCCGCAGTTTGGCGCTGTTTTATACCGTTCGCTAATCGACCGGACGCTGTTCGTACTCCGGCGGGCTGTTATCATGGCTGCACCGGCTGGAGCACTGGTTTGGATTTTAGCCAATATTTACATAGGTGAGGCGAGTATTATTGTACACCTTGCCAATTTCCTGGAGCCTTTTGCCCAGGCCATCGGATTAGACGGTTTTATCCTGCTGGCATTTATCTTAGGCTTGCCAGCTAACGAAATTGTTGTGCCGATTTTGCTCATGAGCTATCTATCAACCGGCTATATGATAGAAGTTGATTCTTTGGAGGAATTGCGGCAAATCTTTATCAGCCATGGCTGGACCTGGCTTACGGCTTTATGCACCATGCTATTTTGCCTGCTGCACTGGCCTTGCACCACTGCCCTCTTATCAGCCTACAAAGAATCAGGCAGTGCCAAATGGACTTTCTTAACCTTCCTGCTGCCCACAGTAGTTGGTATCAGCGTCTGCTTCATTGTGGCCCAGACAGCCCGCCTGCTTGGATTGGCGTAGTAGCGGAAAATTGATTGAACCACAGAGTACACAGAGGTCACAGAGGATACGGGAAAGGAATTATTTAGGCGCGATCATTCGCGCCCAACTCTTCCGTAACCCACTTCGCACTCTGTGACCTCTGTGGTTAATTATCAGTTTCTGGCTCAGTAGCTGTATCAGAAACCTCATCAGTCTCCTGCCGATCTGATTCAATCGTGGAATCAGAAGTCTCCGCATTTTCCTGTTGATCTGCGTCATCAGTCTTCGCTTGTTCGTCAGTTGCAGGAATATCCGCCTGCTCTACGACCCCGGTAAATCCCAAATAACGCTTATAGACATCAGGATTGCTCTGCATAAATAAGCCGAGGGATTTCAATGAATCTATCGTGGAATTGGAAAGATAATGTTCAATGGATTCAGCCTCAGCTGGAATATCACAATTAGCACGAATGAGCATAAGGAATTCTTGCAGTGTTTGATTACGTTCAATCAGAAAAGTCCCCATTTTTTTACCGCTTTCAGTCACTCCAATTAAACCATAGCGCTGATGAGTAATATAGCCTTTTGATATCAGCCGCCGCAGCGCCTTGGTTACCGACGGTGTAGATACCCGCAATTTACGGCTGATATCGGTCACCCGCACCGTCCCTGCTGAAAGGGACAACCGATATATTTCTTCTAAATAATCTTCCAGACTTGGTGACAGCATCAGTACCTCCCACTGCTTTACCTCAAGCATCTTTTTTTAACATTTGAACAGAACTTTGTATAGTGTATGAGGACTGATAAAAAAAGAGAAGTAAAAAGAGAGATTTACCTTCTAAATATCTGAATAAGCAAATTCAAAGAACTCATAACAGGTAACAGGGTTCACTAAACGAGTGCGACGCGCACCACTGTTTTTGCGAACCCTGCTGCTGAATAACTATCCTTTTAATTGGAAAATGATTGGCAATCTTGTGACACAGGCAATCACTTTACCACTCTCTAGGTCTTTAGCGGGAATAAACCGCCACTTTTTTACGGCTGCAATGGCTGCACTATCCAAGACATCATAGCCTGAGGAATTATCTACATCAATATCGCCTGGTCTGCCATTCTCCATAACCTGGATTCTTAGGACAACCGTTCCTTCCTGACCGGCATTTCGGGCATTTGATGGATAAGACGGCTCAACTTTACTGAGAATACTCGGTGGGGAGATTCCTCTCTTGCCGCTGCCCGCACCAGGTGACTCCCCGCTGCCACTTCCAGCATTACCAGTCGCAGCTCCATTGCCCGCGCCATCACCACCTGCAACACCTGCAGTACCATCAATGACTGAGCCGCCAAATGTTTCAGCTGCTGTTGTTGGTACTTCAGCTGAAAGCACGGACATGGCTTCCGACACAACCATAGCCTTTGGCACAGGATGCTGGTCTACCTTAAACTCTTGCGGTTGAGCAGCAGCCACAGCCATGCTTGCTGCAGCAGTTGCTGCGGGCTGACTACTATCATTGGACGAACTTCCCGGATCACCCAGTTCTAACTCAATCAATTGCTCAGCACGAACAGGCACTTCAAACATGGAGCCGGCGAACCAGCCCAGCCCTACTAAGAAAAAGAGATGAAATACACAGGAAAAACCTACTGCCCGTCGCCATCTGGTATTGGTCGTCATTTTCCTACCTCGCCTTCAGTTCGGCAGCAACAGCGACCCGGCGTGCACCAGCCTGTTTCATCTGATCCAGCACCTCAATGACATTGCCGTACTCTACTTTTTTATCACCCCGTAAAACAAATACACTTTCCGGCTGTTTCTGCAGTTCCAAGCCCACCCGCCTTTGGAGCAGATTGAGTGGAATTTCTTCTTGTTCAAACAAGACCCGTCCGTCAGGCAGCACCGTAATATTAATACTGCGGGTCGTGTCACTTTGAGTAGCGGCAGCCTGCGGCAAATTAACGGGAATAGTACGTTGTTCCACCATATACAATGTGCTCATCATAAAAAACACCAGTAAAAAAAAGATAATATCAATCATCGGAATGATCATCAATTGCGGTTGGCTGTCAATCCGCAAGTTACGCAATTTCATGATTTTCCCTCCGCACTAGCTTTTTTTTAGCCAGCCGGATAACCAAAAGTGCACTAATTTGCTCCATGTCAGTGATCAATTTATCCAACCGGTGTGAAAAATACACATGAGTCGTCAGTGCCATAACAGCAACAATAAGACCAGCAGCAGTGGCCACAAGAGCTTCCCCAACTCCACCAGTAATAGCCATAGGCTGACCAGATTGCACATTAAAGACACTAAAAGAATTGATCATACCAATAACAGTCCCTAAAAGGCCAAGCAACGGAGCCATCGTGACAATAGCACTCAGATAGCGCATATTTTCGCGTAATCGAGCAGCGGCCAGCATGGAACCGGCTGTCATGGTATTCTCTACATGCTCCTCGCGTTGAAATGCCTGCAATCCTTGTAAAGCCAGTTTAGCGACAATCCCCGACGTTTGCTCGCAAAACTGCAGTGCTTCACTAATTCGCTGCCTTTCCAGCAATTGCTGGATTTTTTCTATAAAAATCTCCATATTGACTGCTCCATTGCGATAGTACAAAAATCGTTCTGCTGCAATGGTCACGACAACCAATGAGCAAAATGCCAGCAAGTACATCACCGGGCCGCCCTTATGAAATAAGCTGATGCATTGTAATAATAAGTCCATAAATGTTAACCTCCTGTTGTTCAGCGCATCCTGTTGACAATTTGGATAATCTTTTGCGCCGATAATTCTTCTAATTTATAGTAAGCTCCACCTAAATTCTGAGCGATTTTTCCCGCAATCCCCAACTTAATAAAATCCTGCTCGGTATCAATGACTAGGCTGTGCACTCCGGTCGCCCCTAATCTGCGGGACACATCCAGGGCAGCTGTCACTGCATCAGGCTGACTGCCATTCCGGCTGTTGGCCCGCCCATCGGTCACCAGCACCACGACCGGCTGTACATCTTTATCCCGGCGCTGAAGCGCCTGCATGACCTCCATCGTCATGACCAGCCCTTCGGCCAATGGCGTCTTGCCACCTGTCGGTAAATGTTTCAGACACTTCTGAGCCAAATCGACACTGCGGGTTACTGGCAACAGCATTTCAGCATGGTCACGCCGGAAAGCAATGAGGCCTACTTGATCCCGCTTTTGATAGGCATCCTGCAGCAGAGCCAGCACAGTTCCTTTAACCGCTGCCATTCGTTGTCTGGCGCCCATCGATCCACTGGCATCTACCACAAATAAAAACGTACTGCCAATCCGCTTTTCACGAATTTTTTTCCGCCAGTCCTGGCGGTAAATAGTTAGCGCACAATTACCGCGCGGTCTTGTACGCTGATAGGCTGCAGCAGCCCGTAGCGTTGCATCCAGTGCCAAATCGGTAATCAGATCAGGCCGGATTTCAGCCCTGACATAGCGGCCCAGTTTCGTATCAGTTCGGGTCAGACTTCGTTTGCCGGAACCTTGCCGTGCTTGCCTGTCCCGGGTGTTGATATTCAATTTGCCAATTGGCGGAATACTGCCAATATCAGCAGTTTGCTCGGCACAATTTCCATCTTGCCCATCCGTTTGCTCTTGCTGATGGCCTTGCTCGGATTGATTGTCCTGCTCAGATTGAGGCTGCTCCTCCTGAAGAGGGCAGTCTTGCTGCTCATCCTGGGTCTCCTCCGGATTGTCTTCTGACTCTTCCGGCCGCGATTCGGACGGCTCCTCCGGTTTAGGCTGCTCAGCCGTTGGAGGCTCAGGCTGCAGGCGATGGGGCAGCACCAGTTTAGCTGCTGTCATCACATCATCAGGCAATACATAAAGCCGCTCGTTGAGTGCAGCAATGCTCCTGGCCACTTCGACCAAAAACAGCTCTCCCCGATGGCCGGCTGAGTTGGCCTGGCAGCAATACTGAGCAGCCAGTTCCACCATAGCTTCTGATAACTCAACCCGGGGCAGACGCTGCTGTGCAGCCGTCAGCTTTTGCTGAAGCCGTTCACTGTCTTCTTGATACTGTTGGCAAAATGCAAGCGGATCACACTCATAGGCTAATATTCGGCGGACAATCTCGGCACGCACGACGGCATCGCGTTCTCCCTGAACCGTGACCACCATACCAAAACGATCGAGCAGTTGAGGGGGCAGATTGCCCTCCTCCGGATTCATACTGCCAATCATGATAAACCGGGCATCAAAACAGCAGGATAAGCTTTCACGCTCGACCCTGTTTTTACCGGTCGCTGCCACATCCAAAATACCGCTTACAATTTCGCGGCGTAATAAATTGATTTCATCCATATATAAAAGCTGACCGTCAGCTTTGGCCAGCAAGCCCGGCGTTGCCGCCCTTACTCCGTGCTGAACAGCTTTTTGAATATCAATACTGCCAAACACCATATCCTCGGTAGCATTGAGCGGCAGTTCAACCAGTCTGACTGTTCCCAGCAAGTTGGCCAGGCCGCGCACCAGTGTAGATTTTGCAGTACCTTTTTCGCCTGCCAGCAGCACACCACCCGCCTTCGGATTAACGGCAGCAATCAGCAGAGCTTGTTTAACCAGTTCTTGCCCCACTACTGCTACAAATGGAAACACCATCGTCCGTACCATTGATTCGCCCCCTACGACTGGTGTTCAGTAAACACGGCCTCAATTTTATCCCAATCCAGCACACCTTCTTCAAAAGGCCGGCGGCGCATCCGGTGGGGCAGTGCCAAATGGGCAGCTTGCCTGATGTCGTCAGCAGTCACTGTGGGTCGTCCGGCAAAAGCCGCTAAAGTCAGGGCTGTCTTAATCACCGTAATATCAGCCCGATGACCGTCAACTTCCAATACAATCGCCAGCTTAGCCGTTAACAGCAATAACTCTTCCGGCAGCTTAATCAACGGCAGAAGTTTGCGTGCCTGGATAATTTGTTCGGCCAATTGCTGCTGCTCACCGGCATATTGAGCAGCAAAAGCAGCCGAATCGTGCTCGTAGGCCAGGCGGCGTTTAATCACTTCTACCCGCTGCTCAGGATCATGCTCGCCTTTTACGGTTACCGATAAACCAAAGCGATCCACTAACTGGGGACGAATATCGCCTTCTTCCGGATTCATCGTCCCTACCAGCACAAATTTAGCCGGATGCGAATGAGATACCCCTTCGCGTTCAACAGTATTAACCCCCATAGCAGCCGCATCGAGCAGCACATCAACAACATGATCATCCAACAAGTTAATTTCATCCACATACAAAATATTGCGGTTGGCATCCGCCAAGATTCCTGGTTCAAACCGCTTTTCGCCTTCCTTGATGGCATGCTCGATATCCAAGGTACCAACAACGCGGTCTTCGGTTGCACTGACCGGTAATTCCACAACCCGCATTTTGACAAATTTACTGGTAACTGTTTTTCCTGAGTTTTTGCGTTCACTACAGTTCTCACACCAATGAGCCGCACTTTGCGGATTACACTGAAAACGGCAGCCAACAGCTACTTCCATGGCTGGCAGCAAATCGGCCAGCGCCCTCACCGCTGTGGATTTGGCAGTACCTTTTTCGCCCTTAATCAGGACGCCTCCTAACGACGGATTAATAATATTTAAAATTAATGCTAATTTCATATCCTGTTGACCAACAATCGCGGCAAATGGATAGATGGTTGTAGTGTTCATATCATTCTCCTTCCTTTCGTACATTGTCAGCCATGTATTCTTTGCTCAAGCACTGCTACGAACAGATTCTGCCAAGCTGCTAAAAATCCGTCTAAATCCTGATTGCCGATCACACTCACGGCTGTATTGCAGCATTGTGCGGCCAACTGCAGCAGCTGATTGCCGGCTTGCTCCACCTCTTGACCGGATAACAGCTGCCAGTCCAATTGGTCCAGCAGGTGCACGAAGAGCGAAGTGTAAGTCACCAAGTCCGGCAGCTGATCCAATTGATACACGGTATCAACAAATTTGGCTTTGGCCACAGGAGCTGCTTGATTGCTTTGATACTGTTTCCAGAGTGTCTCTTCGTTAATGCCAAACCGTTTGAGCCGTTTTAGAACACTATGCTGGTACTTGGGCGATAAACCATTCTGGCGAAGAAGCGCTTCCTTCACTGCCTTTTTTACCGCGCAGCCAATTAATTCACCAAGTTTACAGTGTTTACCGGCGCTTTCAAAATATAATGCCGATTCCGGATTGGCTATAACAATCGTAGAGTCAGTTCCCGAACCAGTAGCTAATCCGGTCGAGTAATTGCTGCCAGCTAAAAGTTCCTGCAGTGCTGCCGTCTTAGCCTCGGTACAGGTGACCAATGCTCGCGCCAAAATGCCGGGTGGCAGATCGGCATCAATAAAAAGCATAATATTAATAGTGCCCGGCTTATCCATCCTGGCTTTCTCAACTGGTTTATAATGAGTTGCTGGATCACCTACCCGCCCGCCGTTGACTTCAACCCCGCCGGTTACCAGCGCAGTCACAGTCAGTGCTTCATATTGTTCACTGACAATAGCCACATTGTTCATTGAAGCAGCGGTTGACATCCCGGTAGCTTGATCAGGCTCAACACCAAGTTCAGCCGCCATAATCCGCAGATGTTCTTCATAGGTAGGTGCCCGCATGGTGCAGGCCATGCCCGCGCCAGGATTACAATCGTTATTAAAGACTGCCGTCAAATCTTCACGGTAACCGCCATTCAACACCGAAGTGCTGAGTACTTTACGCTTTCCGGCAAATAATACGAGTATGCTTTTATAAAACCGGTAAGCCACATCACCGGTTGATAATGTCGTTAGTTTCATCCGCTTTCGCTCCTCTACCCCAGCCATCACTGCGCTCCCCTGCCACAAATTCAAAATAATTCCGGCTTTAATACATTAAAAGCTTTGGACACCAGACGCTGCTCAGCAACATCCCAGTCAAAGATCAGCACTGCTGGCTCTAGACCTTTGTAATACAGCTGCTTTTTGCCATGGGCAATGACCACACTCTCAGCTTGGCTAAAGTCAAAGCGGTCACGGTTGCCGGTTTGATTGCACACCCAAACGGGCAGATGCGTATTGCGGGAACAAGTTTCCCAGCAATCGCCAGGGCCGCACTTCCCAGGCGGCCAGGCAGCTGGCACGATAATGACCTGAGCACCCTGTTCCTTTAATAAAATAGCATGATTGACATACCAGGAATCAGCACAGATCAGAATACCAGCCGTTAGCTCTCCACAGGCTATCGGCTCCAGTGACTCGCCTTTTGCGGCCCACTGCTCGGCATCGCCGTGACCGCGTAACTTGCGGTGACGACCGATAACTTTTCCGGTTGGATCAATCACAATACAGCTATTGTAAGCCTTCTGGAATTGATCATCCTGTTCCGCGCACCCCAAGAAGATGGTAACGCGGTATTCAGCCGCCAAAGCACAAATTTCCTCAATGCCAGCCGCAGCAAACGCTGCACCCTGCTGCGCATCGCCGTTCAAAGCAAAAAAGTAACCTTGTAACGCTGTCTCCGGCGTAATAATCCAGGCCGCTCCAGCCTGGGCAGCAACGCTTACAGCCTCACGCAATTTTCGTAAATTTTCCGCTTGCGGTCCACTGCTTAACTCTAAATGCAGCAGGGCAACCCGCATAAAGCCTCTCCTCATCACATTCTCCCCCGTTTAAACCTGCTCCACATCAATATCTTTTTATTGCCAGTCCAGATTCGGATAGGCTGCCTTGGCAATGTCACGAACACCATACACAATATAGTGCGATGAACTGTTCTGATATTTATCGGGAGCCATTATGAGCTGATTATTACGTACAGCCCTGACTGTCTGCAAGCCAGGATCAC
This sequence comes from Sporomusaceae bacterium FL31, assembly GCA_003990955.1. GTDB lineage: Bacteria > Bacillota > Negativicutes > DSM-1736 > Dendrosporobacteraceae > BIFV01. The sequence continues at coordinate 419,642 of BIFV01000008.1, forward strand.
TATATACTTCTTCCCGGTACTGATTGACATCGGTTTTGCCAGTATAATCCCACATCGGCATAATAAAAATATCGGGATTAATTTGAACAATTTGTTCTTTTGATAGCATCCCATATTTACCTAAACCGGCTAATGCTGCACCATTGTTGACTGCTGCATAGCGGCAAAGATCATCAAATAAACTTTCTTTGCCTCCACCGGCTCCTAATAAACTAAAGCTAATCACTGTCTTACGCTGTTCTGGTGGAATTTTACCAACCTGTTCCTGAATAGCAGCCAATTCACTATCCATCTGCGCAATTAATTGACTGCCAGCCTGTTCTTCACCTAAAACTTGGGCCAATTCAAGAATACTCTGCTTCACTTCTTCAACCGTGTTTGGCCCATGATAAACATAAACAGGAATACCGGCACTCCGGATCATCTGACTAAGCTCCTGAGGCTGCCAATCAGGAATAATGACCAAATCAGGCTGCAAGGCAATAATCTGCTCAGGATTGGCCCTAACTTTGGTATCAACAAGCTTAGCCTGCTCAGTAACATTTGATATTCCCGGATCGTCAGACAAATAAGTTAAGGCTGCAATCCGCTCCAGTGCCACCAAATTCACTACAATCTCATCGGTGCCGATTGATAAGGGTATGATTCTCTGCGGCTTGTGCGTCAGTCTGACCACTTGGCCCTGTGAATCAGTCACTTCATAAGCTGATTTCTGATGATCTGGCTGTTGGTCGCGCGAACCGCTGCAACCAGTAATCACCATTATCATCCAGCACATAATTAACAGATAAACGAGACGTTTCACTTAAACTTCCTCCCTATATCTTAACGCCTGCTGCTGGGCAATAATTTTCTTTGACCAGTCATCCATACTTTGATTAATAAACTCATGGATCAAATATTTTGGCTTAACATAGTCAACAAGCTGCCGGACCTCAGGTGTGCTGAATGGCAAATGTTCATCAATTTTCATCACATGATTCATAATATCGGTCATAGACGCTTGCTCTGCAATGATATTTTTAGCTGATTTTACATATTCACCAGACAAGGACCGCTGCAGATGAATACCCTTGATATAGCGGCGGTACGGCCCTAGGTTCTTTATCGTATCAAGAATATAAGCAATTCCCTCAGCTTCGGTTTTCAGTTCAGGATTGGTATTCATGAGATGACCGGTATCTAGCATGAGTCCGACATTGCGGTGCTTGGTACCATCCAATAGCCGCGCAGTCAAATCTTTATCAAGCAGCGTCAGACCAGGCCACCATAAATTCTCAAATAATAATTCTGTATCTGCAGAAATTTCTTCAGATAGTTCATCGATCACATCAATCACGCCTTCGATAACCTCTTGGTCAGTTGCACTAAACTTCCAATCAAATAGTTCTGACATTCGCGCATGACAGACATGAAAAACCATATATTTTGCACCCGCGGCTTGTGCCGTGCGAATATTTTCACGGTAAGTTCCCAACCATTCCTCACGGGTAAGTCCGCCATAACAGGCTTTAATTCCGGCCTCACTGCCAAACTGCTTCAGTAATTCGGACTGATTACCCCGCCAGAAATCCAGCCAGCTTGGCCAAAACCGCAAATGAACACCATGAATCCATTCTTTTTTATGTATTTTCCGATCCCAAGGTGCACAAAACATCATTTCGACCCCATCAAGATGATGGTAATTCAAAAAGGCCTGCAGTACATCGGCATTATTATGAATGAGCTCCACATCAGAACAGTAATTGGACAAATTCACAAGCTGTAACATGGCAGTCTCCTTTGCCAAAGTATATTGGCGTTATGCTTTATTTACGTAAAGCAATTATTTTTGAAAAGATGGAAGATGGAAAGCAAGTGTTTCACATCTTCCAGAGAGGAGCTTACTATAAATAGACCGGAACACTGGCCAAAAATCTATACTTTATTATTCACGGCGACGTACACGTACAATCATGTTTGCAGCCTGAATAGGAAGCTAAATTAATCCAGCAGTTCCTGAAGTCTGATATATTTATTCCAAAGGCGTTCGGTTAAACAGCGCATTCCCGTGATCCCCATCAGCGGACTAGGAGTGATAATAACTTCGTCCAAAACAGGTAAAGCAATATTCTGGCGAACCATTTTTTTTATTCCTAATTGTTGGACGCTGGCTGTTTCATTACTGCTGCCCAGTAATAGGCCGCCTTGCAAACAGGCCAGCTCGGCTTGCACCTGACAAGTACTATTGCTGGAAATCAGGGTTTCAATTCCAGCAATTGGCGTCTGCCAAGAGCTATTGCCCTGAACGATAACCGCAAGCCGCCTGGTATCGGCTAATTCATACCGGACAGCCTTAGCCACTGCTAGTGCAATGGACTCTGGAGCCGCTACAACAATCTGATCAAACCACATGTTGCCCCATAAGCGCTGAATATCAAGCAAGGTCCGATGTATTTCACTTTCCAGCCCGGAAATTTCTTGCTGTAATAATTGCCAAGAAGCAGGCTTGCTCGCTAAAGCACCAATAATGGCTTCACTCCAAGCTAGAGTTCCCTGAAGGCCAAAAGGCGGTAACAGTGTAACATAAGGAATGCCATATAATTTGTAAAGCTCTTGAGCCAGTTGTTCTCCTAGCTCGTGATGAAGAACAACATTCAGTTCTGCCTGCCGCAAGCCGGCAATCGCTTCAACACTGCTCCCTGCCCCAGGCGCAGCAATGAGTTTACAGCCGCCTAGAGTTAACATCCGGTGCAGTTCATCAAAGTCGGCTGCTGCATTGTAGTAACCAACAGTACCCCCGATTAGGTTAATGGTGTGTCGCTTAATCTCTTCTGGCGCTAGCATTGGTATGTGATTAAAGTAAGCCTTGGCTGCCTCCCGGTATCCTGCAGCAAACCCACCAGAGAGCCCACTACTATCGACACACACCACAGGGCATCCTAAGGCAGCCTGTGAAGCGATTCCGGCTGTATCATCACCAATCAGACTAACCGCACAACTATTAATAATAGCCACCAGTTCAGGCTTTAACGAAGTTTTGACGTGCAATAAAGTCTTCATCAGTTGCTCTTCAGTACCATAGATAATGGCAGTTCCATCAACCTGTGAACAAAGAATCTGTTCACCAGCGACTGTTGATTGCCGCTCAGTATGCCGTTTAGCATAAAAGTAGCACCATAATTGACCGTTAATCACCACAACAGCTCCAGGTATCCCGGCGAAGAAGGCGGCCGCTCCTGCCAGCGCACAGCTGCCAGACTGGCTGCAAGCATACTGACCAGGCCTGCTATCCATATAAAACGCCTCCCCGCTGTCCATAGCGTGCTACTAGCCGTCCAGCTTTTTCAAGCAGTTCAGCCATTCCGGCCACTCCCGGAGTTGGCAGGAACGGCAAAACAATCTGTCGGGCTTTATCATCTAATAATTCATGAGTTGTGATAACCAAATCGGCTTCATTCTGCATAAGTCCCTGTTCACTTTCTTCAATAATGCTTACCGGACCTATCATCATCAGACGTTCTTTTACCGCTTGTTTTGCATCCTGCGCTAAAGAATCCAGCAAAACGATTTTTTGTAATTCCAGGCCTGCTAAAGCAGTTAACTCTAAGAGCCATTCAGGATTAAAATAGTCCACCGGCCGCCCAATGCAAATCATGACTTTTTTCCCCTGTAACACGCCTCTAGCGCCTTCAATGTTTTTATTTAACCGTAGTTCCTGCAAATTGCTCACGTCGCAGGCTGTTTCTTCTTCACTAATGATAGAGCCTACTGCCGCAATCCATTTTTTAGTAGCCTCCCAGCCTACGGGATAATCACAATCAACAAATGGAATGTTGAAACGTTCTTCAAGTGTTGACGCCAATTTCTTCAACCAAGGATACCCTCGCTTTGAGCCGCCCATGATAACAGTGAGCTGAGAAGCAGAAACCTGCTCAAGCTCAGCCACCGAAGTATATGACGGGAAATATGCGTGCACGCGCAATTTAAAATGCTGCAGCAGTTGCCGCAATTCACGAACAGCATCACTATCCGGATGCCCGCGGTCACCAATTAAAGTAACCGTTCCAGGCTGCCGTTCCTGCGGTTTCATAAACTGATCAATCAACAACTGACCTGCTTGATAAAAGCCGGCATAGTAATCACCATCCAGAAACCCATGTCCGTCAACTGCCATGATGGGGATTCCCCACTGTTCCTCGGCCATCTTTGCCACGGCTTTTGTATCTTCACCAATGACACCAGCCACACAAGAATTGGCGATCACAACATACTGTGGCCTGTATTTCTCGACTAATTCATCAATACAATCCCGCAATTGCTGACCTCCGCCAAATACGGCATGTTTATCATTAAGATTACTGACAAACAAATGAGCCTTCGGTTCACCCAGCTTGAGTTGCTGGCGAGCCAAATAGCGAAAATGATTATGTAAATTCATCTGGCGAGCAATATGGGCGCAGGCACGAGGGCTATGAAAAATAACTGCCGCTCCCTCATTATGTGATAACGCACTCCACACCCCCGGCATGATGCAGGTGCAACTCTTAGTAGGCCAAAGCATTCGCCCCATACTTTAACACCAGACCTTCCAACTGTTCCAATTCCAAAGGATTCGGCACAGTTAAATTTGAATTTGTTAATAAAACATCCGCCAGCTGGCGATACAATCCAGCTTGTGCTGAACGCGGTGCCCACTGAATAACAGTTTGACGATGAACCTCGGCCTGAGTGACTACGCTGTCGCGAGGCAAAAAGGCGACTAATCTGGTATTCAGTAATTTAGCAAACTCAGTCAACAAATCATGCTCATTAGCAATATTACGGCTGTTGCCAATAATCCCGGCCAGTCTGACCCGTCCGCGGCCTGCATATTTGGCAATACCTTTCGCAATATTATTTGCGGCATAAAGTGACATCAATTCACCAGAAGAAACAATATAGATATCGCTGGCATAGCCTTCCCGGATCGGTACAGCAAAGCCACCACACACCACATCTCCCAGCACGTCATACAATACCAGTTCGTCATTCATACGGGTTTGCAGTTCTTTAAGCTTCTCGAGTGCAATAATGATGCCCCGCCCTGCACACCCAACCCCCGGTTCCGGGCCCCCTGCTTCTACACATTTGACATTGCCAAAACCACAATGGACAATCTGGTCAACGCTTATGTCATCACCATGGGATCGTACTGCATCCAGCACAGTTTGAGGACAAATCCTGCCTAACAGCAATCTTGTTGAATCATTCTTTGGATCACAGCCAATTTGCCAAACCGGATAACCAGCCTGCGCCAATGCAGCCGATAGATTTGCAGCAGTGGTTGATTTACCAATGCCACCTTTTCCATACAATGCAATCTTACGCATATGAGCCTCCTTACAATTAAAACAAAAGTACACAAAAACTTTGCGTTCCCTTTGAGTACTTTGCGGTTAAAAAAATCGTCTCTTAAAACACAAAAGCATCCCTTGGAATAAGGGATGCTTTTATATCAAATTAATATAAAAGCCCGGCGCAAAAATAATTACGCCGGGACGAAATAAGCACAACAGCACAAACTGCAGACATGCGCAAATCCCCTCCCCATCTCTCGCAGGTTATAGCGGTGATTGTCATATAGGCAGTTCTCCTGGCTCAGAGTCATTGCTTGCCCAAACCTTCCCAAGACTTCGGTCTCAGTGGCATCTTCCTGGGGTCGCTCCTCATTACAGTGGCGGGACCGCGCCGGTATTACACCGGACTTCCCTATTAAGCCCAAACGGGCACCTATACCAACATATGAAATTTTTCACTCACGTGTAGTATTACATGCTATTCCTGGATTGTCAAGCTTAAAAACCGATAGAATATAGTATTTTTGATACTACTTGACTTGGCTTTGGAACCATTTGACCGACACCTGTTTTAATGCACATTCCACATCATACGCCTGATCGGTACAGCCTGAACCATACCAGCGGGCAAAACAGCCCCCGCCGCAAAGGCGAAAAAATGGGCAGTTATTGCAAAAAGCCATACTATCTTGAATTAGCTTGCTAATTCTTACCTGACACGTTGGATCAATGCCTGCTTCAACATGCCCGAGCCAGAAATTTTCGTCACCCACCAAAGATGAGCAGGCATAAATATTCCCTTGAGCATCTACGAAAGCCGCCTCCCCATTCATGGAGTGGCAGTGTGCAAATCCCTGCATAGTTCCTTGAGCCAAGGTCTGAACCCGTTCGATTTGGGAAATAATCAGTGATTTACCAGTACGCTCTTCCAAGTCCCTGGCAGTTTGCAAGGCTGCCTGCAGTCCCCTGGTCAAAGCCTGAGCAGTCGGCGGCGTTAGAAGACTGCCCCTCCCCTGCGCGCGCAATAAATCAAAGCCAATTCGACGTACATTGCCCAGATAATAGGCCATCTCCACAATACCGGCCAGATGATCGACGTTTTCACTGGAAACTACGCAGGTGATCCCAACCTCAACGCCCTGCGCGGCCAATTGACTGGCACCTGCTAAGATGTGCAGGCAAGCCCCTTCTCCATCCGGTAACTGCCGCAACCGATCATTGATATCCGGGCGTCCATCCAAGCTGATGCCAATGCCTACCTTATGATCACGCAGAAAGGTTACCATTTCCGCTGTAAATAGCGCAGCATTAGACTGAAGCTGCATGATAGCCGGTATTCTTTGCTGCCGGACATATTGAATGACCTCCCGCATTACAGCAAAGGCCAGCAGTGGTTCACCACCGCTAAATTGCAAAACAAACGGCTTACCGCTTGATGCTGCCAGATTGACAGCTTTTACGGCGGTATCAAAGCTCATGGCCTGCTGCGGATGCTCATGGGCATAACAGTATCGGCAGGCAAAATTACATTGCCCGGTAAGGCTAAGAACCAGCATTTTTAGTATGTTTTGATCATTGGTCACAGTTTGCAATTACGCTCCTTTAATCGTGCTTCCGGTAGCTGCAATCAACTCAGCCGTACTCATTCTATCTACCTGCGGCATGCTCACTAGTTTCTGATACAAAGCAGCGGCCTCACCACCGGTAAAATCACGCTCCTCAATCGGCGTATCCTCAATAACAATTAGCTTACGGGCGGTAAAGGCCGCTTGCAGATTGTCAAGATTCTGATTGCTATAACACAGATTGCATAATATGGTCCAGTCGGCAGCCTCAATTTTTATTCTGTTTTGCTGCCCCAAGCTTTCACCGATCGCACAGAGCGCTGGCTCTGCCAGATAATCAACAGAAAATGCTTGGGCAATCTCAATATCAGCATCCCCGCAATGAAATACGCCGCCGCTTAACGTGTAGGCCTTTTCATAAAGGTCTCGGATAATAGGACCAGCGGAAGCTCCGCCGCCAATTACATGCACCCTTTGCTGTTCAGTAATTTCAGCGCTGCAGTCATAGGTATGGATATCGAGATGTCCGGTCACCTGGTTGATAAATACAGCTGAGTGCAATCCATACGATTTCCGCAGATTCTCCACCGTGATAACCTGCGCCGGCTCACCATCAGCAACAATCCGCGTATCGGCAATAAGAATAAGCCGGGTACAGAACTTAGCCGCAAGTTTAATGTCATGGGCAACCAGCAAAGCCGCTTTACCCTGCTTACAAATGGTCTGACAATGGCGGAAAATTTCTTCCTGGTACACCAAATCCAAGCTGGCTGTCGGCTCGTCCAATAGGATCAGCGGGGTCTCCTGAGTCAAAACCTTAGCCAGCAAAATACGCTGCCGCTCACCGCCCGATACCCGCTGCACCGATTTACCGGCCAACTTCTCAACACCGGTAAATTGCATATATTTGCGAGCCAGCTCATAATCCTCATTACTTTCATTTTGCCACCACTCTAAATAAGGATATCGCCCAGCCAGCACCACTTCAAGCGCGGTGAACCCAAAGGAGATATTAACATCTTGCTGCATATAGGCCATAATCCGCGCCAGCTGCTTATCTGTCATGCTGCTAACAGGCTGACCCGTAATAGTAACCGAACCGGAAATGACTGGACATAAGCCGCGCAGGCTGCGCAGCAAAGTTGTCTTGCCGGCACCGTTAGGACCAATAATGCCGATAAACTCACCCGGTCTCACAGTTAAATTGATATCTTTTAAAATGACTTTGTGTCCAAGCCGGACAGAAAGGTTCTCTACTGCGATCAACGCACGATTGCTCATGATCTATTCGCCTCCTTGATGGGCACGGCGCAGCAGAAATAAAAAATACGGTGTACCGATCAGGGCTGTCATAATGCCTACGCGAATTTCAGACGGAGGAATGATGAGGCGGCCTAGTGTATCACAGCCAACCAAAAATAGCGCTCCCGCCAGTGCGCAAGCCGGCAACAGCGTGCGATGCTCTGGCCCGATCAGCATCCGCATCATATGAGGTACAATTAAGCCAACGAACCCAATTGTGCCGCTGACGCAAACCGCAGTAGCGGTAGTCACAGCAGCAATGAATAACAAAATCAGCCGCAGCGCAGCAACGGGAACTCCGACCGACCGCGCTTCCTGATCACCAAGAACCAGAATATTTAAATGGCGGGCCAGGAAACATAAAATAATGATCCCACATAATACTGGCCCAGCCGCCAGATAAACATGCTCCCAGCGGCGGTAATCCAAACCGCCTACCATCCAAAACAAAAATTCCCGCAGACGATACTCATTCATAAAAGTCAAAATCCCTGAAGTCAATGCCCCCAATAACATGCTGACAGCCACCCCGGATAAAAGCAGCGTCATGACAGGAATCTTTCCTGCCCGCATCGTTAAGCTGACTGTAATGGCAACAGCCAGCAGCGATCCTGCCAAAGCAAAAAAGGGCATATAAAATATGCTGTTTGCTGTGACACCTAACGCAATCGCTATGACGGCGCCCAAAGCTGCGCCACTGGAAACACCGATAATACCGGGATCAGCCAGTGAATTACCGAAAACCCCCTGCAGTACAGCACCAGATACCCCAAGCGCCGCTCCAACCAAGATTCCGACGAGGATTCTTGGCAGACGAATATGCCAGATCACAGCCGTCTGTTCTGGAGTTAAAGCCATATCCCGAAACCCCGGCAATCCTAGTTGATTACCCACAACGCCCAACATTGCTTTTATAGGCACATAAATCTGCCCCCACGCCAGTGATATCAGAACAATCCCAGCAAGCAACACAGACATTCCAATAAATAAGCTCAAATTCCTTCTATAGTTACTTTCCTTTTTATTCAGCTTCTTCACTCCTTATCGCCTTGGGTAATTCCAACAGAATGCATTTGTAACTATATTGCCCAATTTTTCATCTCATCAAAAAAGTCTCCTGCCTATAAGGACAGGAGACTTGTCAGTTAGCCGGCACAGATCTATACAAAGCCCTGCACACTATGAATACGCCCAAGGCAACATGAGCAGAAAGCAATCGCAGCTAATACACAAATCCCCTCCCCATCTCTCGCAGGTTATAACGGTGATTGTTATATAGGCAGTTCTCCTGGCTCTGATTCATAGCTTACTCAAACCTTCCCAAGACCTTGATCTCAGTGGTAATCCTTGAGCAGCTCCTCATTACAGTGGCGGGACCGCGCAGGCATTCCACCTGACTTCCCTATTAAGCCCTATCGGGCACCTACACCAAACCTATGAAATTTTCACGTTTATGCCCAAAATATTACATGTCGGAATATCTTTTGTCAAGTTAGGCTAGATGAATCATTCACTTTAGCTATAAAAAACCAATCAGTAAGACAAGGATCATCACAGGAAAAATCAACTTTAAAGCAATATCGCGGGACAATTCGAAATACCAATAGATGATTACCAAGGCTGCGCAGCAAAACATGGCAATCAGACCCGGTATGAGCAGTATGTTTCCGGTAATCAGGTATTGATAGTAGGCATATAAGGTAATCAACACTGCCAGTGCAGGAATAACTGCCAGTTTAGCCTTGCTTTTTATATCCCGGTAACTAATCCAGAGATACATGAAGATACTGGCGAAACTAATAATTTGCAGCCAGGTTGTACGAAAAAGCCAAATGGCATCATTAATCAGCATCATACCCTCACCTATGGCTAAAGACTGCTGACATATTCCTGCAGTTATTGTGCTTTCCACACCAAAGTTCTTTCATCGTTGCATCTCCTCATTTCATAAGCATACCTATGATTGTGATTGATCGCTGTGCCTGCCCAGACCTTGCAGTGCCAGTTTAAGATAAAAAAAGTATCCTCGCTGCGTAGAACGAGGATACTTGGGCACAACATAAAAATCCGGCGCATTGTAAACACGCCGAACGAAATAAGCATAAGAAAAATACTCATGCAAATCCCCTTCCCATCGCTCGCAGGTCAAACGGTGATTGATATATAGGCAGTTCTCCTGGCTCTGGATCATTGCTCGTCCAAACCTTCCCAAGACCTCAGTCTCAGTGGCATATTCTTGGAGTCGCTCTCCCATTACAGTGGCGGGACCGCGCCGGTATTGCACCGGACTTCCCTATTAAGCCCCTTGGGGCACCTACACCAAACATTATGAAATTTTTCACTTATATGCAAAGTATGTCATAACTCTGTAACATTGTCAAGTTTTTGCATCATAAAAACAGGTTTGTACACTAGCAGGCAACAACTGCCAACAGAGTCTTTTGGATAAATCATAATCCACCCTGATAATTCTACGAAATTGCTTTGAATCACTATACAGAAACTTATGTTAAACAGAGTAAAACACCAAACTGCATCTGTCACCACCAGGAGCAGTTTGGTGTTTTAACTTAACCAATGATCATCAGCGCGCATTAGAAAATGAGCTGACGATAGATTAAAAGTGGTATTGAATCTGCATAGAATAATTTCTGCCCGCAGCATCATAAAAGGAATAATAACTACGGTCAAACAGATTATTAATCCCCAACGCAACGGATGTATTTGGATTTACAGCATAGTTGATTTTAGTATTCACTGTGAAATAAGCGTCTGCGGAACCATAAACTCCATTCACAGCATTATCTTCATTACGTTCACTGACATAAATGGCATCCAGATTGGCATTCCATTTATCAATTTTATAATTTCCACCAAAATGCAATAAATGCTCAGGAATTGAAGCCAGCCGTTTGCCTTCGCCGTTGGCAACCGAATGATCCCAATTGCCTTTTTGCCAAGCATAATTGGTATAAACTGCCCACTTATCACTAAGCTGATGCGTAATATCGATTTCTATCCCTTTACGGGTGGCCGAATCAATATTTTCCCATACATTAGCCGCTTTTACCGGCAAATAAGCACCTGGCTCATATAAAACCCGCGCAATCATATCTTTGGTTTTAGTTTGGTAAACCGCAACGTTCATTGCTGTTTTTGCCGCAAGCTGTTTTTTTACACCAACTTCAAAGGTATCAGAAGTTTCGGGTTTTAAATCAGGATTGGCTGGTGAATCATAATCTTCCGGGAGCATAGAGGAGTTTGTTGTCCAGCGATACAGTTTGTATAAGGATGGCGGATTAAAGGAATGTCCGTAGGACATATAATAAGTAGTTTCCGGCGTATCATGATATTCCAATGCCAGCTTGGGACTAAGTTCACCATAGGTGTCAGAAGGTAACTGCTTATCAGCACCGCCACTTTTGAATTCCTTTGAGTAACCGTCATATTTGGTGTAGCGGTCATAGCGTAAACCACTAAAGAGACTGAACTTATCATTTAATTGATATTCATCCTGCACGAAGAAGGCCAGCAAGCGGTCTTTACCGCCATTGATCGTGGTGAACCCGGTGACAGATTGATAGTCATTCCAATGAGCAAGCGTTGCCGCCTGTTGGTTCATCTCATCATAACGCCAGTTCATGCCGCCAACAACGGTATGCCTATCCTTTTCCCATACCTTTTGCAAGTCCGCATTCCAGGTCTTGCTGGGGTATGAACTGTCCGTTCCCGATTTACTCCGGTCAAGATAGCTGCCGCTGGAATAGCCATTCGCCTTAGTATCTGTTAAGCCAGCCAGAAAAGTAACTTTATTTTTCTCGTCATTGTAGCGAAAAGCATGGATATCAGCTTCACGGCGGCCATAATAGTTGGTAAATAAGCTTTCTGTAAGAACAAAATAGCGTCCATCAGGCAGTACTGCATACCCATCATAGATTGGATTCCCGGCAGCATCATGAATAAAGGTTGCCGCATTGTCGTAACGATACTGCAGCTTGTCCCGGGTAAAATTATAGCTGATTGCTTTATCCTGATCCAGCTTATAGTTTAACTTCAGCCAATAGGTGTCTCCATCATAAGCGTTTTCACCTTTATTTCCAAAAATATACCGCGTTTTACCGTCCACAGTTTTTCCAATAACAATCCCTGTTCCCTGCGGTTTATTAACCGGCACAGTACCTGTTTTAGGTGCTGCGGTAGAGGAAGCCGGATTGACAACATGCCCATCGGTTGACCGTTGCTCATAACCCGCGCCAAAACTAAATTTGTCATTGACTTTTTGCGTAATATTAAGTCCTTTGCGCCAGGTATTTTCGCTGCCATAGTAGGCTGTAGCATCCACCGAACTGTCCTTGGGCTGCTTAGTAATAACATTAACAACACCTCCGACTGCATAGCCGCCGTATAAAGAGGATGTGCCGCCTCGAACCACTTCAATACGTTCAACACTTTGAATAGGAATGGCATTCCAGTTCACTGAGCCGTCATAAGAAACATTCATGGGCTGCCCATCCAGCAAGACTAAAACATTACTGTCAGAAAAACCACGCATCATTATGCCAGCGCCAACATCAGCTATCCCTTTAGGCCGATCGACAAAAATCCCAACCGAATTTCCCAGGGCCTCATCTATAGTCATGATATTCATTTTCTTGATATCCTCGGCTGTAATGACGGTAACACTTGCCGGAACTTTTTTTGTTTCTCGGAGTGTTTTGGTTGCAGTAACGATCAATTCATCCAAATTGAAGGAGTATTGGGAAGCGTCTTGACTGCCAGCTTCCATTCGATTTGATTCTGCCTGTTTTTCATCCGCCGCATGCGCAATATGAGGTTGCGGTAGAATTAGATGAAGTACAATGGCCATACAAAGTAAATTCGCTTTAATCGGTTTATTCATTCGCTTAATCTCCTCGGATCATATTGTTTGAAAGATTTTCTAATACAACTCGCCCTTTGGCTTTCATTGCCGGACAAAACGCCACCACGGCTGTTTTGCGCAAATACAAAATAATGAGCCAAATTACACCGACTCCGGAAAAACAGCTGACCGGGCAAGTGCCGCAAGCAGTACCGATACAGACCGTCGTTCCCGCAGGCAGCAGTGTTGATCCATAGGCAATCATAGCTGAGATTCCGCCAGTAGACCATGTTTTTATGCGTTGCTTCATCATAAGATAACTTCCTTTTCAATCATGACTGGTTGTTTTTTTCCGCTACTAAACGAGATAGCGCCTGTGGGGCAAACATTCACGCACTGCCGGCAGGTGATGCAATGATTACGATTATGGCGAACCGGTGTGCCGCCTTGCCAGGCACCCATCGGACATCTTCTGACACACAGTTGACAGCCATTACAGCGCGCCTGATTCTGACATATCCGATAAGTAAAGCGAAACTTTGCTCCTATGCGATGCATGAAACTTTGCATAGTGCCTACCGGACACAAAAAGCTGCAAAACCCCCGTCCACCTCTTGCCATCATGCCAAACAGCACCAGCCACAAAAATGTGGTAATAATAACCGTTGAGGTCAACAACCCAATATCTTGATTCATTCCAATCAGCAGTAACTTTTCTGTTAAATAAAAATTGCAGTAGGCATGGGCGATTGTCCCACCAAAAAACGGTGCCAGCAAAAAGCCTGCCAGAAATCCATAGCGGACTGGAACCGGATCAACAATCTGATTCCAATTAAGCTGCCATCGCTCAGGGATCAGCCGGCTTAAGTATTCCGGCAATGCCCCTGTTGGACATAATCGCCCGCAGAAAAAAGGACCGGCTATAAAAGCTGCTGCTAAAACAATCACAAAACTAATGGTCGAAAGGCTAATAATACTGTTCCAATTACCATTCATTAGATTTAATAACGGTGTTCGCAGGCACATGGTATGAATATTTGGCATTTTCGTACTATCAAATAAATATAATACCGCTTTCTGATATAGGGCAAAAGGTGAAAAAAACAGCAACAGCCCTGCTAAATACCAGCCAACTCTGTAAAATTCTTCCAGTTTTTGTTGTCGCATAACAAACCTCTTGATTATTCTTAGACTTATGCACTAATTGCGGAAGCTAAAGGCCACCTGGCCAATCATTTGCTGGCTGGCCTCATCAATGAAATCCAGCGTAGCAACGCCTAAATTGGCAGAGTCGCTTTCATCCCGTGACATATTTAATTCCAAAGTAAGTGCACTTCCCATGCCAGGCTTAAGAATCAGATACACGTCCTCATTGGCTTTCTGCTCATGGGTTAACGTTTTTACCTTAACATCACCAGGGAAGCCACTAGTCCTTACCCGTATTTGCATGACATCGCTGCTTGTGTTTCTAATGCCATTCCGCCCGGCAGAAATGATAAAGCGTCCGGGCTGTACCAGATATTTAGGCAACCCCATATCCTTAAAGTCAACAATAACAGTTTGAACTCCAGGCTGCGGCAGATTAATGCCAAACATCACCCGTTCTTTTATCTGCCTCGGATAATAACTTGCACTAACCGCTAATAAAAGCATAAAAACAAATAAACAGATGGTGCTAACTCTCTTAGTTTTTATTCCTACAGGCTGACACGCTGCCACAACTGCACCCTCCTTGCTTATGTTTCTAAAACTGCTAGCCTTCACTGCGTTCCTCCAGTTCCCCCTCAATGGACAAATACAGTTGTTCCAGTTCATTTTTAGTTGCGGCATCAGCCTGCCATAAGCCACGCTGGGCTGCTTCCAGCAAGGTTTCAGCAATTCGCTGCAGTGCCCAGGGATTGACTTCTTTCATCCATTGCTGCATGCCGGAGTCCAACGCATACTTTTCGGCATACTTTTGATACATCCAGTCTTCCATAACACCCGTCGTGGCATCCCATTGGTAGCTATGAGCGACGTAATTGGCCAAATCGGCTGCTCCTTTATAGCCATACTGTTTCATACCGGCAATGAACTTGGGATTTATCGCTTCTCCCCGGAACAAGCGCTTTAATTCATCCTGCGTACTGCGCAGCTTGATGTTCTTGCGATCGGAGCTGTCGCCGCAGTAGGAACGCGGGGCTTCGCCTTTTAAGCTGCGCACAGCCGCAATCATGCCACCATGATAGGCATTATAATCATCGGAGTTCAGCATACTGACTTCCCGGTTATCCTGATTCTGAATGGTCACGTCCAAACTGGCCATCCGGCGGCTGAATAATTCAGGCATATAAGCCCCCTGGGCCTTACCGCTGTAAACATGCCCGCCCCAGCGAACATAAACTTTTCCCAAGTCGTCAATGGTCTCCCAATTTTTCGCTTCGAGGACGGCACCGACCCCGGCCCCGTAAGCTCCCGGAGGATCGCCGAAAATCCGGTAACTGGCTTGCGCCCAGGCTTGTTCGGCTTCAAGTCCTTGTTCTTCAAACACTTGCGCATCAGCCAGGATATGTTTGCGCACATAGTTTAACTGAGGATCTTCATCCAGCTGGGCTACCAGCTCGACGGCTTTATCCAACCAGGCAGCTGCCATCGGCATGCTGTCCCGGAACAGCCCGCTGATTCGCCCGGTGGCATCAATACGCGGCCGCTTAAGCTCATCCAGCGGAATCACTTCCAACCCTACAACCCTTAGGCTTCCCTTCTGCCAAACCGGTCTGACCCCCATCAAATACAAAAACTGGGCAACACACTGACCATGGCTGCGCATGTTGCTGGTTGCCCATAGTACAATGCCGACGTTCTCCGGATAGCGTCCCTCCTCGGCAATATAGCGGGCAATCATTTCATCTCCCATGGTTTTGCCAATCTCCCAAGCTACCGGTGTGGGCAGCGTGCGAGGATCGATCCCATAAAAGTTCCGGCCGGTCGGCAGAATATCGGCCAATCCGCTGGTGGGGGCTCCGCCGGGCCCAGGCTCAATATAACAACCGTCCAGGGCAGCTAGTAAATTGGTCATTTCCTGAGTGGTTTTAGCCAGTCCAGGAGCAATCGTATGGCAAACATACAGAACAGCCGCCATAAACCGCTCCTTCAAATCTTCTGTCAATCCGGCTGCCCAGGGGAGGGCCAACACCCGTCTGGCAAATTGCGGATCAAACTGCCCTTCAGCCAAAATAGTCAGAATCTCCCGGCAGAAATCCCGGATATCATCGGCAAGCGCCCCGTACGTTTTGCTGCCATCCGGCAGCAATGTTGCACTCTCAGCCATAAGTTGCTCATAATCATAGCCATAAACGGCGGCAATAGTCTGTCGCAGTGATGGAACATCCCCGTTATCAAGCTGAGTCAACGCCAGCAAATATTCAATCAGCATATCCCCTTCCGGGGCACGCCCCAGAATATGCAGCCCTACCCGGATTTGCATATTCTTGATATCCGTGATAACAACATGCAAGCGGGCGGCGAACTCATCAAACGACTGGCCCTCATTTTCCGGTACATCCTCCAGCAGATTGGCTGCTGCTGCTTTTTCCCGGATCAGAGCGGCCACTGTATCAAGTTTATCGGATTGCAGCTGCCTAAAATGGCAGTATTCATCCAACAGTTTTTCCAGTTCTTCCAGTTCCTCATAAGTACCGGCATGACTCACCGGCGCTGTTAAATAACTGATCAAGCAGGCCGCCCCACGACGTTTGGCCTGAATGCCCTCACCCACAATGGTAATCCAGTAAGGATAAACATTGGGCAGATCGTCAATAGCAATATCGGGGTAGCACTCCCGGGATAAGCCGGCCCCCTTGCCCGGCAGCCATTCTAATGTTCCATGCGTACCAACATGGACGACGGCATCAGCCTGCCAGCAATGGCGCAGCCAGTGATAAAAGCCCAAATAATGATGGGTCGGTGCACAATCGGGCGAATGATAAATTTTATCGGCATCTTCCTCAAAACCGCGTGGCGGCTGAACTGTGATATAAATATGACCATTCAGCATACCGGGTATCAGCAGCTTGTCATCATAATGAAACACCTGTCCCGGTGCTTTTCCCCAGTCATGTTGCAGCTGCTGTTGAGTAGCCGGTGCTAGTGCCTGAAAAAACTGTTGATATTGTCTGTCAGTTAATTGCCCGTCGGCAGCAGCGATTTGCGCTTCCGTTAAATAGCGCCGGTCATTGGTCGCATGAGCCACAAGTTCATTCATAAAGGCCTGGCTGTCCTCCGGAATATGGTCTACACGGTAACCCAAGTCACGCATATGTGCCAGCAGCAATCTTACGCTCTCCGGTGAATCCAGCCCGGCAGCACTGCCAATATTAGAGTTAGTAGCCGGATAGTTATGAAAAATAATGGCAATTTTCTTATCGCAATTGGGTTTAAAACCCAAGTTTGCCCACTTGCCTGCCCGGCGAACTAAAGCCTGGATGCGCTCCGGAATAGGCAAATAATTGCTATGCCCTCCATCCACAACCTCCCGGCCAGCCACCGGAACACCATGGATCACCCCGTCAAACTCGGGCATGGTAATACTGACAGCCATCTCCATCGCCGTCATGCCCTCAACCGACTCTTGCCACTCGGCCTGCGGCCGGTACATTGTGTACGCTTGCAGAATAGGAATGTTTAGATTGCTGAGATCGGCCTGATCAACGGCCCGCATCGTGGTTAAGGAAAACTTAATGGTATTGAGCAGCACATCAATTACGGGTAAGCTATCCTGGTAAAAATAAGCCCTGATCGCCTCCTGAAGTCCGGGCGCCTGGATATCCGGATCAGCCATGCACGGACTAAATACCGCCAGCGCATTCATACCTTGGCGTTCAATTTCCTCAATTAAAGCCTGCTGATAATGAAGCTCCCCCCATACCCACTCATCCCGGTAGAACAACAACCCTACGGTAGGCCGGTCTGGCAGGCAGTGCTGTGTGCGGTAAACGTCTATATCCACATAAGGCTGCTTCGCCTGTGGATGATAAATGCCATTCCACAATAACGGCTCTGGTAAATGGAATTTTGCTGGTTCATCGCAATAGGTATGGCTGAGCCAAAGCCAGAACTGGCGATAATTTTCCAGTCCGCCATAGCTTAGATACTGCTGCATAATGACTTTTTCTTCCGCAGCAACACCAAAAGATGGATCTCCAGCCTGCTCATCACCAACTAGCATGATATGCTTAATGCCCTGCTTACCTAAAAATCCAGCCGACTTACGTAAAAATGCAGTATCTAATCCTGTTCCCATCCAGGTAAATACGACCAAATCACTGGCAGCAAAACTTTGTTTCCATTCAGGTCCCCAAGGAGCAGCTTCAGTCAACAAAATTAGCCTGCAATCAGCCTGCATTAATCCGCTCTGCCTTAATTCCAGGCTTGCCTGCTCCAACTTAGCCTGCTGACGTTCCATGTTGGTCAGAAAAAGTATTTTCCCCATATCGACACCCCCTTTAAAGTCCAAGTCCACATTATGCAAAATTGAGTACTTCTAACACCGCGACAAAATAAAATCTCTCTGGCTAAAACGAAGAGCCAGAGAGATCACGACTAACACCAGTAAAAAATCCCGGCATATATATGCCGGGACGAAATAAGCACTAATTAGCCAACTACTGTGCTAATCCCCTCCCTATCGCTCGTAGGGTTAACGGTGATTTAGATACAGGCAGTTATCTGGCTCTGAATCATCGCTCGCTCCAGCCTTCCCAAGATTATCATCTCAGTAGCATCTTTCCAGAGTTCACTCCTCATCACAGTGGCGGGACCGCGCCGGAATCTAACCGGTCTTCCCTATTAAGCCCCTGAAGGGCACCTCTATCATCCTTATTGAATTGTCACGCTGCGAAATTTTTCCTACCGCTAGTGCTTCTTATGACCATACGGTTGAGCCATCGCATCTCGTAAATGCTGAACATATAGTTCCTGGATATAGGGGTTTTCCCCCAGTCCACGTAAACAGACCTCCACCGAAAAACCAGCCAGACTCAATTGAGACTTGGCCGAATCGTCGTCATCACCAGCCATATCATTTTGTGCATGATCGCCGGCAACCAGCATAAACGGAGCTAACAACACCTTGCTGACTTGATTGGCTTTAAGTTTTTCAATGATATTTTCCAAACTAGGGAAGCCCTCTACGGTGTAGACATAAACGCCGTCTAAGCCTGCTTGCTCCAGCTTGAGCTGAAGGGCGGCGTATGCGGCATTAGCCGGATGCACTCCGCCATGCCCCATCAAAACCAATGCTTCAGCGTCATTAAATGAAGGAAATTGCTTAGTTATTGCAGTGATAGCCGCTAAATAATCATCAGGCTGCTCTTCCTGCCCCATAAAATAAAGCAAGGGCCGACCCAATTTAATTAATTTAAATGCTTTTGCATGGGCAAAGTGAACAACCAGCCGCCTGACTTTATCATACTCTTCGCCAGCCACAACATGCAGAGGCTGCACGTAAACCTCAGTATAGCCTTCGGCCTGTAACTTCGCTAAGGCTTGCTCCTCGGTATCAATGACGAGTCCATCCCGAGCCGCCAGCTTTTTAATCACCATTCTTGATGTAAAAGCACGCCTTACCTCGTAATCTGGAAAAGCTGCTTTAATTTTGTCTTCAACGCTTTCGATATTAAGCTTTAACGTTTCTAAGTAGGTTGTACCGAAACTAACCACCAGAATGGCCTTCTTCACGACTTGCTGTTGTATACTCATAAAATTACCTCCTCACAGGCACCAACCGCCTGCTCATTGTCTAAACCTCCTTAGCAGCTTACCAGAGACGTACCAAGAGACTGTCTAAAATAGACACTCCACGCCTCGGCAAACTGCCACCGTCCAGCGTAAGCCATTATGAAATAAAATTTTAGTATTCACAAATTCATTACCCAAGACTTAGAAGGCAAATCTTCTAATTCTATAGGTGACTTTAGGGTTCCTGCCCGAAATGCCGTGGGTACGGCAAAGTGCCTAGATAGGGGAAAAATCTGGCGCTATGCTTAGAATTTATACTGAACACCGGTGCGATAGACGCGGCCGGCATTACCATGAAGATAATCAATATGATCGGTCAGATTATCAACACCAAAATACAGCACGGTATTTTGATCAACCTCATTCTGAGCCATAACATTTACAATGCTATAGGATTTATTAAGGAGTGGGGAAGTAGATGAAGTAGTTTCATGGGTAAGATAATTCTTCAGTGTAACGACATTCAGATCCAAATTCCAGGAAGACTGTGGCGGTATGTAGCTGACACCAAGAGTCAGCTGATGTCGGGCCCGCTCCGTTAACCGCCGGTTGGTTTCATCATCCTTTGCATCCAAATAAACATATCCTGCCCGCACTTTCACGGCATCACTAAGCTGTTGGGATAGCTCGGTTTCAACTCCCTGAATCGTCGCTTTTGCTACATTATGATAATTCATCAACTGATAGTATTGCGCTCCCTGCATAAAAGGCAGGGTAAAACCATTCGGCATGATGGTGCCATCACTGCGACGCATAAAACGCCCGGTAAAATAAGTATCAATCAAGTTTCTAACATCGCTGCGGAATAAGCTTACACGGGCAGCCGACTTATCCCAGTCTTTTTCGAGGGATAGTTCGTAATCCTTCGAATTTTCCGGTTTTATATCAGGATTCCCCTGGAAGTATTGTCCCGGAGTCGGGCCACCCCCTTCAAACATCGGCCAGTTATGGTACAGTTCATTAACGGTAGGAGTCTTATATCCCGTGCCAATAACAGCCTTAACCCGAACGTCGTCCTGGGCTTTATAGGTTACACCCAGCCTTGAAGTCACTTCTGAAGAAAATTTGTCACTCCAGTCATAACGTACCGATGGAATGACGAGCAGCTTGTCTCCTGATTTAACCTCATCCTGAATATATAACGCCCGGTATTCCAACGACGCTTCGTCCGAAACGCCTGTCAGTGAACCATAGGTAACAGGCTTACCGGTAATGCCAGGCTTCTTAATTCTCGTACCTTCCGATTCGTCCTTACGCCACTCCCAGCCTGCAGTAATTTTATTATTTTCGTCAGCTTGTCGCGTGCCGCGCCCTTCCAGCGTCGAAATCTTCCGGTCAACCAAATCAAATTTATTTAAGATTCCATTATCATAGCTGCTATAATCTTTATCATAGGACGACTGGTAAGCTCTGATCTGCCAATTCTTTTCTAGGCTCTTATCTCCATATTCAACAGACCAGTCTGTTCTGGTGTTATCATTTTTGATTAACTGAGCTTTGGCACTGGACATCACAGATACCGATCGTTTGGAAGTATCTTCCCATAATTTGCTATAATCGACCCTCATATAACGGTCTTTGTCAAAATTCCAGGTTCCGCTCAGCGCAATTGGAGTCTCTGTACCATAGTAATTTACCGTATACGGCAGGCTATAAGGAGTCGGGACCCCCATTGAGCCATTATATACACCATTCTGAATCTGAGTAAAAGGCTGTGGCTTATGCTGGCCGGCACTAAAACTCCAATCAAAACTGCCGTCATCATTAACCCCTTGATAATAAAACTGCATGTTTTGACCGGCCTTTTCACCGCCGTTCCAACCAGAGTACTCATATTGTAAATGGCCTTCATTCTGAGCTGGTTTCTTCGTAATAATATTAATAACGCCCCCCATGGCATCACTGCCATAGAGTGCACCAGCAGATCCCCGGATAATTTCAATCCGTTCCACATTATCCATGCAAATGCGGCTGATATCATAAGCATTGGCCGAGTTATATGAAAGCTCCCCACTCAACCGGCGGCCGTCCACCATTATCAGCACATGCCGCGATTCTGAACCGCGAATACTAAGGTTCGGCCGGTATTGAATATCCGTAAAGGTCACAATGCCTACTGCATGTCTTAGGACGTCAGCTAAAGTCTGGCTTTGCTGCCTTTCAATCTCTTCACGGGTAATAACCTGAACAGTGGATGGTATATCCTTAACCGTTTGTTCTGTTCGCGTAGCTGTAACCACAATCTCCGGTAGGTTAACTTCTGGCTGTTCATTGACAGAATCGGCAAAAACCGTAACTGGGTTAACGGTCCAACAGGCTGCGAATAAGGCTGCTACAGCCAGCCTGGCTCTAGTTTTATTGCTTTTTAACATTCTTCTAAACTTCCTCCTTGAAAATAAATCATCCTGTAATCCCATAAACGTTTGATTGCCAAGCTTAGGAGCCATATAAGCATAAAAAATCTCCTGACTTCAAGCAGGAGACATAAGAATTCATAGGCATATTGATATAAAAGTCCCGGCATAAAAAACACGCCGGGACGAAAAGTACAGTACAACAAAGTACGCCTAATCCCCTCCCTATCGCTCGCAGGTCAAACGGTGATTGACATATAGGCAGTTCTCCTGGCTTTGGATCATCACGCACTCAAACCTTCCCAAGAACTAAATCTCAGTGGTATTCCTTGAGCTTGCTTCCCATTACAGTGGCGGGACCGCGCCGGTATTTCACCGGACTTCCCTATTAAGCCCTTACGGGCACCTATACCAACATATGAAATTTTTCACTTGCATGTAAAGTATTACATGCTGTCCCACGATTTGTCAAGATTTGATTTTTTAACGAAATTAACCTAAGCCTCCTAAAAGCAGGACTCTCCCGAAAAGAGTTATCCTGCTTTCATGGCCACCTGAGATTTATAAAGTTCGAGTATAAGTCAAGCGATAGTTAATTGGAGTTGACCAATATTCCGTAGGATTAATCGGATTGCCACGGTCGAGTAGGTTGTAGCCGCTTAACGTGAAGCTATCCCGATCTGTCGCTTTATATTGGACAGTCGCATTCATATCAATCCTGTCACCAATACGATGATCTTGCGAAGTATTTTTTCCTTCCATATTATAGTAAGCCATTTGACGTTTGCCTAAATAGAAGAAATCAAGATTGGTCATTATTTTTTTCTCGGTGTAAGTAGCACCTGCAGACAATTGCAGCTTGGCCTCATCCTGCGCCCAATTGCCGTTACCATTCTTGGATTCCGGATCAGAGAAAGAAGCTCCCAGATTGTATTGCCAGCTGTCATTTAATCTTTTATTATATTCCAATTCAATTCCTTTATTGCGGAATTTATCATTGTTGATCTGGATGCTCGAATTTGGATCTCCACCAGGAATAACGGTATCCTCTTTTACCCATTTAAATTTATTGTCGATCTCCATGGCAAACAGGGCTACCTTGAAGGATTCATTGCCATTGATATGCTTAATTCCGGTTTCATAGGTCCAGCCTTCTTGCGGCTTTAATTTAAGGGCCGTAGAAACCTTAGCCATATAAAAGGGTGAACTCGTAGCCGGCATTTCGAAGGATTTACCGATATTGGTATACCAGGAGGTTTGATCATCTATTTTATATAAGGTTTGCAGCTGTGGCAGCAAAATATTTTGCGACTCATCATAGGAATTCGCTTTTACAAAATGCTCTCTTAGCCCCAGCGTAGCCACCAAATTTTCACTCATTTGACGGTTATAGGACCCATAAAGCGCGTAGCTGTCCCGGTGAAATTTCTTTGAAGATTCTTTTTCATAATTCTCTCGTTGCAAAGTCAATCCAGCTACCAGAGAATCCTGGCCATTGCGCAGTTTCCAGGTTTTTTGGTTGTCAAAATTAATCCCATAAAGGTCATAGTCTGTCGTGCTTGCATTACCGGCTCCTTTAAGATTAATAGAATTATAAGCCAAGACCGACTTAACAGCTATATCCTTATTATCATAAACTAAATTAACATTGTTTCTTTTGTCATAGTAAATCGAGTTTGAAACAAGTGTTGTATAGTTCTTATCAACTGAATTATATTTCCATTTCTTAAAATTACTTTCATTATTGGAATAAGAGTAGTTAAAAGACAGTTCATCGGTTAAATTTAAATTTAAAAATAATGATTCTTTATTGCCTTTACCAAGTGAAAGCTTGTCAAAGCTAGTCGTAAACAAGCGATTTAAGTCGTCCACTTCATTGCGGATTTCCTTCTTGTAGAAAAACATAAAATCTTTATCATTTATCGTTACTGAATTATCTTTGTAATAGTTCCCATAAGTCGTACTAACAGAACCAGAACTCTCCCCTGCCGCCTTTTTGGTAATTATATTAATGACACCGCCCATGGCTTCCGCACCATACAAAACGGCGTTAGAACCCTTGACAATCTCAATCCGGTCGACGGCTTCAACGGGAATAACACCCATTGTATTATAGTTCATTAAGTTTACCGGGGCTCCGTTCACTAAGACCAGCGTCCCTTTGTCCAATCCGCGAACCATAACCCGCGAGAACATCGAACCATATTCCTGACCGGCCGTTCCATAAGAATAACTATGTACACCAACGGTACGTTCCAAGGCATCAAATACGCTGAGCGCCCCACTATCTTTTAGTTCCTGCCCTGTAATGATCGTGGTGGAGGCCGGGGTCTCCAACTCCTTAGTCTCCTTCCGCTGTGCTGTTACCACAACTTTATCAAAAGAGAATTCTTCGGTGGGACTGACTTCTGCATTGACCGTAGCCGTACTTAGCATTAAGGCTACCGTTAATAATTGAGTTAATTTTTTTTTGTTGATTTTCATCACTATGTTTCTCCCCCTCTTAAAGCATTCAAATTTAGTAAAACAAAGAATTACAACCATGAGTTTGCAATTAGGTAAAAGAACTAGACAATTTGCCTCATGTAGCATAACCTAAACCATTACTGAGGTTTGACCAACTGCTCTTTTACAATTGAAAGCTTAATCCTGCCACCTCCATCACTATATATAAAATTGATCAAGACCCAAAAGCATAAAAAAAGCATTCCTTTAACCAACAAGGAATGCTTTTTTACAGCATACAAAAGTCCGGCATAATATATGCCGGACGAAATAAGTACAACAAGATAAAACTACCTTGATCGCACAAATCCCCTCCCTTTCGCTCGCAGGTCAAACGGTGATTGACATATAGGCAGTTCTCCTGGCTCTGGATCATCACATACTCAAACCTTCCCAAGACTTTCGCCTCAGTGGTATTCCTTGAGCTTGCTTCCCATTACAGTGGCGGGACCGCGCCGGTCTTTCACCGGACTTCCCTATTAAGCCCTTTACAGGGCACCTATACCAACATATGAACTTTTCGTAGATAAGTATGGCATAATAAGTCATAATCTGTCAATATTTGTTTTTTCACGAAGTATAATTCTATCATATACCGGTATATTGGCGTTAGGCACAGTAACTGACTTGAGTGCGGAAATAATTAAGAAAGGAGCACTGCAGACAGGCCACCTTTCTCAATTATTGTTAGCGCTAACCCTGCACTAACGTGAAAAAATATTAAAAACTATATTGAACTCCTACCTGGAAGTTACGGCCTGCATTTGGCCACCATTCACCGGGATGACCATCCCAATAGGCTCTTGTACTTGCATTTGAATACTCGGCATAATATTTGTCAAATAAATTATTGACTTTAATAAAAAGATTGATATCTTTAGCTGCTTGGTAATTGACAGCTAAATCCCATACCCAGTAGGTAGTCTCAGGAAAAAATGCTGAGTTTGGAAAAGCATCCCGCTGTTGTCCTACTTTATCCACAATGCCCCGTCCTTGCAATTGAGCAGCATACCGGTCTTGTTGATAGTTCATCCCAACATTCCAAACACCTTTAGGTATATAACCATCCACATTAGGCTCTCCAGTGCCTGTAGGATCAATATTGGCATAAGTATAGCCCACAAACGCATTGAATTGTTTTGAAAGTTCCTTACTTAACTGAACATCCCAGCCGCGTGCATGCTCGGTTGCATTTTGGTAAGTATTGGTTGCACCAAAATAAGTCTTGTTATCTGATGTCCGTTTAAAGATATGAAAAGTACCTGTTAATGTAGGATCAAACTTATGGCTAATTCCGGCTTCGATCGTATTGCCGTCATTTGGTTTTAAATCTTTATTCCCATAAGTGCCATATAACTGAGAGGGAGTAGGGGTAACAAAAAATTCGTTATACGAAATATAATAATTGGTATTTTCATCTTGTTTGTATCCCAAGTTCGCTTTTAAACTGGTTCCACTTTCGAAATTAGAAGGGCTATCATAACGAATACCAGTAGTTAAATTTAAAACGGAATTAATATTCCATTGATCCTGTAAGAATAAAGACCGGTTGGTTAACGTTTTTCCCTTTACGCTATACATTGCACTGATTTTATCCTGAGTAAAGTCAAATCCGGTAGTCAGTAGATGTTGTGAGTCCAATTGCTTAGTAAATTGTTCTTGAAAACCGGTCGTTTTGACATAAATAGAATTATTTGATGGCCCCCATGGTCCGTCGGTATTTTTCGAGCCATAATCATAAACATTGTTAAATACGACTAACTTATTTTGCAAATCGGATGACGGATTATAATTATAAATAATGCGCCAGCTATAGTTATCATCTTGTCCGAATCTGTCACCATAGAGATCAGGATATAAATTTGTATTTTTATAAAATTTATCCGCTTTGTATTGCTCATAGTTGAAGGTTAAATCAGAGGCCGCATCCAGTTGTTTCGTAAGCTTAAATGTAGCATGATCTTTATTGGCGTGCTGCCTGACTTCCTGGCTATGCGCATCTTTGTAATTGCCGATATTGTCTTTTTGAAGCGTAACAACCCAACTATATTCATCAGATTTCCCACTATTCATTATTGAATAAGTCTCGTTGCTATAGCTGCCACTTTTTATTGTCAGATTTGTTTTATTCTCAGCAGCTTTTCTAGTAATAATATTGATGACTCCACCTTGGGCATCCGATCCGTATAATGTTGACGCAGAACCTTTTAATACCTCTATTCTCTCGACATTATCCATGGAACTGAACAATTGTCCTGGAAAGCCTACCCCTAAACTAGTAATTCTTACGCCATCAACTAAAATAACGATCTTATCCGATCCATTGATTCTGATCATATTCGAATACTCATAGCCGACACCCGCACCATAGGTGTTAATTGTAACACCAGGTACATTTCGCAAAGCACTTGGTAGGTCAGGATAGTGATTTCTTTCGATATTATCCCGGGTAATGACACTTACGTTCGCATTAGCCTCAAATTGCTTTACCGGTGTTTTCGTCGCTGTTACAACCAACTGATCAAGTTCATACTCGTCCACTTCCGCTGCCTGAGAAAGCCCCGGCACCTGCCAGATAACAGCACTGGCTATCATAGCACATAGCCAGACCTTCCTTTTTCTGTCTGAAATCCTTTTTTTCATGGTATCATCCTCCTTATCATTTTTACGAGCAACTCCTGCCAATAACTTGTAATGATATGCCTCTGAAAGTAAAAAATCTCCCGATTTAAGCAGGAGAAAATAAGCCATACCAGGTAATACCATATAAAAATCCCGGCGCAAAAAACACGCCGGGACGGAAATATACAGTACACTAGAAATGTACGCCTAATCCCCTCCCCATCGCTCGCAGGTCAATCGGTGATTGTTATATAGGCAGTTCTCCTGGCTCTGGATCATCGCTTGTCCAAACCTTCCCAGAAAATTTACTTTCCAGTGGTATTTCTTGGATTCGCTCTCCCATTACAGTGGCGGGACCGCGCCGGGTTTGCACCGGACTTCCCTATTAAGCCCTTTACAGGGCACCTATATCAACTTTATGAAATTTTTCACTTACGCGATTCAGTATGTCGCAAATGTAAACATTTGTCAAGATTTTTTTCCAAATTGTTTGCTTTTGCCAAGAAATAGAACCCACTCAATCCTTAATAACAAGTACTCCTCTAAAATATTAAAATGGTCAATCGACCCCAAAGCGTGTAAATCCACATAGAAAGATATTTTATCTCAATTGTATATTTTTGCATAAATAAAAAAGCCAGAACACAAATCCTGGCCTTGTCTATAAAGAAAATTCCTGCTTCATTCAAACATCCTTATTTTCTTTTGCCGAACAGTTTTATTCTTGACGGACAAATTCAACACTTTCACTCCTGCTTTTCCCGTTGAGAGCAAAGCTGCGAGTTACTGAGCAGCGGTCGATCCAGCTATTGGATTCTTTTATAGAATAATGAAAAGTATCCTTGATATCCAGGCTGGTTATGTTTATTTCGGCATCCGGCTGCCGTCCTGCCATAGCCGCTAACTGCTTTAAAGTGTCCTTTAAAATTGCCGTAGATTGTTCCTTGTCAAGCTCCTGTTCGATCAGCATTTCTTTCACATCGCCGGAACGTGCCGCTTTCAGCGTGACTACCCCGGCAAAGGGCTGAGAGGGAAGAAACGGATTTGGCAGCCTGACTTCCATTTCATACTGTTCATCAGGCTCAAACACTTCCCCGAAAAAATAGGGATTATGAAGATAGGCAATCTCTTTAGCCGTGAGATCTATGAGTTGGTCATTCTGCAGCCAGATTTTCAGATACCCGCTAATGGATTTGCGCAACTGCTCATCGTCAATTCTGGCAAGCATTGCATCACCAAACTGCCTGATCCCCGAGCGAATCTCCTCCGGATTAACAATGCCTTGGTACCTGCCCTGCGGATCGGTTGCGTATTGGATTCTCATTCCTTTAATAAGCCCGTTAAAAAGCTCCTTATATGCAGCCGGAATCTGATTCCCGGTATCAAACTCCTCACACCGCCATTCAAAAACATACTGATCTTTTGTCTTACCAATAACAGTGGTCGTAATCACCGAAGATACCTCTTGAGTTCTCCCGTCTTGTGTCTTACTCTTGGTCATCAAATATTTTGCGGTATCATTTACCGACCAAACCGGCTTAAAACTGACCGTGCCATTCTCTTTCGCCTCTACAAGCATGTTACAAGACACCGCAAGCAAAAAGGCCATACCCAGCGCAGCAATACCTATCGTTCTATGGCAGGAAGGCGTCACTTGCAGTACAGTCCTCCATAATCGAGTAATCGCTAGGTTAAAAAAATTTTTGGCAGCCATAATCGAACACATCCCGCATTAAAAATTCACTTCATAGCCTTCGTTGCCAAATTATAAAGTTCCTGCCTTGTTCATCTGGCAGCAGCTTTCAGGCTTCCGTGAAAGGCCGGCTAGCCTTTAGCCAAACTCGCTGTTTAGCAAAGCATCCTCAGGCTCATAGAATCTCCTCCTGTCACCAGCCGGCATTCTTCTTTATGCTGAAGGCCTCATTATTTTTTCTCATCCAGCTTAAAAAAAGCATTGTAAGCTGCTGCCACCTGATTGGCGCTTTCAATCGCGGTATTGCGTTCCTTGATGAGGGCGTTGACATCGTTAGTTGCCGCATCAACATAGGCCTGAGCCGCTTTCAAATAGGCATCCACAGCCGCTATGTAAGCGGCGGTAGCTTTGGCATCCTGCAGCAAAGCCGGTGGGACCGGCAGCGGCGGCAGCTTGTTCTGCGCGGACGGGTAAACTGCCGCCAAATTGGTCGCGGCAGTTGCCGCCTCTGGCGGCTGCTGGCTTTCCGCAGCCGCCAGGCCTATATTCAAGTAAAAGAATATTACAGCAAGGCTGATGATTTTTTTCATGTGTTTCCCTCCAAATGATTTGTTAGCTTCCCAGGATTCTTCGTACACTGTGCCCTACAGGCCAAACTGGTCGGTTTCCAACCATTCCATTTTCAAGAGCGACCAAAAGTCACTGGCCAGCCGCTGCAGTACATAATCATAAGGCAGCCAGCCGTATCCTTCCTGCCCCCAGGAAGTTCCCCAGGAGTTGCGGATCAACAGTGCCCCGGTGGTTTGTAGGCCGGATTGATTATTGCGGATGACGAGTGTATCATCATAGCCGACAGCCGCCACAGCATGCCCCCACTGGGCCTGTTCCTGCGGACCAGGGTAAGGAATGGCACCGGCAACACCGGCCTGATCAAAAGACGCAAAACCGTAGAACCCAAACATGGCGGGGATTCCGGCTGCCAGGTATCTTTTCACACTGCACAGCACATCGCCGGCAGGCAAATTCTGCCCCAGTGGGTCATGGCAAAAATACTGCAAGGCTTCATAGTTGTCCGCTACAGCATACACAAATGAAGTGGGTTCAATATCAAAATCGGGCTCCTTATCGGTATAGGGCCAATATTTTTCCGGCGCTACCCCACAAAGGGCCAACGCCCCCATCGTATCCCGGATGTACGACCCGGTATCGCCGGCCACGCCCTGCAGGTTGCGGGCATTTTTATAGATAAACAGCCGGGATGCAGCAATATGCCGGGAAAAAGAACGGTTCTCAAAATACTCGATAATCCCTGCCGCCGCATGAGCCGTGCAGGCTCCTAGCTTGCCCTGCTCCTGCACTGGCGAGCACCATTGGCGTAAATCGGTTTTATCCGGCAAAGGAGCCGCCGGGTCAAGTCCCAGCTTTTGAATGGCTTCCGTCAAGCTGGGGTGGCACTCGGTATAATCGCGTAAATCAGGCAGCGGTGGCAGCCAGCCTGTCCCCACCGCTCTATTCGCCGTTAAGCCTACAATGCATTTCATTTTACTCTCCTCTCGTAAATTGATATTCCAGCACAGTCCCAGGACTTTCGGATAAGCCTACTGTATTGCCTGTTTTCTGTCAATTGGAACCGTCCCCAATGACAAGGGGAAATAGATCAGCAGGCCAGGATAGATTTACCCGGCCTGCTGTATCCGATGCTTGCGGTGATTTTGGTGCTGAGTCACCAATTAATTCAGGCTTAGAAGAAATACTGCGCAGTCATGTAATAGGTACGGCCCTGCTGCGGATAGTACACATTGCCGCCAACCTTCTCCACGCCATTCTGGATGGAAACCATCGGCTGGTTCGGTCCTTTGTTAAACAGATCGTTAACGCCGGCCGTCAGTTTGACTTGCTTGTTTATGTCATATTTCAAGCCAACATTGGTAATTCCCAGTGATTCGAATAGGGTCCCTTTATTGCTGCTTAACCGCACTACGCCAACCCTGTCCAAATAATGGTATTCTCCAAACATGGAGAGTTTATCGCCAGGGAAACGGTAACCTAACCGGATGTTATATTCCCATTCCGGTATCCAAGGGAATGGATTGCCTGCCTGGCTTTCTGCTTTCGTAACGATACTATCCTTACCACTCTGGGTTACCAGCGAGTCATTCCAGGTAGCGGCTAAGAGCAAATCCCAGCGTTTCCAGTTCATTTTGCTCTCCAGCTCCACGCCCTGGATTTGGCCGGCGCCCAGATTGGTATAATAACCCCAGCCGTAGTAATCAATCGCGTAGCTTGACAGGTTCTTGGACTGGCGGTTGAAATAGGTCAGCGTCACATCGCTGTCGGCCTGTAAAGCCTTGCCCTGCCAGTTGGCGCTGATATCCCAGCTCGTGCCGCGTTCGACAAAGTTATTCAGCAGGAACTGGGGGCTGCCAGCCAGGTCGCGGTACATTTCCCAGCGGGATTTGACATTGACGCCGTCGCCGAACAGATCATACCAGTTGGGGAATTTGTAGTAGGTGCCGTAAGTGCCGCGGAAGGTCCAGTGCTCGTTTTGCACCTTCTTCAGGCCTAAGCCATAGGAATATTTCCAGGAGCCGAGATCGGGATCGCCGAGATCGACGTCCATCGCCATCTTCTGCGCCCTGAGCAGCGGCGTAAAGAACAGGTTGCCGCTCTTATTGAGCGTCATGGTGTCCTGTACCTGGAAGTGATAGGTATTGGTCTGGTAATGCGATTTGAAATATTTGTCGTAAAAAGCCATCTGATTGCCTACCGAAGTAACACTGGGCGGCCACATGTCTTGATTATAGGCGCGGACATCCATGGTCTCGCGGGAGGCGTTAAAGAGAAATTCCACCAGATGATTGTCGCTTACGTGCCAACTGCCGTCAATGCTGCCTTCGTAACGACGGTTGCGGAAATCGTTGTCGACGGTCGCAAAAGCGTTACTCTGGCCGTTCTTGCTCTGCGAACTGGCGGCCTGTTTAAGCTGATAGGAGGTATCCAGCTTCCAGCCCCATTCCAGATTGCCGGCCGTCTGCCGCCGGCCGAACTGCAATTCGGTCTTGGTTGTATCAAGCTGCCGATACCGGTATTTATTATAGTTGCCGCCATAAGGCAGGCCGCGGTCGATAATTTCCTGCAGCGGCACATCGGCATAAACATCTGTGGTGATTTGCGGGAAACTGGTCTGGTTACGTTGCCACGTCAGTTTGGCGAACCAGTTGTCATCCTGCCATTTAAGGAGAGCGTCGGTGTTCTGGTAATCATTGAACAGCCGGTGACGTTCTTGCGTAGGAGAATCGTACGCTGTATTGGTGCCAAAATTTGTATAACGGAAATCGCCTCTGGCCTGGTCGCGGTTGAGGGCGAACAGCATACTGCCGCTGCCGACCGGCGCGGTCAGTTCGAGGTTGCCGGTATAGCCGCCAAAGGAGCGCACGCCCTGCGTGATGCTGCCTTTGGTGTCCTGCGGTTTTTTGGTGACAATGTTGATGGCGCCGCCGATGGGCGCGCCGGCAAAGCGGGCCGGGACGTAGCCCCGGTAGACTTCAATGCGCTCAACATTCTCCACCGGAATGGCGGACAGGTCGACCGCCGCGTCGGCGTTGGAATTAACCAGCACGCCGTCCATATAGATATTGACCTGGCCGCCGGTCGAGCCTCTGACCCTGGCCACGGTGTAGTGCCCAGTGCCCTGCAGTCGCTGAATATAGACGCCGGGCACGCTCTGCAGCAGATCAGGCAGGTTTTTCATTTCACCCTTGTATTCAGGTACATGGATGACCGAGACAGTGCCTGGAGACAGCTTTTTCTCCCAGTCGGGACGGGCGGCCTCGACGACCAGCGGAGCCAAGACGTAAGTGCCGGGTTCGCTGTTATCGGCAGTTATCTGAACGGTATTGTTCGCAGAACCGCCTGCAGCAAAAGCAGTCGCCGCCTGCTCATGAGCATGCTTATCAACTGCCTGTTGATCGGCCTGATCAGGTTGACTAGCTTGTTCAGCCTGCGCAGCAAGCGCGTTAGGTTCATTCACAGCCGCTGCCGCTAACCGGTTTACACCACCGGTCTCGCTGGCAACTGGGTTAAGAACATTTGTTGTACCAGCCTGACCGGACGCTGTTGTCTGCGGTTCAACTCCGGCAGATTCTGCTTGTTTGGCTGCCATCGCCGTCATCTTGCCGTCAATCTCCGCCACTCGATCTTGGGCGGAAGGCCCGTTAAAGCGCCAGGCTATGCCGGCATTCACCTGCCAGTCGGTGTTGACCTTGCCGCCGGCAGTTTTGTTCAATTCGAGAAAAGCATTCTGATCTTTGCCTGTTTGCAGGCTGGCCCCTACAGCAAATTCGTACCAGGTATCCTTACCAGCCAAGGTGTTCATCGGCACGCTCGTGGATGCGTGATACTTCCCTTTACTATCAAAATAACCCGCATCAGCGCGGGCGCGGCCTCCATCTTTAAAATCATGATTGACGGCCGCTTTGGCATATACGATACCGCGCTTGTCACCACTGGCAAAGTTCCGGCCTGCGGTAATGCCGAAGCGCCCGATCAGCATGTCCATTTCATCCTGGTTATAGCGCATGCCGTTGGACTGGATGTAATTATATCCCTTCATAGTGCCGTAGGTCAGGCCGGCCTGGGGTTCCAGATACCAGCCGTTCGGCAGTTCCTTCTGGAAGCCATAGCGGAGACCTGCACCGTAAGTCCAGGTACCGTAGTCGTTCTCAAAGGGATTCTCATCAGCGTCATAGAAGCGATATTTATTCGTTAGTTTGGACCCCCGGACAGTCAGATCGAGATAATGGCCCTTATCACCGAGCCAGGAAGTATACAGGCCGATCCCATTGCTCTTAAGATCGCCAGCCGCGCGGCTGTAAAGAGCGTCGCCGGTGTCGGTATTGACACTGTGCTGGTTGAAATCGGCATCAGAATTCATCATGCTGAGAAAGAACCCAGTGTACAGTTTGCCGCCATAAACATCGCCTTCCCGCTGTTTATCGTAGCCGATCTGAATGCCGTTGTAGTTTTGACCAAAATCGGAACTGTACGCACCGGCGAAGTCATACTTGCCGCGCCATATTTGCCCCCAGGCTCCATCGGCCCCATCGCTCTGCCCCAGCCGATTGGCGGCGCGCAATTCTTCGCCCCGTTTCCAAAACAGGCCGTCTTCTATACGCCACAGGTTACGCAGGGAAAGCTGAGCGTTAGCGGCGCTGAACACGCCCTGAGAAACAAGGTCGCTGCGGGTAGCGGTCCAGTCTATATTGTAAATCTGTGTGTAGCTCTCCTTAATAACTCCGGTACTAGGATCGGTAGTAATTGAGGGGATAGGTGTTTTGGGATTTAATACCGGTACAAAAAGGTATTTGTTCAGGGAACTATCAACATAATAAGGCCGGTCGGCAACAAAGGTGAGACTCTTAGCCGGGCTGGTGGTGAGAACGGTCCCGTCCGCCGCCGTGGTGGAGATAACATTGTAGACTGTTACGACACCGCTGATGGTTCCTGTCTCCACCGGATTGGTAGTGAGCGCCCAATAATCAGTGGTCGAAAATCCGGTGCTAGGGATGGTTGAGCTCAGCCCGCCACCGGTATTCTTGTTATAACGAATCTGCAGCAATACCGTGGCGGCGCCATCCGGCAGTTGTAGCTTAGTCCCATCAAACTGAAGTTTATCACTTTGAAAACTGCCGGTTTTTACGCCAGTAGTGGCATTCACGGTATAGTTGCCTCCGCCCACGTTCAGGCGGATGATGGCGCCATCATGCAAAATTGCCGTCCCGCTTACGCTAAAGCTACCCCGCGTATAACTTTGACCAGCGCTTCTGGCGCCCGACCAATAGGTCGCGCCGGCCGGGTAGGTGCTGCTGTCGCCCAGATTTTCCCCGTATTTGTACGATAAGTCCAGGAGGGCGCCGGATTGCAGCTCTAACGTATTGACGACAATATTATTCGCGGCATCCATCGGCCGCCAGGTGGCGCCCTGTGATACTGTGATCACACCGCTGTAAGTAACATTGGCAACAGTGGCATTCTCGGTATGGGCAGCGCCGGTACCGTCGTTATTCTGGTAGCGATTGGCCCAGGTAGTCTTCGTCTCGTCTTGATCAATAAGCAGGTTCGGATAATCGGCATTGACGGATTTTATATCCGGGTCCGGTTCGCCGGCTAATTTGGGACCTGCATAGGTTGGCGAGGAGCACAACAAAGCGGCCGCCACACAGGCCGCCAGCAACACTTGCCGCTTTTTCCCTGAATTGGAGTTTTTCTTTCTCTTCCGCAAAACTTTCTCTCCTAACTATATATATAAATCAGATACAGTTGCAAAATATAAAAAAAATAAAATTGTGGAGGGGAGATATTTCCCCTCCACGGAAAAACATGAGTTATCGTTTGGCTTTCGCTGCCGCCACTTCTTGGAAGAATTTTTCACGTTCAGCCAAAGCCTGCGCCGTATTGGAGGCGAAGGCCGGCGCGACGTAGCCCTTCAGAGCGTGCGGCGACGGAGCGACCTCGCCTTCATAGATGGTGGCGAAATTGAGGCCAGGGAAATCGCCCACAGAAAACGTGCTGATTGAGCCAATGCCGCTGACATCGACTACCAATGTACTCGGATCGAAAATGGCAAAGTCGTTGCCGCGGGCCAGCCAGGTTTTCCCGGTACTCTCGGAGATCCACAGCGCCCAATAGTAGCCATCCTCGCCATTTGTGAAACCCACTTCTATTGGGGAAAGTGAGCT
Organism: Sporomusaceae bacterium FL31; assembly: GCA_003990955.1. Lineage (GTDB taxonomy): Bacteria > Bacillota > Negativicutes > DSM-1736 > Dendrosporobacteraceae > BIFV01. Next base: position 455,376 of record BIFV01000008.1, read on the forward strand.
TAACAACGCGTTGCTGGCAGTGGTAATGGTGGTCATGTCGGTCGAATATAAATGCCAATCCATGACCCAACTGGTATCAAATACACCCAGCAGGATGAAAGCCACGCTGCCGTCGCTGCTGAAGCTCAGCGCCCGGAAGTCATATTGGTCTTCCGGAGGTTCACCCGAATTTGCCGCCGCCCGTAACAAATTAGTTACAACCAACGTGCTCTGGTCAATTTTCTGAATGCGGGAATCGGGGTTCCATTGCCCGCCGTAGGTTGGGCCGCCATGCTGCGGACCGCCGATAGCCGTCAGAATTAAATCACTGCCGTAAGCCTGAATGCTGAAGGCGTTTTTAGCCGGGAAGCCCGAGCCGGTTGTCGTTGAGGTATACGGGCCGACATAGGCTAACGGCGGGGTGCCGAGACCAAAATCCAGTTTGACTACTGTGCTGTTCAGATAATTGGCGGTTGGCGCACCGGCCGACAGGTTTGTGCCGTTGATGAACAGCGCATAGAGGTAGTCGTCGGTGATCTCCAGGTCTACGCCGAAGGAGTCATTGCTGTTTACCCCCGCGAATTCATAATAGCCGTTCTGCACCGTGTAAGTGTCGCCGTTTACGCCGCTGCTGCGCACGCGGAAAACAAACTTGCCGTCATAGTCAATGCAATAGAGATCGACCACGCCGGAGGAGACCTCCCGGGTTTTCAGGGCATAGGGATTGGTCACGGTTTTGACGCCGCCAATGGTCAATACGACAGGCCCGGCCACGGGGTCGTTCCAGGTAAAGGGAGTGGTATTATCCGCATCCGCTTCATAGACCAGCCAGGTGCAAGTTGCAACCGTGCCTACCCATACAATCGATGCCACGGCAGCCCGGTTGAGGCCGGCGCCGTTTTTGAAAAATAACGGTTTGGGATCAGGACCGATGTTTGTGGGGGTACCGCTGCTATAGGTTGTTCTTACCCCTTTGTGCACGGTGAGGGAAGGTACTCCATCGTCATAGGCGATGGTTCCTATGTCCCCACGGTTTGGATTTAACGGGTCAACAGGAAACGGATAAACATACGTACCATACATAAGTTTGCTGTCAATAGCCATAAGTTTTCACTCTCCCATTTTTATTGTGTTACCTTACGACCGTCAACAGCTGTGCGGCTGCTGAGGTCTTTTTCTTACTACCCACGAGAAAAACCCCACCTCCTTGTTAAAGATTCCTATCGCAGCCTGCCTGGCGTCGTTATCACGCCTGAACAAGACGACTAGGCTAAGTCATGCCGTCACTGCTGCTGCCTATTGTTTTACTTTCGCTATCACATCGGCGGTCATGTCGATCCCGCCGTAAACCACCACTGCTGCGTCGATAACTGCTGCCAGTCCTTGCTTGTACATCGCTAACTCGGGCATAAAACGAATACATCCAGTAACTAAGGGCAATAAAAAAACTCCCTTATTGGGAGTGCTTACGTTGTCTGGACGGAATCCAGCCTTGATTTCGCGTAATCTCCTCCCCATACCTCGCAGGTCAAACGGTGATTGCCGGACAGGCAGTTCTCCTGACTTAGGATCATTGCTTTCCCGCGCCTTCCCGAAGCTTGCGCTTCAGTGACTCCGTACCGACTGCGGTACGGCTGCGAGATTACTCCCCATTACAGTGGCGGGACCGTGTTGGCTTTACACCAAACTTCCCTATTAAGTCCTTACGGACACCTATCCCAACGTTATGCGGTTGTGCTAGCCATGCTTCGAGCCACCGATAATGGCTTGTATCAATAATAGAAGCATTTGCTTTTAGCATAGCCCAAAGTTAGCCTTGTGTATATCCCTCAAATGGGGGATTTTATTAGTTTTGTAAAAATATGTTATCTTTGCCTTTGGAGACTAGCGGCATAGAAAAAGCAGGCCTTCCCAAAACGGAAAAGCCTGCCTAAACACCGAAACTATCTCTTGAACTTGCCAGCCAGCGCCAAAGAGTTAACCCTTGTCCTTAGCCTTCGCCGCCAGATTCAGCTATAGACCCCTGCTCATCAAAGCGTATGGCGGTATGGGCGGGAAACTCTACCGTCTCCCCGACTGCCGACCGCCACTGGAGTGTTTCCTTCAGCGTTCCGGTCGTCACTTCTCCAGCTTCGTTAAACACAATAGCTTTCTTGGCGCTGAATTTAACAAAGCCGGCCTCCTCGTTAACTGCCTGATTTTTCTGCCAGCCTGCGGGACGCAGGCTGGTATCAGTATCCAGTACGCCGGATTTGACCGCACCGGATTCATAGAAGGACAACACGGTATTTTCTCTAAAGGTCAAAAAGCCGTATTTTCCCGCCACCAGCCTCACGGTTGCCGTGTCGGCAAGAGTGCCGGAAAGGACTTCACCGTCGAGGTTGAAGGTAACCGGATTCCCGCCTTTATATAGCAGATGGCCATAGCCGGGAATGGCGATATTGTAGCTTCTGTCGGGGAAGATGCGGTGATAGCGGGGAAAAAAGGGAGACATCCCGGCATAAGCCGTTACATAGTAGTAGTCGTTGATAACCCGCTCCCAGCCTCGAGGCTGAAGGAATGTATCTTCTTTCAAGGTGCCGGTGATCACCTCGCCGATGTCATTGGTCGTAAGGACCGTACCTTTCTTAAATTCCAAAACATCGCCCACCGCCCAGCCCTGAGGATGCAGTTTGGTATCCCTTTGCAGCGTTTTGGTCTCGGCCTGGGCACAAGGAATAATCAGCCATAGGGACACTATCAATCCTAATATTGCATACGCCATACGCTTACCAACAATTGAGCACCACATGACTTCCATCTCCTTTTCGTCGAATGGTTAAATATACTCCCCTGCCATCGATTTACAGCTGGCGGGATGAATTTGCAGATATTTGTCCTTGCGGTAAACAGCAGGGACGCTCCACTTTGTCATTTTTTCGCTTATTTAATTAAGCAAAAATTGTTGACAAGCTTGGACCGTCCCTGCATGTTAGCTTCTTCCTACTGCCGGCGTAAATTAGTTGCTTTTCTTCACTTTGGTGAGAACATCATTATTGATATCCAGCCCGCCGTACACGACCGCACTTTTAGGCACAACTGCCGTCAAGCCTTTTTCGTCTGCCACAGCCTTGACGGCCGCATCAATTTTAGCCAGCATGGCGCCCAGCAGTTGTTCGCGTTTTTCAGCCACCCGCTGTCCCAGTTGATTGCCAAGCTGCTGTTTTTCCTGATCGCTCAGCCCTGCGGCCTTACTCTCATATTCCTGTTTTGCTTGCTCATTCGCAGCTTTCAGTTCGGCACTGGCTTTGTCAATACCAGGATACTGGTCAAGCAGCCAGTCATAATCGACCACACCTATGGTTGAAGCCGGTGCTTTGGCTGCCGCCGATGCCACAGCAGGCTGTATAAGCCCCCAGGCCATTCCCCCCAAAGTTATTAGAACGGCCACCATACTTGTAATCAAGATTTTTCTTGTAAAGTTATTCATAATTTTCTCCTGCTTTCTGCCTGGTTCAGGCAATTGTTTTAATATTAGGCTTATCCATGCTGATGAGGACATTTTCCATCGGCCTCGCCATTAAGAATGGTTTTGAAAATGCGATGTGCTTCTTCGGCACTTTTTCCATTTTCCAACGCTTTACGGGCGTGAAGCATGGCAGCATGGTATTGCTTGTGCGCCTCATCCCGGGGAACTTCAGCTAGATTGTTCGGATCAAAATTCATAACTTTACGAAAAATCTCGTGAATTTCGGCTGATGATTTTCCTGCCGCTTTGGCAAATTGAACATGTTTCAGAGCACTTTCATAACGTTGCTTGGCATGTGGGTCGTCTGGCAGCTCCACCACAGGATGTTTTTTCTCATTCATCAATCTCTTCACCTCATTGAATTTTTTCTTTGTCTGAATTCAGCAGGCCGGCACAGCCATATAAAAAGCTCCCGGCCACAGGCGGAAGCTATAAAAAACAAACGTTAGTACCCGGTTTTTTAAAGTCCAGGTGAAATAACGGCAGCAGCTCTCCTTCCTATCGCTCGTAGGTCAGACGGTGATGACTGTCAGGCAGTTCTCCTGGCTCCGGATCATGGCTTGCTGCAGCCTTCCCAAGAGTCATTCTCTCAGTGGCAACGTTTCAGTTCGCTCCCCGTTACAGTGGCGGGACCGCGCCGGTCTTGCACCGGTCTTCCCTATTAAGCCCTCGCGGGCGCCTGACATTTCCTATGCAATTGTTAATAATCACAAACTTTGGCATTAGCATACAATGTTTAGCCTATTGTGTCAACCGTTTTTCACGCCTATTTTTTAGATAGCCAGACAGTCCAGCAACCCAGGTCTTGGCCGGATAGCGTTCACAATACAAAAACACAATTGGAATAACAACCAGGGTAAATACAGTAGAGGACAACAGTCCGCCAATCAGCACCCAAGCCATGCTCACCCGGGTCTCCGCTCCCTCGTTTAATGCCAGTGCCGTGGGCAGCATACCTACCACCATAGTCACGGTGGTCATCAGGATAGGCTTGAGACGGGTCTTGCCAGCTTCAATAACGGCTTCATAGGCCGTCATGCCCCTTCCCATCAGGGTCAAAGTATAGTCCAGCAGCAGGGTGCCGTTTTTGGCAACCAGTCCGTCCATGACTAGAAAACCGATAAGTGAGTAAACATTGATGGTATTGCCAGTCAGCAGCAGCAAAAGCAGTGAACCAATCATCCCGAGCGGCAGCGACAGCATCCTGATCAGCGGAGTAAACGCCGATTCGTATAGTACTGCCAGCAACATATAAATAAGGAGCATGGACATGACCAGCACCTGGATAATTTCACCATAGCTGCTAGTCATGCTGGCTGCCTGGCCGCCAAAGCTATAGGTTACCCCCTCACCTAACGGCTGCTGCCTAAATTGCTGGTCAATCTCCTGCAGCACAGCTTTGAGCGGGCGATCTGTCACATTGGCATACAGCATCAAAGAGCGCTGCTTGTTGACACGGTTAATGCTGATAGGTCCTACCCCTTCTTCGATGCGGGCTACATCACCAAGAAAGACAGCTTTGCCGGCCGCCTTAACCGGTACGGCCTGTAAATCCGAGGTCTTAAAATTGTCGCTGCCCTGCAGACGAACGACAATATCGGTATCCCGGCCATAGTTATTCCTGTCATTGGCCAGTACTCCGGCTTTTTTTCCACTGATGGCCCCCGAGAAGGATTCTTTGACATCATTGACCGAAGCATTATAAAATTTGAGTTTTTCCCGGTCTACTGTTAATTTGTATTCAGGATAACCGATACGGTAGCTGCTGCGGATATCTTTTAGTCCGTCAATTTTGCCTAAAAGAGTCTGCGCCCGGTTGGAAGCCTCGATTAACTGGTTCATATCATTGCCCAGCAGAAAAATCATGATCGGCGAGTGCTCCAATGATCCCCCCATTGAAACCCCGGCAACCGATGTGGTAGTTTCATAGACCCGTACCGATGCAGGCATTAGCTTGCTACGTGCAAAGCTGCGGATTTCATCGGTAATTTGCCAGATGCTGCGGCTCCGGTCTTTCTTGTCAAGCAGTTGTCCTGTCACCCGGGCAGTATTGCTGCTGGTCTCACCAACATTACTCAGGCAATAAGTCAGTTCCGGGATAGTGAGCAGATACTCTTCCAAGGCAGCCACCACGTTGTCGGTATTCTCCAGATTACTACCGGCCGGCAGTTCAATGTTGATTTGGAAACTGCTCTCATCGGTACGCGGCATATATTCTGCACCGATAACCCCGGCAGGGATTAAAGCCACCAAACCGAAAAACAGCACCAGGATACCGGCTATAATCTGTTTGCCATGACCCAGACTCCATTGCAGCACGCGAGCGTACCCGGCTGTCACCCTTTTTTCCCAATGATCCAGCTGCAGCCAAGCCTGTCCCTGTACCGGAGGGATACCGCCCCGGTACAAGCGTGCAGCCAGCATAGGCGTCAGTGTAAAAGAAACAAACAGCGAAAACAAGGTGGCAAAAATAATGGTCAGGCCAAATTGCCGGAAATATTGGCCGGTCAAATCAGTCATAAAAGCAATCGGCAAAAATACAACCACGTCGCACAAGGTCATGGCAATGGCCGCCATGCCAATTTCGTTACGCCCGTCTTCAGCAGCCGCAGCAGCCGGCTTGCCCATGCGTAAATGGCGGTGAATATTCTCCAGCACTACCACAGCATCATCGACCAAGATGCCTACACATAAGGCCATTCCCATCAGCGACATCATATTAAAGGTGAAGCCGGCGATATACATCACCAAAAAGGTGGCAATCAACGAGGTCGGAATGGCGATCATTACAGTCGCAGTCGAACGCCAGCCCCGCAAAAACAGAAATAAGACCAGGCCGGTGGTGACAATGCCTTCGACCAACGCCGACAGGGTGTTGGTGAGTGCATGGTCGATATAGGCAGCATCATTGGCGACAACGATGAATTGATAATCCGGATATTCGCTGCGCAAAGCGTCCAGTTGTACCTGAACGGCCTGTACGGTTTGCACAATATTGGCATCACTGTTTTTATAAACTTGCAAAGAAACGGTGTCATCCCCGTTCAAACGGCTGTAACGGGTGACCCGGCTGTCTTTCTCCACCACTTCAGCCAGTTCGGTCAGCGGCACGGCACTGCCGGCAGCATTAGGCAAATACAGTTGTCTGATCTGTGCCGCTGATTCATAGCGTGCTGCCAGGCGCACATCGCTTTGGGTTGCATCGGTATATACGGTTCCGGCTGGCATTAACATATTTTCCTGCTTTAGCAAACTGACAATTTGATTCAATGACAGTTTGTATAACAACAGTTTATCACGTTCCACCAGGACGGCCAGTTCTTTATCCCGTCCACCGCCGATTGCGACATCCGACACCCCGTCCGCCCGCAGCAGCCGCTCCTGAAATACCTGATCAGCCTTACCATATATTTCGGCCAGATCGTACCGGGCCTTTACTGCAATCTCCATAACAGGCAGGGCATTGGCATCCCGTCTGCTTACAATGGGGTCACCAGCCTCATCAGGCAGGTCTTTCCGCACCCGGTTGACGGCTCTAGCCGCGTCAATGGAAGCAATATCCGCGTTGGCTTTTAAATCAAACTCCAGAATAAAGGTGGCCTTTTCGGGTTTAGCGATGGCCATCATCCGCTTTAAATGCGCTAGGGACGACAGACCTTGTTCCAAGGGTTTAACAACGCTTTCTTCGATCTCCTCGACACTGGCTCCGGGATATTCAACTGTCACTGTAAAATAAGGGTTGTTTAAGGCTGGCAGTAATTCCACACCAATATGAAAAAAACTATATAGTCCCAGCACAACAAAGAGTAAGACTACCATCGTGATACCGACAGGGCGCTGAATGGAAAAGCGGGTGATATTCATGAGCCGCCTCCCCTTTGGCTGCCGCCGGGTTCTGTCATAGACTCAACAACGACTTCAACCTTCATATCCGGCTTAAGGCGAGAAATGTTGGTTACCGCCACTTGTTCGCCGTCCCGGATTCCGGATAGTATCTCGACACTGTCATCGCTGCGCTGGCCGGTCTGCACCAGCCTCTGCTCAACCTGCTGTCTGTCATTAATCACAAACAGATAGTTTTTACCATTTTGTTGTACCAGTGATTGTTTAGGTACAACCAGCGTCTGCGGGCTAAGCATGACACTGACAGCAGCATGAGCGAACATGCCGCTTCTAAGCGCCGAATCCGACCGTTCCAAGACAATACGGATGGTATAGATCTGAGTTTTGCTGTCACTGGACGGACTGATATAAATAATTTTTCCCGGATAATGCCGTTTGAGTGATTCAACGGTCATATCCAGATTCATCCCAGTATGTAGAGTGGCCGCTGCCTGCTCGGAAACCATACAATCGACAAAAATGCCGCTATTGTCAACCACAGTCAGGATTTTCTGGCCTGCCTGCACCATCATTCCCGGCTCGGCTTGGCGGAAACCAATCACACCAGACTGCGGTGCCCTCAGAATCATATCGTCACGCTGCTGCTGCTGCAGTTCAAGGTTGTATTGCGCTTTGTCCAGCAAGGCCTGCTTGATATCCAGTGCCGCCGGCAGGCCGCCAGCCATTGTTTGGTCGTTTAGTACTGAATAGGCCGTTTTGGCATTGATCATTTGCTGTTTAACCAACTCGAATGCTTCGCGGGAAATAGCCCCGGTATTCAGCAAGGACTCATACCGTTGGTAATTAGTCAATTGTCGCCGATAATCAGCCTCGGCCTGCAGATAACCAGCATCAAAAGCAGCTTTTGTCTCAGTCATTTCAGCTTTAGCCTGACGAATGGAGGCCGCTGTTTGAGCGATCAGCAAAGAAATTTCCCTAGTATCCTGAACAGCCAGTACCTGCCCGGCGGCAACGGCCTGCCCCAGTTCCACCTGTACAGCAGCCAGACGTCCTGTATATTTTGGAGCAATATCAATTTGGGCTGCCGATACCGTCTGCCCGCTCAGCACCAAGCGCGAATACATATCCTGCTGTCGTACCACCCTCACGGTGACCAGCGGTTTTACCGTAGCTGCTCTGACTGCCTTGCCGGCTGTGTCTTGCTTTTTCAGAAAAAATGCGCTCCCGATCAATATCACGGCCAGCATGAACACCCCACCATACAGCCACATTTTGCGGGAAACCACGAGATTGCGTATTGCCAACCTGCTCACTCCAATTCCAGTTTAGGTATAGCTTTTGATGATACGAATTATTCTTAACAATATGAATTAGCGTTCATGGCCGAATAATTTGATACAGTCTCAATTTATATTCGCCAATTACCTCCCCGCTATCCAGTTGGATGGGAGCCTCCACGCCAGCCGCATAAGTACCGTTGCTAGTGATTGCAGTCCCAACACAGGGACCGGAGGTTACCGCATAATCCAATAATTGAGCATCTGGCAAAGATAAAACAGCTAACCCATGGACAGCCGGATTTTTTGTGCGCACATTACGCCCTACCGCTACAGCCAGGGTTCGTTCCTGAGCCGCCATCTCTTCAATCATTCCACCTAATTTATAGCGATTCATTAACTGGCCCTGCCGGTCAAACACAAAGATACTGTTGGAGGAGGGATGCTCAACCGGGGTTGGCAGCTGCCAGTTGGCACGGTTATAGGTGTTGCTGACCGAAAATACGGTATACTCTCCTGCCATTTGACCGTAAGTCCCCACTGCATTCAATTCAATATTGGCAATTTTCTGCGGCGAACTTAAGGTGCGCAGCCACAGCTCCTGCCCCTGCCCATTGTACAGGAAGCCACGGCCATCGCTGAAAATTCCGGTTACATACTGTCCGTCAGGCGAAATTTCAGGACCGCTGCGCAGGGTGGTATTTTGGAAAGGCGGTACCGGTAACAGCAGCTTACTCCACAAAATGTTTTGCAATTGACCGTCCACACAATACATACTGTCAGCATAACGGGAAACTCCGCCCATATCCCAGTTTGCTGTGCCAAAAACCAGCTTTTCGCCTTTGGCATCCACACTAATCCAACTCACCCAGGCATCCAAATTATGGTCACTTGGGAAAACTCCCAGGCGCTGCCCGGACAAGTCGAATTTATAAATGCGTCCCCGGTAGTCATAGCGGCCGTCAGGATAACGGATATAGCGCTGCCCAACAGCATAAATATGACCAGCCGCATCAGTACGGACGGCCACAATACCCGGGAAAGTCTTATCCTTGATATTGACTCCCAGTTCGCTGGAACTGGACTGACGCCACAGTTCACGCCCATCGCGGCGATCCAGGCATACCAGGTAACCTTCCGGACTGGACTCACCGATCAGAATAAACCGGCTGTCAGCAGTAAATTGCAAGGCAGTGAGTTTGCCCAGCCCCAGCTTATTCTGCCAGAGCACCTGGCCGTTGATACCAAGCAGCAGCACTTCACCATTTTCTGTACCAACAGCCAAATTCTGACCATCAGGAGAAAACTGTAAAAAGCCACGGGTAAACCCCATCCGCTGATAATTATAGACTTCGACTTTTCCTAGAGAAATGGCCGCCACTTCCCGGAGCACACCACTTTGAGTTGTCGGTTGGGTCCGAATTTGCCCATACCATGCCGGTGAGGCCGTACCGGCACCGCCAAAAATGTGCCAGCCTAATACCCCAAGAGTTAGACTAAAAATAACAATAATTGCCGCCGTAGATAACTTTTTCATGCACTCACATCCATACTTTCATTAAGTCGTAGAACTGGCGAAACTCCGGAAAATAACGAATCCCGTTAAATTGCAGAACATCCATCACTTTCAATAGAAGCAATCCCAGCAAAGAAGCCAACAGCAGCGCACAGCCAAGCCACTGTCCCCATGGCCAGTTTCCCACCCCCAGGCGATTAACCTTGCGGCCAAAGCCTCGGCTCTCTACGGAAAATGCCAGCGTGACTGCCCGGCGCAGCGTGCGTGCCAAAATAGGAAAGAGTGTCTGAAAGGCTGCTTGAATCAGGCGGCGCGGCACCAGACTGCGTAACGGCTCAAAGCCTCGCAGCCGCTGTGCGGTCAGAACAACGGCCGTTTCCTGAAAAATTACGGGTAAAAAACGCAGACTGGTAATGAGCATAAACGCCAGCTCATAGGGCATCTTCCAGGACAAAAAGCTGCGCAGCAGCTGTCTGGGGTCGGAAGTCCAGCTGATCAGCAATCCCATGGAAAGCATGCTCGCAGAGCGCAACGCCTGGATAGCTCCGTACTCCAGCCCCTCCCGGTAAATGTAAACACCGCCTGTCAATGTGCCGATCAGAGGTGCAGAAGGCAGCAGCAGGCAAGCCACAATAGTCCGGGGTTCCTGACTGTAAAACAGTGCCTGACTGACCATGGAGCCCCAGATCCCCAGCATCACGAACATCAGCAGTACCCGCCACCGGGCCAGTGAGGCTCCGGACATCCCGTGCAGAACCAGCGTGGTGCAAAACAACAGATATAAGGTGCGGGGACTATCCAGCAGAACAACCAGTACTGCACAGCATAGCAGTACCACTAATTTAGTCCGCACATCTAGTTTGTGAACCCAAGTATTACCCGGCACTGCTTCCCAGACATTTTTGTTGTACATAGCCTACCACCTCCTCAACGGTTAATGCCGTTCCATTGTATAACTGCTGTGCCACACGCAGAGCGGCAGGCGCCTTAAGCCCGGCGTTGTTCAGCATGGCCTCCTGGATAAAGACCTCTACCGGCTTCCCGTCGGCTACAACACAGCCTTGAGACAAAACAACAATGCGATCAGCATACCGGGCAGCCACTTCGGCATCATGGGTACAAAAGATAACCGTGCCTCCCTGACTGGTATATTCCAGTAATAACTGCACAATGTCCTTAATATGGCCGATATCCTGTCCGGTAGTCGGCTCATCCAGCAGCAGCACGGAAGGACGGCTGGCCAACACGGCAGCCAGTGCCACCCGCAAGCGCTGCCCCCGGCTGAGTGCCAGAGGAAAATCGGCAAGCAAAGAAGTCAACTCAAGCTTTTCTACAAGCTGATGGCAATAAGGCGTCCAGGGGTTAGACGGCATTTGCTGGCGTAAGGCAAATACAATTTCATCGGCAACCGTGGAATTAAACAACATAAAGTCAGGATTTTGCAGCACCATGCCTACATCCGGACTTAGCCCTTTTATTATCCGGCCCAAAATTTTTACACACCCCTGTGCGGGCTGCAGCAAGCCGCCAAGCTGCTGCAGCAAGGTAGACTTGCCAGCCCCGTTGTTACCCATTAAGGCAACAAATTGGCCTGCCGAAATAGTCAGATCAATCGCAGATAATACGCTGGGGCCTTTGGGATCATATTGGAAAGATAAGCGCTCAACCTCAACAGACAGCCTTGCTGAACGTCCCTGTCCAGCCGGTATTTCTGTCCGTTCCTGATTGCTCTGACAAGGCACCGAGTACTTTTCGGCAATAGCAGTGACCGCAGCCTCAACCTCGGCCGAAACAGGTCGAATACCCAATAGTCGGCAGATGTCGACAGGCTGTGGCATTCGCAGTCCATACTGTTCAAATAGGTCAGGCTGCGCATAAGCTTCGTCCCGGCTGCCCTGCCAAACCAGCTGTCCCTCCTGCATCAGCACGACTCGCCGGCATAGCGGCATGACCTCATGCAGGCGATGTTCCACAAGAATAATGGTCAGGCCCAGTTGCCGGTTAAGCTGCTCCAGCACGGCAAGTAATTCGGCTGCCCCTTTTGGATCAAGCTGACTAATGGGTTCATCCAACGCCAGCACCTTGGGGCGTGCAGCCAGCACCGAGGCCACTGCCAGCCGCTGCTTTTGTCCGCCTGATAAAGCATGAATGCTGGTTTCCTTCTTGTCCAGTAAGCCTACCAGGCTCAAAGTTTCCTCAACCCGAAAACCAATTTGTGCAGGATCCATGCCGGCATTCTCCAGAATAAACGCTGTCTCATCATAGACGGTAGTCGAAAAAAGCTGATCATCCGGGCTTTGAAAAACCAGACCCACCTGCTGGCTGAGTTCAGCAATGCTATGCTGGCGTGAATCCTGACCGGCAATCAAAATCCGCCCTTTCAAAGTTCCCCCGCTCTCATGGGGAATCAAGCCATTGAGCATTTTAAGCAGTGTACTTTTGCCGCAGCCGGTCGCTCCGGTCAGCAGCACAAAATCACCTGGCCGGACGGACAGACTGACGCCAAAAACACTTGGAGTATTCCGTTGTTGATAGGTAAACGCAACATCCTGCAATTCCAATATCTTTTCCATCTTCAATCCCCTCCGACCCTGGACAGACGGCTGCCCAGCACCATGCCACAGGCCGCCCCTACTGCTGTATAAAGAAATCCGTTGATAGCCACCAGCATATCGACATACCAGCCGGCATAGTACAGCCGATATAGGAACGCCATACTCTGCAAATTGACATAGGTAGTCACACTGTCAGCCGCCCCGCAAATAGCAGCCGCCAGCAAAATACTCTGCCAAGAGAAGGTTTGACCTGACTGTCCGGCCTGCAGACGCCGGTATAATCCGCTGCCGGTAAACAAACCTTCCAACAACAAAGCATGGAGGCCATAAGATAAAAAGCTTAGCGGAGAAATCTGACCAAAGGCCAGCATTGCCAGCAGCATGCGCACCAGCGTCATAAGCGTTACCACACCTGGCCGGGGAATGAGCACAACCAATGCTACCAGCATAGTGTATAAAAAAACACTGTGAAACAAGCCTGTAACGATAAAACCAAATGGTCCCAAAAGGATATGGAAAAAATCACTGAGCAAGGTGGATGGCACAGTGACCACAGCAAAGGCTGCTGCCCCAAATAGCGCAATCGTCACCAGCCAGCGAATTTTTAGCAAACCCAGCACTTGTCTGATATAACGCATACCGGCTAGCAATGCGACAGCTACGATAGCCACCGCAGCTACGACGACCATCGCCGCCTTGATATCTTTTTTCACTACTTTAACCGGAAGGTTTTTCACCAACGGCTGGCTCAATCCGTCATCCATATGGACTTGCAGCATATATTGTCCGTTGTGGAGCAGACGTTCATCGGCAAAGACCGGTATCATAATACGCTGAGTGGGCTCACCAGTCAAAGCCGTAAAGGACATCAGGGTATTGTCATGTCCGCCTAAAGACCCGGCGTCCTTATCTTCTCCTGTGCTTCCTGGCGTAAACAGGCCGGAAACAGGCTGATGAGTCAATGTATCCAGCAACCGGACAGTGATGACTACCAGCTTTTGCTGTCTAGCCGGGTTATGAATATCAAGTGCCATATGGGTAACTGGGTGGATAGCCTCTACTTCCAGATTGGTAGCCCCTTTTCCGCGCAGAACATTTTTAAAATAATCCAGCTGCCGGTCCCGCAAGACTAGGGTATTCGAGTCTAAGCGTTCATCCGACTTGCCATCCAGATTGAGCGGCAGGATAATCTTCTCGATATTCGCATTCTCATTGACCGCAGCAACGTTTCCTGACACGACTTTCAGTGCAATTTGCTGGCTTTGACCGTTGCAGGCTACAGTGACAGAATAGGTACCAGGCTGGATATCGTCCGCCACTTTGACTGTAAGCAGGTCAAACCACTGGCTGTACCCGCCTTCTAAGAAGAGCTGGCGCGCCAGTATGGCCTGGCCATCCCGCCGGTACAACTGCCAGTTGTCATGTTGTCCCACCGGTTCAACTCCGGCCGGCAGTGTGATGATCACCTGCTGTTCCTGAGCTGCTAAGCCACGGTTTTCAATACTGAATAAAGCCTGGAGTTGTTCACCGCTTTTCACTGCTCCATAATTTTTGCCCAGATAATAGGGCAATTGCAGCGAAAAAACAATATCCTCCCTGACACTTCCAGCCGCCGTCGCACAGCCAAGAAAGATAAGCAGGGCCAGCAGCAGACCGCATGTGTATTTCTTCAAATTCTTCTCTCCTTATAAACAAAAATAACCTACCCTTCACGCTTCGGAAGGGTAGGTTATTTTATTGAGATCAATCATAAATAAATTCCGGCAGTTGGTAACCGCCGGAAAGGATGAACTCGCTAAGAATCGCCTTCCCATCGCTCGTGGGTAAAAACGGTGATTGACAGACAGGCAGTTCTCCTGGCTCTAGATCATCGCTTGTCCAAACCTTCCCAAGACGTATATCTCAGTGGCATTCCTTGGATTCGCTCCCTATTACAGTGGCGGGACCGCGCCGGCATTTTCACCGGACTTCCCTATTAAGCCTCTTAAGGCACCTATCTCCATAGTATGTAGTTATATGCAATGATCCTAACCAGCAATAAAAAGTCTATCTTCAAGTCCAACTCAATAAGCTAGGAAGTAGAAGCTTATTCAAAAATCCGCTTCTTGATCGCACAGAAACTGTGACCATTTAAATTCATTCTTCATGCTAACAAACTTTGGCGTGTCTGTCAATAATACAACCCTAGCATATCCCGCATGCATGACCCCGTACATGCAGATTGTTTTGCCTCAGCCTTCTGTCGCCCACAACTTGCGCATGACAACCGGATATTCTTCCTGCAGGTGCTGCAAAAGCATGTCGATACTCAGGCTGATCAGCTCAGGCTCAAACCGGCCGGGAGTTGAAGGCAGACAGCAGGCAAGAATAAGCTCATTCTCTGCACTAATAAAATATTTAAACAATTTATAAGTTTTGTTCAGTTCGTTTACATGGTTCAGCAGGCTTTGACCAGTTTTCTCCGGAATCGCAGCCACTACCCGTACCTGAATCAGGGTATAAATGCTGTCATCAGTCATGATCATCATGGGCAGTTGCTGACCGCTGATGTCCAGGCTGGCACGAAAGACCACCGTATTGATTTCATTGCCAGTTTCCTGCTCGGCAAAACAGGTAATCTGATTAACTGTTAAAAACTCTCGGAACTTAATGGCTTTTTGATTTTGCATCTCTTTTCTCCTTATCAACAATGCTTCTGGCAGGCTGTCTGTGACAACCTGCCAGTCTTATCTTTTTTACGTGAATTTGCCTAAATCAGCTGTCCATAATCAACTTTTAAGTAAATCTATGAGACCTGTCATTTAATTCGAAGAGCCCTTGTACTTTGGAAATCGCGCTTTGCCTCTTATTCCTAACACTCATATCGGATAACCTTCAATACTATCGAAGCTTTCTACCCAATCCCGTCGATCGCAGGCTATAAGGGTTTGAAACAGGCAGTTCTCCTGGCTCCGGATTGTTGCTCTTCCGCTCCTTCCCAAAGCGATTGCTTCAGTGGTGAAGTACCCTATCTTAGTACCTATGCGGAATTACTCCCCGTTACAGTGGCGGGACCGCGCCGGCATTTCACCGGTCTTCCCTATTAAGCTCTCTAAAGAGCACCCGCTTCAATAATATGATTCATTCTATGAATTCTGTTTGAATTCAACCTGGGAATAAAAAAACTCCCGTGTAAGCGGGAGTACTACACTGCAACCTATCTATCTTATTCTGCAGTATAATCTCCTCCCTATCCTTCGTAGGTCAAACGGCGATTGTTAAATAGGCAGTTCTCCTGACTTCGGATCTTGGCTACCTTCCGCGCCTTCCCAAAGCAATGCTTCAGTGGCCGAACGCATATCGTTCATGCGGAATTGCTCCCCGTTACAGTGGCGGGACCGTGCCGGCATTTCACCGGTCTTCCCTATTAAGCCCTAAAGGGCACCTATTTCTAACCATATAGATTTGTACTTGGGTGATTAATCTTCAAAAAAGCTACTTGTCCCATAATCCAACTGAATTTTGGCAATCAGCTCGGCCCGTGACTTAACCCCAGTTTTAGTAAACAAATTTCTAATATGTGATTTAACCGTTTCAATACCAATACACAACATCGTACTAATTTGTTTATTGGTCTTTCCCTGAGCAATAGCCTGAAGAATTTCTTTTTCGCGTGGCGTCAATTCAACAAGATGATAGGTTGATTCATTGACAGCATGGTCATCAAAAGCGATAAAAAGATACATCTTCATGCCTTGATGAAAAGAAAAACAATTATAGCGAATCATATGAGCTGAATGAATTAACATCCCACTGTGGTTGCACAAAGCAGTGTTTACTGTCGTAATCATCTGAAACATCTTATCAAATATAGACTCAAATTGACGGTATAACATCTGATCACCCACAGCAAAAAGCTTGCATGCCTGTTCATTCATATAGACAATTTCCAGGTCAGGATTGACAATACAAACCCCTTGATCAGATCGATGCATAAACTCCCAACATTTCAATTCCATCATTTTTTCAGCACCCTCAACCCCTTCGGAATGGATAGCAATGCGGAAACACTAAGGTAACAACGAATGTTAGGAATAACTGTGAGATTGTGATTTTTGACACAAAGCGACTTCTCTTTCAAGAATATTCCAAGTTGTGTCTAGCGTAAATCCCTCAAATGGGGGATTTAGGATTTAATTTCAATTTTTATTCTTAGTTCTAAATAGAGGCTTATTATCTTGATAGCTCCCGTTTTCGCGAGCAATCAGGATTTTTCACAATGTTTTCAGCCATTGAAAGAGTTAACATCATGCATAAGAAACTGTTTTAGCATCTGCCGTAAGCACCTTATTGACCAAAGAAAAAGGATGTGGAATGCATCACTAGATCAGATGCAGCACCTGCGCTCTAACAATCTCTATGACACCGTTTTTTTGTAAACCTTGACAATATCATACATGGCCTCAGCGACGCTTTTAGCCGGAATAACCTGAAACTGAGTTGTTTGCTTGCGCTCTTCCAAAACAATTCCTCGCTGACTTAAAACGTATATCTCGGTCAGAGCATAGGTTCTTTGCTCAAGCTGAAAAAGCATCTTCATTTCACTGCTGGCAACTTTGTCTCCTGCAGACAAATTAGCTTTATACTTGTCATTCAAACTACTGATGACTTTCGGATTAGCAAACACAGTCTTGATTGTCACCTGCACCTGTGTCGGATCAGCTTCACTGGGCTGCAGGGAATGACGGTCAAACAGATATTGTCCAACATCATTGGCTAGGAGCGGCAACCACCGTTCCCGTTCCAATTCTTCCTGGCTGGGTTTGGGCAGTACGCTGATTTCCCAATCCAGCGCCGCAGGAGGGACGGCGTCCTCAGCCTGCACCGGAGTTCCTGAAACCAGCAGCCAGCACAAACTCAAGAGCAGTACTCTTTTTTTCATGATAAAGGCTCCTCTAATAATCAAACTTTACAATTACATTTTATTCCCACAGGCTTTCTGACAATGATCCAGCGGTTTTTAAAATTGGCAGTGGCTTGTGCCAATTGCTCAGTCAACAAATATAAGTTTACATAATTTTTCATTACAAACCCTCCATTTCTTAGTTGCTATTCGGTGGGTACACTTTGCATACCGAATCCTGCTGGAATCGACAGATTGTTTTGTGCACTGAAGGTTTTTAAATGAACCAGTCAGTAAAATTAAAAATAAAAAGCACTCCTGACTGAGGAGTGCTTTCATGGTTACACATAAAAGCCCGGCACAAAGTAATTTATGCCGGGACGAAATAAGCACAGTGCAAGACAACTGTACAAATCCCCTCCCCATCGCTCGCAGGTCAAACGGTGATTGCTACATAGGCAGTTCTCCTGGCTCTGGATCATCGCTCAGCCAAACCTTCCCGGAAATTAACTTCCAGTGGCATCTTCCTGGCCTTGCTCTCCATTACAGTGGCGGGACCGCGCCGGTATTGCACCGGACTTCCCTATTAAGCCCTTTCGGGCACCTATACCAAGTTTATGAAATTTTTCACTTACTAATTAAGTATTACATGAATAACAGATTTTGTCAAACAAGTTTTTAACCCCGAAGTATAGATAACGACATCCATAATAAACTAACACCCGCTTTCGCGCAGCTCCTGCTTGAAAGCGGGTGTTATCTCGTTACATGGTGAAGCTGAAATATGTTAGTTGTCGCACTTTTCGAAAGCACGAATGAGTTCTTGAACAGCCATGGTTGCGGAGATTTCTCCCTCGACCACCTGATGCTCAATCGTATTCTTACAAGCCACAACAGCCGAATTCTGGAAAAACATACTGCGTAGATGTTCTTCCACCATGTTGTACACCCAGGATAAGGTCTGTTTTCGGCGCCTGTCCGTAAATATGCCTGACTCCTGAGTTTTATTCTTGAACTGCTCGACGACACCCCAGATATCACTAATGCCTTCGCCTGTCATAGCCGAACAAGTATAGGCATGGGTAGCCCAACCTTCGGTAGCTGGCCGCAAATAATGCAGAATGCGCTCATAATCAGACTTAGCCACTAGGGCCCGCCGCTTATTATCACCATCGGCTTTGTTGATGAGAATAGCATCAGCCAGCTCCATAACGCCTTTTTTCATGCCCTGCAGTTCATCACCGGCTCCGGTTAGCACAACCAGCAGAAAGAAATCGACCATGGAACGCACCGTGGTTTCACTCTGCCCAACTCCAACTGTTTCAACAAGGATGACATCGAACCCTGCCGCTTCGCAGAGCAGTAGTGTTTCCCGGCTTTTGCGGGTAACGCCTCCCAGGGTGCCACTTGATGGCGATGGTCTGATAAAGGCCTGAGGCTGCTTAGATAAAACCTCCATCCGGGTCTTATCGCCTAAAATACTGCCTTTTGTCACCGTGCTGCTTGGGTCAACCGCCAATACAGCGACCCTATTGCCTTGCTCGCACAACCGGCAGCCTAATGCCTCGATAAAGGTACTCTTTCCTGCTCCCGGCACACCGGTAATACCTACCCGTATTGAACGCCCGGTGTGAGGCAGCAGTTGTTTCAATACCTGCTGTGCGATTTCCAGGTGTGCAGGCGCATTACTCTCAATGAGCGTAATGGCCCGGGATAGGATCATTCGATCTCCACTCAGCACGCCCTGGACATACTCGTCTATCGATAAATTACGCCGTTTCACTACCGGCGCCGACTTTTCAGCCGGTGCCGTTTTACTGTTTGGCAAGCCGTCGTGCCCTCCGTCCACTCCGGTCATGACCCGGCAGGCAAAGGCATCGCCAGAATTTTGCGGCGCCCATTCCGGTTTGTACGTGCTATGGCTCATAGGTCTTACCCCTCGGCAACGCGGGCAAACAATTCGTCGAGAATTCTTTTTGCTGCTACCGGAATAATGGTACCAGGGCCAAAGATGGCGGCTGCGCCATGCTCTTTGAGGTAATCATAGTCTTGAGCCGGTATAACACCGCCCGCTACCACCATGATATCGCCCCGTCCCCGTTTCTTTAATTCTTCCACAAGCTGCGGCAGAAGTGTCTTATGACCTGCGGCCAAGGAGCTCATGCCAACAATGTGCACATCGTTGTCCACGGCATCTTGGGCTGTTTCTTCCGGAGTTTGGAAAAGTGGTCCGATATCCACGTCAAAGCCCATATCCGCAAAGGCAGTTGAAATAACTTTTGCCCCTCGGTCATGACCATCCTGGCCCATCTTGGCAATCATAATCCGTGGACGACGGCCTTCCTGCGCTTCAAATTTATCAGTCAAACCTCGGACTTCAGCAATCACCGTTTCATCGGCAAATTCACTGCTGTAGATACCGGAAATGGAACGAATAATAGCCTTATGACGACCGATCACCTTTTCAACCGCATCAGAAATTTCGCCTAAGCTGGCACGAGCCCGTGCTGCTTCCAGCGCCAATTCCAAGAGATTGCCTTCACCGCTTTCCATGGATTTGGTAATGGCATTGAGCCAGTAATGAACATCATCTTCATTACGGATGGCCCGTAATTTTTCCAGACGCTGAATCTGCGACAAACGTACTGCCGTGTTATCAACTTCCAAGATATCAAGCGGGTCTTCTTTTTCCAGACGATAGCGGTTTACGCCGACAATCATTTCCTCAGCCGAGTCGATATGTGCCTGACGGCGGGCTGCTGCTTCCTCGATACGCATTTTTGGCAAACCGGTATCAATGGCTTTGGCCATACCGCCCAGTTCCTCAACCTCCTGGATATGAGCCCAGGCGCGACGAACGAGTTCATCGGTCAGTGCTTCGACATAGTAGGAACCGCCCCATGGATCAATCACTTTACACACTTTGGTTTCATCCTGGATATAGAGCTGAGTATTCCGGGCAATCCGGGCCGAGAAGTCGGTTGGAAGTGCAATGGCTTCATCCAAGGCATTGGTATGCAGCGACTGGGTATGCCCAAGTGCCGCCGCCATAGCCTCAATGCAAGTACGGCCAACATTATTAAACGGATCTTGTTCGGTAAGACTCCAGCCCGAAGTCTGTGAATGAGTTCGAAGAGCCATAGATTTTGGATTCTTCGGATCAAATTGTTTAATAATCTTAGCCCAAAGCATCCGGCCGGCCCGCATTTTGGCCACTTCCATAAAGTAGTTCTTACCGATGGCCCAGAAGAAGGAAAGCCGCGGTGCAAAAGCATCAATTCCCAAACCGGATTTAATCCCGGTACGAATGTATTCCAGACCGTCAGCCAGCGTATAGCCAAGCTCAATATCGGCAGTAGCACCGGCTTCCTGCATATGATAGCCAGAAATACTAATGCTGTTAAATTTCGGCATGTTTTTAGATGTATAAGCAAAGATATCCCCGATAATCCGCATAGAGCCGGCTGGCGGATAAATATAAGTATTCCGCACCATGAACTCTTTTAAGATATCATTCTGAATGGTACCGGCTAATACTTCTTTTTTAACGCCTTGTTCCTGGGCAGCCAGGATATAAAATGCCAATACAGGCAGTACTGCACCGTTCATGGTCATCGATACCGACATTTTATCAAGTGGAATACCGGAAAATAAGATTTCCATATCTAGAATGGAGTCAACGGCAACCCCGGCTTTACCAACATCACCGACTACACGGGGATGGTCGGAGTCATAGCCACGGTGGGTCGCCAGGTCAAAAGCGATGGACAAACCTTTCTGACCAGCGGCCAGATTCCGGCGATAGAAAGCATTACTTTCTTCTGCTGTCGAGAAACCTGCATACTGCCGGACTGTCCAAGGCTGAGTGACATACATGGTTGGATAAGGACCGCGCAGAAATGGCGGAACCCCAGCCATATAAGCCAAGTGGTTGGCGCCTTTATAAGCGTCTTCGGTATAGAGAGGCTGGACTTCGATTTGTTCCATAGTCCGCCAGTATAATTCTTCAAATGGCAAACCGGTTTCTTTCTCGATTTTCTTACGCCATTCTGCTACATTGCTTGGTTTAGCATCTTGAAATAGTAGTTTAGAAAAGTCAGGATTCTTAGCCATTAGTTCATCCCCTTTGCATCTTGCAAGTCACTAAGAATTTGATAGCAGTTGGCTTTAACATGAATGAAATCATCCACGCCAGCCTCCCGGTAGCTAGCTTCAAACTCTTTGGCAGGCGCTCCAGCCAGAATAATCTTCATTTTCGGATTTTGTTCCTTGATCATTCGCGCCAATGGTGGAACCATTTCCGGATAGGTATCGTCAGTCGAGCAAATAATTGCAACATCAGCACCAGATTCCAGCGCGGCCTTTGCTGCTTCCTCCACGGTTGGGAACCCATCATTTTTCAGCACTTCAAATGCTGCAACTTCCATAAAACCGGTAGAGAAATCAGCCCGGGCTTTATGCTGCGGAATAGGGCCTAGATTAGCCAAGAAGACTTGAACCGTTTCACCGGTATTGGCTTTATGGGCAACCGTACGGTCCCTCATGGCTTCAAATTGTTCCGTCCAACGACGAACACGGATAGGCTCAACTGTCGCTGCAGCAGCACCGGCATCAGTAAGCTGCCGGCGAATTTCACCAACTGTCGCGCCAGCCTGAAAAGCCTTAATGGCAGCATTAATGAGTTCTCCAGCCTGACCATCTACAGCCAATACAATTTGCTCCACCTGGTTCTGGCAAAATTGTGCATCAATGTCACTCCGATAATCACTGATGGCTTCACTCCGCACTGCTTTGCTTACCTCAGGAAAGTGTTGGGGTACTTCTAACGGCTGCTCGGTCATATTCGGATACATATTCGTACCAACAGCTCGGTCAGAGCGGTTAGCCAAATTTTTGAACCGTTGTTGCAATACAGCCCCAATATCCTTTTGAATGACACCGTCTTCTAATGCTTTTATAATCCCGCCCTGCTCGTCAAGCTGCTGAATCAAAACCCAAGCCTTTTCCGCAACCTGCTGGGTTAAAGTTTCAATATACCAGGAGCCGCCTGCCGGATCAACGGGCTGCATCAAATTGCACTCATTTTGCAGCAATAACTGGGTATTGCGGGCAATCCGACGGGCAAATTCATCACCATGACGAATAGGCTCATCAAAGCAACCCACTTCCATACTGTCTACGCCGCCAACAACACCGGAGAATGATTCGGTTGTTGTCCGAAGCATATTGACATAAGGATCATAGGTCGTCTTAGTGAAAAATGAGGTTCGGGCATGGATGTTGATTTTTCTGGCATCACTGTCACCGCCAAAGGCTTCAACAATTTGTGCCCAAATCATCCGGGCAGCCCGAATTTTAGCAATTTCCATAAAGAAATTAGAACCCAGAGAAAAACTAAACCGGATGTGCTTGGCGATGATATTAATATCAAGCCCCCGCTGCTGCAGTTCCCGGATATAGGCAATAGCCGCGCTCATGGCATAGCCAATTTCCTGAATGGAGTTGGCACCACCGTCATGATAGACTTCACCCCGAACCAAGATGGTCCGCATATTCGGCATTTTCTCAGCCGCCCAGGCTGTTGCATGCGTTAACTCATCAATCATTTCACCAAGCGAAGCAGGCAGATTACCTGTTCCAGCCAAAGCACCGATCGGATCAGCACCAATGCAGCCACTCATATTTTTGTAAGCCTGACCATTGGACTTCGCCAATGCCGTTAATAAGGCCAGCATCGCCACGTTGGAAAACCCTGTATATAAATGCAGATCATTTTGGGTCAAATTAATGTCGGCAAACGCCTGCGCCGCATCTTGAAGAGTTGATAATGATACACCCTGATCGCCAATTTTCTCGGCATCGGCATCGGTTGCATCCACACCCTCCAAAGTTGCAGTGTCAAGCGCTATATTTAAACTGGTACTGCCTTTCGCCAGTTCTTGTTTGGCTGTTTCATTGAATTTAGCCGGCAAGGCTTCAGCGCATTTTTGAGCAATTTTCCAGGGAGTTGACACATACCCACCGGCATGAACACCACGCAGAAAATAATCTTCACCCGGCAAAGAATGCGGATGAGTCAGATTCTTAGTGTCCTCCGACGTATAAATTGGCTCAAGCTGAATTCCTTCATAAGTTTTCGTGAACATTCTTTTTTCGAACACGCCGCCTTTTAAGGCCACAATTGTCGCAGCTTTCCACTCTTCATAGGTGGTTGGCGGAAACTCCTCAAAAGTCACTGCCGGCATGGCCGTAGCTGTTTGTTTTTCACCATCCATTGTCGACATCTTGTCAATCCTTCCTTTATGTAATAATTTTTCAAATTCATTACCAGTCTCTGTGCTGACTGCCACCTCCCTAAAATACCGCTCTGAAACAGCGGAATAAAAACAACAAAAACCGCCTTCAGTTTTGAAAGCGGCTTATACAAAGAATTCATACAGATTATCCAATCGGTTCGCATCAGTCAATTACTGGCATTCTCTGGGGAGCGTTAGCCTCTCCTAAAAGATAAAAAGTCCTGGCCATATAAGCCAGGACGAAAATGCACAATTGAGACGCGCTGTATGAGCTAGATTGCACAAATCCCCTTCCCGTCACTCGCAGGTCAAATGGTGATTGACGTATAGGCAGTTCTCCTGGCTCTGGATCATCGCTCACCCAAACCTTCCCAAGAAACTTGTTCCCAGTGGTATTTTTTGGATTTGCTCTCCCATTACAGTGGCGGGACCGCGCCGGTATTACACCGGTCTTCCCTATTAAGCCCTTTCGGGCACCTATACCGTTATATGAATTTTTTCACTTACGCCTCTAGTATTACATGCTCGATAATAGTTTGTCAAGTTTCATGGATGTTTTTTTTAAAACTCGACCCCTTTTTGGGCCTTGATCCCTTGTTTATAAGGGTGCTTAATTTCCCGCATTTCAGTGACCAAATCCGCTCTGTCAACAATTTCTTCCCGTACATCACGGCCGGTAAGCACTAGATGCATAAGCTCGGGTTTTAGATCCAACAGTTCTAAACACTCCTGTACCGTAACCAAGCCAAATTTAACCGCATAGTTGATTTCATCCAGAATAATCATATCCCACTGACCCGATGAAATCTCAGCTCTGGCCACTTGCAGAGCCTCACTGGCTGCCCCTTGATGGTCGGCACTGGCATCACTTTTCGCGTGCTTGACAAAACCTTCCCCCATTTGGCGAATGACAAAGTTTGGCGCCATTTTTTCAGCAGCCTTCAATTCACCATATTTCCAATTGCCTTTGATAAATTGAACAACCAGCACTTTCAGCCCTTGCCCCCAAGCGCGCAAAGCCATGCCCAATGCTGCTGTTGTTTTGCCTTTACCATTGCCAGTGTTTACAATAATTAGCCCCTTTGTTTCCGGCATAGGATCACTCCTCATTTTTTCAAATTCGTTTATATGTCCTCTTCGATCGTTCCTTCCAATTCCAGCCACACCTGCTGCAGCAGTTCGAGCTCTTCCCGGCTGGCCTGCCAATAACCTCGCTGATTGCATTCCAACAGACGCTCCAGCATACTAAAGTAAGCCCAGCGATTATTATCCGTCAGCCGCTGACGCATTTGCTCATCTGCAACATAAGTGGCATGCATGCCTGTAAAGATCCAATTGTCAACACTATTGGTCGAAGCTGCCAAACCAAGGATGTTCTCGAAGCGGTCATTAATTTTCTGCGCGCCATGATAAGCATGCTCCAGCATACCATCAATCCATTTGGGATTGAGCAGGCGGGTTCTTACCCCCCGCGCAATTGAACGGTCCACGGTCTCGGTCTGGACTTTTTCGCCGGTTGTATCGGTGATATAGACATCGGCTTTTTTCCCTTTAGCTATCTCAACAGATTTGGCCAGACCGCCAAAATATTCATAATAATGATCCAGATCAATGACTTCATATTCATGATTGCTTCTGATCTGGGACACGACATCAACGGTAGCCAGTTGAGCGTTCAACAACCCGGCAGCCGGCTTCCCCCGGTAATTCTTACTATAGACATGCTGCAAACTATTGAGATAAGTGGCCCCAATTTCCTGCTCGTCCGTCCAGTTCTTCAGTTCAATCAGTTTGGAAACTTTGGTCCCATATTCAGCCTGTGCCGGCCCGAATATGCGTGCCTGGGAAAGTTCCCTGGCTGCAGACGGTTCTTGTCCCTCGTCCAGCAGCTTCTGATAGAGCACCGCCGTGTTAGCTTTAAGATAATTGATTGCCGGCGATTCGTCAAGTCCTGCAATCTGTTGGAATAAATCATTGAGTTCTTCGATCAGCATGGGAAACATATCCCGGAAGAAACCACAGATATTGATAACAACATCAATGCGCGGGCGTCCTAATTCCTCAGCTGGAATAATGGCATAGCGCGCAGAAAACTGCCCGCGTTTTGCTACTGTCTTTATACCCAGATAGTACAAAATTTGCCCAAGCGTTTCGCCCTGGGTTCGTGACGTTTCCAAACCCCAGAGAATAACTGCCGTATTTTTAGGGTAGCAGCCATGGTCGCGCACATAGTTGACAATGGTGTTTTCAGCAATTTTAGCCCCAGTAGCCATAGCCACCGCACTTGGCACCAGGCGAGGATCAAATTGATAGAGATTAAATCCTGAAGGCAAAATAGCAGGATTGCGAATCATATCTCCAGCCAATTTAGCCGGCTGGTAGTTGCCTGCCAGTACATTGATCAGCCCCTGCTCTTCCTGACAGTCGCGGCTGGCAGTATAAGCGGTGTAGCCAAATTCCAGGACAGCCTGACATTCCGTAACCGAAGCAGCTTGCCGGAGTGAGGACTCCGGCACTGACCGTTCAAGCACATAGGCCTCGACCAGCGAAGCTGCCGCCTGGTCTAACTGGGTCAGCACCGGTACGTTATTCTTTTCTAACAGGAGATCATAATCCATGCCTTGATCTCGTGCAATGACCCGCTGCAAGGCTGATATCTCGCCCCGCTCATAGCGCAATATAAATTTCATAAAAGCTGTGGCTTCTAACTGATTAAAGCCTTGACCGAATACATGCAGTCCGTGCGGGATGAGTGACCTGCGCAGACGGTATAATTCATGTTCCAGCTCATCAAGGTTTTCATAGGTCAAATTTTGCTCAGCAGCCTTTTCAGCAATGGCTTGTTCGATGGCAGTCAAACGGCTGTGATCAAGCCGTGCCGCTTCTTCATGCTGGTGCAGCAGTCCCTCCAGTTCGACCAGACCGCCGTACAGCTCACTTTCGGTAAAGGCTGGTGATTGATAACTGACCAATACGGCATGAGAGCGCCGTTTGGCAATCATGGCTTCAGCCGGATTGCCCGCATAATACAAATAGATGTGGGGGATATCCTGTACCAGATAATCAGGCAGACAGTTTCCAGACATGCCGCATTCTTTGCCTTGCAGAAATTCCAGCGTGCCATGTGTCCCGACGTGAATGATGGCGTCAGCCTTAAACTCTTCGCGGAGCCATTGATAAAAGGCGATATATTGATGATGCGGCAATAGCGTCTTATCATGATAAAATTTCTCGGGCTGTTCGTGAAGACCGCGACTGGGCTGCAAGCCGACAAATACCTGATCAAAGATTTTACCGGGAATGAGCAGGCTGCGCTGTTCACTCATGATTTCTCCGGGAGGAGTACCCCATTGTCCATTCAGTTCAGCTTGCCAGACTGGACTATTCAGCCGCTGCTGATAAAGCGCACTATCATAGCGAATAAATGGCACATCAGCCGTGTCCGCCTGCCAGCGACCGGAGTTGACCAAACCGCCGGCACCAAAGACGGTCTTAAGTTCATCAGCTGTAACCGGTGTCGTCTGATAACCTTCTTCCGCAAGTTTTCCGAGCACCCGCTCAACCGAAACAAACGTATCCAGAAAAGCGCCGCCAAAGACATGATCTTCTCCTGGCGGGTAATTATAGCAGATGATGGCTATTTTTTTGGTATGGTTGGGCTTGCGCTGCAAGTTCAGCCATTTTTCAATGCGGGCAGCCACCTTATCCGCCCGTTCGTCAATGAGCTGCAATTCCTGAATATCAACTTGCAAATCAGCAATATGACTGGCTGATGCCAGAGCACCTACCGGAATGGTTTCAATACAGCCATCCAGTTCAGGCAGCATAATTTGAATCAGAAATTCCGCAGTATTGATGCCTTGCGTTGAAGCTTGCCATTCCTCCGTTTCGCGGCGCGACATAAAAAACGGATGCAGCACCGGTACCGCCAATTCTGCCAACAACCGCACTGCCGCTTCAGCATCACCGCCCATAGGCCCGGCACCTAACCGAAAGGCCAGGAAGTTCACAACAAGATCCAGCTGTTTATCGGTTTGCTCATACAGCAGTTCGCGTAATTTGGCCAAGTCCCTAGTCGTACTCCGGGCAAAAGCAACCGGCAGCACATTGGCAAATGGCTTAAGTTTAGCCATAAAGGCAGCCACACAGCCCCGTGTCCGGTTAGGATAGCTGTGACCATAAAATAAAATCGCTACAGTCGGTTTAGCCGGATCATAACTGCTGGCTTGGCGATACTCAGCAACATTGGCATAATATTTGGCAGTACCCGGGTCAAAAATACTGGTTTCTTCAACTACGATCGGCGGCTGAGGTTCAGGAAACTCAGCAATCCGGCTGTAATGCCGACCAAGTAAATAGATGAGGCTGCGAATATTTTCTTCTTCAGCATTTTTCCAATATTGCATGATTTGCATGAAGTGCTGCATATCCGTCATCTTTGCTGGATCAATGGCAGCCTTCATGGCATTTGCCATGGCCTCCATTTTGCCTGCCATATTTACACCAGGCATTGCAGCGGGCGGATTGCTTGGACGTCGCATCCCAACCAGCTCCTGACTGGTCAATGCGCCAAGACGCAGTAAGCTTCTGATTTCCTCGTTATCGCCGCCAATGGGTACAATATAGCCCTTTGCCATCCGGCACGCCTTGATAATAAGCTGCTCATAGTCAGGGGTAGTCCCCATTAAGTCCAAAATGATACAATCTGCAGCCAGCGTAGCCGCAAGAATACGCTGTTCTTCTTCTTCATTCAATGGCTTGGCAGCATAAAACAGGCTGAGCCGCAACCTGCCGGGAAACGCCTCTTCAATCGCCCTGGATACATGTACTAAATCAGCCAAACCGGCATTGGAAACCGACATAACCACTAACTTCATGATAGCTCCTCCGTATCCTCTGTAGTTTGAATCCTTACATAAACAAAAAAACTCCCCTATTGAGGGAGTTGCTTGCAAGAAACAGGGTAAATACGAAAACCTGTTGTGTCAGGCAAATCCCCTCCCTATCGCTCGCAGGTCATAACGGTGATTGTTATATAGGCAGTTCTCCTGGCTTAGGATCATCGCGACTCTCAGGCCTTCCCAAAACAACAGTTTCAGTGGCATAACATTGAGGCAGCTCTCCATTACAGTGGCGGGACCGCGCCGGTTTTTCACCGGACTTCCCTATTAAGCCCATCAGGGCACCCATACCAACTATTCATTTTATCTGTGACAAGAATACCTTGTTAATTTTTTCTTGTCAAGAAATTCTATCATAACAAACCAAGGCTTGTCTGATTATAACACACTGCCTGTAAACTAACTTACATACTTTAAGCAAATTCCCCATATAATTTCTTGTTCCGGCCTATGTACGACAGCTTGACGAGGGGAGTTGACTGTTGTTGCAACCTAAATTTCATTTGACTCGCTTAGCACTTTCCTATTGGACTTCACGAGAAATTTTTTCGGCCTGGACCTTTACACTGCTGGTCACCTTATGCACCATCATTATTGTCATTCTTAATCTGCTCTTAAACAAATGGCAGGCTGGATTTTATAATCAATTGCAGCAATATAACTTTGCTGGCTTTGTGGATACTCTGCTGCAGTTTTTATTAATATCTTGCATCTATGTTGTTTCATCCGGTTACCAGGCGTACTTCCGCCTCATCCTGCAATTACGCTGGCGACAATGGCTTACCAAGCGGTATATTGAATTATGGTTACACAACCGAACCTATTATCACTTAAATATATTAGGCTCCAGCATTGATAACCCCGCACAGCGAATCAGCGAAGATGTCAACCTGTTTGTCACCCACACCCTTGATCTCACCCTTGGACTGCTGCGGCATACCGTTACACTGGTTGCATTCTCCATGGTACTCTGGCAGCTTTCCGGAACTATTACCTTAGCATGGCATGAACAAGAGTTTATTATTTCCGGCTATATGGTTTGGGCAGCCTTTCTATACTCAGCCCTGGGTACCTGGGTAACAGTACGGGTTGGGCGTCCGCTCGTAACTCAAAGTGTCAACCAACAGACCAATGAAGCTGAGTTCCGGGCATGTCTGGATCGGCTTAAAGAACACGACGAATGTGTTGTATTATATGGCGGTGAAATAAAGGAACAGTTAAACCTAATTAAGCATTTTCAAAAGATCGCACTCAATTGCCTGCATATCGCAACGTCAACCAAAACTCTTACCTTATTGTCAGTAGCCTACTCACAGGGTTCAGTAGTCTTCGCATTCCTGGTAGCCGCACCGCGTTATTTTAACAATGAAATTCAATTAGGCCAGTTATTTGAAATCTCTGGCGCTTATTGGTATGTCCATTCAGCCTTATCCTACATTATTGACAGTTACAATAAAGTTGCACTGTGGAAAGCACTCACCTACCGTTTGGATAATTTCAGTTCAGCAATGACTGAAGTCCAACATTTAGCAAGAGCCGAAGGCAAAATTACGCTGCACAGGACCCCATGCTTTGAGGTCGCAGATCTTACTGTTCTGTCATTAAGTGGCGAAATATTAATAAAAAATATTACTTTTGACTTACAAATCAAAGACCGCTTGCTCATCAGCGGACCAACCGGCACTGGCAAAACGACACTGTTTAGAACATTGGCCGGAGTGTGGCCTAATTTCACCGGACAGATTATCAAACCTGCCAACCAGTATACCATGTTTCTGCCGCAAAATCCGTATTTCCCCATTGATACGCTCCGCAATGTCATTTTATATCCTCATGTTACGCAGGCTTACAGTGATAAAAAACTGGCAGAAATTTTGCTCCACTGTAAATTACCCCGGCTAATCGATAAGCTAAGCCGAGTTGATGACTGGGGGAAATTATTATCCGTGGGCGAACAACAATGCCTGTCGATTGCCCGGGCCATTTTGCATCAGCCGGAGTGGCTGTTTTTGGATGAAGCAACCTCTAGCATGGATACTGAAACCGAACACCATATTTATTGCCTGTTGCAAAAGACCATGCCAAATACTGCCCTAATCAGTATCGGCCATCGGGAGACACTCCATGAACATCACAATTTAAATCTGCAGATTGACAATGCAGGGAACTGGCAATTACGCACCCTCAGCAATACCAATAAGCTAAGAATAACAAAACCAATAAAATAAGCATGTAGGCTGCCCAGAATTCTGGAGAGCCTACGAATTACTGTAAATGAAGCTACAACTTGGGGCAATGAAAAGCCGTATAACTTATTTTAATAAGTTATACGGCTAATTGGATTTAATTGCTTAATTTACGGCCCAGAGCTTTGCAGTCTTCCAGTCCAGAAGCATCCGGTGCATTCATGATAATTAAACCGTCACTCAGCAGCTTTGCCCCGCCGCTGGTCATTCTTGAAGCCCAGTCCTCCATCCATTCACCGTTGCCCCAGCCATATGAGCCAAACAGGACAACCGGCTTACCAGAAACTAAGCCCTCAACCGAAGTGATAAACGGTTCCATTTCTGATTCTTCTAATACTTCAGCCCCCATTGAAGGGCAGCCAAATGCAATTGCATCAGCATTTTGGACTATATCAGTTGTTGCTTCACTAACAGAAAGTAAAGTAACATCGGTGTTGTCAGTTTTCGCACCCTCAGCGACAGCCTTAGCCATTGCCTCGGTATTACCGGTTCCGCTCCAATAAATAACCGCAATCTTCTTCAAAATAATTCCTCCTAAATATGTAATCATCTGATAAATTCGCTCAACTAAGCTTCAGGGGAAAGAGAGAACTTTCGCCTGAAGCTTAGTTTCACTTTATTAGCCGTACCTCTGTCAAAACAAAAGAACGGTATTAATACCAAGCATAGGATGCTAGCTAGCTAGCCAGCCCGTCCAGCAGCGTCTTCAATAATCAACTCGCCGCCTTGTTGGCAAATTTGATTGCGAACATAATCAAGCATCAGTAATCCGTCATTGTCAAAATCGCTGACATTATTCATATTAATCGTGATACGCCGGTAGCCATACTGTAAGCGACTTAGCAGATTGCTGCGCAAAAACTCTACATGTTCTGCTAAAACAACACCGCTAATGTTCATATAGACCTGACTTGAATCGGCTTTAACCCAAATTGACATAGGATCACGCTCCTTTTAACAGCGCTATGTTGCAATACTTTACAATACTCTATTAACAGCTCATAACACCTGAATCCAGCAGCTCTTTTTCCACTGCTCCCCAGGAACGCTTAGCAAACACAAGCGGTATTTCTTGAGTTTTAGCCATTGCCTTAATCATCTTAGCGGTATTATGATTCACATAATCTGTCAGTACAAGCACAAATGAGGTATTTTTCGGTAAACTAATTTTATTGCGATTGGCCGCTTTCCGCCCGGTAATATGTATTAGTTCTTTAACGCCCATTGAGTATAAATTTTTCTCAATTCCCCCAAGATAGTCGGCACCAATAATTACAACGGACATAAAAGCTTCCTCCTTATTTTTTAGTGATAACCATTATCATTATGATTGGAAAAAAAAACCCCATAATTGGGCTTTTCCTACCTATAATTCAATCATCATGATAATGATTATCATTACACTTATAATAATAGATATTTATCTGAAGTTTGTCAAGCTTTTTTTATAATTTTCATGAGTGATTTAAAAAACATAGCCTTTCCAGTCCTTTTATGCTAGTAATTCGCGCTTATGCATGATGATCCAAATTCAGCACTTTTATGAGTTGAATAAAGGCAACCCCAAACAATATCAGCAGTCCGGCTACCTTCCACCAGGTCAAAGTCCGCACAGCAGACAGATTAAGCCAACGCACCTGGTAACTGCGGCTTTGCTGAAAAACTGTGATTGATCTGGCAATCCACCGGGACTGATGATTTGTATGTAAATTCTCGGACTGCTTATTCAAATAACACATTGCATGTTTCCTCCTAAATTATATGTAAATTATTTCCATTTTAAGTCTTCTCTGTCACGCTTTTACTTCCCTTCATTTTTTATTAATAAAGCTTATTTTTTTGGCAAACATACTTCCGGGCATAACAAAAGGCTAGCAATACCGATGTAGTGCTAGCCTCACAAGATTTTAACCCATCAGCCGGTAGCCGATACCCGACTCAGTAATAATATAGCGTGGCTGTGTAGGATTTTGTTCAATTTTTCGGCGCAATTGCCCAATATAGACCCGGATATAGTGTGTATCCTGTTGATAAGCACTCCCCCACACTGCCTTCAGCAATTGCTTATGGGTAATTACCTTGCCGGCATGCTGCATCATCATTTTGATGATTTCATATTCAGTAGGGGTTAATTTGACTTCATGGCCTTCAACAGTCACACGGCGTTGCTGCAAATCGACAACTAAACTACCGCATGCCAGAATCGGCTGCTGTTCAGCAGTTGCCGCATGCCTTAAGCAAACCCTCATTCGGGCCAGCAATTCTCCCACACCAAACGGCTTGGTAATATAATCATCCGCGCCCGAATCAAGTGCCTCAATTTTTTCTTGTTCCTGATCACGGGCTGTTAGGATAATAATTGGAGTTTCTGACCATTCTCGAATTTGTTTAACCACTTCTTTTCCATCAATATCCGGCAAGCCTAAATCAATAATTAATAAGTCAGGCTTAAACGTTGCCGCCCGGTTAACGCCATCCTTCCCATTGACGGCTTCTTCAAGGTCATACCCATGAGCACTTAAGGAGACTTTTAGAAGTTTGCGAATTTGGGATTCATCTTCAATAATGAGAATACGTGCCGCGTTATTCATCTGATGTTACGCACCTGCCTCGGAACTAAGTTGCCTCACTGTAAACAGGGAGTTCGAACCGGATAGCCACTCCGTTTTGAACGTTCTCAGCCCAAATCCGTCCTTTATGAGCCTCAACGATTCCTTTACAAATCGAGAGACCCAGTCCGGTGCCACTTACCTGTCTAGACTGTTTAATCCGGTAAAACTTATCAAAAATACGCGTTAACTCAATTGAGGGAATTTCAAAACCTTGATTGATTACCGATATCATGATCCTGTCCTTAATATGTTCAACTTCGATAAGAACATTCTCTTTACCGGAAGAATGCTTTACCGCATTATCAATTAGATTGACTAGCACTTGTTCCACTAGAACGCAGTCAGCCCGCAGCAGGGGCAAACCTGGTGCCAATTGCACTTTGACCTGGTCCTCCTTAAGGTGCTCGTCTAAGCGGCGCAAGGCCGCACCGATAATATCCTCAATATCACACCAGTCAGTTTTGAGCTGCATCATACCGCTTTCCAGTCTGGCCGTATCCAGCAGGTTGGCAATAAGCCGCTCCATTCGCACAGCACCATCCCTCATATTCTCCAAGAGTTCGTGCTGCTCATTTTGAGTATATAAATGACCTGCTTCAAGCAGAGTTGAAACTGAGCCAATAACAGCAGCTAACGGTGTACGCAATTCATGAGAAATAGAACTAAACAAGGCATTGTGCAGCCGATCAGACTCCATTAAGAGTTCAGCCGTCCGGGCCTGTTTAACCAGCTTAACACGCTCAATGGCTACAGCAGCCAGCCCTGCCCAGGCATCAACCAGACGACGCTCACCAGGAGTCAGTTTACGCTGGGCAATACACACTCCAATAACCCCTAGCACTTGTCCCTGGGTACTTAGCGGAACATACAAATACTGTCCCCCTGGCAAAGTATCGGTCGAGCGGCCTGCCACTTGGCCATTTTGATATACCCAGGCAGCCACTGCTTTTTCAGCATCAGTTAAAACTCCCTCTAAACCAACTTCCTGCCCTAGCTCAAAATCGTGTGCCGAATGAACCATGACCTGATCTTGTTCGTTGGGCAGCAACACAACAATTTTTCGTTCAATGGT
Source organism: Sporomusaceae bacterium FL31 (assembly GCA_003990955.1). Taxonomy (GTDB): domain Bacteria; phylum Bacillota; class Negativicutes; order DSM-1736; family Dendrosporobacteraceae; genus BIFV01. The sequence continues at coordinate 490,063 of BIFV01000008.1, forward strand.
CTCGCCTGCCTGCCGCGCCAGGCTGCCGGCAATAGTATTAATATCGATAACAGCAGCAATTTCTTTAGTAAATTCATAAACGGCACGAGTGCTTTTTTCCTGTTGACGAGCTGCGCTGGCTTCAACTTTTAATCGCTCAGTTCTGCCCCCAATAATAAAGGAAACCGCTAAGAAAATGACAAAACTCCAAAGATACCGTATATCATTGACCGTAAAAGTCAGAATAGGCGGGACAAATAAAAAATCAAAGGATAATACACAAGCCGCAGCAGTCACATAGGAAGGCCAGCGGCCCCACCAGACGGCACTTAACAATACGGGCAGCAAATATAGTAAGGCAATATCGACCAATTCAAGCTGAGTGCTAAACAGCCAGCTTAGCCCTGTAACCGCTCCCACCATCGCCAGACCCCCGGCATAATACAACCACGAAAGCTTACGCGGACGGGCTGCCGTCTTAACAATCGGTATTTCATCCGTCTCAGCCTGGCCTTGGATGACATATACATTAAGCCCGCCGCTTTGGCGAATAATTTTATCCACCACTGAACCATTGATCATTTCCCAAAATCGGCTATGCCGTGGTTTTCCTACCACGATTGCACTCACATTATGACTACGGGCAATATCCAGGATTTCGTCAGTCAGCTTCTCACCAACCACAGTTAGTGTCTTGGCCCCTAACTCCTCGGCCAAACGCATATTTTTTGCAATCCGGTCACGTTCTTTCTCTCCCATAGGGAACCTTGGTCTTCTGGCTTCAATATGAACAGCCAGCAGTTCAGCTTGCAGACCAGCGGAAAGACGGCGGGCAGCCCGGATAAGCTGTGCCGAAAATGGACTGGCGCTCACACAGACCATGACTCTCCCAGCAGCCGGCCAAGGGCCTTTTATTTGATGCTCACGCATATAGTCAGCCAAGTCTTTATCCACCCGTTGGGCAGTAAACCGGAGGGAAAGTTCTCGAAGTGCATTAATATTGCCTGGGCGGAAAAAATTTTTTAACGCTTTCTCTGCCTGTCCCGGTATATAAACTTTGCCTTCCTTAAGGCGCTTAATCAGATCCTCAGAGGAGATATCGATGAGTTGGACGGTATCAGCCTGCTCTACAACATAATCAGGTACTGTTTCCCGGACTATGACACCAGTAATCTGCGCTACGATATCATTCAAGCTTTCTATATGCTGGATGTTGAGTGTCGTGTAAACATTAATTCCAGCTTCCAGCAGTTCTTCGACATCCTGATAACGCCTCACATGACGGGAACCAGGAATGTTGGTATGTGCCAGCTCATCCACAAGAACGAGCTCTGGTTTTCTACTAATCAGCTGGTCGATATTCATTTCTTTGAGCTGCTTGCCACGGTATTCAATGATAACTGGGTCAACGGTTGGCAATCCAACCACCATTTTTTCAGTTTCCTGCCGGCCATGGGTCTCAACCCAGCCGATAACAAGGTCCTGTCCTTCCCGCAACCGCTCGTGGGCAGCTTCCAGCATGGTATAAGTCTTGCCAACACCGGCTGCCGCCCCAAGAAATACGGTGAGTTTGCCGCGGTTGTTTCTGCATATTCGTTCAAGCAGCTCATCCGGAGTAGGACGACCTTGTGACTGTTTCTCTTGTAACATAAAGTCTCCCTCTCTCCCGGTTACTGTAAGTTATCCAAATCTAAGTTCAGCAAAAGGACGTTAACCCTTTCTTCTCCTAAAAATCCGAGTTGCTTTTTCTCAATATGGCTGCCAACCAGTTGACGAACTTGCTGGCTAGTAAGCCCTCTGGCCTGAGCCACCCGATCGACCTGAAAATAGGCGGCCGCCGGAGTAATATGCGGATCTAGGCCGCTGGCCGATGCAAGCACCAGGTCGGTCGGAACTTTAGCCGACTGAGCAGCACCATTGTCCTGGCGTGCCGTTTCTGCCCGTTCGGCAACTGTTGCCATAAGTTTTTGATTGGTTGGGCCTAGATTGGAACCAGATGAATTAGCCCCATCGTAGCCTTCACCGGCTGCCGACGGCCTGCTGTAAAAATACGCCGGACTGGTAAAGGCTTGGCCAATGAGTCTGGAGCCCACCGGCACTCCCTGGTGCATAATAATCGATCCGCCAGCCTGCTCTGGAAATAATGCCTGCGCAATGCCAACCATCCCTAATGGATAGATGAATCCCAAAAGGATGGTGAACAGTACTAACATTCTAATTGAATTACTCACTTGTTTCCACATGAGTCTCACACTTCCTTTATCCCTGACTACACAAATTTTAAAGCCACCAAAATTAGATCAATCAGCTTGATTCCCACAAAAGGAACAATCAATCCTCCTAAACCATAAATCACTAAATTGCGGCGCAAAATCACATCAGCACCTACAGGCTCATAGTTGACTCCCCGTAATGCAAGAGGTATTAACGCCACAATGATCAGTGCATTAAAAATGACTGCACTTAGAATGGCACTTTCCGGTGTGGCTAAGCGCATGATATTGAAGGTATCAAGCACAGGAAAAGTTCCTACAAACATGGCGGGAATAATGGCAAAGTATTTTGCAACATCATTTGCAATGCTAAAGGTTGTCAGTGATCCTCTGGTCATGAGCAATTGTTTGCCGATCTCAACAACCTCAATCAATTTGGTAGGATTGGAATCCAAGTCCACCATATTACCGGCTTCCTTGGCAGCTTGAGTACCACTGTTCATGGCCACGCCAACGTCAGCCTGAGCCAAAGCAGGTGCATCATTGGTACCGTCTCCGGTCATGGCGACCAGCATTCCTAACTCCTGGTATTCCCGGATCATCTTAAGTTTAGCCTCCGGTGTAGCCTCCGCTAAAAAATCATCGACACCGGCTTCAGCCGCAATGGCTGCCGCGGTTAATGGGTTGTCACCGGTGATCATGACTGTTTTAATGCCCATTTGCCGCAATTCACGGAAACGCTCTTTAATCCCGCCTTTTACAATATCTTTGAGATGAATAGTTCCCACTACTTTTGCATCGCGAGCAACCACTAAAGGTGTCCCGCCGCTTTTGGCAATGGTTTCACAAGCCAAGCGGACATCGGCTGGAAAAACACCGCCTTTTTCATTCACATAACGCAGAATGGCATCCATAGACCCTTTACGAACTTCCTGGCCGTTAATATTTACGCCGCTCATTCTGGTCTGGGCCGTAAAAGGAACAAATTCCGCATGCAAGGCAGCAAGATCGCGCTCGCGCAAATTATATTTTTGCTTAGCTAATACAACCACACTGCGTCCTTCCGGAGTTTCATCTGCCAACGAGGACAATTGAGCCGTATCGGCAATTTCTTCTTCACGAACCCCCTGGGCAGGAATAAATTCTGTGGCCATACGATTTCCAAGCGTAATCGTTCCGGTTTTATCCAGTAATAACACATTGACATCACCAGCAGCTTCAACAGCCCGGCCTGACATAGCCAGCACATTGCGTTTTAACAAACGATCCATTCCGGCAATGCCAATTGAGCTTAACAATCCACCAATCGTGGTTGGAATTAAGCAAACCAACAAAGCGATTAACGTAGTGACAGAAATGATTGCCCCTGAATAAATAGCAAACGGTTCAATCGTAGCAACAGCAATTAAGAAAACAATACTCAGACTGACTAACAAAATCGTCAAAGCAATTTCATTAGGAGTCTTTTGGCGTTTTGCACCTTCCACCAGACTAATCATACGATCAAGAAAGGTTTCGCCCGGATTGGCAACAACCGTCACTTTAATCCAGTCTGACAGCACTTTGGTCCCACCGGTTACTGAAGACTTATCACCGCCTGACTCGCGAATAACCGGTGCTGATTCACCGGTAACCGCACTTTCATCCACCGTTGCCATCCCTTCGATCACTTCGCCGTCACTGGGGATAACGTCACCGGCTTCAATCAGCAGCACATCTCCTTTACGCAGCTCAGTTGCATCAACGATGGTTGGTTCATCATTGACCAATTTCTTGGCTTTTGTTTGGCTCCGGGTATTTTTTAATGCCTGTGCCTGAGCCTTGCCACGTCCCTCGGCAATGGCTTCAGCAAAATTGGCAAATAGCACAGTAAACCATAGCCACAAATTAATCTGTAATACAAATCCGTCAGCGCCGGAATGATTGAATAGATCTCTTAGCATTAATCCGGTCGTAACGATAGCACCTACATAAACAATAAACATAACCGGATTTTTCATTTGCGTACGCGGCGTTAATTTACGAAACGCGTCACTAACTGCATTCAACATCATACGGCCATTAAAACGACTTTGCTTATTCATATCTCAACGCCCCTTTAAAATGTGGTGCCCTGGAGCATCAGTAAATATTCGACAATCGGACCTAGCGCCAACGCCGGTAAGAAGGTCAAAGCCCCTACGATGAGCACAACTCCCGCTAATAGACCAATAAATAGCCAGCCGGTAGTTGAAAATGTTCCCGGACCTGGCGGCGAGATTTTCTTTTCCGCCATGCTCCCGGCAATCGCCAACACCGGAATAATAACGCCAAACCGGCCTAATAGCATGCATCCGGCGAGCATTACATTATAAAATAAAGTATTAACCGTCAACCCACCGAAAGCACTGCCATTATTCCCTGCCCCTGAGGCAAAAGCATAAAGAATTTCACTTAAGCCATGCGGCCCGGGATTGGCAATAGAGGAAGTACCCACTTCTGTAATGACAGCAATTGCACTAGCTAGAAGGATAGCCACTGATGGAATTAAAATTCCCAGTGTGGCCATTTTCATCTCCCAGGCTTCGATTTTTTTCCCCAAATATTCCGGTGTCCGGCCCACCATAAGGCCCACGATAAATACCGTCAGCAACACATACAGCATTATTCCATAAAAGCCAGCACCAACACCACCAACGACCACCTCACCCAGCATCATTTGCAGCATGGGCACCAGTCCTCCTAAAGGACTAAGACTATCATGCATAGCATTGACGGCTCCGCAGGAAGCAGCAGTTGTGACGGTGGCAAATAAGGCGGATGCCGCCACGCCAAACCGTGTTTCTTTTCCTTCCAGCGCAGTTGATCCCTCAAGCCCATAACTTTGTAACAGCGGATTGCCATAAAGCTCGCTTGCATAAATCCCAGCCAATGACAGCACAAACAATAGCAGCATAGCTCCTAACACAGCGTATCCCTGCTTTTTATCACCAGACATAAAGCCAAAAGTAAATACTAGTGCTGCCGGAATCAAAAAGATGGCCAACATTTGCACAAAGTTGGTTAAAGGGGTTGGATTTTCAAATGGGTGGGCTGAATTGGCATTAAAGAAACCACCGCCATTCGTGCCCAGCATTTTAATAGCTTCCTGAGAAGCAACCGGCCCCATGGCCAGCGTTTGCTGCCCGCCCTCTAACGTTTGAACCGTGATATATGGTGAGAGATTCTGAATAGCCCCCTGCTGGATAAATACGAATGCCAAAACAATCGATAAGGGCAATAATACGCGCGTAATGCCGCGTACTAAATCCACCCAAAAATTCCCCAGCAGATCCGTCCTTTTCCTGGTTATCCCGCGAATGAAGGCTACGGCCACAGCGAGGCCGGTAGCTGCTGACACAAAATTTTGCACAGTGAGTGCTGCCATCTGCGTAAAATAGCTCAGGGTGGTTTCGCCAGCATACGCTTGCCAGTTTGTATTTGTCATAAAGCTGACTGCCGTATTGAATGCTAAATGCCAGGAGGCTACCCCGCCCAATTGCTGGGGATTAAAGGGCAGCCAAGATTGGCTGATCTGAATCACAAACACAAGTGCAAAGCCAAAGAAATTAAACAAGCCTACAGCACTGGCATATTTGCGCCAATTCATCTCCTCTAAATCATTTACTCCTGTCAGCCGATACACCCAACGCTCAATGGGTCGGAAAAACCCATCAAATAACGACTGCTTTCCCAGATCGAAAATAGCAGCCATATATTTTCCCAATGGATATGCAAAGGCCATCAAGGCAATCAGATAGATCAAAAAAACCATGATATCGCTCATCATCTAAAATTCCTCCGGTTTCATCAACGCATAAACTAAATATCCCAGCAGCGCTCCAGCGACAATTGCCGCCAACCACAAATCAGCCAAATGCCCTACCTCCTCTTTCGCCTGACTATGCTCTTATTATAGCCCTGGCCCGAATAAAGATGGCGTCAAGAAAACAGGCTGATATGTAAAGAAAATATAAAGATTTAGACCTGGCAGCAAAAAGATAAAGGACCAAGTCTGGCATTACTGATACCAGATTTGGTCCTTTATCTTTTTAACCGATGATTTGCTCAGCAAGCCTGACTAAAAACTGACCAGCTTGTTCTCTTACCACCCAATCGGCAACCTCGTCAAAAGGCGTATGTTCAGCATTAATAATGAGTAACTTCGCCCCACGCTCCTGGGCCGCCTGCGGACAATAATTGGCTGGCGCTACCGCCAGTGAGGATCCAATGACAACAAACAAGTCGGCGGCACGGCTGCTGGCAATTGCGGCTCGCCAGGCACGATCAGGAAGTTGTTCACCAAACAATACAACATCTGGCCTTAAGTTCCCCTTGCAGTCAGGACAAAAACATTCTGGTCCATGCAAGTAGCGCCCTTCACGGTAGTCTGTTTCCCAGGTTGGCTGAGCCGGCAGCAATTGACGGCTGTCATAATCAATCTGGCAGTTCAAGCAGCTGACCGTTCTCAAGGTGCCGTGCAGTTCGATTACAGCTTCCGAGCCAGCCCGTTGATGCAGACCATCGACATTTTGAGTAATGACTTGCTGAATATGGCCAGCACGAGCCAAAGCAGCCAGCGCCAAATGACCGGAATTGGGCTGAGCTTCCCAAAGTTTGCTGATACGCCACTGATAAAAAAAGTAAAACTCATCAGGCTGCTCGTAAAGCGCAGTCAAGGTAGCCAGACTTTCCGGCCGCTGTTTCCATAAACCACGTGCCGAACGAAAATCGGCCAACCCTGATTCTGTGCTCATACCGGCACCAGTAAACACAACAACCCGCTTGGCCTGCTGCCAGCAGTTCGCAATAGACTCCAAATCGTTCACGTAAACTCCTCCCAAACAGAAAAGTGGGTAGCCTGCTTAAAAGAATGAACTTGGGCATTTTGCCCAAGTTCATTCTTTTAGGGTGTGGATTTGTGTGGGGATGAAACTTTCAATCTAGAAAATAAAAGCCGAAACTTAGTTATGTACAACACAACGACGTTTCGGGCTCTCATATCTCCAGCCTCAGTATGAAGTTACTCATAACTTATAGTTCTATAATACCATAATCAGCTAAAAAATCAATAGTATGACGTAAAAATTTTCTAATAATTAAAAAAATTTACTATATTACTTCATTGATCATTGCTATCAAAAAAGAGAGACAGTCCTGTCTCTCTTTTTTGATTCTCGTTATTTAGTTCCGAAAATACGGTCGCCAGCATCCCCTAGGCCAGGAACGATGTAGCCATGATCATTTAAGCATTGATCTACTGCCGCCGTATAAATTTCAACATCAGGATGAGCGTCGTTCACAGCTTTAACCCCTTCTGGAGCTGCGACCAGACACATTAATTTAATATTCTTAGCACCTTTGCTTTTCAGAAGATCAATGGCAGCAGCAGCGGAACCGCCAGTTGCCAGCATTGGATCAATCACAACCAATTCGCGTTCATGCACATCGGTTGGCAGCTTGCAGTAATATTCAACTGGCTGTAAGGTTTCCGGATCACGGTACAAGCCTACATGACCTACCTTGGCAGCTGGAATGAGCTTCAACACTCCGCTGACCATACCTAAGCCGGCACGCAGAATGGGAACAACACCAATTTTCTTACCGCAAAGAATTTTGCATTGGCAAGGGCCTACAGGTGTAACGACCTCAGTGTCTGCCAAAGGAAGCTCACGGGTTATTTCATAAGCCATCAGCATAGCAATCTCTTCTAACAGTTCGCGGAACTCTTTGGTCCCTGTTTTTTCATCGCGAATAAAGGTTAATTTGTGCTGAATGAGCGGGTGATTAATAATATTTACTTTTAAATCAGTCATATCATGTCTCCTATGCATAAAGCGGATATTTTTGACAAAGTTCACTAACCAACTGCCTTGCTTTTGCTTTGGCGGCCTCATCCTGAGGATTATTTAAGGTAATGGAAATAACTTCGCCAACTACCCTCATATCTTCTTCTTTCATTCCACGGGAAGTCAGTGCCGGTGTTCCAATGCGGACACCACTAGTAACAAACGGGCTGGTTGGATCAAAAGGAATGGCGTTTTTATTGACAGTGACACCAATCTCATCCAGCAGTTTCTCGGCTTCTTTACCAGTTAGGTTCTGTCCACGAACATCCACCAGCATCAAATGATTGTCAGTACCACCAGAAATTAAGCTGAAACCTGACTCAACCAGCTTAGCTGCCAAAGCCCGGGCATTCTTAACAATCTGCTCCTGGTAAAGACGGAATTCGTCAGTCATAGCCTCTTTCAGCGCTACTGCTTTAGCGGCAATAACATGCATTAACGGGCCGCCCTGAATTCCCGGAAACACTGCTTTGTTAATGGCTGCCGCCAGTTCTTCCCGGCAAAGAATAATGCCGCCGCGTGGGCCACGAAGCGTTTTGTGAGTTGTTGTTGTTACAATATCGGCATGCGGTACTGGACTTGGATGCACACCAGCAGCTACTAGACCGGCAATATGAGCCATGTCTACCATAAACAGAGCGCCTGCTTCGCGGGCAATTTGTCCCATCAGTTCAAAATCAATGGTCCGGGTGTAAGCACTGGCACCAGCTACCAGCATCTTAGGTTTATGCTCCAGCGCCAGGCGGCGCACTTCATCATAATCAATACGGTGAGTTTGTTCATCAACACCGTAAGGGATAATCTTAAAGTACTTGCCTGAGATATTCACAGGACTGCCATGAGTTAAATGACCGCCATGAGCTAAATTCATTCCCAAAATGGTATCACCTGGCTGCAGGCAGGCAAAATAGACAGCCGTGTTGGCCTGGGCACCGGAATGAGGCTGTACATTGGCATGTTCAGCGCCAAATAATGCTTTGGCCCGGTCAATGGCAAGCTGCTCAACAATATCAACATATTCGCAGCCACCGTAGTATCTTTTACCTGGATAACCTTCGGCATATTTATTGGTTAATACAGATCCCTGAGCTTCCATGACAGCTTGACTGACAAAGTTTTCCGAGGCAATAAGCTCCAGCTTGTTTTGCTGGCGTTTTAGCTCAAGTTCAATAGCCTGAGCTACTTCTGGATCGACATTCGCAAGTAAAGTCACTGTTGATTCCTCCAACCTTATTTCTTTTTTCACTCTGCAGGCAGCTCATAGACCGCCCGGACGCCGCCAATGAGTTTCGGGCGAGTTCGGGCAGCAATTAAGATGGCTTTGCCAATCGACTTTTGTTTTAACCGGATCGGTACAGCCACCTGTTTTAGATGCATGCCTATTAATGTACAGCCAATATCTAAGCCCGCATGAGCCACAATCGACTCAACAACAACGGCATCCTTAAAATCACGCATAGCCCGGGCAGCCAATGCCCCCCCGGCTTTGGGCACAGGTACTACTGCAACTTGCTCCAAAGCATATTGATCCATCGTGGATCTTTCAACAACCAAAGCGCGATTCAAATGTTCACAGCATTGCACGGCCAGTAACAGCCCATGCTTGCTGCAAACGCTGCGTAAACTACTCAAGATGGTTTGTGCAGCTTCCGCCGAGCCGCCAGTACCAATTTTTTCACCAATCACTTCACTGGTACTGCAGCCAACAACCAAAATCTGACCTGCTCGTAAGCAGGCTGCTTGCACTAATTCCTCGACTGCTTCCTGAACCTGACATCCGATTGCGGCAAGTTCTTCCATGGTAAGCGCCTCCTGAATCATTACTTGAACTAAGTTTCTGGTTTATGCTTCTAAATCGGAAATTTGACATACCCGGCGCGCATGTCGCCCGCCGGCAAATTCTGTGGTCAGCCATTTTTCAGCAACAGCCCGGGCTAGTCCAAACCCAATCACACGCTCACCCATTGTCAGGATGTTTGCATCATTATGCTCTCTGGACATTTGCGCCGAAAAAACATCGTGACACAAGGCGGCTCTAATGCCTTTAATTTTATTCGCAGCAATCGCAACACCGATGCCTGTCCCGCAAATAATAATTCCCCGCGTGCATTCACCATTGGCTACAGCCTGGCCAACATTACGGGATATTTCAGGATAATCCACCGAATCAGTGGAATATGTACCAAAATCGCGAAACTGAATGTTCATTTCACCCATCAATTGCTTGATTTCTTCTTTAAGACGAAACCCGCCATGATCACTACCAATTGCTATTAACAAAAAAATACCTCCCGCAATCCTATTTTTACTTTCATTACTTTACGCTTTTTTTCCTGCTAAATCAACAATTTTTCCCCAGGATCGCTCAATCAATTGTTCGATTTGTTCTGCACACGCTTGATAAACGGCAGTGCTGCCGCCAAAAGGATCAGCAACTTGACTAGCCTCCCCAGCAAACTCAGCCAGTGTATATAATTTATGTCCGGCTTCCGGAACTGCCTCCAGAATGGCCCATTTATGACCTGCTGTCATAGTAAGTACGATGTCAGCAGCTTCAATATATTCGGGCAGCAATGGCCGGGAATAATGACCAGTCAAGTCAATGCCTTTAGAGCTCATAGCAATATGGGCTCCTGGCGATGCCGGAAACTCATCGCCAGCTGAAGTTCCAGCTGACAGGACAAGTATTTTGTCCAGCAAACCATTCTGCCGGATTTTTTCTTTTAAAAGAGCCTCTGCCATAGGACTACGGCAGGTATTTCCTGTACAAACAAACAATATTCGCAGCATCATCTTTACCCTCCAAAAGCTAGTATATCCGATACTGCCTTCATTTTATCATAGCTGTATCTGATCCTAAAGTTATTTATGTTAACATATGCCACAAAACATGAACTCCCAAGCCAATCAGCACGACTCCGCCAATCAATTCCGATCTTTGCCCTAAATAGCGGCCAGCTCGCCGGCCTAGTACCAACCCTAGAATTGCGATAGAAAAAATAACAATCCCCAATATCGTGCTTAGTTTGAATAAATCAACATCCATCATCCCGAGACTAAAGCCGGCTGCCAAAGCATCTACACTAACACTTGCAGCCAAAACCATTAAAGCTACGCCTTTAAGCGGATGACTCTTGCCACTTTCGCGGCTGTCACCTGCCAAGTTTTCTTTAATCATATACAAACCCAGACCGACTAAAACCAGCGCCCCCAGGATACTGGCCCAATTCTCCATCAGGATAACAGGACAGTCGCTATGATAGCTGCCAACATGCTCTACCACATTTCCCAGCCAATGACCGATATGATAACCAGCTAAAATCATCACAATATGGAAAACAGCAAAGACGATGGCTGCCCGGAGAATAATGCGCAGCCTCACCCGGTTCATACCAATCGGAATAGCCACTGAAAATAAATCAGTACCTAATGCCACACTTAAGACCAATAACTCGAATCCGCCCAATTCCCTCACCTCCGCTCCTAATGTATATGAACAGAGCGAAAGGGATATACATCGACTTAAACCTTTAAAATATGATAACCACTGGCTTTGCGCAAACGGTTCATGACAGCTAAGCCCAAACCATTCTCGCTAATTCCTTCGGCATAAATGACATCAACCGGATGCGCATCAAAATACCGGAGTGCTTCATAGAGATTGGCTGCAATATCTGCCGGTGAAGTCCGTTTCCCGTAACTTGCGACAATAACCTCAGACTGAAGCTGTTCAGCTGTTTCACCGCTAACAACAGCACCAACCGTTTTACCAGCACTCAAACTATGCTGAATTTCCGCAGCCAGTCTGGCGATAAGCGGGGCAACTTCCCCTTCCAGTACAATCATCGGCGCATTGGGTGCATAATGGGTATATTTCATTCCCGGTGACTTGGGTATAGCCTGTTCGCCTCCCAAGGTGGGATCAATTTCAATATCTCCTAACACATCGATTAACATTTCTAGGGTAATCCCGCCAGGCCGCAGCAGTGTGGGCACCGTAGTCGTACAATCGATGACCGTCGATTCAAGGCCAATGTTGGATGAACCGGCATCAATAATAAGCTCAATTCTGTCATCTAGGTCAGCCAGAACAGCTTGAGCAGTGGTGGGACTAGGCCGGCCTGAGGTATTGGCACTGGGAGCAGCAACAGGAACTCCGGCCAAGCGGATCAATTCGCGAGCCACCAAGGAGTCAGGCATCCGAATGGCTACAGTATCCAAGCCGCCTGTTACAGCATTAGGAATAATCGGACTGCGTTTGAATATGATGGTGAGCGGTCCCGGCCAAAATCGTTCCATCAGTGCCCGCGCATTAGTAGGAACAGCCTGGACTAGTTTTGCTAGTTCGTCTTGACCTGCAATATGTAAAATTAATGGATTATCCGAAGGACGTCCCTTAGCCCGGTAGATACCGGCAACAGCTTGTTCATCCAGACCATTGGCACCCAAACCATATACTGTCTCGGTTGGAAAAGCCACTAAGCCTCCCCGGCGCAGGATGACAGCTGCGTGGTCTAACACGCTGGCATCAGGCTTATCTTTATCAACATGATAATACTCTGTTCGCACAGCGCACCTCCTAATTTCTTTGGAATAAAACCACACGGTCGATACCACCGTAATCTTTGATGATCCCAGCAAAGGCAAGCTGCTCCACTGGCGCAGCCAAAGCTGCTACTGCCTGCGCTTGGTGAATACCAACCTCAAGTGCCAGGAAGCCGCCCGTATTTAAGTAATGAGCAGCATCCCGGACAATCCGGCGATAAAACTCTAATCCGTCAGGGCCGCCTGCCAGAGCCAGGTGCGGTTCCTGCTTCACCTCTTGGGTCAGCTCCTGAATATCCTGATCCGGAATGTACGGTGGATTGGATATGATGGCATCGAAAGTTTGTCCAGTCACAGGCTGATAGAGATCACCCTGGCAAAGTGTCAAGCGGCTGGCAACCTGATTTTTCTCGGCATTGTTCTGAGCAATGACCAGTGCTTGATCTGAAATATCGACCGCTACTCCAGTGGCGGTTGGCAAATTAGCTAATAAGGAAACAATAATGGCTCCGCTGCCTGTACCAAGATCCAATAAGGCAGGCTGCTCAAACCCGTGCAGCTTTTCCAGGACAGCTTCCACTAAAATCTCAGTATCCGGACGCGGAATGAGCACCGCCGGGGTCACACAAAACTCCAGCCCCATAAATTCTTTACAGCCCGTGATATAGGCAACAGGCATCCGGGCAACCCGCTTTTTGACAGCTTCCCGGTAAGCCGTCAATTCATGTGCTTGAAGCGGTTGATCAAAATTCACATAAAGTTGAATCCGTTCCCGCTCCAGGATATGGGAAAGCAGTACTTCGGCATCAAGGCGCGGATTCTCCACGCCCTTTTCAGCAAAGTACTGCCCGGTCCATGTTAAAATACTGCCAATCGTCCAAGGTGCATTTGTTTTGTTCATGCTATTCAACCTGTTTTAGTTTTTCGCTTTGATCTGCGGTAATGAGCGCAGTAATCAATTCTTCGATATCGCCGTTAAGCACAAAATCTAGTTTATGCAGCGTAATGCCAATCCGGTGATCGGTCACCCGGCCCTGTGGAAAATTGTAAGTCCGAATGCGTTCACTGCGATCGCCTGTACCCACCTGGCTTTTGCGGTTTTCGGCCACCTCTGCCCGTTGTTCCTCTTGGGCAAGCTCCAATAATTTTGCACGCAGCACGCGCATGGCTTTATCACGGTTTTTCAACTGGGATTTTTCGTCCTGGCACTGAACCACAACTCCTGTTGGTAAATGGGTAATCCGGACTGCCGACTCAGTCTTATTGACATGCTGACCGCCAGCGCCGCTGGCACAATACGTGTCAATGCGTAATTCGTTTTGATTGATGGAGACTTCCACATCTTCAGCCTCCGGCAATACAGCTACCGTCACTGTTGAGGTGTGAATCCGCCCGCTCGACTCAGTGGTAGGCACACGCTGAACCCGGTGAACACCGCTTTCATATTTTAGCTTGCTATAGGCGCCATAGCCGTCGATGACAAATACGACTTCCTTAAAGCCACCCAGTCCGGTAGGATTGGAATCCAGCAATTCGGTGCGCCAGCCCTGGTTTTCCGCATACCGCGTATACATCCGGAATAAGTCCCCGGCAAACAGTGCCGCTTCATCCCCGCCAGCACCGCCGCGGATTTCAACAATAACACTTTTGTCGTCATTAGGGTCCTTCGGCAATAACAATACCGACAACTCTTCTTCTAATTTCACGTTCTTGTCTTTCATCTCAGAAAACTCAGCTTCAACCATATCCCGGAAATCGTCATCCAGTTTTTCTTTCAGCATTTCCCGAGCCTCAGTCAAAGCCTGTTGGACTTGCTTATATTCCCGAAATTTCGTGACAATTTCCGTAAGTTTGGCATGTTCACGGGTATATTTCTGCCACTCATTCATATCGCTCATGATAGCCGGATCACTAATCAGTGATTCCAGCTCCATATATTTATCTTCAACTGCCTGCAGTTTATCAAGCACAAATTTCACCTCATCATAAAAATAAAACGGAGAGCAACCTTCTTATTAACCACAGCGTACGCAGAGGAGGATGATTCATGTTCTAAGCGTGATAACATCGCGCTTCCCTTCGTGTCCACTTTGCGTACTCTGCGGTTCAACGTCGTTATTCCCTGGTATTAAGCCTCAAGTGTGGCTGGCTGTTCAGGACGGACTTCTTCCAGCGCCCGGATAGCCACTTCGATTTGATCATCGCTTGGTTCGCGGGTAGTCAGTTTCTGCAGCCACAGTCCAGGCATCATGACCCATTGTACAAGCGCATTGTCGCTTCTTCCGGCAAAGCGGATAATCTCATAAGAGATTCCGGCAACAAGCGGCATGAGCACAATCCGCGATACAATCCGCAGCCATAAATCCGGCCAGCCAAGAAAAGCGAACATGATAATACTCACAACCATGACAATAAGCAAAAAAGCTGTTCCGCAGCGCGGATGCAGTGTACTAAAACCACGTACATTTTCAACCGTAAGCGGCACTCCCGCCTCGTAGGCATGAATGGTTTTATGCTCAGCACCATGGTATTCAAATACCCGTTGAATATCTTTCATTCGGGAGATCCCATAAATGTAAGCAAAGAAAATCCCCATCCGCAATCCACCCTCAGCCAGGTTAAGCAATCGCGAGTCAGTAATCGCACTATGGATATATTTTGCCGCATAAGTCGGAATGATAACAAACAACACAATCGCCAAACATAATGAGAATGCCATGGTCATGGCTAACTCTTTATCAGTAAGTTCCTCACCTTCATCACCAGCCGCTTGGGCAGAGAATGACAAAGCTTTTAACCCATGGATTAGCGATTCAGCCAGCGCGACAACCCCGCGCAGCATAGGTTTTTTTAGGATTGGATACCGTTCAGTAATTGAGGATAATTTTTCCTTCTTCACATTGATGCTGCCTGATGGCTCACGCACCGCAGTTGCAATATGGACAGGACCACGCATCATAACTCCTTCAATGACAGCCTGACCGCCAATATTAACTTTTGTTTTCACGGTATTCCCTCCCTTAGCTAGCTTAATATATGAATTAACCACAGAAGTCACAGTGTTCACAGAGTGGTCACGAAGGATAATTCGGCACCAGCAACTGGCGCAAATAATAGCATCTCAACGTTCCCTCTGCGTACTCTGTGTACCCTGTGGTTCAATGATGTCTCATTATAAATGAAGCAGAGCATTGCTGCTCTGCTGCCCATTTACCTTATTTACCGTAACGTTTATTGAATTTCTCAACACGTCCGCCGGCTGAAATGTTACGCTGCTGGCCAGTAAAGAACGGATGACATTTTGAGCATACGTCCACACGTAGTTCTTTTTTAATAGAACCTGTAGTAAAAGTGTTACCACAACCGCAGATTACTTTCGCTTCGTTATAAGCTGGATGAATTTTCTCTTTCATTATCTTGCACCTCACTTTGTACCCCGAGCGGCAGGGTTTTAATATTGTTAAATGCCTCGGGCATTAGATAAAGCCACTTAGGTTTATTACCAGACAATTATAGCATACCGTAATATGTTGCGCAACAATTATTCCCCACTTTTAGTAATATAATGGCTGAAGCTACCAATGGTAATTTCAGGAAATCTTTCTTTTAGCTTGGTTAAAAAGGTTTTAACCCCAAAAGGCTTTTGCTGCTGTACTGGCATGATGGCTAAAAATGCATCAGGATCAACATTAAGATTGCGTAATTGTATCATATCTACCTTGGTCTCAGCAAGAAACTCCAGCCAAGCATCCACTTCTTCCGGACGATCATTCAGCCCGGGGAAGGAGAGCATATTCAGCGATACATAGACACCTTTGGCCTTTGCATAGCAAATTGACGCTTTAACATCTTCCAGGCTGTAGTTGCAGCGATAATAGGCCTGATATGTTTCTTCTTGAGCACTGATAATACTGACCCGCATGGTATCAAGCCCGGCATCCACAATTTTCTTGATACCAGCCGTATAGCCTGCATTGGTATTCATATTGATTTGACCCCGGCCAGTTCTGGCTCGAATGAGCTGAATACCGGCTGCAATGGCTTCAGCCGCCAATGAGGGTTCCCCTTCGCAGCCTTGACCAAAACTAATAATGGCATCCGGTGCATGGCTTAAATGATAACTTCCTACGTCAGCGATTTCCTCAGCTGTCGGCGTAAAGTCAATCCGGCTTTGCGGCGACGGACAGCATTCAGAAGGCTGCAGCGAAATACAGCCAAAACAATTGGCATTACACACGGGTGAAGTGGGAATACCAGCTTCCCAGCGACGATAAAATAAATTCTGTGCCGTACAGCAATGCCATTTTAATGAACAGTTCGCCACTTGCTCGACAATACGATTGCCACGCAAATCCTTTTTCACTTTTGTAACCAGCTTCTTAAGTTCCGGCGTATTGTAATGATACGGATGCCATTTTGCATTTTCATCACTCGGCACTGCAGCCACATAAAGCTCATCTTGATAAAGAGCCACCGCAGCATAGCCATACAGCGGTAACACCGGAGCTGCAGCCTTCTTGAGAAATGCCGGGATATGAGTACGTGTGTAGCCGACTGGTAAAATTGCAGCCACAGCCATCAGATTACCTGTGATTGGCAGCACATGCCCGTCCTCAGCACCAATTGCCTGCCGGCCTGGCAGGTACATAAGATCAGCACCTTCCGGCAGGGGAATCATATCTTCCAGCGCCAGCACAACGTCTTCTGCGCCCACTCTCCCTACCGCCTGATAACCAGGGGCATCATAAATTTCTCCATTTTTATCAGCATATAACGCTGTTAACATTCTATCACTCCATTTTGAATCCACAATAAAACTTCATAATTGTCTACATGCAGCAACCATGATATTTTACAATCAGCCGCATTCGTTTCACCGCAATTGATATCTTTCTACATTTTATTATAGCATGTCTCCTATAAATCGCCTATAACCGCTGTTTTCCAACATAAAAGTCTGATGTAAATTGATGGAATTTTTTTCAGAATTATTGCAAAATTGGAGGTTATATCCAATATTTATCGAATTAGATAGTATACATTTTAAAGAAACATTCAAAGGATGTGTATTGCAGTGGGAGAAACGACATTATTGGACTCATTCGTACAAATTGCTAAATATGTCCCTCAACTGTTAAGCGGTAAAGTTGGCATGGTCGTAAGTGACCATGAGAAGTGGCTGGTGTCTTATTCGATACCTGAACTAAAAGGACAAGTTGTTGCTGGTGAAAGAATTAAACCCGGCGCTGCCGTACACCAAGCCATGCAGAAACAACGCCGCGTTGTGGTCGAAGTTTCCAAAGAGGTCTATGGTATTCCCTATATTGCCATCAGCATGCCAATCATGGATAATGCCGGAAAAATTCTCGGGGCTGTAGCCGTGCACGAGTCCCTGGAGCGCAAGGAAGTGCTGCAAGATGCTGCCGGTCATCTTTCCAGTTCAGCCAATGTGCTTTCGTCTGCTTTGCAGTCCATTCTCGCCCAGGCCCAAGAGCTAGCCGCCAGCGGCCAATATTTAAAAGAACTTGCCGTCCAGGCGAATAAAGAAGTTGGTGAAACCGACTCTGTCATTAGTTTTATAAAAAATGTTGCCAGTCAAACCAATCTGCTAGGGCTGAATGCTGCCATCGAAGCGGCACGGGTTGGTGAGCAAGGGCGCGGCTTTGGCGTTGTGGCCGAGGAAGTCCGTAAACTTGCGGTCAATAGTTCCAGTTCAGCAACGCAAATCACGACCACCCTCAAACGCATCAGCGAATCCATTCAAAAAATCACGCAGGAAATCACGCAAATCGACTCAGTCAATCAGCATCAGGCCACTACTATTGAAAAGCTCACTGGTCAAAGTCAGGAACTCTTGGAAATGTCGGCAAAACTGGCCAACTTAGCTGCCGAATTAAATGCCGACCAGAAATGCAACGAGACTTCCTGTAGTTTCTAAGTTATGACCTTGTTTGACGGCCTGCCGCTTGAAACTGGCAGTAAGCCTAACATCGTATTGAGTGCCTCGCGTATGACTGATATGCCGAAATATTATCCCCAGGATATTATCACTGAAGTGGAGAAAAGGCTGGCTAAAGGACTGGCTGTCCATAGCTTAGTGCTATGGACCAAACACCCGCAAGCCTTGCTGACTCAACCACTCCATGATTATTTATTATTGTTAAAAAGTCGAAATATCCAGCTTGCTGTTCAGCTTACCATTACGGGCCTTGGCCAGCTGCCGATTGGCGTGAGAGCTGATAAAAAACCTTTAATTCTGGAACCAAATTCCCCACGTTATCAACAGGCTTTGGTCACTCTGCCCCAAATCATTGAATTGGTTGGAAAACCGGATCGAATCAGATTAAGAGTTGATCCACTGGTTACCGTGACAGACAGCCAGGGAAACTTGTTCTCAAACCTGAGTATGCTGCCCGAAATGCTTGAGCACGCTGCCAGGCATGGAATTCGCAATATCAGCTTTAGCTTCCTGGAACGCTTGTATGATAAAGTGCTGCGGCGCTTCCGCTCGATTGGCTGCACCATTGTTCCGCCTGACCAAGCTGAACGTGCCCGAATTGGTACTTGGTTCAAAGCATTGGAACAACAGTTTCATGTTCAGATTTCACCCTGCTGTGTACCTGGGTTCCCAGACAGTAAGTGCATCGACAGCAAACAATTGCAGCTGCTGCACAATACCCAGGCTCCATTAAATGATGCTTCCCCTCGCAGACGCCCGCAGTGCGGCTGCTCGCAAACAATCGATCTAGGCGGCTGGCCGCCTAAACCATGCTTTACCGGCTGCGATTACTGCTATGCCAGACCGGTCTATGTGGATTAGGAATTTTGAGAGTGTCTTTCATGCTGCTGCATGTTAAGATGCTCTCTTTGCTTCTGGAACAGCATCGTATGTACTTACTCCGGAGATTCTGCAGAATGAGTCAAGAATAGAGGATTCCTGCAGCGCTTAGTCTAATAGGTATCTATACAGTAATGCGAGGTGAGAATATGAACATAGGATTTACAGATATTATGTGGTTTTTATTTATTATCATTACCTTGTTGCCAATGCTCAAACAACGCAGCATTGCAGTACAGCGATTAAGCCTGCTCCGCAAGATTGAAGAAAAGCGCGGCTCCCGCGTCATCAGTTTGATTCACCGTCAGGAAGCCATCAGCCTACTGGGAATTCCTATTAGCCGCTATATCAACGTCGAAGACTCTGAGCATATTATGAGGGCCATCCGCTTAACGCCGCCTGATATGCCGATTGATTTAATTCTCCATACACCAGGTGGTTTAGTGCTGGCTTCGGAACAAATTGCCCGCGCTTTGCAGCAGCACCAGGCCAAAGTAACGGTATTTGTCCCACACTATGCCATGTCAGGCGGAACCATGATTTCCTTAGCTGCCGACGAAATCATCTTAGATCCCAATGCTGTTTTGGGTCCGGTAGATCCACAGCTGGGGCAATATCCCGCAGCCTCTATTCTCAAAGTAGTCAGTCAGAAAAATATCGACCGCATTGATGACAATACCTTGATATTGGCTGACATGGCTGAAAAAGCCGTTCGGCAAGTTGAGGTCTTCGTCAAATCCTTGCTGTTAGACAAAATGCCTGCCGAGAAAGCCGAAGAACTGGCTCATACCCTGTCTGAGGGACGCTGGACTCATGACTTTCCCATTACCTGCGATATGCTGCGGGAAATGGGGTTACCCAGCATTTGCAATGAAATGCCGTTAGAAGTCTATGAACTTATGGAGCTATATCCACAGCCAGCACAACAGCGCCCATCCGTTCAATATATTCCATTGCCTTATGATAACAGTAAAAAGGCTCCCCGCTAAGTAAAGTAGGCACACGGTAAATGAGAAAAGCTTAATCCAATTGGATTAAGCTTTTTAATGTTTTATCTATAAATATTAGCAACTAGCTAAACATAGTAGGCAGGAATCCCTTCTTAAACATGACATAAGAGATCGAACGGTCCGAGTGAAAGATTGGAATACGCCGAATAGCCAGGTTATTGCTAAAACCGGCGAAACCATAACGAGTGGAAAAACCACCAACATAACCAGTTTCTTTGGCAATATCAAGAACTTCAGGACTGTAACTGCCACAAGGATAAGCCGTAAAACTAACAGACTTGCCCATCATTTGCTCAAGGTCATGTTTGGAATTCTTCAGCTCTTTGCCAGCTTCATCTAGAGTTAAGCCAGCCAAAGGCCGATGAGTAACAGTATGAGAACCAAAATCCATGCCAGCTGTTGTCATTTCGCGAATCTGCGCTGCGCTCATCCGCTCGGTTTGTCCCACCATGCCAGTGATGATATAAAAGCTTGCTTTCATCGAATACTGCTGAAGAATAGGAAAGGCATTGGTGTAGTTATCTAAATATCCATCATCAAAAGTAATCAGTAAAGGCTTATCCGGTAAAGGTGCTGCTGCTACGATATGCTGCCTGACCTGTTCCAGTGACAGTGAATGATAGCCAGCCCAGCTTAGAAACTCTATATCTTGCTGAAACCGCTGCGTACTCACAGTCAGAGGGTCCGACTCAGGGCCTACCCGATGATATAACAAAATAGGGATACTCTTAGTCAATTGATCTAAGATACGATTACCGGAAAAAAAAGACAGCCCAGCTACCGCGACAGCAGCCCCGGTACAACCTTTTAAAAACTGGCGTCGAGTAAGCATTCGAACAAGCCTTCCTTCATTTTATAATAAGCGAACACGTCATCCACTATATTTTACATCCCAATGTTTAGAAGATCAACAAAAAAGAATTATCCAAAAATAGCAGCTTTTGCAAATATATATATCCCCGCAAAAAAACCAGGTTTCCCTGGTCTATTTACTAAACGTATTCATTGCCTTGGTAATTCCCTGAGCGATAATACATTCGACTGCTTGAGCTGACCGTTCAACCGCTTCTTTAATCAGCGGTGCTTCTTCTGTTGAGAACTTACTCAGGACGTAATTATTCACTGTCCAGCCTTCAGGTGGGCGACCAACGCCAACCCGAACGCGGGCAAAGACATCAGTTCCCAAATGACTGATCAAAGATTCAATACCACGGTGGCCGCCAGAACTGCCTTTGGTCCGGAGGCGCAGACGCCCAACCGCCAAATCCATATCATCATAAATAACAATAATATCCTCTGCGGTTACTTTGTGCCAGCGTACCAAAGCCCCCACCGCTGTGCCACTTAAGTTCATATAAGTCTGTGGCTTAACTAACAGCGACTGCTGACCACCACTGCGGCGCTCAGCAATCTGGGCATCAAATTTACTGCGCCAGACTTCTGCACCCCAGCGTCTGGCCAATTCGTCCACAACAAAGAAGCCCACATTATGCCGGGTCGCACTATATTCCTGACCGGGATTACCCAGTCCAACTATAATCTTCACTTATTCGTGCCCTCCGCTTTAGCTAAAATATCATCTACTGTAACAAAAGTATAGCCTTCAGCTTTTAATTGATGGATAATCAGCCTGGTGGCCTCAACGGTTTGCGCCCGTGAAGCTTGCGCGGCAATGCCATCACCATCATGCAGCAAGATGACCGACCCATTGCGGGTCTTATCAAGCACTCGATTGGCGATAACCTCCATACCAGGATTGGTCCAATCACGACTCATGACCGACCATTCAACGACTTTAAGACCTTGCTCAGCCATAACCTCCAGCACAACCGGATCACGGAATCCATGCGGCGGACGTACAATATGCGGTTTAACACCCGTAATAGCAAACAAAACTTGATTGGTTCTCTCCAGTTCAGAGACTACGGTACTCCGGTCTACTTTCAATAAATCCACATGGTTGTAGGTATGGTTGCCAATTTGGTGGCCTTCCGCATAAATACGCTGAACAAGCTCGGGATGATCCGCTGCATTTTTACCAAGCAGAAAGAAAGTAGCCTTGACGTTGTTCTCTTTTAGAATATCCAGAACCTGATTGGTGTATGGCGGATAAGGACCATCATCAAAAGTCAGCGCAACCACTTTTTGCTTCGTGTTGACCTCACAAAAAACCCGCCCGAAAACATCATTTTCCGGGATTACAGCACTCAAGGTCAGTGCAACACCAAAAATAATGCCCAAAATGGCTGTATAGAAACCAAGCCGGACAGGGCGGCGTAAGATATGCAGATAGTCTAGTACCAAACCAATGATTACAATGATTGTCAGCACGCCTAGCATGCTTATCAGGCGCATGTTATCAAACATGATCATTACTCCATTTCTTTAAACATAATGAGCCACTGTCCTTGAGAGTCAGCTGTATAACCAGAGCGGTAGAAACCTAACTTTTCATAAACTTTTATTGCCGGAATGTTATCCGGGCGAACCTCAAGGCGCACCCTGTTGGCCTTACGTTCTTTAAAATAGAGCAAGGCTTGCTCCATCAGACGGCTTGCAATTCCTTGGCCGCGACAGGCCTCTGCTACTGCAATCGAAAGGATCCTGGCATTCGCAGATTTTGTCGGGCTGACAGCTGAACCGAGAAACGCCACTTTATTCATCACAATGACTTTGACCGGATGCAGTCCAAAACCATACTGCCCAGTAAGCCAGCGCCATGTCCATTTAAAAATATGTCCGCCACAAATGGCTTTCATCCATAATCGAGGTAAAACGGTGGGAGCAAAACAGTAGCCAACAACCTGGCCATCATCACGACGTGCAATCAAGGCAGCCTGAGGCTCGGCTTCATAAACCAGTCTGAACACATCCTGCATGGCCTGAGGCTTTGGCAAACGGCCGCAATGATGCAGAACACTTTCTTTAAAGCTTTCAGTAAATACCGCTGCAATAGCTGGAATATCCTCAGGTTTAGCCCGCTCGACTGACAGTTGACACAACATCATGCTCACCTCATTGCGATTATATCATAGCAGTCAGAATTTTTAAACAGTGAAAACTTACCGCACACGACTTCCGGAATGTTATGATCCACTCCGGCTTATTTTTGCTTGCAAAAAAGGGCGCGATAGTCATCGCGCCCTTTCACCATCTATATTAATCGAATAGTTTACTCACCGATAATTCGCTAAAAATACGGACAATGGCTTCACCAAATAATGGAGCAACAGACAAGACTTTGATTTTAGGATGCAGTTTTGCTTCAGGCAATGGGATGGTATTGGTTACGATCAATTCCTTCATATTCGAAGCTACAATGCGTTCCACCGCTGGATCACTTAATACAGCATGCGTACAGCAGGCATAAACTTCTTTTGCACCAAAGCGTTCCAAGGCTTTAGCGCCTTCGGTCAATGAACCGGCAGTATCGACAATATCATCAACAATGACTGCCGTTTTGCCTTCAACATTACCAATCAGATTCATCACTTCAGCAACACCTGGCATTGGACGGCGTTTCTCAATGATGGCAATAGGCGCGTGCAGTCGGTCGGCAAGTTGTCTTGCTCTTGTCACACCACCTAGGTCAGGCGATACAACTACCAAATCAGTTAATTTTTTTGATTCAATGTAATCAGACAAAATAGGAACGCCAATAAGATGGTCAAGTGGTATATCGAAGAAGCCCTGAATTTGGCCGGCATGCAAGTCCATGGTTACCACCCGGCTTACCCCGGCAGTGGTCAGCAGATTGGCGATCAGCTTCGCGGAGATAGGCTCGCGGCCTCGAGTTTTGCGATCTTGACGTGCATAAGCATAATAAGGAATAACCGCCGTTACGTGACGGGCCGAAGCCCTCTTACAGGCATCAACCATAATTAATAATTCCATCAGACTATCATTGACAGGATAGCAAGTAGGTTGAACAATGAATACTTCTTTACCCCGTACACTCTCATCAATAATGACTTGTGTTTCACCATTGTTAAAATGCCCGACAAATGCATCTCCCACTGAAACACCAATATGCGCGGCAATCTCGTGAGCCAAAGCCGGGTTAGAATTACCGGTAAAAATTCGCAATCGTTTACTATCCTCTAAAATCATTTTGCAATTACCTCCCAAAAACGCTATAAAACTTATTTTTTAACCACAAGGCAACCTTGCGGCATGAAACTCAATACAAGCCGAAACAAACACGGCGGGTTACCCTTTGCGCTTGTTAACCCAGCCTTCAATGTTGGACTGCCGAGCTCTGGCAACACCGAGTGATGTTGCGGGAACATCTTTGGTTATCGTTGATCCGGCAGCTACATAAGCCCCTTCACCCACTGTTACGGGTGCAACTAAATTGGTGTTGCAGCCAATGAATGCACCGTCCTCAATGGTGGTGCGGTGTTTGTGTTTACCGTCATAATTAACGGTAATTGTCCCTGATCCAATATTGACCTTTTGTCCCATATCGGTATCCCCAATGTAACTAAGATGAGGAATCTTGCTGCCTTCACCGATCTGCGAATTCTTGACCTCAACAAAATTTCCAACCTTTACTCCTGATGCCAAAGCTGTTCCAGGCCGCAGATGGACATAAGGTCCTACGGTAACCTGATCGGCAATCTGACACTCATGCGCGTATACAAAATGCAGTGTCACATTGTCACCGATCACGATATTCTGCAACCGGGTATTGGGACCAATCTCACAGCCACTGCCAATTGTAGTAGCGCCTTCGATCCAGGTAAAAGGATAAATGATCGTATCAGCACCAATGGTCACATCAGCATCAATAAACGTGCTGTCAGCATCCATAATGGTGACCCCGCTGTCCATTAGCTCCAAAGCTTTGCGCTTGCGCAAAATCTTCTCGGCTTCAGCCAATTGAGCCCGGGAATTAATTCCGAAAGTTTCCTGAAAATCCTCGGCAGGGGTGGCCCAAACTTTAGTATGATTGCTGGCAAGGATACTGATGACATCAGTGAGATAATATTCACCCTGCACATTATTGCAATTCAGCCCAGCCAATGCATGAAACAATGCGGCTCGTTCAAAACAGTAAATGCCGGTGTTTACTTCAGTAACCAGCCTTTCTTCCGCTGTAGCGTCTTTATGCTCCACGATTTTCACGACCTGCCCATCGCGATTGCGAATGACCCGGCCATAACCGGTGGGATCAGGCATATGCGCCGTTAAGACAGTAGCTGCCGCCTGTGACTGACGATGTTCGTCATAAAGCTTTGCCAGCAATTCACTGCGCAGCAGCGGAGTATCGCCGCATAACACCATTACTGTTCCCTCAAAGTCAGCCAGCAATTCACGAGCCTGCATCACAGCATGCCCTGTACCTAACTGCTCTGCCTGAACAACAAATTCAGCTTGATCTCCCAACGCTGTTGCTACACTTTCCGCTCCAAAACCAATAACAACTACGCTGCGCTCAGCTCCAGCCTTCTTTGCAGCATCAAGAACGTGCTGTACCATGCTCTTACCGCCCACACGATGCAACACCTTGGGCTGCAATGACTTCATCCGCGTTCCTTTGCCTGCCGCCAAAATCATCGATAATAGTTGTGACATGACCGTTCCCCCATTTCTTGAACTCACCCACATACCTTTTCCTTAAACCGCAAAATACTCGAAGAACACAAAGAAGCACGCTTAGTCTCCTTTGCACACTTGGAGGACCTAGCGATCAAAAGCGGTACCTTAGAAGTTTTTCCAAATTCTAAGGTTATCTATTTAGACTAGAACATAGAGTTGTTCGACACAATTAGCTATATTCCTGCAACAAAATTTAATTGCAGAATATGGCGAGTAATCAGAAAAATACAATAGACAAGCTAGGGCACCTTCATCCAGGAGCCCTAGCTTTAAATGATCTTGGCTATATAGCCTTCCTGTCGAAGATTCGCCATAATCTCCTCAGTATGTAAGGCATCGCGCGTTTCCAAGCAAATCTCCACCACGGCCTGGCCGATTGGAACATTTCGCTCGACCCGGTCATGATAAACATTAATCACATTGGCTTTAAGCCGGGTGATAACAGCCAACAGGTTTTGCAGCATACCCGGCCGATCGGCAATCAACGTGGTAATTTTAACTCGCCGGCCGGCTTTCACTAAGCCTCGCTCAATGATGCGTGAAATAAAATTAACATCAATATTGCCGCCGGAAATTACACTGACAACTTTTCCCCTGGCCGGCACCTTGCCATTCAGCACAGCTGCCAAGCTGACTGCACCTGCTCCTTCAACCATGAGTTTGGCCCGTTCCAATACCATCAATATCGTACTGGCAATGGCTTCATCACTGACCACAACAATATCATCCACATACTTATCAATAATATCAAAGGTTAAATTCCCTGGCACTTTCACCGCAATACCATCCGCCATCGTTACAGCATCTGGTGTTGTTTTAATGGTGTGCTCACGTTTAGACATATACATAGCCGGGGCACCTTCAGATTGCACACCATAAATTTTAACATGGGGCGCCATTTGTTTGACCACCAATGCCAGACCGGCAATCAGGCCGCCGCCGCCAATAGGGGCAACAATTGCGGTGACATCCTGCAGTGATTGTAAAATTTCCAAGCCAACAGTGCCTTGACCGGCAATAACCGCATGATCATTAAAGGCGTGAACAAAAGTCTGCCCGGTCTGAGCCTGAATTTCCTGTGCCTTTAGATAAGCTTCATCATACCCGGCACCACTTAAGACCACTTCGGCATCATAGCCGCGGGTAGCCGTAATTTTAGCCAGCGGTGCCGCTTCCGGCATAACAATCGTGGCTTTGGTCTTAGCCATCCGGGCCGCATACGCTACGCCCTGCGCATGATTGCCTGCCGAAGCGGCAATAACCCCCTGTGCTTTTTCGGCCTGGGTTAACAGGCGAATTTTATTGTAAGCCCCGCGGATTTTAAAAGAGCCGGTTTTCTGCAAATTCTCCAGCTTTAGATAAACATCACAGCCAGCCATACTACTAAAGGTTGCACTGCGATCAAGCGGAGTATTATGAACAATGTCTTTTAATGAATTGTACGCATCCTGAACGTCAGCAGCAGATAAAATTTCTTGCTGATTAATCATAATGACCTCCAATCGGCTACCGTCAAAAAGTTATGGTAAAGTTTTAGTCAAAATCTAAGGCTGGCCGAATATCTATTTTTTTCGTATATTGATCCACATCATGCAAAATAAGCAATGCTAAATAATCCTGAACTAATTTCTGGGCTGGTTCAGCGGTGGCAACAAGCACTCCGGTACCTACAACTTCGACCCCCACCTCACCTGCCAGATCCATGATCCCGCGCGCCGTACCGCCTGCTTTCATAAAGTCATCAATGACCAGCACTTTAGACCCGGCTTGTATCGCTCGCCGTGGCAATGACATGGTTTGAATACGCTTAGAGGAGCCGGTCACATAGTTAATACTGACTGCCGGACCTTCGGTCACCTTGCTGCCTTGCCGAACAATGACCAGCGGTAAATCGAAGGCTCTGGCCGTCATCAGCGCCAGCGGTATTCCTTTTGTTTCTACAGTCATAATATAATCAGGAGCCAAATGACCCAATTGTTTGCGGAAAACCTCACCAATCTGAACCATGAGGGCTGGATTAAATAAAATATCGGTCATGTATAAAAATCCGCCCTGAATAATCCGTTCCGGCTCAGCTAACTTCGCGGCCAAATCATGCAATAATTCGTTAACAGCCTGGTCAGACCGTTTGGGAATAAACCGAACGCCGCCTGCAGCCCCGGAGACTGTTTCCAAAGTCCCCAGACCAAACTGCTGCATAGCCTCTTTGATGGTCACCATATCTTCACTTAAGGTGGATTTAGCTGCGCCAAACAGGTTGCTGAAATGACCTAGCGAAAACAATCGCCCCGGCATATCCACCAGCATTTTAGTTAAGGCAACAATCCGCTCGATGCGCCGCACTTTAATCATAAAAAATCCTCCATTGTCAGGAAAAAACCGAATATTATCATTTGTCGTATTAATTTTATTCACATTCTCTGCGTTCCTGACAATTCCTGCCCATTCCGAAAGAATAATTTAGAAACAAGCCGCTTACCATTTATTATTTCCACTTACCGAATACTATTCCTGGAAATCAAAAAAATCTTGAGAATGGGTTAGCCGCAAAATCCGCAAGGACTCAAAGGGGACACAAAAAAGATTAGCGCGATAACATCGCGCTTGGATTTTGACTTTATTGGGCAGCAGCCTTACGCTGCCGGCGATATTTCAGCAAATCAACAAAAGCCTCCAGGCGGGTCATAATCCCTGCCTCGCCGGACTGCTCATCATAAGCCAGTGTCAATACCGGAATATCCAAATCCTCACTAACCTGAGGCAGAATATTTTTAGCAATGACTTCAGGCATGCAGGTAAAAGGATAGGCTTGGATGACACCATCATAAGCCTGCTGCCCCATTTGAATGGTTCGGGCAATACTCTTAAGTCCATGCCCGCCCACATAGTGTCCAAGATAAGGTTTAGCCAAAGCTGATAATACCTTATAATGATCAAGATATTCTCGTTTGCGCAGTAAATGAGTACGCACATAATCAGTTAAATACATAGTCTTATGCACTTCAACCCCCATTTGCCCCATCCGCCGCTCCAATTCCTGGTTGATGAACGGTTCCAACATCACATAGATTTCTCCCACCAACCCGATTTTCAACGGCTTAAACTCCGGCTTTTGCTGCAGACGCTTTAGCTCTCCTAGAACACTGCGCTCAATGGCCTTTACTTCATTGACCGACCTTGCATGATCAATAGCCTGAACGGCCTGAACGCCAATACGATCTGCACTGCCTGGCATCAGTTCTCTGGGCCGGATGATATTAAGCTGCTGCTCAATGACATCCAATGCTCCCATTTTAGCTCCTGCCTGTTGAAAAGAGCAGTAGATTTCGCGCCAGTTTTTCCCCACAGTCATTTGACGCAGCTTGCCGATCACGTCAAACAAATCCGGTTCAACCGTTACCATGTTGAATTGATAGCCGAGTTGTTCGAGAATACCTTTTTGTACTTCTGAATAATAGCCTAAACGACACGGGCCAACACCACCACAGGTCACCAGCGTATCTGCGCCTTGTTCCAAAACTTCAATAAAATTGCCTAAAGTCATCTTAAAAGGCAAGCATACCGTTTCCGGTGAATACTTTGCGCCCAATTCCAGCGTGCGCTTTGAAACAGGCGGCGGTGTCATAACCTGACAGCCAAACCCATTGAATAATTCTTTCAATACAATATGTAAATGTCCCATATGAGGAAAAGCTACAATCATTGACGCCACCTCCGGGTAAGCATGTCAGTAAACGCTTCCAAGCGGGTGATAAAACCGGCCTCAGCAGTATGCTCGTCAATGGATAAATGCATACAGGGAATATTGAGCGAACTAGCCCGCTGAGCAATGAGCTCGCCAATCAGAGCATCCGGTCCACAGGCAAAGCAGGTCATAAAAATAATTCCCTTAACCGGATTGCGCCCAGTCATGAGGGCTAATGCCGCACCTGCCAGATGATGGCTGCTGCTCCAAAATATCTTTTTACCTAAAATACTGGCTGCCTGATTAGCCGTCCTGCTATCCACCATTTCCGGAGTCAAAACAGTTAATCCCATTTGCTGTAGTTTATTCATAACGCTCATGCTCATTTGACGATCATAAATTAAATAAGGATGACCAATTAATGCGACGCTGGGCTGTTGCCCAGCATTCGTTAAACAGGTACTAGGCTGGTCGCGCTGCGTCCAGGCCTTATACCAGGCCGCCATACTCGTTATAGCATTCTTTCCCACCATTTTCCCTACTGTGGTAACAGACTGATATAAATTACGGCTGGATTGCCGCAAATTCACATCAATGTCAATAATCGGCGGTAACGCCTTAATATTTGTACGCAGCATATCTGGCATCCCGATAATTTTCGGACAAGTATACTGCCCTTTTTGCACACTAATGACCCGTGGAACAAATAAATAATCAACCTGGTGATATAACTTGGCCGTATGACCATAATACACCTTGGCCGGCAGACAAATCTCATCTAAAACACTGCCTGCATCCAGCGTTTCCCGAGTTGTTTCGCCAGATACAATCACTTCACTGCCCAGTTCCCGAAAAAACCGTTCCCATACTGCTCCATACTGATAATACAGCAATCCTTGCGGCAGCCCTATCCTAGCCTGCATCTTCATCATCCTTTTATGTAGATTATCAGCTTATCAAAGCTACCGGCACCTGATTACTCCATTTCCCGCAGCGATCGCCCCACCGCCCAATGACCGTGCCATCCATCTTTAGTTCAATGACCTCACACAGATTGGCGCAGCCGCTGCACTCAAAGCTCCGGGGGATATACTCGCTATTGACAGCAGCAAACCCGCGAAAAGCAGTAACCTTTCCCTGCGCCACTTCTTCACGTGCCAGCAAAGCTGCCCCTACGGCTCCCATCACATTGTAATGGGGCGGAATGATAACCTCACAACCCAAGGCTTCCTCAAAGGCCCGCTTCATGCCCTGATTGGCTGCAACCCCGCCCTGAAACAAGATGGGTCCTGTGAGTTGTTTGCCTTTGCCGACATTATTTAAATAATTTCGGACCAAAGCCTGACATAAACCATTCAGAATATCTTGAATAGGATGCCCAGTCTGCTGCTTATGAATCATATCTGATTCGGCAAAAACAGCACATCGTCCGGCAATACGTACTTGAGCCGTTGATTCTAACGCAATAATCCCAAATTGCTCAATGGGGATATTGAGCCTAGCCGCCTGTTGATCCAAAAAAGAACCCGTTCCAGCCGCACATACCGTATTCATGGCAAAGTCAGTCACCACGCCATTACGGATAATAATGATCTTCGAGTCCTGTCCGCCGATTTCCAGAACGGTCTGCACATCAGGCACCAGGTGCATGGCCGCAACAGCATGCGCTGTGATTTCATTCTTGACGCTGTCAGCACCAACAATAACACCGGTCAACTGACGCCCACTGCCGGTTGTTCCTACACCTGTAACCTTTAGTCCAGGATTGCGCCGTTGTATCTCTCGCAAACCATCCTGCACGGCCATGATCGGTCTTCCTTGAGTACGTACATATAGACTGTCGGTTACCGCACCGGTTTGATCAAGTACGATGATATTGGTACTCACCGAACCAACATCGATCCCTAGATATGCATTCATAAAACTACCTCCCCCGAACCCGCAGCATGCTCTAACGAAATTAAAAAATCACAACTATTATTCCCAAATTAGCAAAATCTTAGTACTCATACAGCAAATGGAGCATTCAACTGCAAGGTGTGAAGGACTCAAGACCTCTCCGCTCTTTTCCTGCCAATTGGAACCGTCCCCAATGGCTGGTTTAATGCAAAAACGGTGACTTGAGCTGCATGGCTTGCAGTTCAAATCACCGTTAAAAGGTAAGCGGCTGTTGCCGCGTAGTTCAGGTTAGTTTTTGCTTAATGAAAATGTTGTTCGTACTAATTCCAGGTCACTGGCTTTATCCACATCAATGCCCAACTCAGGGTAAGTGGACTGAATCACAGCGCCGGTAATCCCTAATATTTCTGAAACCCGGCTTTCAGCAGCTTTCAAGGTCAGTCTGCCAATAATAAATTTAAATAAAAATAGCCAGCCCATGATGCATGCTAATTTCCAAGGATTTTTTCGATTATCGATGATTTTCTCGGCAACCGTCATGCATTGAGGTACGATGTTCGGGTTTACCAAAAATATATTACCACCAGTAAAAATGCCTTCCCGCAATCTAACATAAGTCCGTTTACTATCAGGATAATGCCGGTTATTGACTTCTTTTTCGACAACTGGATAATAGAGGTCAGCTGTTATAGCAGCGCATTGCGCTAAAAAATCATCCACTGCAGCGTGTGTTAAGAGTGGAATATCGGCTGTCGCTACTAAAACTTTCCGTTGATGACCGAGTGCCGCCATGCCAATACTAATGGTATCAAGAATGGTACGCCCCCCCTCCAAGATCGTTGTCCTTTCTGGAAGTTCACAATCTGCCAATTCTTTAGCCGGACCGATGACAAAAATCCGCTCTACCTGAGAACTTGCAGCCAAGGCTTCAGCAACAAATGAAACCATCGGTCTGCCGGCTATTTCTATTAAAGCCTCATACGGCTGGGAATTCAATTTACTCAGGCTTTTGCTGTTCGCTCCACCGGCCAAGATAATGGCATCATACATTCACCGCAACCTCCTGCACTGCGTTTAGTCAAAGCTATCATTAAAAACTTAGGAATAAAAAACCACTCTATTCTTTTGCAAGTTCGTGCATATCCAGCAGCAATGTTTGTTCAGAGTTTTCCATATGTTCAACAGCCAGCCTTTGAGCAAGCTCTACATCCCGTTGAGCGATTGCTTCTACCATTCGGCTATGTTCTTCCAGTGTTTTTTTCAATCGGCCAGGATAGGACATCGAAATCGAACGAAACCGGGTGAGTTGTTCACGTAAGTTATTAATAATACCAACAAGACGGTCATTTCGACTGGCGCGATATAAAATGTCATGGAATTGCGTATCAATCTCGACAATCTTTTCCATATCATTTTGTTCAATATATTCGCCGATTTGCACCAGCAAACGCTCCAGCTGTTCGAGTTCCTCTTCAGTAATTCTTTCAGCAGCAAGTCCTGTTGCCAAAACATCCAGAGCGGTACGGATTTCAAAAACTTCATTGATATCCTTGATGGAGAGATTGGCAACATAGGTACCGCGCCGCGGCAGCATGATCACATATCCTTCCAGTTCCAGCTTCCGGATGGCTTCACGCACCGGAGTCCGGCTCACGCCCAGCTCCTCGGCCAGTTGAATTTCCATTAACCGTTCGCCTGGTTGTAACACACCATTGCGGATTGAATCCCGAAGGGTTTCGCAAACCACTTCGCGCAACGGTTGATAACTATCCAATTTAATTGGCGATAGTCTTCGTTCCATTTTCTCCCCTCATTTCAGCCACAGTTTTAGCCACAATGATCTGGGCTTGGCTCAATTTTTCTAATTTAGTCGCAATATAATCAGCCTTTTCCGGATCCGGAGTAAGCCCAAATACAGTAGGTCCACTGCCAGACATTAAGCTGGCCATCGCCCCATACTCACGCATCCAGGCTTTAATTTGCCCTATTTGCGGATGCTCAGGAATTGTAACGCTTTCCAATACATTGCACAATCTGCCGGCAACGCCTTCCAGATCCTGCTTTTGAAGACATTGCAGCATTCCCGGAGTATCAGGATGAACAGAGACTGCTTCCGGACGATAGTTTTGATAAACCCAGGCCGTAGAAACACTAACCTTGGGTTTCGCCAATACAACATAAGTTTGTGGCAAAGCATCAATTGGTGTAAGAACTTCGCCCCGCCCACTTGCTAACATGGTTCCGCCCTTCAGACAAAACGGTACATCTGATCCTAATGCCGCGCCCAGCTTACTTAGTTCATCGGAAGAAAGACCGAGTTTCCATAAAGAATTAAGGCCAAGTAAAACTGCGGCTGCATCAGAACTTCCCCCTGCCAGACCAGCTGCCATCGGAATTTTTTTATTTAGTTCAATATGTATTCCAGCCTGAATATTTAAAGTACTTTTAATCAATGCTGCCGCCCGATAAGCCAAATTGCTCTGATCACCAGCTAAACCGGGAAGATCGGTAGTAACCGTGATTCCCTCAGCTTGCTCGCGCAAGGTCAGCTGATCAGCCAAATCAATGGCTTGCATAATCATGACGACCTCATGGTAGCCATCGGCACGTTTAGCCAAAATATCGAGCGTTAAATTGATTTTCGCATTCGCTGATACTGTTAACATGTTGCAGTTAACCATTCACTTGCTTTAACGCAAATTCTTCCTGGCTGGTAAAAATTTGATCCGCATCAAGCAGAATGAGCAGACGATTCTCCAGCTTACCAACCCCCTGAATATAGCGTGCATCAAGCACTGAGTTATTTGGGGGTGGCTCAATGTTAACCGCTGCTAAACGCACCACTTCGGTAACAGCATCCACAATAACGCCAATGGTTTGGCCGTTAAATTCCACCACAATAATCCTGGTATCATCTGTGTAGGTTTCGACCGCTAACGCAAAGCGCTTCCGCAAATCGATAACTGGAATGATCCGCCCCCGCAGATTGATAACCCCTTCCATAAAAACCGGTGTCTGAGGAAGTTTTGTAATAGGTGTTAAACGATTAATTTCTTGAACCTTGGTAATTGGCAAGCCATATTCTTCAGTAGCCAGCCGAAAAACAACCAACTGCAAATCTTCAGTTTTTAATTCCTCCATGCGGCAAACACCTCCACATAATTTCTGAATAGGTATTATTCGACATTATGTATAAATTTGCCTGCATTTGTCAAGGGATTTTTTAGATATTTTTAGCACCAGCAACAACGACATGCTCCAACTTTAGCGTACGGTGCTGCAGCCCTTGCTCAGAACTCAAGCGTTCCGCAAAATCGTTGATCACATTGATAACGGTATCATATTTCTCATAAAAGACGATGACCAAGTCACCAGGTTTTGCGTTTTCCAAGGCTTGGCGTACGGCCTCGGCTTCTGGCAAAATAGTAGCAATCTTCTCTGTTGAGAAGCCGGCTTCAAGGGCACCGCGACGTAATATTTCTGCGGTCTCGCCAAACTGCCGCCCTCTTAGATCACTATCTTCTTTAATATAAAGATAATCAAAGCCCCGTCCGGCAATTTTGCCGATATTCAGCGTAACATCTTCCCGCCGGTCACCAGGTGCTGCAATGACGCCCACCAGGCGCGTAACACCCATCCGGCGGGCTGTACTAATCAACGCCTGATAGCCTGCCGGATTATGGCCGTAATCGACACATACCCGGAAAGCGCCTACTGTGAACATGGTTAACCGTCCAGGATTCTGAGCAAATTTCGATAATCCCTGCCGGATATAATTGACAGGCACTTTCGAACAATAACAGGCTGAAGCGGCAATCACGGCATTTTGCAAATTATGCAGCGCCATCCCATTCAAAGTTGCCGGAATATCATTGACTTCGACAATGGGCCTTGCTAAGCCGCCACAAGCGACATAGACCGTCCCGTCTTTAACAAACACAGCTTTGCCACCTGCACCTAAATGACGGCGAATGACAATATTATTCGGTTCAATACTAAAATACATAATTTCAGATTGAACACGCGCCGATAAGGTAGCGGCGTAAGGATCATCGGCATTAATCAGCACCGTTCCGTCCGGACGGACTGTTTCTAATACCAGCGATTTGATATAAGCCAAATCTTCTAAGCTCTCAATTCCATCCTGACCTAAATGGTCTTCAGTAATATTAGTCACAATACCAATATCACATTGATCAAACGCCAAACCGCCCCGCACAATCCCACCGCGCGCGGTTTCCAGTACAGCGACATCCACCTGAGGATCCGCTAAAATAATTCTGGCACTATCAGGCCCCGTTGTATCACCATTTAAAATACATTGCCCATTAACGAAAATACCGTCCGTTGTCGTCATTCCCACATGATAGCCGGCCTGCTGCCAAATATAACTGATCATGCGAGTGACTGTGGTTTTTCCATTGGTACCGGTAATCGCAATAATGGGAATTCTCCCATCCGAGTTGTCTGGAAAAAGATAATCGACAATATGCTCCGCAACATTGCGGGCTTTTCCCGCTGCAGGATGATGATGCATGCGAATTCCCGGTGCAGCGTTGACTTCAATGACAGCACCATTGCCGAGTAAAACCGGATTGGTAATATCCACAGCAACCAAGTCGATTCCAGCCACATCAAGACCGACGACCCGGGCTGCTCTCTCGACAAGCCTGATGTTATCCGGATGGACGATGCTGGTCACATCAACAGCGGTACCGCCGGTACTTAAATTAGCACTATCTCTGATGCGTACCACTTGTTTTAAACTAGGAATGGACTGAGGAGAAAGATTTTGCTTGGCCAGCACCGTGATGGCCACCGCGTCAATTTGGATTTTGGTTAGTGCTTTCGCATGTCCATCGCCACGGGAAGGGTCAGAATTAACCAGTTCCACCAGCTCTACAACAGTATGCTGCCCATCACCAATAACATAAGCTGGAATGCGTTCCGCTGCTGCCACCATTTTTCCATTAACCACACACATGCGATATTGACGACCAGGGATAAACTCTTCGACAAGTACATTCTCATCATATTCTCTGGCAATATGATACGCCCGCTCCACCTCGGCTTCAGTCCGGATATCAATGGTTACACCATTGCCGTGATTACCGGTCAACGGTTTGACGACTACTGAACTGCCGAGGAAATTCAAGGCCTTTACCGCTTGTACCACATCAGTGACAACAGTATTTCTGGGCACCGGAATTCCATGATCTTCGAGCAATCGGCTGGTCAGATATTTATCAGAAACCAAATCTGTTCCCAGTGCACTGGTTTGATCGGTAATAGTAGCCCAAGTCCGTTTACAGAACCGTCCGTAGCCCAGCATCAGCAAATTTTCATCAGCATAGCGCCGCACTGGAATATTACGGGCCACTGCAGCATCATAAATGGCCTTTGTACTAGGGCCAAGCTGATATTTTTCACTGGCTGCTTTAATGCTGGCTATCCCTTCTTCAATTGAAAAAGGAATATTCTCAATCGCAGCCTTGAGCACATTCTCCGCTACATAAGCACTCTGACGAACTGCCGCCTGGCATTTAAAACTGACCACCACATCATAAATACCCTGTTGCGTTGTAGACCGTGCTTTGCCGAAACCAACTTTGTGTCCTGCCATATTTTGCAGTTCAAGCATTACATGCTCGAAAATATGCGCTAGATAAGTCCCCTCATGCAAACGCTCAACAAAACCGCCAATCCGTTCTCTTGAACAGTGGTGTTCCTGTAATCCTGGTAATAATAACAACAGCCGCTGTACAAATCCGGGAATAGCATGACTCGGTACATTGTCATATTGCCCTAAAGCCAGCTTCAGCCATAAAACCGGTTTATAACTGAACATATTAGGGCCTTGCAGAATACGCATCTGTAATATCTGCATGTTTACAATCCTCCTAATTAACGTGAATCTTAGTGTGGCTCAATGACCAAAATGCACTAATTCTCATCAATCACCCCAGTATCTTAGCACGACATAGCTATCATTTAACGAATGATATAAGGTTTGCGGCTCCGAAGATCATAGCCATAACCTGGTGCCAAAATGTGAAGAACTACATTAGAAATAGCTAATGGATCCAACCGTTTTAATTCAGAAATATTGGAGTACATGATATTCTTTCCGTCCAGTATGGTTACTGTCTGAGAACCAACAATCTCGCACTTCCCATCAGGAGACACCAGCAAGGCCGTATCTTCATCAACGCCAATGCCCAGTACATGGGGATTTTGTGAAACGGCTGCCAGCAAACGGTTAATTCTGCCACGTTGAGCAAAATGCTGATCAATCACAACCTCATCGATAAGCCCCATCCCATGGGCCATGCTCAAAGCGGATTTTTTCGGCGTATCACTGGAGTCACCGCCCACAATCATGGTATGGCTCATTACCGAGGCTCCAGCACTTGTACCCGCAATAATGGTTCCATTGCGAAAAGCTCGCCGAATAGCTCCATCTACTGCCGAACCGCCTAAGATACTGGTCAGTCGCAGCTGATCACCGCCAGTAAAGAAAATCCCATCAGCCTGCTCTAGCTCTGCTACCAGATGCCGATCACCGGCTTCTTCACGATTGTCAATATTTAAGACACTAACTGTCTCAGCACCTAAATCCGAAAATATTAACCGATATTCATCACCAACTTCGCGCGGAAGTTCGGTCGCAGTTGTCATTACAGCAATACGGGCCTTACGGCCGCCCGCCAGTTCAATAAATTTCCGTAAGACAGTGCAGTCACCATACTTGTCCTCATTACCACCGATAATCAGCAGTTTTCCTGAAGCTTTTTCCAGCATTATCGTCCTCCACGAAAAGTGTTAAATAAACTTCGAACTCACCATGATCCGTTACAGAATAACGGTATGTTTTCTTTACTATATTTGCCAACAAATCCCTGATTTTATACATTTTTATTAGGAAAAACACCAAATTGATATTCCATTCATATAATGCTGAAGCTATATATCCTAACGAGGAGGTAGTCTGTCGTGAATATACGTACATTGTATCTTCCGCACCGCTTGTCCGATGTATCCTGGCATGAAGAAGAAAGCCACCCCATTTTAGCAACCATTCAACAATTGCTTACCGAACGCGGCCTATATGACGCAGCGATTAATAGCACTTTTGACACGCTAACCCGTGAGGCCATTATTCAGTTTCAAGAATTGGAAGGCCTGCCGGCAACAGGCCTTGTTGATCCGCTGACCTATTGTCGCCTGCAGCCAGCTGCATTAAGTCAGGTTGCCCCAAAAGAACCAATACGGCGTGCGGTGACCGCCGTCGCGCGCGCAAATATTCTCATTACCAAATCCAGCCGCACACTTACTCTATTCAATGGCAACAGTCCTTTGCGCCATTATCCGATTGCCATCGGTAAGCCCTCTACGCCAACACCGTTAGGCAACTACGCCATTGCCACAAAAATTGTTAATCCTGGCGGCATTCTCGGCACCCGCTGGATGGGGTTAAACTATGACGCTTACGGAATACACGGTACCATTCGCCCCTGGCTAATCGGCCAAATGGTATCCAACGGGTGTATCCGAATGCATAATCATAATGCCGAAGAGCTATTTGCGCTTGTTAACCTGGGCTGTCCGGTCTACATCCGGGATTAATTTAAAAATTTGCTCTACAATTTGATCGACCATATCACGCCGCTTAATCAAGTAGTTTATCAAGGCTTCCCGTTCAAGCTGCTCTGGCAGCCATTCCTGGGGAATTTCGGCTACCATGGTTCGAAGTTGCTTGTCAGTAATGGCTTTCACTTTGTTTATATAATCATAAAAATCATCTTTGGTTAAATAATGCTTAAGCAGCCAGCCAAATGTTCTCCTTTTATTAACGCCAACCCGATCTACAAGCTTTTCCAAAGAAGCCACCGTCCATCGACCCCTGCGAAACAGATGCGAATTATCAATCGCATAGAGTCGATAAGCATTGGCTTCACGTCTGAGTAACAAATTTTTACGATTCCAGGTACGATCAACATTATGGAAGAAATGATCAAACAACATGATACCCGCCATTTGAGCCTTATTCGCTGCTCGGGCTAGATTTCGCCTTCCAACATATTCTGTGCTACTTAAATAACGACTGGCAAAATGATAACCAGGCTTTATTCTCGCGGCTTTCAGCCGCTTATTTTTTTCAACGAACGGCGCTTCCAGACAAATGATGCCTCCCTCTGGAAAGCACAAATCCATGAGCTTTGCAAATT
The DNA here is from genome assembly GCA_003990955.1 of Sporomusaceae bacterium FL31. Taxonomy (GTDB): domain Bacteria; phylum Bacillota; class Negativicutes; order DSM-1736; family Dendrosporobacteraceae; genus BIFV01. The sequence goes on from BIFV01000008.1 coordinate 529,928, forward strand.
GACAAGCCAATAATTCATTGACCAATACTTTCTGCCCTAATCGATTGTTTTGTAATTTAACCACATACACATTTCCATCATTGGCCCGAAATAAGCGGGGTGAAGTCACTCCTACTCCAATTTCACCTAAATATTCAACGGCAATCAGCATCATCGCCAACCCCCTCATCAGTTTTGCCTTGACCAACAGCATATTACAGTATATGACAGCAAAATTTAATCATTACATGAAAAACACCGTCACCTACAAACGTAGGAGACGGTGTTTTAAGAAGTTACATTATCCTTTTGCGCCAGTTGTTGTACCGCTGCCTGTATTAACAAGCCAGCTTGCAATCCAGCCAGTCGTTGAACCATCCGATAATACCACTCGATACCAGCCAAAAGCCTGTTCTTTAATGGTAACGGATTCGCCCTGGTTAACTTTTTTCACTGACGGGAAGTTAGTTCCAGGACCAGTACGAACATTAACATTATTCCCAGATACAGCACCCATTGTGCCGTTAATGGATAGGTTGGTGCCTGCCGTAGAGGTAAGCGGACCAGTAATCAGCATATTGTCCGGACTGAAGGCTTCAATTTGACCACCGCCAGTTTGAGTGGCTGAGACTGTTTCATCATTAAAGCTTGATGCTGAAACCGAATCATCTGACGAGGTACTTGCGGTTGTACTTTCAAATATACCAACTTCATCAATGGGTGAAAGTGCATACACATCCATCTCGGTTGTGGTAAGTACCCGGGTCCAGAATTTCAGAACAACCGTAATATGCACTTTACGATTATCATGACGACGATGGAAATCATAGTCAACATATTCTACTTGCACATCAGCAGTTGCTTTCATATCCTGCTCAGCGCCATCCACATCGATGTCGCGAGTAAACCGGATACGCTTTTTCTCAAAAGCATGCACAGGCTGATCAGGTAAATCCGCCACATACATGACCTTGACTTCTAAATCACCGCGGATGATAACTTTATTAGGAATAATATCCACAGTTTTAATGCAGACATCTTTTACATAAACATCAACGACCTGCTCAATATCAGGTTTTTGCTCAGGAACGAACATATCAAACTCAACAACCTTCTGGCGCATTTCTGCAGCCAGCACCTGTTCTACCTCAATGGTTTCAGGGCCCGGTTCGGGGCAGCCGCAAATGACATCAGCACTGTCAACTGTTGTTACTCCTGATGAGGAAGTGGTATTAGAAGCCGTAGTTGAGCCAGAAGCCCTTAATTCATCATCCATTCTTTTCTCCCCCCTTTATGTGAGCTTGAATTTAATTAGCCTTTTGGTGACGTTGGCAAGGTGCTAGTCAGCTGCACTTCACGGTCGGCCATAACTTTGGCGGTAATTTTGAGAACAACCGAAACATCAAATTCGCGGTTGCAGTGATGATGGTGATGATGGTGGTTATTGTCATCGCAGTCATTGTCATCGCAGTCATCATCGTCATCATAGTCGCAATCATCATCGTCATGGTGATGGTGATGGGCATGACCGTCATTGCAGTCATCATCGCATTTACCGTACTTGTGCTTGTAAGCCCGGCTCCAATGATCCACATCATAATCAACAAACTCAACAACAACGCTGGCTTCGGCATCCATTCCGCGGCGGGCGCCTGGCAAATCAATATCTTGAGTCCATTTATAATGCTTAATTTCCACCGCATGAACAGGTTGATCAGGCAGGCAAGCCACATAGATTGTTTTGATTTCAAACTCACCGCGTACAATAACCTTATCAGTAATGACATCAACGCAATTTACATCAACATCTTTTACAAACACATCAACGATTTGCTCAATAGCAGGTTTTCTGTCAGGAACAACAACATGAATATCAAGAACCTTTTGTTTTTCTTTTTCCCCTATTATTTGACGAACAATAATCGGACCAGTCTGAGCTCCTAGAGTACAAGGATCACCAGCTGCACGAATATCTTTATCTTCCACACATATTCCCCCCTTTGTGTTTTCTATTTATATATATGCTTGCTTCAAATTTTATGTGATAAAAAACATGGTAATTATTGCTGAACTTTATATTCTTTTAATTACTAAATTTCTGCAAAGAAACATAACGTTTTAACAACCTTCTCCATAGTATATATAAGAAACCCCTATTGGGTTTTAGAAAAAAACATAACATTGGAGGTTGTGTATAAATGTGCGGTAAGTGCGGTTATCCAAAAAGTGAATGCATGTGTAAAAAGCATGACTACAACTGCTATAAACCTATGAAATGGAAAGACGATTGTAATTGCGACTACGACTATGACCAAATGGACACTTGCATGCCAAAACCTAAAATGGAGTGCGAGAAAAAAGAATGTGTTAAGACCTATAAAGTTGTTTATAAATTATATAGAACTTGCCAGTATCGCCTCTATAAAGTTTGCTGCCACTGTGGCCATGAATATGACTATCACCACCACCGCGGCATGTGTCCAAAATGTTCCGGTTCCATGATGTATATGAAGGATTAATTCCAACATACTCACCAATCATTGTAAATGACCACGATTGGGACGTAAATTTTTTCATACTGCATAAAAATAATCTACGGCTCATCCGTAGATTATTTTTATGCTAACCCCAATAAGAAAAGACGCGACCCGGGTCACGCCTTTAACGTTAGCTGCTATTAAAATCATCGGATTGAAAAATAGTAAAGAATTCTAGTCCCGGTCTGTGCCCCAATTACGATTCAGATCATTTCGCCTGTTCTGAGGAAGTGCCGCATGATTGGTAATTGCATTACCTTGTTCATCTTGATACATGACATACCAGCCAACATTTGTTTTTCCGCTATTTGATTTGATTGGCTGAGCGTAACGCGAATATTTAACCTGATTATATTCGAACGGAGCATTTCGACCATAAGTTTCAATATGGTCCCAATAGGCTTTCTCTAATGTCTCAAACAGAATCGTACTCACCATCTCACTTCCTCATCCTATAATCGTTTTTTAGCCTCAGGTAAATTTATCTCACCAGCAATGAAGTAGAACCATACAAAGAATGTATATGTACCTGCTCTTTACTTCATTAATATTTCTATTATCTTCATCGAGAAAAACAAAGAAGTTCATAAACAAAAAATTTATAATTTTCCAAATATAATTTCGCACTAAAAAATTATCAGCACAATTGGATATTAATCATAGCCCAACCTCGGGTAACCGAGCTACTTATTACCCGCTCTCATCCGATTGTATTCATTGAGCTTTAAATCGAGCTTTTGACTGATCTGCAAAACCTCTGGATGTGAAATACCTTTTGCCAGTGCGATCTTATGCATTTTTTCTCTCAATACTTCAACGTCTTTTATGACCTGTAAAGCATTCATACTACTGCCCCCTTAATAAACACTTTACAATAACCTAGATCATGTTAATGTGATGATAATCACTGCTTGAAGAAACTATTTCGGCACTTAAAAACCGCTTACAATTGTAAGCGGTTCATTAAAAATTTGAAAAATCATATATCGATATAGGAATTCTAAAAATGATTACTTCCCTCCAGCATAGTATCATACTAAACAAATAATCTATCCAGCCCACCAACACCTGGTGATTATAGCATCCGCCCTATACAAATCATTTTGAGATTTCTTTTGATAACATACTTTTAAAGGTGACTTGCGATTTTGGTTTTAATAGATATTTATTCTGGTATTCAGCGCTTCGATCGCGATGAGGCTTTTCTCTTAGCTCACTCTTATAAACACAAATAATTGGCGTAATCTTCATATTAATCACCATCCATTTATTGGTAAATATTCCATAAATGGCAATAATATCCTTTAGTAAAATAACTACAAATACTTACATAAAAAGAGCCTCCCATCGGCAGCTAAACACATACTCCCTTACCATGAGGAAATGTTACCTTACAGTATAAAACGGTAATATCCTTGCCTTAAGAGTTTATAAAATTATCTTGCTTGTAAAAAAACAGCAGGTCTTTAATAAGTTCTAATCGAATTCCAAATAATGTAACCAAATAATTTTGTATGAAAGGATGACTGGTATGGGATGTACAGTATTAAAAATTACCGGTTCATTACTGCTTCTTTTCATAACGAAAATTATTGCAGTATCTGTATTCGGTGATCTAATAGCTTTTGTCACAGACAACTTCTATGTATTTATCTTACTCGGACTTATCCCTGCATTCATTGCAAAAGTCAAAGAGGATAACTTTTACATTTGGTGGATTTTCGGAACTTGGATCCCAGTATTATCAATCATCGCTGCACTGCTCATGGACGATTCAGCAAGCCGTCTGGCAAGACAGAAAGAAAGCAGCGAATGATCAGAAGGATTTTCTCATAATTTAAATTTGTTCGGAGAAACTAGTACCTGTAATCACATTTTTACCAATTGTTTAATAACAAGAATTGAGGTGGGTGTACCATGCGCGAAATATACAAAGGTAAGATTACAGGCAATTCACCTCGCGTCACGCAAGGTGATCCGAAAAATTTATCAAATAGAGCTAGCGATAAAGAGGTTAATACAATCAATAAAGCATTTATTCCAAAAAGCAAGTAATGATTATCAAAAACAAGATCAGGCACTGATCTTGTTTTTTTAAGCTCTGCCGCGAAGCGTATGCACCCAGGCCGGAGATACTTGTCACATCATTGAGTAATGTCCGGGTTATACTAGCTAGTATTATGATTGCGGTACACTCATGACTAAGTTTCAATAGGTTTTTCATGCAGACTTTTAAATCAATAATGATGAATTTTTTCTCACCTGCGCACACACAGCCAGCACTAACTCTTGGTGACTCAGATAACTGGTACAGTGAGTAAATGCTCCTACTGAGGTGATGATTTTGTTTTGGCTAGTCGGATTTATTGTTTCCTGGCTTTTTTGGTTTAAGTTCGCTAACAAAAAGCGCAGCAAGGAAATCTTGCCTGTTGGTATTTTTGCCTCATGGATATCTTTTACAATTGAAGCATGGATGCATTATATTTATGAATTGTGGTCCTACTCAGGACAAGCCATCTATCCTTTATTCGGAAACGCCTTCGGTATCTACATTGTAGTCCCATACTTTTTCATCCAATGGCTCCCCCTGCAAAGAACCTTCAATAAGCTGCTGCTATACTTCTTTCTTTGGACTTGTTTCGCAATCCTATTTGAATATATTCACTGGTACTTCTTACAAATCGAATATCACTATTGGTGGAATATAGGCTATTCTTATATCGCGGATTGGATTTTGTTCTGGGTTTTTTATAAATATTATATCGCGACCAATTTACAGAAACTTTCACAATCTAAGGCCTAAAGCAGGTTTAAACTCATTCTTGCTCTGGCAATAATAATCATGCATAATTTTTTCCACTCTTCCCTACTTGATCACCCTGCGTTAATTTGCAGGGCCTTTTTTATGCACAAAAAAAGACGCGACTGCTGTCACGTCTTTATTGTCATTTAATCGATCATCAACCATAAGGAGTTTTAGGCATACCTAATCTGAATTTTCCACGAGTCTCCAAGCCGCCTACCCCTTCGATTCCTGTAACCGAAGCAGTAATCGCATCGCTTACATCCACGGTTTTATTGATTGGAGTGAAAGCCACCTTCTCGGCAATAAATACCGGATCATACGCATGAATGAAGATCCGCGTTGGCGAACTGGCAAAATTAGCACCCGAAGCTAAAATAGCTTCAAAATAAGACTGACAAGCGCCAGCAAAAATAACCAGATCATCCCGGGATGGCTCAAAGCTCCTCGCTTTTCTGACAGCCTCGACAAAATACTTGGAGTTGCGGTAATTGTTAATATCTTTTAAATCTTTTTTCCCGCCGCCAATTAAAGCGTCATGACCAGTCAAGACCAAAATGTCTGGTCGGTACTCTTGTAATAAGGCGAGGACATGTTCAGGTTGCTTCGCTTCATCGATACAGCGTCCGGCGGCCTCAATATTTAACTGATTGTAGGTTTTTAAACACATTTTCAGATATTCTTCATCACCATCAAGATGCAGCACACGGCCAGGCAAATCAAAAAATGTATACTTTTTTGATTCTGCTCTTGTCATCTCAAGTTTTTCCCGCTCTATACTGCGCCTGACCATCACTCGCTTCAGACTGTCATTATGCATACCTTCCATGCGAACTATTTCATTGCGCAAATGTTCAGCATCGATTGGCTCTAAATCACCAACTGGAGCATCTGCAACAAGTCGTAAATGCATTCCTTTCAGCACACAGCGCTGTTCACTTTCATCATCAACAATAATTTCCGTCACTTTAAAAACGATATCGCCGCCATGTGATTTCCGGATTACCAGATCACCAACAGATATGTTCGTCACAGCCGTCTCCCCCCCCTCGTTAGTTCATACTATGAACTTTGAAAATGATTTGCCACGACCAACTGCAAGAATAATTTAATTAAAGGCCGCAGGTAGCAAATAGTCCTGTCTACCAATATACTGTAATGAACATTGATTGTGGCCTTTCGGCCGCAGACATCGCAGTCAATTCAAACGAGGTGAAGGCGCATGATTTCTGTGGTTGTCCCAGCAAAGAATGAAGCCGGCCGCGCAGTAACAGTACTGCAAAATCTAGGAACGTTGCCAATAGATCATATTATCTTTATTTCCAATGGCTGCAAAGATGCTACGATGTACGAAGTACTGCAAATGCGACTGCCAAAATTGCAAATCATTTACTTCCACGACTGCCTGGGTATTGATATCCCGCGTGCAATCGGAGCAAAAGTAGCACTTTCTTTAGGAAGTGATGTAGTTGCTTTTGTCGATGGCGACATGGTAGGAACCTTTAATGAGAATCTCATGGAACTAGTTGATGGAGTCTTACTAAAACATCTTGATATGGCTTTAACCAATTGTTATCCATCGCCACCCCGCCATATCGAACGTTACAATCCCACGTTTCAGTGGCGAATGAATTTGAATAAGGAACTTGGTTTAGAAAAAAAAATTGGTCTGGCCACACCAGCGCATGGCCCGCACGCCGTTTCACGTCGTTTCCTGGAAACACTCCCAATTACCGAGCTCGCAATTCCCCCGGTATCTTTAGCACTAGCCCGAAAAAATAAGTTAAAAATTGATGTCGCAACAACCATCCCCCACTACCGGCTTGGGTCCTCAATTAAAGGGCAGCTTCATACCAATAAAATTATTGATACCATTGTAGGCGATTGCCTGGAGGGCATGGCAACTTTTCGGGATCAGCCTCGCAATCGCCAGTGGCAAAACAAAACTTACATAGGATATCACAGTGAGCGCCGCTTTGACATTCTTGAACACTTTTTTAATACAAAATAAAATTTAACAACAAACAATAAAAGACTGATTGCTAGATGAGCTCTTGCAATCAGTCTTTATTGTTTATTTCTGCGCCATTGCATTGGCAATTGCAGCAAATTCACTAAGTGACAAGGTTTCCCCACGCCGCGAACCATCGATTTGAGCGGCTGCCAAAGCTTGCTGAATCACTTCACTTGCAACCCCCATGGTTTTCATGGCATTATTCAAGGTTTTCCGACGCTGCGAGAAAGCCGCCTTGACTACCCTAAAAAACAGTCTTTCATCCGCGACATCCACTGCAGGCTTATCACGAACAACACAACGAATGACAGCCGAATCAACTGCCGGCGATGGAATGAATGAATAAGGTGGAACTTCGAACATAATTTCCGGCTTGGTAAAATACTGCACAGCCACCGATAATGCGCCATACTCTTTTCCCCCTGGGCTGGCCACCATACGTTCAGCAACTTCTTTCTGAATCATGGTCACCAAGCTGTCAACCGGCAAACGCTGCTCCAGTAAACCCATAATAATCGGAGTCGTAATATAATAAGGCAAGTTCGCCACTACTTTGAATCTAGGGGCAGCGACTTCAGCAGTGATGTTAACTTTTAAGATATCACCATGAACTACCCGGATATTGTCATAGCCCTCAAGTGTCTTCGCCAGCACTTCAATCAAGCGGCTGTCCAATTCAACAGCCACAACATTAGCTCCAGCCTCTGCCAGTCCCTGAGTCAGCGTACCAATACCAGGACCAATTTCAAGCACAGTCTCACCTTGATGAATATCTGCGGCACGAACGATCCCATTGACAATATTCTCGTCAATCAGGAAATTCTGCCCCAATTTCTTGCTCATGTGAATATTAAAAGTCTTCAAGATATGTTTTGTTACATCTCTTTTGGCAATTGTTGGCTGCATGACTGAGTCGCCTCCTGCTCAAATTTTGCTAAACTTTGGATAGCCTCATCAAACTCAACCCGGGTTACACCATAATGATTAAGCCGATATAGGAATGTTTTCGCATTGGCATAGCCAATCCCCAGCTTTGCACCCAAACACGCTCTGCGTTCTGCTGCATCAGGCGTACCACTGAGGCCATAAGCCATCATGTCTGACAGCTTAAATTCTTCGCCTGGCTGCCACTCGAGATAACGGACCTTTGCCAAGGCCATGCAGATAGAATGTTCTGACGCTTGCTCCACACCAACATCATCGTTGGCTGTAGCCTCTTCTCTGGGGATAAAAGCATGTTTGGCTTCAGGGAAGCGCTTGCTTAGAAACTTGCGAATTCTTTCTCCTGCGCTATCAGGATCAGTTAATATAATAATTCCGCGCTTTTTATAGGCCTGCTCAATTCGTTCCATTGTATATGGCGCCAGATTAAAACCACCTGTTACAATGCATTCAGCCTCCACGGCCCGGCGAACAGCTTGTACATCATTTTTTCCTTCCACAACAATAACTTCTTTAATCACACAATCCCTACTTTGGTCATTTTATTGTCGATCATAAAGGATTCCCACACAAAAGCTGTGTTTTAACCCTGCTTAATATAATTGATCATGCTGCTAAAAGGTTCACTGTTTCAATAAATTTAAAAAATAAACAGGGTATACACCCTGTTTATTCTTCTGCCAGCTTATTCAGCCAGCACATAAACTTTGACCATGCGCCGCCCAAAGCGCCAGGCCTCACTTGAACTTTCCATACACAAATCGATGGTATTGCCGATAATGGCTCCGCCGGTATCAGCAGCTAATGCCATGCCATACCCCGGTATGTATACTCTGCTTCCCAAAGGAATGACCCTTGGATCAACAGCTACAATGCCGTGGCGAGCTGGAATTCCGGTAGCGGTAATGCCTTCACCGTTCCCATCGGTCGGTAGGTAGGCAGTTGCCTCCATCCACTCAACCCGTCTGAAACGGTGTGTCCCACGAGACGTATCGACCACATCACGTGTACCGACCCGAACAATCTGAGGTTTGGAAGGTTCTTTAATTCTTGTTGCGATTAGTTCTTCCGCCGATTGCACTTCATCAGCATAATGAATTTTGACTGTTGCAATTTTTACGCCATTTTGACCTTCCTGCACCAGCTCTTCCGCCCCTTTCTCCATGGTGGCGTCAGGCTGATGAATAACCTGGAATGGATCTACTTCTTCGCGCTCAATTACTTTTTCCGCTATTCTTATTGCCTGAATTTGCATGCCGGCCTGGATTCTTTCTTCCGCATTAGGAATGAGTTTAATACTTTCAACTGCTAGTCCTAAGTCGGATGCCAGTTCACCAACTGTTGGTGCGCCAGTGGTAATGGTCTTTCTTTCGCCCTGATAAGTAATGGTAACAGGTACTGCTCGATATACTGTTATAGTTGATCCGCTGATTAATTTCGGCGATGATAAGCGATATTGATCTTGTGGACCTAATGCGACTCCGGCTTGAGCCAAAATAGTACTAGGCGTGCTATGTATAGTACTAACTACCAAATTACTTCCGTCAGCAACAATATTGACTTTTTTATAAGCCCATATAAAGCCTGTTGCTAACACCAAAACAATGGTTAACGCGGCAATAAGCGCCAACCGCTTGCCTTTAAATTGCGAGTTTTTGGGCTGAGTGTAATGCATAAATCTCCCCCTTTTCAAGCGCCTGAGAATTATACCATATATGTTTGTATATGTCAAATATGAAATGAGTTTTCCTTGTAGCAACAGTGTTTACCAAAGCTGGTTATTTTATGCATTTGTTGCAAAAATTTTGCCCAACCGGCAGTCACTTGGCTAAAAAACACATGACTTTTTGGCATAAAAAAAGAACGAATACTTCATAGATATTCGTTCTTTCAAAATTTATGTGTTATTTTTTCTATCAAGCACGGGAAATTGAAAACAACTGACAAACGTTTTTGGAAGTAGCCTCCGCAAAAGCGGCTAATTCCATGTTCCGCAACTCAGCCACCCGTTCAGCCACTAAGCGCACATAAGCCGGTTCATTGCGCTTGCCCCGATACGGATGCGGCGTCAAATATGGACAATCAGTTTCAACCAGCAAGCGCTCCAGCGGCACTGCTGCCGCAATCTCCGGCAGCTTGGCGGCATTCTTAAAAGTAATCGGCCCGGCAATAGAGATATAAAATCCCAGTTTCAAAACCTCTTGCGCCATTTCCAGACTGCCTGAATAACAATGCAGGACACCAGTTAAGCCCTTGCCTTCTGTTTTTAACAGCCTCATAATATCGCCATGAGCTTCCCGGTCATGAATAATCACTGGCATGCCTGTTTGTCTGGCAACATCAAGCTGGCGAATGAAAACCTGCTGCTGCAGTTCGCGTGGTGATAAATCATAATGATAATCCAAGCCAATTTCGCCAATTGCAACAACTTTAGGCTGTTTCACCCATTCTGCAAGTTGATCATAGTCAGATTCTTGCACATCTTTTGCATCATGAGGATGATTGCCGACAGCAGCATAAATGCCCTCATAGCGGTCAGCAAGGTCGATTGACCGGCGTGACGAAGCCATATCGGCACCGATATTAATAATCCCTGTTACACCGTTTGCACGCGCCCGCTCCACCACTTGGTCACGATCTTCATCAAAGCGCTCATCATCAATATGAGCATGCGAGTCAAATAACATATTACTTCACCCGGCTGCCTGCAGGCATATCTGGCGCGGTAACCACCGTGAGTTTGTCATCACTGGATGCCGCCAATACCATGCCCCGCGATTCAATTCCACGGATTTTAGCAGGCTTAAGATTGACGATCATCACTACGTTTTTGCCGACAAGATCTTCCGGCGCATAATGTTTAGCAATCCCGGATACAATGGTTCGCTGCTCAGTCCCCAGATCCACTGTCAAAGTGAGCAATTTGTCAGCACCTTTTACTTTTTCCGCTGCTAAGACTTTTGCTACCCGTAAATCCATTTTGGCAAAATCATCAATAGTAATTTCCGGGGTAGCCGCAGGAACTTCAGCAGCTTGCTGCGGCTGCTTGACTTCAGCTTTTACAGCTGGTTTACTGTCTTCACTCACTGGTTTGTCCTCAATTCTTGGAAAGATGGGTTCAGGCTTGGCCACTTTGGTTCCTGGCGCAAGACGACCCCAGCCTTGGGCATCATTAAGAGTTACAGTGGCGAAATCACTTTCGATCCCTAGCTGCTGCCAGATTTTCGGCGCAGTATTCGGCATAAAAGGAGATAACAGGATGCAGACAATGCGCAAAGTTTCGGCTAAGTTGTACATCACGGTGTTCAAGCGTGATTTTTTCGCCGGATCTTTTGCCAAAGCCCACGGTGCTGTTTCATCAATATATTTATTGGTCCGGCTTATCAAAGTCCATAACTGTTTAATGGCAGCATTAATGTCCATACCTTCCATGAGCCGCTCATATTCAGCCGAAGTATCCTGTGCCAGCTTAATTAACTCATGGTCAACCGGCTCAACATCACCTGGCTGTTCGATGACGCCATTGTTGAAGCGGCCGATCATATTCAACGTCCGATGCAGTAAGTTGCCCAAATCATTCGCCAAATCAGCATTAATCCGGCTGATCAGAGCTTCCCGCGAGAAGTTTCCGTCCATGCCCAACGTGATTTCCCGCAATAAGAAATAGCGGATGGTATCAGCGCCAAATTCTTCAATCAATTGAATCGGATCAATAACATTGCCTTTTGATTTGGACATTTTATCGCCTTCAACTACCAGCCAGCCATGGCCATAAACCATTTTCGGCAGTTCTACTCCCATAGCCATTAAGATAATCGGCCAGATAATCGAGTGGAAACGCACAATTTCTTTACCAACAAGATGAATATCCGCTGGCCAGTATTGGCTGAACTTATCACGATCATGCAAATACCCGGCAGCAGTAATATAATTAGTCAAAGCATCAAACCAAACATACACAACATGCTTGGTGTCAAAGGGTACAGGGATTCCCCAGTCGAACGTAGTCCGGGACACACAAAGGTCTTCCAAACCACCTTTGATAAAATTAATCATTTCATTGCGGCGGGAAGCTGGCTGAATAAAATCAGGATTTTCCTCAATATACGTCAGCAAACGCTCCTGATATTTTGACATCCTGAAAAAATAGCTTTCTTCCTGCAGCAGCTCAACCGGGCGGCCACAGTCCGGGCATTTGCCATCAGTCAGCTGCCGTTCAATCCAGAAGGTTTCGCAGGGAGTACAATACCAGCCCTCATAAGACGCTTTATAAATATCCCCTTGATCATAAATTTTTTGAAAGATGGCTTGAACCACTTCCCGGTGTCTTGTTTCGGTGGTGCGAATAAAATCATCATGAGAAATATTTAGCTTTTCCCATAAGTGCTTGAAGGAGGCAACAATTTTGTCCACATATTCAATCGGAGTCACTTTGTTTTCTTGCGCCTTGCGCTGAATTTTCTGGCCGTGTTCATCAGAGCCTGTTAAAAAGAAAACATCATAGCCGGCTAACCGCTTATATCTAGCCACTGAGTCGGCGATTGTGGTGCAGTATGCATGACCGATGTGTAACCTGTCACTCGGATAGTAAATGGGTGTTGTAATATAAAACGATTTTTTTTCCATGTATCAATAACCCTCCTTCGCAAAAAGCGAACAGATTTTTTAAATTACAGCATTTTTTGACATAGTAAGTCACCATATTCCTGCCAATAAAAGACATTTGCAACTTTACTTTATGGCAATTATAGACAGAGAAATTCGGCTTGTCAACAAGCGTCTGTCGACACAAAGCATGATAGTATGACAAGATTCGCCTAATTTTATCCGTAAAAACAAACATTTAAGAAAAATAATTACTTTATTGGAAAAAATAGGGTTGACACCTCTTGTAATATTTGGTATTATTTAGTTAGACATATTTTGTCGAATATTGTTGAATTGAGAGGGGAAATCGAATATGAAATCAACTGGTATTGTACGGAAAGTGGACGAGCTTGGCAGAGTGGTTATTCCCATCGAACTGCGCCGTACCCTTGATATTGAAGAAAAAGACGCTTTAGAGATATATGTAGATCATGACCGTATCATCCTGCGCAAATACGAGCCAGCTTGCTCTTGTGTTTTCTGCGGCAATGGCGATGAAGTAACAAACTTCAAAGGTAAAAACGTCTGTAAACATTGCCTTGATGCTATGGTACAAAAAGTCATCTAATTGTTCTGACGCTATTTGCATTGCGGGGCAACCCGCAATATCTTTTGAAAAGGTAACATGGAATTTAGCCTTGCCTGTGCTTGCAAGTGCCAATTCTTATGTTACCTTTTTTGCTTATCCACGAGCCGAATCATCACATTCGAAAAACCTACTCTTTACCAATTACAGCCTGATAAACTTCCCGCTTAGAGATATCACGCTGCAGAGCAACTTCACGAATAGCGGCCTTCTTATCCACCCCTGTTTGCATCAAAGCCTGGACAGCCTGGTCCAGCGGCAGCAACAAGGCTGGCTCAGCATGAGTATCTGCATCTTGTGCATTATTATTGCCAGCAATGACGATAGTAAACTCGCCGCGTGGCAAATTTTCATTAAAATAAGTCTGTAAACTGGATAATGATCCCCGGACAAACTGTTCAAACTTTTTGGTCAGTTCACGAGCCGCCACAGCCTGCCTGTCCCCTAAGCCTGTCAGAAGCTCATCCAGAGTATCTTTGATACGATGAGGCGATTCATAAAACAATAGTGTTGTCGGGAGCTTGGCCAGCGAACCAATAAATTCGCGGCGTTTTTTTGTGGTTTTCGGCAAAAAGCCCACAAAAGTAAAAGCGGTTGTATCCAGTCCCGAGCAAACTAGCGCCGACAATGCCGCATTAGCCCCCGGCAACGGGATAACCGGTATGTCGGCTTCAATGGCTAACTGAACCAAATGACTGCCAGGATCGGAAATCCCAGGCATACCAGCATCGCTGACCACAACGACAGATTCGCCTTTTAGCAGTCGTTCGATCAATTCCGGGCCGCGCACGGTTTTATTATGTTCATGATAACTAACCAGCGGCGTATGAATGTCAAAATGAGTGAGCAGCTTGCGGGTATGCCTGGTATCCTCAGCAGCAACCACCGCCGCTTCCTTTAAAACCCGAATGGCCCTAAAGGTCATATCTTCCAAATTGCCTATCGGCGTCGCACACAAATATAAACTTCCTGGTTGTACGGTCACTGTTTCACCTACTTATAATACGCCATAACAGCATCAGTATATGTACCGTCCTGATGATAGATAATAAAGGGCGGCAAGACTTCCAGCCCTGGTTTTGCGCCTAAGACGCCCTCAACCAGCAGCATGGTCGGCTTACTGCCCACCTTAGGATAGACCAGTTGCAGACGCTTAGGCTCAACCCCGGTGGTGCTCATCAGGGTCAGTATCTCCGCCATCCGTTCCGGCAAATGAATCATGGCAAAACGGCCGCGAAATTTCACCAGATATTTTGCGGCCGCAATCACATCACGAAGTGTTGCCTGGACTTCATGCCTAGCAATAGCCAAGCTGTCGTTTGGATTCATCTGTCCTTGTCCCACTGGACGATATGGTGGATTGGCTGTAACCAGATCACATTGCCCGGCAGGCAATTCCTGCTCAATCATCCGTAAATCGGCAGAGACAATCATCATCTTGTCAGCCAAGCCATTCAAGGCAACACTGCGCTCAGCCATCGCCGCAACCCGCTGATTAATTTCCACTCCGGATACAAAGCCAGCACCGCGCGCCAATAACAACAAACCAATGACTCCAGTGCCAGTCCCTAAATCAACAGCCTTTGCCCCTGGCTTAACAGTGGCAAAATGCGCTAACAACACAGCATCCAAAGAAAACCGAAATTCTTCATCATGCTGAATGATTTTCATATGTTGAATGATTAAATCATCAATTCTTTCGCCAGGTAACAACAGGATTTATTCCTCTTCTTTCTCGACGACTTCCTCCCAAGGAATAACGACGGTTTTGCCATCATCAATTAAGACGGTTGCCGTTTTTTTGTTATTGCTTACCGAGATCACTTTCCCCTCGCCATCAATGGTAATAACCCGTCGCCCAGCAGTAGGGGGTACCACCTTCTTGCAGCAGCCGCCATAACAGTCGCTCTCATATTTCAGACAGCACATCAGCCGGCCGCAAATACCGGAAATCTTCGTTGGATTAAGGGATAGATTTTGTTCTTTGGCCATCCGAATGGATACTGGCTCAAAATCGCCCAGAAAAGTTGAACAGCACAACGGACGGCCGCAGCAGCCGATTCCTCCAAGCATCTTGGCTTCATCACGCACACCAATTTGCCGTAATTCAATCCGGGTACGAAAAACGGCAGCCAGATCCTTGACTAACTCTCGAAAATCAATTCGACCTTCTGCAGTAAAATAAAAGATAATTTTATTTACATCAAATGTGTATTCCACATCAATTAATTTCATGGGTAAACTATGAGCTTGAATTTTTTGTTCACAAACCCGGAACGCATCTTCTTCCTTGGCTGTGTTCTCTTTTACTTTATCCATATCCAAATTGGATGCTTTACGCTGCACTGTCTTAAGCGGCGCAACAATATCCTCTTCTGATACTTGGCGTGGTCCAATAACAACCTGTCCATGTTCCAAGCCCCGTGCCGTTTCGACGATAACGTTTTCACCTGCTGCCAATTCCAGCTGCCCTGGATCAAAATAATATATTTTCCCGGCTTTTTTAAACCGTACGCCTACTACTGTTTGCACCGTGTTTATCCTCCTCCAGCTAAATCTCGCAGCTTAATGAGCAGCGCCTCACCTGTTAAACGTGGATTGGCGTTAGCCTGAAGTGCTTGCCTGCATGTGGTGACTTCCTTAAGCGCCTTAATCAGCGCCGGCTCACTCCAGCTTTCAGCCTGCGTGTTCAAACGTTCTTCCAAATCAATATTAAATAACAGCCGACGGTCTTGTCTGCTAACGATCATTAACATATCACGCAATATCAAACTTAAATATTCTAGTAAACTTAAAAAATCTCGTCGTTCAAATTTATCAAAAACAGTTGCTGTACTCCAAACAAACTTCATCTCGCTCTGAGGTAAAGCTGCAGCAAGTTCAGCTGCCTGATCACGTTTTACCAAGCCCTCTGGCTCTAATAAGGTCAGTGCCTTGCCCATTTTCCCACCAGAAAGACGTGCTGCAACTGCCGCTTGGCTTTCTGCAAAGCCTTTCGCACACAGTGCTTGAATTAAAATTTCTTGTGGTAAGGGTTGAAAGGCGACAGCCAGACACCTGGAAATAATGGTTTCTAATAGTAACTGCCGACTGGCAGAGACCAAAATAAACAAAATGCTCCCCTGTGGCTCTTCCAAAGTTTTTAAAATACTATTGGCGGCTTGGGCAGTCATTCGTTCAGCATCTTCAATAATACAAACCCGCCGGGTTCCCAGATAAGGAGCAAAGGCAAGTTCACTCTGCAGTTGACGAATTTGTTCAATCTTTATCGTCGTACCGTCAGTCCGGACAGTTAATAAATCCGGATGACTGTGACTTGCGATACTGCGGCACGACTGACACACGCCGCAGGGCGTTTGTTCAGCAGAACTGCACAGCGCAGCTGCTGCCAGCGTACTGGCCACCAGCATTTTGCCAATACCCGCAGGGCCGGTAAACAACAGCGCGTGCGGCATTCGCTCAGACTTTAGCAGTGTCCTGAGCCGCTTTATATTTTCATTATGCCCGACAATCTCGTTCCATTGCATAAAGTTCCTCACATATATAAGTCCACAAGCATCCCGCGGATGGCATCCTGCTTAGCCATAATATCCAGTTGCCGTTCCTGGCCCTGCCGGACATCTTCGGTCATAGAGGCTAAGGTTTCATCAACTTTTTTTATTGTTGTATACATTTTTTGCCGCCCTTGGCGATCCCAGCCAGTCTGAGACTGCAAGGTATACATCCGTGATACGGCCTCGCCAATAAAACTGCGTACAAGTTCCCGGTAAGCCTTTAATTCAGCATAGGTCGGAACCTGCCCCAATTTAGTCCCCTGCTTGGTGATTTGTTCCAGCAGTGCATTCATCCGTTCCTTCGAATAGCCTTCCTGGTTGCGCAGGAGATCGGACGAAAAAGGATTACTCGATTTTCCAGTTTTAGTGCCGCCTTCAAGATCATTTAACGGCAGCATATTGGGAGAACCCATATGATTTATTTTCACAAGAACCAGCCTTTCACCATTAAAAAATAACGGTTCTTTTGAATAGACGTCGTCTAGTCTAAATTATAATTGGTTTAGCTAAAATAAGCAAATAACCGCTATAAAAATTAGCGTATAACCGCAGCAGCGATCTGGTAGACTTCTTCATGGATTTCAGCAACACTTTTAAGACTGCCGTTTGTGATGCAGGAGACTTTCTGCCACTGATATTTCTCGGCAATCTCGCAATAACTGGCATAGCAGCGGGCTAAATACGCCTCATCACGTTCATGAATATCAGCTGCAGTGCCAGTTTGCTGGGCTCGCTGCTGAATAAGCTGACGGCTGAAGGTGGGCGGCATATCCAGAAATATAACCGCATCAGGGACCGGAAGGGCAAACTTGCCAAACTCAAAATCCCATAACCAGTCTAAATAAGCCGCTCGCGCACCATCATCCGTGATTTTTACGGCTTGATGAACCATATTTGACGTTGTATAACGATCACAGACAACAATTCCGCCATGTTGATAAAATTCTTCCCAGTCCTGTTTAAAAGATGCATAGCGGTCAACCGCATAAAAAGCAGATGCCGCATATGGGTTAACTGCTTCGGCACTTTGACCGAATTCGCCATTTAAATACATTTTAATCAGTGCCGACGACTGGCTTTGATAATTAGGAAATTCAATCTTGCGAACATGTTGATGCTCCAAGCTCAGTCTTTTTACCAGCTGCTCGGACTGGGTTGCCTTGCCGCAGCCATCGCCGGCCTCAATAATAATTAATTTTCCTGCCATTTAATCCACCACTTTTATTGTTTTAAGCGTATAGTCTTCCGGTCCGGAAATATGCAGACCGGCTTGTTGCAACTGATCACAATAATTGATTACATCTGCCGTAATGCGCTCTCCCGGACACAATAAGGGGATGCCCGGAGGGTAAAAGGTAACAATCTCGGCGCAAATATGGCCTGCCGAATCTTTAAACGGCACTGTACATTGATTGCCGAACAGCGCCTCCCGCGGTGAAATAACCCCTGGAGGCGGCTCAGGATAATTGACCGCAATACAGGCCTGATTCACCGCTGAAAAGTCACAGCTGCCAGAATACTTGGCTGCCAAATCCCGCAGCGCTTGGACTAAAGCGGCAGCCTCAGTCATGGTATCACCTAAAGTAATCAGAAATAAAATATTGTACATATCCGATAATTCTACCTGAATGTTGTAGTCATGCCGCAAAATCCGTTCAGCTTCAGCGCCTCTTAAGCCCAGCCCTTTAACCGTAACGGTAATCTTAGTTGGATCAATACTGTATACACCAGGATTGCCGATTTTTTCATTACCAAAGCAATACAGACCAGGAATGGTATTGATTTCACGCCTAACCCATTCTGCGATTTCAATGGAACGCTGAATGAGCTCGCGGCCTTGCTGCGCCATTTGCAAGCGGGCAACATCCAGGGAGGCCATCAAGATATAATTAGGGCTGGTCGACTGCACCAGCTGCAGCATGGCTTTTAGGCGCGGGACACTGATGCGGCCTTCATGACAGTGTACCATAGAGCATTGCGTCATAGCACCAATAATTTTATGGGTGCTTTGGGCACAAATGTCGGCACCGGCATCAAGTGCTTGCATGGGCAGCTGATCGCAAAACTTTAAATGAGGCCCATGCGCTTCATCCACAATCACGACCATGTGATGCGCATGAACAACTTCGACGATCTTCTGTAAATCGGTTGCCACACCATAATAAGTAGGATTAATAATGAGAACACCTTTAGCTTCAGGATGCTGATGGATAGCAGCTTCAACAGTCTCAGGCGTAACGCCCATTGCCAGGCCAAGTTCGTGATCGACGGCTGGCTGCATAAACACAGGGATAGCCCCGCTCAAAATAATTCCGCCAATAATAGAACGATGAGCGTTACGCGGCACAATAATCTTTTCACCCGGTCCGGCGATGGTCAGAATCATGGCGTAAATTCCACCTGTTGTTCCGTTGAGAACAAAAAAGCTATGATCAGCGCCATACAATTCGGCTGCCAAATCTTGAGCCTTTTTGATACAGCCGTGCGGCTCGTGGAAATCATCCAGTTCTTCCATGAGCGCCAAATCCAAAGCCAAAGCATCCATACCCACAATTTCGCCTAACAGCGGATGCATCCCTTTGCCCTGCTTATGCCCAGGTGTATGAAATGGTATTACCCCGTCTTTTACGTACTTAAGCATTGCTGTCAACAACGGTGTCTCAGCTTGTCTACCCCTATACAAAACGACCGCCTCCTGAGTATAATGGCCAATAATATTTTGCGGTTCAATCTATTTATCGAAAGATATTCTAGTTTCTATAAGCAAAAAAAGGCTAATTTCGGCTTCTTCGCATATTATAACCTATTTTCTCTCAATAATGATACATTCTGGCATAAAAAACACCTTGCCGGCACTGATGCACCAGCAAGGCCCATTCTCTTGGGAATATAAGCACCTGTTAAATCTCAGGCAATCCTTCTGGTGCATATAAGTATGGATTAGCGGGAGTTGCCAGCCGTTGTACACTGGTTACTTTTAAATAGAGGTTTTCTTGGTCTGCCGCAATTTTGCCGCGAAGCTTAATCCAGGTATCATCAGGATACGCAGCCTGGTCTAATACCGCAAAGCCCAGCACTTGAGCGTCAGCTGCACAGCAAACAATGGCATAACGGGCAATGAGGTATTTATCGTGATCCATTAACGGATGATGAACAAGAAAGCCTTCTAGTTCAATTTCTTTGCCGATATAATCTTGCGGATGACGCTGAATCTTAGCAAACTTGACAATAAAATTACTATCGGTGAGCTGTAGGACTTCTTCGTTTGATTCCGGCTTATTGTCAGCCGGCAGCTGCTTCGCAACACTACGATTAAATTTGTCAGGCTGACCGGCAGGCCCTTGCAGGGCAGTCATGGGATTGCTGCCACCAAAAGTCCACATTCCTTTTTGACTAATCATGGTACTGCCTAAAGACTGAGGCGAGAAAATCAGCGGACTCAATGCGGTCAGTAACACAATCACGGGTGCACCAGCAAAACGCCCCGGGTAAACCCGATTGCTCAGAACCCTGGAGCCAAAATCAATGAGCGACAAGACAAACAAAATAATAATAAACACCAAGGCCATTTTGGTTAACGGAACAAATCGCGGATTAAGATACAAATTGATCAGGTCGGTCTGAATTAACTGCTGCAAGGTATAGGCTAACAGGAATAGCGCTGCTGCCCTAATGAGCGAGATCATCTCATCACCCCCCAATAGTTAATAAGAACCCCATAACCAAACGCAAGCAGTGAAACAAGCACCAGCAAGTAGAGAACAAACGAACTCTTAAATACCGCTCGCAGCATAAGAAAGTTTTTCAGATCAATCATTGGGCCGTACACTAAAAAGGCAACAATTGCCCCATTTGTAAAGGTATTCGCAAAAGTATTGGCCACAAAAGCATCTGCACCGGAGCAAATTGATAAAAAGAAGGCAGCCACCATCATGATCCCTACCGATCCTTCGGTGTGAGTACCCACCATGTTCAGCCATTCCCGCGGAAAATAGACTTGCGTAATTGCTGCCAGCAAGGCACCAATCGCAAGGTAACGCATAATGCTGAAAAACTCATCCTGGCCATGGTTTATTGCCTGCATAAAACGCCCCCTGTTCCCGGAGCCAGCAGCACGATGGCTGTGATGACCATGCCCATGATCACAGCCACAGCTGCAAGCATGACTAGTATGCCCAGTCCTGGATAAGATGGTTTTGCCTTGCCAAATTCCCAGCGTTATCAAGCCAATAATAACTGCAATCACATAAGCGCCCCCCAGCCGAAGCACAACCATGTCGGGCTGACTAAAAAAGGCATAATTGGTGGCTGCACCAACAATCGGATTGACAATCGGAACTGTTAATAACATGACAACCCCAAGATGGGTAGGAACACCCTTCTCGATCAGTTTCTTGACAATAGGTACCAGCCCGCATTCACAAAAAGGGAAAAATACGCCCAGCAAACCGGTAATGAGAATCCCCGGCAGCCAGCTCTTGGGTAATATCTTCCGGACAAATTCCGGAGTAACCAATGCCTCCAAAATAACCGCCCCTAAAACCCCGATTAACACAAACGGCAGCGCCTCAACAATAATGCTAAAAAATATGACATGAACAGTACTGAATTTATCCAATAGCCAGCCTGCTAGTTCCTGACTAAGCTTGCTCTGAGGCTGCAGCAGCAGCAACAGGGCAACCAAGCAGGCGCTGCCCAGCATCCATAATGACCAAACATTGCTTTTCTTAAGCGATTGCATAATCTGCCTCCTTACATAACAAACTGAACGTTTGCTTTGTAAGTATATATGCAGTATGTCTGCATTTCATGCTTTGTTTCTAATCGATTGGTTTTACTCGCTTTTAAAGCTCTAAAATAGTACAAATGATAAAAGACCGCATTCGCGGTCTTTTACATAATTAAATAGCCTCGGCTAATCAATGACGCCTAAAGCATATTTTAAGTTAACTAGGTTCATTCTCATTTCACTGATGTAGTTATGCCCCTGGGCTACTTCCTCATCAGTTAAGCCCTCAAGCGGATTGAGCAGCAGCGTTTGTGCACCCGCTTCACTGGCAATAATTTCTGACAGTTTTGGACTCACGAGTGTCTCAAAAAAGATATATTTTATCCCATTACTCCGGACGTACTGAATGATTTGCGCCATTCTGTCAGGTGTTGGTTCTGCTTCCGGACTCAGCCCCATAATGGCAATTTGAGTTAAGCCGTAACGCTTGGCCAGATAACCAAACGCAGCATGAGATGTAACAATTTCGTTACGGCTTCTGCTATTCAAAGCGTTTAAATATTCCTGATGCAAAGCTGCCAGCTCATTGTTGTAACTCGCAGCGTTCGCATAATAATAACCCGAGTTATCTGCATCAATTTCCACCAGCGCAGCGGCAATAGCCGTAACGATAGCCTGCGCATTGACCGGGTCAAGCCAGATGTGAGGATCGATTTCCCCGCTAAGAGCCGGACCGCCCTCTTCATCAAATTCAGCAGCCATCGTACTGACAAAATTACTGGCATTGATGACTTTCTTGCCTGCTAAAGTGCTGCCAGCAATGCGGTCTACCCAATGCTCCATACCGGCACCATTATAAATAAATAACTTTGCATTCTGGATTGTCACCATATCGGCTGGTGAAGGTTCCCAGTCATGTGGTTCAACTCCAGCCGGAGTCAATAGAACAACCTCGGCTTTGTCGCCTACTACCTGTTTGGTAAATTCATATAATGGATAGATCGTTGTAACAATTTTCGGCTTTGAATCCCAAAACCATGCTGAACATAAGCCAGAGCTAATAGTAACCAGCAACATGCTCAGGCAAAGAATAACACTCATCCTTTTCACTTGTGCTCGATCCCCCTTAATCATAATATTCCTATTTAGTATTCTTATGATTAATATTATAGCTGTTAATTTTTTCCTGTCAAGCACAAATAATTCGAGCGAGTTTTAAGATTTATGAACAATTTCTTTGCCGGGACTTAGCGCGCTGATTTGTTTCCAAGCAAATGCGGCAATAAAAATAGTGACTGCCGTAATGACAATGGTTCCGCCAGTAGCGAGGTTAGCCGCGAAAGATACTAATAAGCCAATCAGCACCGAAATTTCAGAAATAATAATGGCATTGATCAACGTGCTGCGAAAACTGCGTGACAGCTGCAAGCTGGCCGCAACTGGAATGACCATCAAGGCCGAAACCAATAGAATGCCAACAATCCGCATGGATACCGAAACAGTCAAGGCTGTCAGCACAGCAAGAATGATATTAATTTTTTTTACCGGAAGCCCGCTAACCTTGGCAGCCTCTTCATCAAAGGTGATAAATACTAATTCTTTAAAAATATAACTCAGCACCCCCAGCACGACAGCCGCCAGTCCAGCAATTGTTTTTACATCATTTTCACTCACAGTGACAATGCTGCCAAATAAATAGCTAATCAAATTCACATTGTTTGATTTGGTCATGCTGCTTAAAATAATTGCTACCGCAATGCCACTATAGAAAAATATCGCTAACATCATATCAGCATAAGCTGGCCTTCTGGCACGCAGCGCTTCAATGCCAAGCGCAGAAAGCACTGTGACCACAGTAGCACTTAATACCGGATAAATCCCCATCATCCAGCCTGCCGCAACTCCGGCAAACGCTATATGACCTAGACCATCGCCAATAAGCGACTGCCGCCGCAAAATAAGAAAAACACCAATTGACGGACATATTAGTCCGACCAGCAGGCCTGCAATCAAAGCACGCTGCATAAAATCATATTGTAATAAATCAAGCATGACTGCGTTTCCCCCATTCTACCTGGCCAGTAATATTTCCCTTCCTCAGATCGCACTGACACTGAAAGGCGGATGCAGTGCCATAATAGCTCAATCCGCCATCAATACTGGCAATATCATCTGCATATCTGACAATACGCTCAACATCATGAGAAACCATAATAATTGACGTACCACTCATACGGTTGATATTGCGCAACAAATCATAAATGGCTTCTCTTGTCTCAGTATCCACCCCAGAAGTGGCTTCGTCCAATAATAACGCTTCAGGCTTAGCTGCCAAAGCTTTAGCAATCGCTACCCGCTGCTGCTGGCCGCCTGACAGCTCACCAATCATTCTCCGCCGCAGATTCTGGAGGCCAACGGTGCTGATGGCTTCTTCAATCATTTCATGATCAGCATTTTTTAGTTTACCCCCAATGCCGACTGCCGCCACTCGCCCCATCGCAACAACTTCTTCAACTGTCACTGGAAAATTGCGATCCCGCAGGGTTTGCTGCGCAATATAGACAACTTTTGACCAATCTTTATATTGACTGATTGGGGTATCGAAAACCTTAACCACTCCAGAGTTAGGTTTCAGCAAACCAACACATAGTTTTAATAAGGTGGACTTACCTGCCCCATTAGGCCCCACCATCGCAAGAAACCGCCCTTTTGGAATGGTCATTGTCACTTTTTCAAACACGACATTACCCTGCAAATAGGAAAAAGATATGTCATTCAATTCGAATACATTCATACCGGAATTACGCCCCTTACACTAAACTTAGCTTTACTTCAGCAAGTGAAGTACTCATCCATTGCCACTTCGCTATGCTTACCTCGTTATAAAGATCATCCTGTTATTACAGTTATGCTCAATATAACGAAAAAACAATACAGCTAAATAGTTTAATTTTTAAATAATAATATTATTATTTAAAATTGTAATGGATATCAGTCTCAATGTATACATTTTTTTGTAAAAAAATTAGACTGCCGCCATTTCTACAGCGACAGTCTAGCCGAAAAGTCTTTTTTAGCGAGAAATTGTTAGCAAGCAAACTACTTGGCATTGGGATTTAGCAGCGATTTCAACAATAGCTCAACATACTGATCCCGGTACTGCTTATTGTAGTAATCAAAATTGGGGAAATTCTGCATCTGGATACCGAGGAGAATCGGAAATTCCAAAGCACTGAACAATTGGACGACTTTCATTGCTAATATCGCGTCATCCTCGATCTGAGTACTTTCGCGCAGTAAATCCTGCAGCTTCTTCCACCCGGTAGTTTGCAAAAATTCAATATAATCCACATGTGCCTGATTGTCGTTATAATGAACAATCAGCTGCTTAATAAAATTTTTAAAAACATCAGGATAAGCTAATGTCGCATCTGCATAGCTGCGCAAAAAATTACGCAAACGGCATTCCGGTGACAACGCAGCATCATCCAGTTGCTTAAATGTACCGTTTAATTTGGACATGAGCTCTTTCAAGGCTTCATTAATAACATTTTCTTTCGAACCAAAGTAATAATTAACCGCAGCAATATTCACATCAGCCGCTACAGTGATCTTTCTGATTGTTACGTTCTCAATGCCTTCATTATCAATAAGCTCTAGCGTTGCATGGAGGATCTTTTCTCTGGTTGAAACTTTATGATCTGCATCCATTGCCAATACGTCACTTCCTTATTTAGACCTTAAATTATATGCATTAGCGGGCAATCACTGTATCGGACTTGAGCTTGTCCGAATAACCATCTAATCCTGGCTTACCCTGTTCAAGATTTTCAAAGGCTGCTGCCAGCATCAATTTAATCCGATTTAGCTGATTGACTTCACTAGCACCTGGATCATAATCAATCGCAACAATATTGGCCTGAGGATATTTACGCTTGATGGCTTTGATCATTCCTTTGCCCGTAATGTGGTTAGGCAAACAGGCAAACGGCTGCATACAAATAATATTATTCACCTGATTGTGAATTAAGTCAACCATTTCCCCAGTCAAAAACCAGCCTTCCCCGGTTTGATGTCCTAATGATAATAGTTCCGCGGCTCCGGCTGCGATTTCCTGAATAGAATGAACATCGGCGAAACGACAGCTCTTTCTAAGCGCCTGGCGATAAGGCCGTCGATAAAACTCCAGCAAAGTGATGAGCGCCCGGCCAGCCAGCTGAGCTGTTTTGCTGCCAGCCAGATAGCGATAATTGAAGTCACTGTCATACGCACAATACAGAATAAAATCCAATAGGCTGGAAGCGACGACTTCCCCGCCTTCAGCTTCAATCATCGCAACCATCTGATTGTTGGCAACCGGATGAAATTTTACATAAATCTCACCAACCAGGCCGATTTTAGGTTTCGCTGTTTTCTCAATCTCTAAGGCATCAAATTCACGAATGATATGCTGAATATTGCTGCTATATTGCTTATAGTCTGCCTGCTTTAAGGCGGCTTTGCAAATGACAGCCCATTTATCATACAGCGCATTGGCTGATCCCGGTATTTTTTCATGGGGCCGGACCTGATACAAAACTTTCATTAATAAATCACCATAAACCAGGCCCATGATCGCACGATGCAGCAATCCCGGACTCAGCGAAAAACCAGGATGTTTCTCCATCCCTTTCCCATTCAGTGACAAAATAGGTACTTGAGAATAGCCGGCATCCTGCAGCGCCTTGCGTAAAAAACCGATATAATTGGTAGCCCGGCAGCCGCCTCCGGTTTGGGCAATCAACACCGAAGTATTATCCACATCATACTGACCGGATTGCAAGGCTTCAACCAAACGCCCCAGTGCCATAACCGCCGGATAGCAGGCATCATTATTAATATACTTTAACCCCAGATCGACAGTCTTCTTGTCGGCAAGCGGCAATACCACCACACGATACCCTGCCGCCTGAAAAGCTTCTGCTAAAAACTGAAAATGAATGGGTGACATTTCAGGCGCTAAGATGGTATGTTTTTCCTTCATGTGCTGAGTAAAGATATTACGGCGATAACTATGATCGACCTTATTGAAGGCAAAACCATTCTTTTCCCGTTCCAGAACAACCGCCTGTAGAGAACGCAAGCGTATGCGTGCCGCTCCTAAATTCATCCCTTCATCAATTTTTAAAACAGTATGCAGCTTAGAGCGGCTATCAAGAAGCTCCTGAACTTGATCGACCGTTACCGAGTCAATACCGCAGCCGAAAGAATTGAGCTGCACCAATTCGATATCTGGCCGGCTTGCGACAAAGCTGGCAGCTGAATAAAGCCTTGAGTGATAACTCCACTGATCAACCACCCGCAGCGGCTGCGAGATTATCCCCAGATGCGCCACTGAGTCTTCGGTCAAAACAGTCATTCCAAACCCGGTAATGATGGCCGGAATGCCATGATTGATTTCAGGGTCCAGGTGATAAGGCCGACCTGCTAATACCACACCGCGCAACTGTTGCCTGTCCATAAGCGCTAAGACATCGTTGCCGGCATTTATAATATCTTGTTTAAAAGCTTGCTGCTCCAGCCAGGCTTTATCGACAGCCTGTCCAACTTCATGTTTACTTAAACCCAAATGCCCTAATTCTTCATGCAAGCGTTTGATGAGGCGCCGCTTGTTGTGAAGCGGCAGGAAAGGATTGAGCAGACCCACTTGCCGGGCAGTCAACGCATCCACGTTATTTTTGATAGCTTCCGAGTAAGAGGTCACAACCGGGCAGTGAAAATAATTGTCAGCCTCGGCTCGCTCCTCAGGCCCATGCGTGATGCAAGGGTAGAAAATAAAGTCAACCGCTTTTTCTATCAAGTTGATGATGTGACCATGGACTAATTTGGCTGGATAGCAAATGGAATCTGAAGGAATAGTCTCCATCCCTTGCTCATAAATAGACTTTGACGAACGATCAGATAGCTGAACCTGAAATCCCAGCTGAGTGAAAAAAGTGAACCAAAACGGATAATCTTCATACATATTCAACACCCTCGGGATACCGACCGATCCGCGTGTAGCCTGAACAGAGTTTAGCGGAACATAGCGAAACAAGCGCTTATATTTATATTCATAGAGATTGGGAATGGAGGCAGCCTGTTTGCTAGTCTCATCACCACCTCGCTCACAGCGATTGCCGGAACGATAGCTTCGTCCATCATTAAACTGATTCATTGTCAGCAAACATGCGTTAGGACACTTGGTGCACCGCTCAATGCACGAGGTCATTTGCAAATTGTTTAACTGACTCGCCTGCAATAAAGTAGTTCTTTGTCCTGACTTATGACGTTCGCGGGCAATCAATGCCGCTCCGAAAGCACCCATCATCCCGGAGATATTGGGTCGAATCACGGATCTACCCAGCGAAATTTCTAAAGCCCTGAGTACAGCGTCATTGTAAAAAGTCCCCCCTTGGACAACAATCTTTTGACCGAGTGACGTCACATCCTTAACCTTAATGACTTTATGCAGAACATTCTTGACCACCGAATAAGCCAGCCCTGCCGATATATCACCAACAGTAGCGCCTTCTTTCTGCGCCTGCTTAACTTTGGAGTTCATAAATACCGTACAGCGCGATCCTAGATCAACTGGCTGCTCTGCCGTAATGGCAGCCTGAGCAAACTCTTGGATATTCATCGTCAAAGACTGGGCAAAGGTTTCCAGAAATGAACCGCATCCTGATGAGCATGCCTCATTGAGAATAATGTTTTCAATCATGCCGGCTCTAACCTTAAGACACTTCATATCCTGCCCGCCAATATCCAGAATAAAATCGACCTCAGGGCAAAAGAACTCCGCCGCTTTATAATGAGCCATTGTTTCAATCTCACCAATATCAAGTTGTAAGGCATTTTTCAGCAGACTTTCTCCATACCCGGTCACCGCTGAATATACCACAGCAGCATCTGCTGGCAGCTGACGGTAAATATCCTGAAGAATGCACTGCGCCGACAACAGCGGATTGCCCTGATTACTGCCGTAATAGGAATAAAGGACTGTGCCTTGCTCATCAATTAAGATGGCTTTAGTCGTTGTGGAACCGGCATCAATCCCCAGATAGCATTTTCCGCTATGCTGCTGCAAAGGTTTACAAGCAACCTGACTCGTTTCATGCCGGCTCGCGAAATCAGCCAGTTCAGCCGAGGTAGCAAATAAAGGCTGCAAACGCATGGTCTCTTCCTGAGCTGAAGTTTGCCACTTCAGCATTCTCTGAAAAAAAGACTCAAATGAAATCGGAATCTCCTTAACCGAAGCCAAGGCTGCTCCAACAGCGATATAGACTTGAGCCTGCTTTGGCAAAATCATCTGTTTGTCAGACAAGTGGAGCATGGCCCCGAACCGATTACGTAATTCCGATAAGAAGCACAATGGGCCGCCCATAAAGGCAACATTTCCTCTGACTGGCTTCCCACAGGCCAGACCGCTCAATGTTTGGACAACAACAGCCTGAAAAATGGACGCAGCAATATCAGGCTTAGCCGCCCCTTCGTTAATTAATGCCTGAATATCGGTTTTAGCAAACACACCACAGCGTGCAGCGATTGGATAAAGCGTGCAGGAATGTTTAGCCAGTTCATTTAATCCTTGAGCATCAGTCTGCAATAACGAGGCCATCTGATCAATAAAAGCCCCGGTTCCTCCCGCACAAATTCCATTCATGCGCTGATCAAGACCATCAGTCAAGTACGTAATTTTAGCATCTTCGCCGCCCAATTCAATCACAACATCAGTTTGAGGGTAATAGGTTTTTATCGACCGTGTACCAGCCACAACTTCCTGGACAAATAATACCTTTAAGTAATCGGCCAAGCCAATTCCGCCTGAACCAGTAATGGCAACAGTCATAGACTGGTCTTTAAATTTCTGATAAGCATACTTAATCAGCTCAATAATCTTTGTCTTAATATCAGAATAATGCCGGGCATATTGACTATAAACAATTTCCCGCTGATCATTCAAAATAGCGATTTTAACAGTTGTAGAACCAATATCAATGCCGAGATGAAATAGTTTTTTCACGCCTATTCCCCCAAATTAAAAAGAATAAAATAATGATCATATTTTTATCAAACATTTTTTTAAATAATAATTAAAACATTGTTTGATTTTATTATATATTGTCTTATTTTAGACTTCAACCATAATCTTAACAGCATTGATTTGAGCCAGGTAACACGGCCACTTACTCGTAAACGTTGGAAAGTCTTAGCTTTCACCCACGATTTTTATCCAGCCCCCTCTTTTATCTGAACAAGAGTTCATACCTTCCGGTAAAATAAAAAAGACCAACGAAGGTAAGTTCGTTAGTCTTAACTATGAGCTTGCTGGCAATTCTTCGCAGCCGTAATCAGCGCTTTAATAGAATCTCTTATTCAATAATTTCGGAAAAGTGAATGACAGTAACCGTATCCTCAATATCAATCTTCCGTTCATAAATTTCTTCAAAGTTAGCAATTAATTCTTCAATTGTTTTAATATCCGGATTTTGGTGAGTGAGCTCCGGTGTGGTCAGATCTGTAAACTGTTTGGCCAGCACTCGATCAATAAACGCTTTATAAAGTGGACGTTTAGTACCATATCGATTACCAAAGGTAACCCAAACAACAGAACCTTCCGGATATTGTTCCCGGATATCCCCCAACCGGATGGTGGCACTTTTCTGGCGGGCAAGCAGTAGTTTTTCATTATGCGGTGATATAAAGTTAAGAGCCATCATAAGTAATCCTCCCCCAACAATCAAGTCTATACCAAAATTATAGAATAAAATGCTCGGTTTTGCTACCTAACTGGAAAATAAAATTATTGTAGAACTCATGACAACGAGTTTTACAAGTTCGATCAGGTAATAGGCACCTTAATATTCACCTTACTGCCTTTGCCAATTTCCGATTCAATAGCCAGCTGTCCGTGTAATAAATTCATCCGTTCCCTCATACCAAGTATCCCAAAGCTGGCATTAT
Source organism: Sporomusaceae bacterium FL31 (assembly GCA_003990955.1). Lineage (GTDB taxonomy): Bacteria > Bacillota > Negativicutes > DSM-1736 > Dendrosporobacteraceae > BIFV01. The sequence goes on from BIFV01000008.1 coordinate 560,704, forward strand.
CCACTTTTTCAGCAGTATTAAAGCCGCTGCCATTATCCTCTACAACCACCACGACAAAACCCGCCTTAAATTCGAGGATAACTTTTACCAAAGTCGCGCCGGAATGCTTTTCAACATTATTCAGTGCCTCCTGAATAATTCGGAATAGGCCAATTTCCACGTAAGATTCCAGACGTTTCTCACCGCCGATAATGCGGATCTCTGAAATAATTTTCGAGCGGTCTTCGATGGTTTCCAGCAACCGCTTAATCGTAGGAACCAAACCTAAATCGTCAAGCGTCATGGGCCGTAAGTCAAAGATAATTTTGCGGGTTTCTTTGAGACAGTCACGAACTTGGCCGCGCAAATCTTTCAGTTCACTTTTTGCCCTTACAATATCAATATCAATCAATCGCTCACAAACTTCGGCACGAAATACGAGATTTGCCATGAGCTGCGCCGGACCATCATGAATTTCTCTGGCAACCCGCCGCCGCTCTTCTTCCTGAGCTTTAATAATCTTTGCCCCAAAAAGCTGACTTTGTTGAAGCGACTCAATCTGATTAACGACATTATCCATTTCGTTTCCCAGATAGCCTAACACCACGCCCACCTGAGATACCAAGCCTTCCGCTTTCTCCACAGTACTTTTAAGCTGTTTGAGACGCAGTTCCAAATCATCACGCTGACGCCGCAAGCTTTGCTCTTGCTCTCTGGCAACAGCCAAATTAACTTGCAAGACTTTAGCCTCATCATAGCAAGCTTTAATATCATCTTCGCCATAAACATTAAAATTCCGGCTTACTTCCATCAGCCGCAGCCTGGCTCGCCGTTCTTTCTTCTCAAGTTCATCAACATGAAAAATGATATAAATAGCTTCTTGTTTGACCCGCTCAACATCCTTTTTGACATTTTCCATCTCATTACGGGCCGCTTCATAAATTTCAAATATCTGCGTTTTTCCTTTTTCAACAGCAGATAACGTATTCTTAACGATCTTATCCAGTTCTTTAAAATCCAAAGTAATCATATTCCCATCATTAAAAAGTTCTAGTGCCCAATTCTCTGCCTAGCTGCAAAATCCCTGCCGGATTTTGTCGTAAGTTAAAGAAAGCAGCCATCTGTATGTAAAATTTTTGTTATCAAATCCATCAGCCATTATGCTAAGTTTCTTTATCGTTTGTCACATAAAGCAGCTGCGATATCGAACGATTCATTACCCTGAGATCGGGATGCATGTTCCTGCAATTCAGAGCACTCTTCGTCAACAATTCTAGCCAGTTCAAAAATGCTATCGGAAATTGACGCATCTGGATGGCTAAGAACAAATGGAATCCCCTTGTTGACAGCCGGTACAACCACTTTACCTTCGCTAGGCAAGGTGGCTGTAATCTTACAGCGTAAAATATCTTCTACCTCAGCAGCTTCCATACCGCCCTCAGAATTAGCACGGTTAAGGATAACTTTTATTTTTTCCTCAGGATAATGAAGCGATTCCATGATCTCCAAACACAACTTGATATTCTTGATCGTTGGCACGTCCAGGGCTGACACAATGAGCACCTGGTCGGCAGCATCCAGCGCTGTTCGAATGGTTTCATTAAATACCGGCGCGGTATCCACAATCACATACTGAAAATAATGACGCAATAAATTCAGAATGGTGCTAAAATGGCTTGCCGTCACAATATCGGCCTGCTCGGGACGAAAGGGTGCCGGCAGCACCTGAACATTTTCATTGAACGGAGTAAGATATTCGGCAATAGAGGCGGCTTTGATATGCTCAATATCGTTTGCTAAATCAGCAATTGTTTTGTGGGGCAGCAAATTCATAAATAAAGCCACATCACCAAAATGAAGGTCAGCATCCACCAGCACAATATTTTTACCGGTCTTTTCGGCCATTGCTACAGCCAGATTGGTAGAGATTGTCGTTTTGCCAATTCCGCCTTTTGTACTAAAGACAGTAATGACATTACCTAGTGTGCCATTTTCATTGATAGTCCCATCCCCCTTAACTTTGTGCTGCTTATAATAACGCGCAGCTTTAACTGCACGAAGTAATTCATCGCCAGTAAATGGCTTTGCCAAATATTGATTTGCACCAGCCAGCCTAGCTTGACGAAGCTGCTCGTCATCACTTTGAATACTCATCAGTACAATACCCGTATCCGGTAATTCCTGACTAATAATCTGGGCGGCCGTAATACCATCCATGCCAGGCATATGAATATCCATTAAAATCACATCAGGCGTAATCTGTTTCGCTAACTGAATGGCTTCCTCCGCTGAGGTAACCTGACCAGCGATGGTTATTTTCGGTTGAAATTCCATTAGCTTAGCGATATTCTCTCTAGTTGCGATCATATCATCAACAATCAGCACCCTTATTTTTTCTGCCAACGTTAGATTCCTCCCAGCAAGTTATCCCTTTGAAGCCTTCATGTTATATCTGACCATCACATTTGATGTCTGATACAGCTTCTACAGTTATCATACCACCAAGCAAGTAGCAGGTACATATTTAAACGGTTTATAATTCTACATTTTTCGTCAATGCTATATTTGGGTATAAACTCGACTTATCAACAACTCTTTTAGACTTTATAAACAAAATCCACAGGGTTATCCACACCATCTTGAGGGCAAAAGTCAGGATTTATAGACTTCCCCACACAACTTATCCACATTCCTGTGTGTATTGTGGATAAGAATGTGGATAAGTTGCTGTTTTTTACTCGAATTGTTACTAACCCCAACAATAAAAAACAGAACGCAGGTTACTGCGTTCTGTTTGGTTTAGGAACATAGGTTTAAGCAATACTTCTTCTTTTTGAGCTTGCAAGTTCAATTTCTTGTCTGATGTCTTCCCAGATAACCCGTGACGTTTTGGCAAAACCATTAAAAACAGTTGCCGATGCCGATGTGTAAGAGCCACAGTTCGGCACTAAAAGGATATCATCCATATCTAAAGGCACGGTAAGTTTATCACGGAACATCACATCAAGAGAATCACAGCTTGGACCAGCGAAGGTTGCTGGAATTTCATCACCGGATTTGAACGAAATCAGTTCAAAATCCCAATGGTCAAAAATTACCCCCGAGAAGGTACCGTACAAGCCATCATCCAAGAAGTACCATTGCTGATTATTGCGCTGTTGAGTACCAATGACCCGGGTAATCAGATTAACAGCAGTGCCACAAATAAAGCGGCCTGGTTCTGCCCAAATCTCTGTAGTCGGGAAATGTTTGGCAAGATTATCGCTGATTGTTTTGGTTAGATCAACAATATCAATTTCAGTCGCAATGGCCGGAATTGGAAAACCACCGCCAATATCCAGGATACGTAAGTTAAAGCCTTCGGCAGCGGCTTCATTAAATAAACGACGGCAAATATTAATTGCATCAACATAAGCATCCGCAGACAATGACTGACTGCCAACATGGAAACAGAGTCCGGCAACATCCAGGCCTTGCGTGCGAGCAATTTTTAAAAGCCGAAGCGCATCATCAGGATGAGCACCGAATTTTTTATTTAAATCTACTAAAGCCTTGGGATTGTCCACCCTGACGCGCAGCAAGACAGCACCACCAGGAACAGCTTTAGCCATTTTATATATTTCACTTTCACTATCAAATGTAAATTTATTTACACCCGTACGTTTAGCAACAGCCAGACCGCTGTGTGTTTTGAACGGATTGGCGTAAACCATCCGGTCAGAAGCAATTCCCATTTCGGTCAAAGCCAGCATTTCTCCATCAGATGCTACATCAAAACATGATCCAAGACTGGCCAATGTACGTACGATCTGTTCATCAGGATTGGCTTTTACTGCATAATACAACTTAACCCCTGGCAAATGTTCGGCCAGAAATCTGTAATTATGCTCAATTTGTTCCAATGACAGCACCAAAAGCGGTGTGCTGTATTTTTCTGCTAATGTCTCAACAACAGGTTGTGTGAGTTTAAAGATCTTGTCCATATCCCTCTCCCCTCTTTTGTATGTCTATTTTTAGGCATGATATGATTGTAGCATAATCAGCCAAAAGTTCAAGAAAAAATCGCAAAAAACCGTAATTTTTTTCATTTGAACCTGAATGCTCTTGATAGCGCTTATTATCATGCAATATTATTCATAATACCTTAATAAATATGAACATAGCTGCATATTTTGTGGACATTTCACGCTGTTTATTCAGCCTTTTCTGGAAAATGTCTCCTACAGTAATTATTCAATGCTGCTTGTAACGCTTCTTTAGTATTTTCTAGTTGTCCTAGTTGAATACGCTCTAAAAATTTTTTTTGTAAAATTCCAACCTGAGGGCCAGCGCCTAACTGTTGAGCAATGTCTCCGCCACTAATGGCGAGCTGAACTGGATAAAAAGGCAGCACGATTAAGAGCTCTGTAACTGCTCTCTCTAATTCGTGAAATCTGCTGTGTAATTTATGCCTTGTGGCTAAACCATCAGCCCGATACAATTGAAAGAGCTGCCCAATAGCCTGTGAAAATTGATCATAATGACGAAATTCTTTTGCTCGCTTGCGTAGCCATTTAATCATTAACTTTAAGTCAGGCTGAGGACCATGCATATGATTGGCAATCAGCCAGCACACACGTTCCACAACCTCCTGATCAATTTTTAGCCGTTTTAAAATGATTGCAGCCATAGCCGCCCCAGCTTTATCATGGCCATGATCAGTCGGCTGACCGCTTTCACTGGTTGCACGGATTCCCGGACAGCCTTTAGCAACATCATGCAATAGCGCTGCCCACCGTAAAGTCAAATTGGCGGGCATATGATCCACGGCACTTAATACATGCCGCCACACATCCAAATGATGATATTGGGGATTTTGCTTAAGACCGTAAAGATGACTCACTTCTGGTAATATCGGAACATGCTGTTCAGCGTTTGCGTCCCGCTGACGGCATTCTTCATCCAATAGTCCACTGGTCAGCATAATGGTCAGCCCGCTGCCCGCATATTTAGACAACAGGGTTTTCTCAATCTCATTGCGAACCCGTTCTACCGATAGCCCGCGAACTCGATGAAGATTGGCAACAATAGCCGGAAAAATGGCTTTATCCAGTGAGAACCCTAACTGAGCAGCAAATCGGGCGGCCCGGAACATCCTTAAAGCATCTTCCTCAAAGCGAACCTGCGGATCGCCGACCGCTTTGATCACCCCCAGCCGCAGATCATCAAGCCCGCCAAATAAGTCAATTAAATTTCCGTTAACATCCAGGCATAGCGTATTCATCGTAAAATCGCGCCTGGCCAAATCCTCCGTTAACTCAGCACCAAATTCGATTTTTGCTGGCCGATGACTGTCTACCCCATATTCTTCACGGCGAAAAGTCGTCACATCGTAGGGTTTCCCCTCCACAATCACCATAACACTGCCAAAAGCCGCCCCCACCATTTCCGTTTTCCAGCCTTGTGCGGCTGCCACCATGACAATTTGTTCCGGATGGGCATTGGTGCAGATATCAATATCGGTAGGTGGTAATCCGAGCAGCAAGTCGCGTACAGCTCCACCGACAATATAGGCCTGAAAGCCCTTGTCCACAAAAGTATGAATAATCTTTTTTGCATGTTGCACCGCGCTCACCCCCAAAAACTTTTTAGCTTTAATTACAAAATCAGGACATATTTTACCATGCATAGTTGAATTTTATTAAGCAATACTATGTAGTGTAAAGGGTTCGTAATGGTTGAGCCAAGACTGGTGTCGGATCTTATGGTTCGGCATTGGTCGGCCAAAGATTAATATCGGGTCATTTGGCTCGGTATTAGTCGGCGGGAAGATGGTTATTTGTCTTGTATGGCTGTATGGCAGCCGCTTTGAGTTGTTGTCATAGGGTCAAAAAGGATGAATAATTGTCGAGCTAAGACAGTTAGAGGTTCCGGAGAGGTTCTCCGGAGAACCATGGGTCTATTGCAGTCGAGAGATTGCAGTAGGTTCGGCAGGAATCTCTGGCTGTCGAGCAAAGGTCAGTATCGGTTGTGTAATGCTTGTGGGCAGTCGAAAGATTGTTTATAGGTATGTAATGATCGGTATTGGCTGTAGCGAAGATCATTACGGGCTCTTTTTAAGTATTGTAGGAATTTGAGAGAAAAGACATAGCCTTACACTCTTTAACTATATTGTAACGAAATACGAAGAAATAGTTAAGCCTCTATTCGTTAGAGGCTTATTTCTATGTCCGGCTGAGCATAAATCACTAAACAAATTATAAAAAAGAATCTCCAGCAAATTATGCTGGAGGTACAAAGAAATATGAATAATGGAGGGAGTATTTATATCAACAGAGGGCTTAGCCAACTCTGATATTTCCGAAACAAGCGATAGGACTATCATAAACGGTATTTTTTTGAATTTCTTTAGAGAGAAATAAAAAAGCCGTCTGCCTTAAAGGTAGACAGCACGACTGTTAACGACTATAAACAATTTGGCTTACTTCTTTCTTATCACCCACAACCTCGTGATAGCCCGAGCGGGATGAACTTCTTTTCAGCCCATTCAATCGATTTTTTTTGCGACTTGCCTCAAATAAGGAACCTGGCAGATTTGCTAAGCCGCAATTAAACACTTCATGCCAATTCGTTTTCACCTTTCCACAGCCTTTCTAATAATAACGAAAAGAGCTACCTCAAGCGGCAACTCAATATTTGTTATCACTATTTTAGCATATTCCGCGCCGATTTTCTGCCGGAAATATATGCTAAACGAGCCTCTATGTACAATGACGATAAACAATCACAAGCCTTCGCAAAACCTGCGAAGGCTTGATTGATCTAGTAAGTCATAATATTTTATAATTTATCACATTCAAGCTATGGATATAACTTTGGACAAAAATTAAATAGGACGTAGATCCGTATAGAACCCCTCTGCGTTGTACCCTCAAAAAAGAATTATAAACTCAGAAAGTTAAGATACTACTATTGAATAAATAAAGGAGTGTGTCATATGAGTAATCAAGTTATATTATGGGTTGTACTAATTGTTCCTTGGTTATCTTTATTTTTTATGAAGATGGAAGATATAAAACGGTTTATGCCTGTAGCTTTGTTTTCTGCTTTAGCAAGTGTAGTCATAGTCGAAATTGGTCAAACATCAAATTGGTTTTTTTTCGAGGAAACATTCTTTCCCTTTCGAAATGCTTCTTACTACGTGATGTTCGGACTAAACCCTGTCACTTCTATGTGGATTCTCTTATTCCTGTATGGTAAATTTATGAGATATTTAGTTATCGATACATTGCTAAACATTGGATTTATATATTTCGTTCATATCTATTTCTTAGGCAGTAGAGGCCTTTTCCATGAAGTGAGTATAAGCCCTTTACAAAATGCATTAATAACAACCGCCATTGGTCTACTAGTCTATGGATATCAAGTATGGCAAGAAGGGATGTTTATTCCTTCTCAAAAAAGAGGTTTAAATATGAACTCCATATTAGCAAAGCCATTATCTGATGATAAAGAGAATTCACGGAAAAAGTAGCATCAGGTCCAAGAATCGATTTAGCCTTATTATTTTGGAGCTTTAATATCTAATTGTGGGTTATATATAAATATAGTGCACTACTTTTTCCTCGCCAACATGGCACCTCTATTCATCATGTATTTAATGAAAACTATAGATATTGATAAACAAAGTCTCTATGTTATCCCAGGAGTTCTAATCGGCACATGGATCGGCGAGAAAGTTTTACAAAAATTAGTCCAGGCATCTTCCGAAAAATTTCTTAGGTATTATATATTTTTTTGCGGTGCAATTAGTTTATTATCGGAATAGCAAAATGTCTAACTTAACATTGCTCATTAATCAGTACGATTGAGCATGAAAAAACCGCCCGAGGTGAATTGAGCCCCAACAAGTTAGACACATTTTTTAAGAGGACATCTAGGAAAGAGTTCTGAAATTTACAGAACTCTTTCCTTTTTATTTCACCTGAATACAGCGGATGGTTGTAATAAACAAACTCTGTGATTTTTGGCCATCCTCCTGTAATTAATCTAAGATTATGAACAAATCCAAACTTTATCTCGTACTACTGTATAAATACGTATTGATTAATATGAATGAGGAGTGTGTACTTGTGAGAATTTGCATCTTAAGAATGTGGTTGACTAGTTTTATTGCACTGACATTGTTCTTATCAATTCAAACGATAGCCTGGGGCGCTAACTTTGAGCGACGTGATGTCACATTTAAAAGCCAAGGACTAAATTGTGCGGGATGGTACTATGTCCCAACACAAACAACCTCCGAAACCAAACTTCCTGCAATTGTAATGGCTCACGGTTGGAGCTTGGTAAAAGAAGCATATCTAGATAAGTACGCTGAGAAGTTCGCGGAAGCCGGTTTTGCCGTACTTGTATTCGATTATCGTTACACGGGTGGAAGCGAGGGTACTCCGAGAGGGCAATTGTTCTATTTTGATCAGCAGCAAGATTATCGGAATGCCATAACTTGGGTATCCTTACAGCCAGAAGTAGATACTGAGCGTATCGGTATTTGGGGAACCTCAAATAGTGGCGGGCATGTACTTCATTTAGGTGTTTTCGATAAACGCGTAAAAGCAGTAGTTTCGCAAGTGCCCGGCACAGATGTTCCTGATCGCTATAGTACAATGAATAGTGACTCTTTGGCACGAAGAATTAAGTGGCAAGCAACACAACGTGTCGAACAATATAAAACAGGAGTAATAAAATATTTCCCAGTAATTGCACCAATAGGTACACCGTCGGTATTTCCAAGCAAAGATGCGTATGATTTCTTTACTGAGGTGTCAAAAATAGCACCAAATTGGGAAAACAAGGTTACTGTAGAAACGCTTGAAATTTACAGAGAATACGCGCCCACTAAATATATTCAAATGCTATCGCCTACTCCATTACTAATGATTGTCGCTAGCAATGATGATCTTGTTTCTACAAAAGCCCAATTAGATGCTTTTGAACGCGCCCGAGAACCTAAAAAGTTAGTAATAATTGAAGGTGGGCATTTTGCCGTCTACCGTGGTTCTGGATTTGATACTGCCGTTACCGAAGCTGTAGAATGGTTTAAAGCAAGTCTTAAATAAAGCAGCAAACATTCAGCTAGAATCAATCCTTGCCAGATAAGATCCAGTAAGCAAGCCACCGTCTCTATTGTTTTGTGAATTATCAAAATTATCCAGCTCATGATATAATAACTTATATTAAATGTAGGAGAAAGCTATGAAACACGTTAAAACTATCTTCACTTCAGTTTTTTACCTTATTTCTTACTTACTAGTACTACCTGAAAAGGACTCACCACAATATATTGCAAGCCTACTGAATCAAACAGAAATCCCAATAAAAACGACATTATATATAGTGTGAAAATACTTAAGATAGATTACCCGATTGTAAAAAGCTTAAGTATCCACCAGCAAGTATAAAGCAAGCCAATGCTTATTCCTACGACCCTTTTATAGAAGGAAATATAATGGCTTCGGACAAATTTCCTTCTATACTCGAAAGTCATTTGGATCAACCAACCTGCAAAAAATATAACCATCATCAAAGTCACACCGAAACAGGCTCCACCTGGAGCTAGTTGCCACAAAGCTAATTTTAAGAATTCCATAAAATCGCCTCCTAAAATAATATAATAAATTAAGCCCGGAAACATGAGCGTTTCGGGCTTATCAATGCATAAAAAAATTTTAGGCATAATCCTATAGCCAGCAAAACTATGATAATAGATTGAGGTAATTTTATAGAGTTATCGCCAAACAATAACTATTCAGCTTTATAGACAATATAGTATAAATGTAATTAGAAATAACATTCGCGGGAGATCACCATGAAAGATCATTTAAAAACATACGATAGAAATAAAAAGATGAATTTTATACTTATAATTGTTATTGCAGGATTTCACTGCATGCAAGCAGCTTTTATACTATTTACGAGAGCCTTAAAAAAGATTAAGCCGTCCACTCGTAGGTAGACGGCAAAGAAATTGACCTTATTTAATTAGTCTAAGATGTGGCGTTTTTGATTTCTCATTGTTCTCACTTAAAAATCCTTTTCGATATTACATATATCCTAAATTTAACTTTGTGGGAGATTGAGTTGATTTGCAAATTCAGTGGCTTGCTCAGATATCATGCCAATATCGTTGGAATCCCATAACTAGGCGATAACATACCGGAAAGCCGATACCAACAAAAAAAATCCCACTCAACATTGAAAAGTCAGTTAAGATTAAACTTCCCGCTATAGTCCATATCATTATGAATAAATATGACAGCATACTAAACTTACTGCAAAATCTAAAAAAATTTCGTAGAAAACCTTCTCCTTGGAACTTATCTATCCAAAACAACTTTTCAAAAAACAATCTGATCTTTCGAAACTTTGAATGCTTCATAATTATACATATTAATATTATTACTATACCAAGCGTTACATAGGTCATATCCAGCACTCACCTTCAGTAATTGGGACTACTAATATAATAAATCGCCCCTCAAATTAATAAACACCTTTCCACCATATCTATTTACTTCTAATTGAAAAGCAAAGATTTTTACGCCCGCTGTCCTCTTTCTTTGGTTAGATACCTTCGGCTGTTCCGGCGTTTAAATCAGGCGATAAATCATAATTATCCCTATAAATATAAAAACAATACCCAAAATCTTACTAAGATAGATTTCCACTTTACTCAGTTCTTCAGTTTTGTCAAACAATTCCCATAATCTATAATGTCTACAGTACCTTGGAAAAAAGATCATCCCCATTCCCATGAATAAAAGTATTATAGCATCCACTAATTTTTCGATTAAAATCACCTTTACTCTATTTTTCCGAACAGATTTACCTGCAATCATCTTTTCAATACTATTTAGAATTTCTCCTATGCCGTGTCATGTAGAGGCATTAATTAGATTTCATTTTTATATAACCATATTTAACTTATACTTCTAAAACCTTTGAATACCTTTTAGATTATTTACTTCTAAAAATAAAAAAGCCCTGCAACCATCCGTTAGGACAGCCGCAGGGCTTATATTCCCACCATTATTAAATTAATTTGCAAGCTCCAAAAATAATTTCATTTTTATACCATCTTTTAATCCCTGATCATAATTGTGTTTGCTCTCTAACGTACTTATTAAGACTTCATTGTCTGCAAAATCACTAAGAAGATGTTGTTTCTCGGAGGGTAAAAGTTTCATAATTTCATCATATAGCTTAGAATGCCTTAGAGATAATTTAATTCTTTCTGGATCGTTTAATTTTTCCTCTTCGACCTCTATAACCCTATTGATTATAAACTCGTCAAACACAACTTCAAATCTGGACATAAAGACACCTCCAAATAATTATTTATCACTAACTTCTCATTGTTCAAATTGCTTCAGTAAGAGCTCATTTTTTACCATCATTCTCTGCATCGATCCCACTTATCAGCATATCTCCGCTCTTATTCAAATTTATTATTATCTCTACTCTGTCGATAATTATTCCCATATTCCTCCTTCTTGGAACTTGGCCACACCATACTACTACACAGATTGTTTATAGTCACCTTTTGAAGAGTGCGGAACAGGAAATAGCGAATAAGTTAGATACAGTTTTACAAAAGGCAACCGAAAAAGCAGGCAATTAATGCCTGCTTCTCATCATTTTTGTTATATTGCCTCATTTGGTACTGATTTTTAGTAGACTGTCACTAATGCCTTTACTAGACTACATAAGAAAAGCCCCCGCATAACCTGAGAAGGCTTGAAATCACTGGTGACCCACGTAGGAATCGAACCTACAACCTACTATTTGTCATTGGTTGACGTTTTATTATGTTTGCAAAGGCTTGTATTATTGATGGTCATTTTGTTGAATTAGCGCCAATTTTTATATGATTGCCACTAATATTGCCATCAACTTTTTTTAAAGAATATCATTTTAAAATTGAAATTCACTTACCCAAGATTTATTGATCAATTGCTTTGCTTCGCTCAACTGCACCATCTGCCTGTACTTGCTAACTAAGCTCTTTATGCCACAACCCGAGCGATAATAAACTAGAGAAAAATCATTTTGATTGTTCCTTTCACATACAACTTGTTCAAATTCTTTCAATAATTCTTTGGTTGTATCCCAGCTACTACCCTGCTACATTTATCATAATAATAACTATCAAGAATTCTGGGAATCTCACTCTCTATGGAATAGCCACTCAGTTTAAATACCAACAGCAGTACCAACAATCCAGAAAAGTCGTTTCTTATTTCAGACTTTTTCATTTCCGCTTCAATAGGTTCGTTTTTGTAGAGCGAGAAAAGTAGAAAATCGGCGCCTCAAGATACTTATATCGATAAATACCTAAAATAAACGTAAACCGTTGCTATGACGATAGATAATAACATAAGTGGAAATCCTACTGCAAAAAAGCGCAAGAATGAGATATGGGTTCCTTCCTGAGCAGCTAAACCTACTACAATTAAGTTAGCACTAGCCCCTATTAAACTTCCATTTCCACCAAAACAAGCTCCTAAAGCAAGACTCCACCATAAAGGCTCCAAATTGCCAATCCCCATCGCGCCCATATCTTGAATCATAGGTATCATAGTAGCCACAAAAGGAATATTATCAACAAATGCTGATGCGATTGCACTAAGCCATAAAATCAAAATCGATGTAACCTTTATATCTCCTTTTGTAAACTCAATAGCACTTTTAGCCAAACTGCCAATTACCCCTGTTTCAACAAGACCGGAGACTACTAGAAATAGACCTACAAAGAAAAAAATTGTACTCCACTCTACCCCGCTAAATGCAGCTTCGAGGTCATGATCATTTTTGCTCGTGAGCAGCAATAATGTAAAAGCTCCGCCAAGAGCGATTGTCGCCGACTCCAAGTGAACAAATTGATGTAGAAAAAAGCCTACTATGGTAAGACCTAAAACGATCAAACTTTTTTTCATAAGAATTGTATCTTTTATTTCTCTTTTTTCATCCAAGTTCATAAGCCCTAATTTTAGTTCTTCTGTGGTTTTAAGTTGCTTTCGATAAATAAATAGTAGTATTGATAATGTTATTATTAATGTTACTATTGCAACTCCTGCCAAATTATTAATGAATGACAGAAACGTTAGTTCTTTTACTGCACTGCCAATCATGATATTCGGAGGATCTCCAATTAGAGTTGCTGTTCCGCCGATATTGGAGGCGATAATTTCTGTAATGAGATAAGGCTCAGGATTGACCCTTAATTGCCTAGTAATACTAAATGTCACCGGAACCATCAGCAATACGGTTGTAACATTATCTAAAAGTGCTGAAAAAACTGCCGTGATGAGACCTAATGATACAAGAATTTTCACTGGATCTCCTTTAACTTGCTTAGCAGCAACAATTGCAACATATTTAAATAAGCCTGTTTTGCTTGTTATGGATACAATAATCATCATACCTGTCAACAGACCTAATGTATTAAAATCGATATGGTGAAGTGCTGTGTCCTGGCTGACAATACCCAAGGCTAGCATGGCTATGCCACCAATCATCGCTACAATGGTGCGATGTACCTTTTCAGAAATGATAAATGCATATGTTAGTAAAAATATACTAATTGCTAAAATTGCCTGTTTTTCCATGTTCTTATCCTCCTATATTATTATCATACCCCGAAAAGACAGAAGGAACCCGTTGTGAACAGGCTCCTCCTAAAAACAAAGAAATATTTACTTTTAATAGATACTAGTATCAAAGGCAGCCCTCCTTATTATGGATGGTTTTTTCTCTCAAACCACATAAAGCCTCCACCAAGTGCTCCTACTAATGCCATAAATAGCGCTCCGCGGAACCCTGCCCCAAACGCCCCAATACCAATACCTATGGCAGTAATAAATGCCCACCATAAAAAATCGAACATACCAGTTCTCCTCTCTATTATTCCTTAAAAAGACAAAAAGGAGCCTGCTTTGAGCAGACTCCACCTAAACTTCCAAGGAATATTAAATTTCAGTATAAGTATAGCATATGAACGATGAATAAGCAACTTGATGTATAACCGCGATTTCTAACCCCATTATGTGGCTTTGTTTGATTGTCTATAGATTGATATTCCAAAATACAACATTATTTACTATAGCCTCGCCAAATTCATTACTAATCATGAATTCTCTCACCGTACGCCTTATGACTTTCGACATATGGCAGCTGGAACGGCTATACGGGCTGTATCCTGAAATACCAATTCTACTACCATGCAGATTGTTTATAGTCACCTTCTAAAAAGTACTAAACAGGAAACAGCGATAAGTTAAACACATTTTTGCAAGCAAGCAACTGGAAAAACAAGACAAAAAAACAGGATATTTAATAGCCGGCTTTCATCTATTTTGGTTTATATTTGCTCCAATTGGCACTAATTTTTAGTAGACTGTTACTAGTCTACATAAGAAAAGCCTCCGCATAACCTGCGAAGGCTTGAAATGACTGGTGACCCACGTAGGAATCGAACCTACAACCTACTGATTAAGAGTCAGTTGCTCTGCCAGTTGAGCTAGTGAGTCATTATTTTGGCTGGGGAGGGAGGATTCGAACCCACGAATGCCTGAGTCAGAGTCAGGTGCCTTAACCAGCTTGGCGACTCCCCAATACAGCTAACATTGTTTGTTACTGAAATCTATTATACACCTGTAAACTAAAAAGATCAAGCTTACGATAACTTATAGCCATAAGAGGATTCATTCTTGTATTATGTTCGTAAAATTACCTTTTTATAACTCTTAAATTGGGTAGCAAGGACGCGGACGACAATTGCGCCGTGGGAAGCAGCCAAAGAACCGTGGATTACAGCCAAAAAAGCGCGGGTTGCAACCGAAGAAACGCGGGTTACAGGAAAATTGTCGTGGATAACAAAAACGCCGTGGATAGCACCCAAAGAAGCCGCCGCCTACACCAATAATAATTTGCCGCTCATCTGGCTCCCGCCACTCTTCGTCATCATCATCGTCGTCTTCATCACGCTCATCTTCATATTCGTCATCCCAGTCTTCTATTTCTGGATCATCCCATTTGGCTTTTCTAAACTCAGACATACTGCACCTTTCCTTTCAGCAAAATTAGATAGCATGCAGACATTAACTTAGCTTAATCTCAATAAGCTAAGTTAATGTCTGCATTTCCAATAACCAACCCTATCCGATTCCAGGATCAGAAAAATAGGATTAAGCAAGTTATTAGATTATCTCCTGATACATAATATGCTTACATAGTATGAGCTGCCACTGAAAGAAACGATAGATTGCTAAAGGAACCTTTATTTAACTATTTTAGAATTAAACTAATTGGTATTTCCCGGAAATATATTGGCGTTAAAATGAACTGCTGTTTAAGTATTGGATGCTGATTGTTGCTAATTTAAAAAAATTATTGGCTGCATGAAGAATAATGGGTGTCCATAGGGAGTTGCTGCAATTAAAGACATATCCCAATACCCAACTAAAGCCTGTTAAATAGACTAAGCTCTCGCCAATTTCCAATGCGTTTAATCCGTCACTTATCCATACCGGAAAATGAAGAGTTACAAATAATAACGTGACCATAATATTTGCTTTCGCAAAGCTAGTTGCCTCCATGAATTTTTGCAAAAGAAACCCCCGGAAAAATATTTCTTCAACCAGACTTGCTATTATGACAATATTGACCACATCCATCATAGGCCAATCATAATAAATATTTCCTTGCCCCCAATAATGCACTTTCATAATAAGAATTGCCGCAAAAGACGCCGCCAAGACAATACCCCAAAGATAGCCGGAAATAAGATTCTTTTTATCAAGCTTTAGGAATTCAAAAGGCTGCCTGATGTCAATATACTTTACATATAAATAGACAGGGATGATCGTCCCTAATGTAAATAAGCCTGACAATGAATAACGTACGGTAAGCCATACAATGATAAAAACCCAAATATAAAGCAATAGGTAGGCTCTAGCCCTCAAATAATGGTTTAACGCACTGCTCGCCCAATGACTATACAAAGCTACTTTCCTCCATTGAAGAGATTGATAGCTTTATTATTGCCATTTTTTAAATGTCTATAGCCCTGTCTAAAGGTGTATAAGAAAAGGCACAGGAAGTCCTGTGGCCTGCCTTATACACCTTTAGATGGTTTTTTAGTCTTTTGCTGCTGTTCGGATTTTACAAACTGGGAAGCTTTGCTGGCGCCCGCATTGACTTTTCCGGTAGTCTCACCAGAATTTTTCATAATCTCACCTCCTTCATAGCATTAGCATTTCCTAAAGCTTATGGACTAACCGAATGCTTTTTACGCGCGCAAAAAAAAACACGCTCAAGAATTAGCTTCTTGAGCGTGTTTTACTTAATAGCTGCGATACAACAGCTTACGCTGGTGCATCCGGGCATAACTTGACATTGCATAATTTAAGACAAAATAGACTAACGCAATGGATGCAAAGATGGTAAATACTTGCGCCGTAGAGCCGTATTTGCCCATGATAATCATACCTTTACCAGTAAGATCTTCAATGCCGACAGCCCAGACAAACGAGGTATCCTTAATAACCGTTGTACATTGTGAAACCAATGGCGGTATCATATTACGGAAAGCTTGCGGTAAGATGATAAACCTTAATGTCTCCCAATAACCAAAGCCCTGCGATTTCGCAGCTTCCCATTGACCGCGGTGAATGGAGTTAAGACCACCACGCACGATTTCAGCAATGATCGCTGCTGTAAAGACAGTCATAGCCGCGACACCCGCTTGCACAGGAGGCAGCGGAGTCATAAAGCGCGCTCCTAAGATAAATAGGAGTAACGGTGTATTACGGACTGCTTCGATATAGACTACGGCAATTTTACCGAATATGGCATGATTGGAAAAACGGGCAATACCTAGTAGTGTACCAAAAATCATGCTCAAAATAATGGACGCTACCGCAATATACAAGGTAGTCAGCAAACCCTCGCCCAAAAAGGCAAATAGTTCAGGCTGAAACAATTCTTGAATCATAGCGACACCTCCAGTTTGCGCTCAAGCCGCCGAGCATAGGTTGCCAGCGGAAAGCAAATCGCAATATAGAGCAAGCCTGTCACTACATAGGCAGGACCATAATATAAGTTACTGCTAGCCCAGGAGTCGGCATGGTACATCAAGTCCCCGCCGGCAACCATGGCCATCACTGAAGTGTTTTTAATCAAACTCACTGCCTGATTCGTTAAAGGTGGATACGACATCCGCTTGGCTTGAGGCAGAATAATATACCGCATGGCTTCCCAATAAGAAAATCCTTGTGAGTAAGCAGCCTCAAGTTGACCTCTTGGAACAGCCTGAATACCGGCACGCACAACTTCTGCAATGTAGGCACCATGATAGATGCCTACACCAAACATCCCGACCGAGAAAACCGGCAGCATAAGACCCAAATGAGGTAAGCCATGATATAAGAAGAATACTTGAATGACCAGCGGTGTGTTTTGAATAAATTCAACATACACCCGGTTAATCCAGCGGAAGGGTTTCCACTGAGCTGTTCCTAGCACGCCAAATAAAATTCCCAGCAATAAGGCTAAAGCTAAAGCCAATACTGACAGTGCTATAGTCATGACAAAACCTTCGGCGAAAACAGACCAGTCACGGAATACAGCCAGCCACTTAAACCCGGCGAAAGGGCCAGTCACTATTTGAGACCCCACTTTTGGATCAATTTATCAAGCTCGCCAGAAGATTTCATTTCGCCAACTGTATCATTTGCAAGCTTAGCTAAGCCGGTGTTAGCTTTTTTGGAAGCAATACCATATAATTGTGGGCTGTAGCGGTCTGGAAGAATAGTAGTTGAATCATCAAGATAGCCAAACAGGATAGCTGCATCAACAGAGAAGCAATCAATACGGCCAGAATCAAGTGCAGTTTTGATTTCTGGATAGGTACCAAACTCTAGGAATTGTACTTTTAAGCCTTGTTTTTCAACTTCGTCAATTAAAGCTTTCTTACTGGTTGCACTTTGAGCTACACCAATTTTCTTGCCATTAAGATCTTTTAAGCTTTGAATGCCAGCACTTTTCTTAACCATTAAGGCTACACCATCGCTGAAATAAGGATCAGAGAAATTATAGCTTTGTTTACGTTCTTCAGTAATCGTGAAGGTTGCAATAACTAAATCAATTTCACCATTATCCAAAAGTGGTCCACGAGTCTTGGCAGTTACAGCCTGAACATCGATTTTATTTTCATCACCAAGGATTTTTTTCGCTAATTTTCTAGCTAGATCAATTTCCATACCATCAATTTTGCCAGTTTGCGGGTCTTTAAAACCAAACTTAGGCACATCAACTTTTACCCCTACTTTAAGTACGCCGCGGTCTTTAATCGCTTTAATTTCAGGGGCTTCGCCACCAGCTGCCTGGTTGGAAGGCGTGCTGCTGCCACAACCAGCCACCAGCAATCCTGCAATAATAATCAGGCTCATCATTAGGTAAACAATCTTTTTCATAAATTAAACCCTCCCTCTCTTAATTAACATTTAGACATGAGCAATCCGACTGAGAAACAATTTGGTACGATCATTCTGGGGATTCGTAAAGAAATGTTCTGGGGTTCCTTGTTCAAGAATTTTACCTTCATCCATAAAGATAACCCGATCGGCAACTTTACGGGCAAATCCCATTTCGTGAGTCACAACCACCATGGTGATCCCCTCATCAGCTAAACCAATCATAACATCAAGTACTTCCTGGATCATCTCCGGATCCAGTGCTGATGTAGGTTCATCGAACAGCATAATTTTGGGTTTCATATTCAGCGCTCTGGCAATGGCCACCCGCTGCTGCTGCCCACCTGATAATTGTGATGGGTAAACATGCGCCTTCTCTTTTAGCCCTACACGTTCCAGATAAGCCATCCCTGACTCAGTCGCCTCTTGCAGGGAAATTCCTTTTAGCTTGGTTGGCGCCAAAGTGAGATTCTCGATCACCGTCATGTGAGGATAAAGATTAAACTGCTGGAACACCATGCCCACCGATTGGCGGACTTTGGCCACAGCGGCATCTGATCCCATGAGATCAACACCATCCACTTCTACACGGCCATCCGTCGGTTTTTCCAATAAGTTGATACAACGTATCAGCGTACTTTTTCCTGATCCGCTTGGCCCGATTACAACAACTTTTTCGCCGCTTTGAACGGTGAGGTCAACGCCTTTTAACACATGCAGCTGACCAAAATGTTTATTTATATTTTCTAAAATAATCACTCTTTAACATCATCCCTTTCTTATAATCAGCTTCAAACTTCTGCCCATTTCAATAGATTTTTTTTGAGCAATGACACGAAGACATAAAAAAACACCCTAAAAATAAGCCAATGCTTATTTTTAGGGTGGCGTCTTTGCCAATTCATGCTGTTTTTTAATTAGTTTTCATCTTAAAACCTTATTTGTAATTCTAGCATGTTACAAGTTTTTTGTCCATATATGTTTAAATTTTTTTGATAATTCCATTGCACATGTACATTCGTTAGCTTAAAAAAAGAGAATAAAAGGCTATGCTACTACAAAAAGAGTCGTATGAATGACTTTCCTCAAATCAATTCAGTACGACTCTTAAATTTTAAGTTTTACAATTACATGGTTCTGCCTGTTGAGGCTGTCTCTTTACGCTTCTTAGCCAATTGATAAGCAACAACACTGGCTAATAGTACAGCACCAATTAAATCAGTGATAGAACCTGGGTCGACCAACAGAATACCGCCTACAAAAAACAGGATTCTTTCAATTAGGCCAGCTTTTGTGATAAAAAAGCCGATCATCGAAGCACCTAAGCCAATCATCCCAATTAGGGCAGTACAGGTCGCATAAAGTACGGTACCCGCTGTAGCATTAATCATCAGCAAAGTCGGCGAAAAAACAAAGATGTACGGAATTAGAAATGCTGCAATGGCCAGCTTAGAAGCATTCACTCCGGTTCGCAAGGCATTGCCTCCGCTGATAGCCGACCCGGCATAGGCAGCCAGTGCCACAGGAGGAGTAACGTCAGCAATAATTCCAAAGTAAAAAACAAATAAGTGTGCAGCCAACACAGGTATTCCCATTTGTTCAAGTGCCGGAGCTGCAATGGTGGAAGTGATTACATAATTGGCGGTAGTCGGTACACCCATACCCAGAATCAGAGATGTCACCATAGTAAAGAACATGGTAGGCAGTAAATAGCCACCTGATAAATCCAGGAGTGCTGAAGCCAGTTTTAGCCCAACACCGGTTTTGGTAACAACACCAATGATGATCCCAGCAGCAGCGCAGGCCACCAGCACCCCCAATACGCCCTTGGCTCCTTTTTCCAGCCCGATAACGATGTCCATTGGCTTAATTCGTGTCGATTTACGTAATGCCGAAGCACCAATAGCTAAAAATATTGCCCACAATGCAGCCTTCATCGGGGTATATCCCGAAATCAGCAAATAAATAATCGCGATTAAAGGAATAGCCAGATGGCCTCTTTCTCTAAATAATTCAGCGGCTTTTGGCAGTTGATCTCTCGGAATACCTTTGAGGTTATTCTTTTTGGCTTCAAAATGAACACCAATCCAAATACCGGTAAAGTATAGTATCGCTGGAATCGTTGCTGCCTTAACAACTTCAATATACGGTACACCAACGAACTCAGCCATCAAAAAAGCTGCAGCCCCCATAACCGGTGGCATGAGCTGCCCGCCAGTCGATGCTGCTGCTTCCACCGCCCCGGCAAAGTCTTTATGATACCCCAGTTTTTTCATCATTGGAATAGTAAAACTTCCTGTACCAACAACATTGGCAACAGAACTTCCTGACACCGTTCCCATCAAGCCACTGGACAGCACAGCAACTTTAGCTGGCCCCCCACTGGCCCAGCCTGCAATAGAATTTGCTATATCAATAAAAAACTTTCCTAGCCCGGTAGTCTCTAAATAAGCACCAAATAAAATAAATAAAAAGATGAATGTCGATGATACCCCTAGTGGAATACCAAATACACCCTCGGTAGTGAAAAATAGATGCCCCACCACCTCATCCACACTTAATCCTCGATGCGCCAGTATACCGGGTGCATAGGGACCAGCAAAAGCATATCCCAAGAAAGCAATGACGACAATGACCATTGGAATTCCAACTACCCGACGGGCACCTTCGATGACTAACAAGACACCAATCAGTCCAACCGCCATATCGGTCGGGGTTACCGTACCGGCGCGCAGCACCAATTGGTCATACATGAAAATGATATAAAGAGGTGCCGCTGCTCCTAAAATCGCCAGCAGCAGATCAAAAGGATGAAGCTTTTCTCGTGACCAACTGCGTCTTGTCGGATAGAGTAAATAAATCAGGGCCATCCCAAAGCTTAAATGGATGGCTCGTTGCAAATGTGCATCCAGAACACCAAACATTGCTGTATAGAGTTGAAAAAGGGAAAATGTAATGGCAATAGCCGAAATAATGATTGCCATAAATCCTTTAAAAGTACGAGTATCGGCTTCCCGATCATATTTTCTCATTATTTCATCGGCACTAAGCTGCTGGCTCAAGGTATTAACCTCCTAACGAGTGCAAATTATTTAGCCATGTAGAATAATAGGGAGCAACCCGCATACGAATAAGCGCTCCATCTGGCACCATCCTGTATAACTCATAAATTTGATCCTTATATTGCATTCTGAGCTGAGCTTCAGGCCCTGTACGTAAACTAATTACTTTGAAGTAGCGACCCATGTCTTCCAATATAAATCGATTCCCTGAGTGCCTAAAATTCCCTTCCGATGCTAAAAAAGGTAGTCCAACACCAAAGGACTCATATTCGGTTGAATCTACGATTAGGCTACCAGTTTTATCAATAATAATATTCTCGATAACCAATGTTTTTTGAACGGAATGTGTATACCTTAACGATACGTAATCGCCCACTTTCACCGGTATTCGTATAAGATCAGCTGTCTCGGATTCAACAATCAAATAAGGGGCTGATAAACCATAATAGCACCCGCATATTAGAAATAAAACGAGTAGAACGGCACAGTTCTTTTTTTTCATAAAAAGCCGGGGCCGAGAATTCGGCTCCCGGCATTCCCCCTTTATGAACACCTGAGTTGACTATTCTTTAAAGAATTTTTCAGCCCCGGCATTTAGGCTAATTGGCATGCCGCTCCTGGCTCCCTCTTTTGTAATTTGTTTGCCTACCGAGTGAGAAGCTTTTATACGGTCAAGATTGGTATAAATAGTCTTGGTCACTTTGTAACCCAGATCGGCATCCAATTTATCAGTGGCTACCAGCATGGCCATAACGGCAACGGCGGCAACGTCAGCAGCTTGGTTGGGATAAGTCCCTGCTGGTATTGTAAGCTTTGTGTAGAAAGGATACTTGCTAATCAGGCCATCAGCTTTATCAGCTTCTACCGCTAATAAAACCACTTGGTTTTGTGCAGCAATATCTTGGATAGCTGCTGTTGGGAAGCCAGCCGTAACAAAAGCAGCGTCAACATTTCCATCTTTTAGGCCGCTGGCAGCTTCACCAAAAGAAAGATATTGAGCTTTGATATCCTGATAAGTAATTCCATATGCTTCTAGGATTTGACGGGCATTGGCTTCCGTACCGCTGCCTGCTGCTCCAACAGCCACCCGCTTTCCTTTTAAATCAGCGATAGTTTTAATTCCGGTCTTATCCAGCGTTATGATTTGGATAGTTTCAGGATATAGAGTAGCCAATCCCACTAAATTAGCCACTTTCTTATCCTTAAACATTTCAGTTCCGTTCGCAGCATAAAACGTGATGTCATTTTGAACAAAGGCGATGTCAACTTTGCCATCTTTCAGCATATTGATATTGGCCACAGAAGCCCCGGTACTTTGGGCACTGGCATTCATACCGGGAATGTTCTTATTCAAGATTTCGGCGATTGCGCCACCAAGTGGATAATAAGTACCTGCCGTGCCACCGGTAGCAATATTAATAAACTTTTTGTCAGCCGGCGCTTGCGTAGGTGTACCGCCGCAGCCAGCCAAGAGAGCAATTGAGAATAAACAAACAACGAGAATAGCGATTGTCTTTTTCATCTTTTTCCTCCCCAATAATTAATGGTTTGGCAAGAAATGTTTACTCACCTCCGCAGCCTTGCCGGCACAATAGTTGATGGCATAATTTTCTACTTATGGAATTTAAATTCCTGCTGACTGGACAAAGTATACAGAATATTTGATTAATTACCCTATAGCTATAACTCTATTACATCTATATGTCCAACCATTGATTTTTATTAGCATCCTGCTTTCCACGAATAAAAAAAGACAGGCTACCGATTATCGGTAGCCTGTCTGCTCATGACCTCAATTAGCAAACTTTGCCAGGGTTGAGGATGTTTTTAGGGTCAAATGCAGCTTTAATGCTTTTCAGAACTGCCATGTATTCTTCACCCATAGCTTTTTCCAGGTAAGGTTTCTTTTCAGAACCGATACCATGCTCGCCAGAGGTTAAACCATGCAATTCAGTTGCTTTATCGTACATTCTGTCCATTGCTTTATGCAATTTGGTTTTCCATTCAGTTTCGCCCAGGTCATCTCTAAGGATGTAAACATGCAAGTTACCATCGCCAGCATGACCAAAGCTTTGAATCCGAATGTCAACTTCTTTTTGCAGTTCATTGGTGAATTTAATAAATTCAGCAACTTTGTTTCTTGGTACAACAACGTCGCACTCATCAAGTTCGCTAGTGGATGCTTTGATTGCTTCAAGGAAAGCACCACGAGTTTTCCAGATAGTTTCTTGACGTTCTTGAGTGTTGGAGATAAATACGTCAAAAGCGCCAGCCTCTAAGCAGATGTGAGCAACTTTTTCGTAAGCATCTTCAACTTCTTCTTTCTTGTTACCGTCGAAAGTTAACAAGAGGTAAGCGTCAGAAGACTTGTCTGGGAACTTTTTGCCAAGGAATTCTTCAGCTGCAACGATTGCAGAACGTTCCATGAACTCAATAGCAGTAGGAATGGATTTGGATTTAATGATTTTTGGCACTGTTTCAATCGCAGTTGCCAAATCAGGGAAAGGAATCAGCAAGCTATGAGAAATCTTAGGAAGCGGTAACAATTTAAGGATGGCTTTAGTGATGAAACCAAGCGTACCTTCTGCACCGATAATAAGATCTTTAATGCTGTAACCGGAACTGTTTTTAACGTTTTTACCGCCAACTTCAATGACGCGGCCGTCTGGAAGAACAACTTCCAAACCACGTACATAGTCTCTGGTAACGCCGTATTTAACAGCCTTCATACCACCAGCGTTCGTGGAAATGTTACCACCGATAGAAGCAGATTTTTCACCTGGATCTGGTGGGTAGAACAAGTCATTGCTTTGAACATATTTGATGATGTCCATTAAAAGTACGCCTGGCTCTACAGTTAATGTTAAGTTCTCATCATCAAGCTCAAGAATGTTGTTCATACGAACAGTGGAAATCATGATACCGCCTTGGAAAGCTACTGCAGCACCTGCAAGACCAGTACCTTGACCACGTGGAGTTACGATAATGTTGTTATCGTAAGCATATTTCATGATTTTTGAAACTTCTTCAGTCGTTTCAACTTCAACAACTGCATCAGGATATTTGCCAGCGTGTACAATCTCATCACGGCTATAAGTCTCATGAATTTGATTGCCAACAAATACTTTATCTTTACCTGCAACGGATACTAAAAACTCTATATCTTTACTATCGACTTTTTTGTAATCCATAGTTTGTCACCCCTTAACTATAAATTTACGGGCTAATTCAATTAAGCGCCAAGTTCTTCGGCAAGTTTAGGTAAAATCTCATAAACATCGCCAACAATGCCATAATGAGCAACATTGAAGATTTGCGCATCAGCATCAGTGTTAATAGCAACGATGGTATCAGATTTATCCATACCAGCTACGAACTGAATGTAACCGGAAACACCTGCACAAATAATCAGGCGAGGTTTAACCGTTCTGCCGCTAAGACCGATTTGCAGTCTTGCGTCAGCCAAACCTGCTTCAACCAATGGTCTGGTAACAGCAAGCATACCGCCAAGTTTCTCAGCAATGCTTCTGCACAAATCAATGCCTTCTTTAGACTTGATCGCGCCGCCAGCAACTACGATAATCTCAGCATCTTCAATCGTTTGAACGGTTTCTTTCTTTTTCACGTCTTTAACGCTAATGCGGGAGTTAAGTTTGTCCGCATCAAGGTTGCAAACAGTGATTTTACCGCTTTGCGCTTGATTTCTTTCAGGCGCATCAAAGATTTTATAACGAACAGTCGCGAATTGCGGACGGTTGTTTGGTGTATAGATATGAGCCATGATGTTACCACCAAAGGCTGGACGGATCTGAGCCAAGTCAGTGCTTTCATCCATATCAAGAATTGTACAGTCAGCAGTCAAACCAGTACGGAATCTTGCAGCAACACGTGGAGCAAGAGAACGACCAACGTTAGTACCACCGAACAGAATTGTGGAAGGTTTCTTGTTATTAATAAAGTCTTCCATCACTGCAGTATATGGCTCAATGCGGAAATGTTTGAGTTCAGGAGCATCGTAAACGAAAACTTCGTCAACGCCATAATGCAGAATTTCAGCAGCTTTATCTTGAATATTGGAGCCAGCAAAAATTACATACACAGGATGGTTGATTTTTGCAGCCATTTCTTTTGCTTTGCCGATAAGTTCGAATGTTACAGGATGAATGTCGCCGTCTACATGGTCAACATAAACGCAGACACCTTTCCATAAGCTCTTATCGATTTCTTCAACTTTATCTTCTTCACAAGTGAAAACGCCAGCAGGGCCTCTTTTCACACAAATTTTACACATTTTACAAGCAGCGTTTATTTGTAGATACTCATTGTCCCACTCAATCGCATTGAATGGACAGAGTTTCACTAAATCTTCTGGACTACCAACTAAACTTTGGTTAATAACGATTCTAGCCATTATTGTCCCTCCTTATGCAAACTTAAGTTCTTTTAGCTTTTTAACTAATTTTGCAGTCAGTTCTTCACCACTGCCTGTCCAAGTTTCGCGGTCAGAATTAGCTTCTGGTGAGAAGATCCGGAGCACGCGAGTTGGTGAACCGTTCAAGCCGTATTTTTTCTCATCTTTGTCTTCGAAATCATTTAGGCTGTAGAACGGAATCTTTTTGCTTTTAGTTGCTAATTTAAGTTTGAATGAAGGCAATCTTGGAACATTAATGCCTTTTTCAACAGTGATCAGACAAGGATACAGCATTTCAACAATCTCAACACTGTGGCCCATATCCATTTCAACTGTGATTGCTTTTTCGGTTACTTCGATAACTTTCGTTACGTTAGCAACATGTGGAATGCTAAGGAACTCAGCAAGTTCAGGTCCTACTTGAGCGGTGTCACCGTCAGTAGTCTGTTTACCACAGATGATTAGATCAGGGATGTTTACTTTTTTAATACCCTGCGCAATGGTGTAAGATGTAGCAAGAACGTCAGCACCGGCAAATTTTCTGTCGGTGAATAATGCTGCTTCGTCAGCACCCATCATGAATGCTTCTTGCAGAATCTCGGACGCCTGCGGTGGCCCCATGCTTGCAACAGTCACTCGCGCGCCTGTTTGCTCTTTGATTCGGATGGCTGTTTCCACACCATACAAATCGTAAGGGTTCATCTTCGAGTCAATACCTTCTCTTTTTAATACGCCAGTTTCTTGGTCTACTTCAACCTCTGAAGTTCCGGGAACTTGCTTAATGCAAACCAAAATCTCCACACAAAAACCCCCTCTTGGTAAATATAAAAACCATTTCTGAAATCGGCATTGCCGCCTATTTTTTGTATGACAGCAACGATAAAATATAAGTAAAAGCTTATCCCCTGCACCATTGTAACAAAATCTTTGTAATATAGCAACAATTTGACATCTAGTTCTTTTTTTCACAGTGATGCTACGTTTTTCACAAATTCAGGTTATCAATCGACAGTTTTCCCGATAGTTTTACAAGCTATGCAAATCCTATTCTTAAAAGAAAAACTGTTTAGCTAAACTTCTAAAAGAGTTTTAGAAGTTTTCGCCAAACAGTTAAGTAAAAGGGGAAGCTTTATTTGAATTAAACCGTTATCGGCCCGAGGTGATCTAGAACGAAACGGGTCACTAGGCATAACCGCTTTTAACTCCCATTGACAGGGAGTTAGAAACGGTTATGCCTTGGATGAAAACGGTTTAAGAGAATTAATGGATAACCGCTAAGGCAAAGCCTAATACAATGACCGCTAAACTACTAAAAAACCCTAGGCTCACTGCAACCTTAGTACTTTCCTGAATGCTCTTTTCAATATCCATCCTTATTCCCCCTTATTATTTTGAGCTTGAACTCCAAATGCTTGAAAGATATAGTTCAGCCAAGCTCTAGCAGCATAGGATAAATAGGTATTGTTTTTCCAGGCTATGGCCAAATGCCAAGGTTTGATATCATTTTTTAAAGGAATGCAGCAAATTGACTGCCGATCAAGCTTGGTGCAGACAATCTGCGGCAAAAAGGCAATGGCTAGCTTGGAGGCAACAAGATCAACCATAAAATCCCATTGGGCTGTTTCGCAGACTACTTTGGGCCGGAAGCCGAGCTCTTTGCACTTGTCGAGAATGTGATCCTGCAGGGCAAAGCCCTCACTATACAGCACAAACGATTCATGGCGCAAATCATTCATATCAATAATGGTTTTCTTGGCCAGCTCACTTTCGGCATGTGTGATCAGCATTAACGAATCAATGAGAAAAGGTACGGACTCCAGATCTCCCTGATTGAGTGTTGGCAATACGACAATCCCCACATCCAGCGTTCCTTCCTCAAGACCGCGTTCGACCTTACGGGAGCCTACTTCTAATAAATCGAGTGTTATTTGCGGAAACAGCGCATTAAACTCAGCAATCGCTTTGGGAAAGAGCGTTTGCACCATAGGCGGAATCCCAATCTTTAGATGGCCTTTCGGTGTACCAGCCAGCTCATACAAATCTGTACTGATACTATTTAATGTATCCAGGATAATTTTTGCTTTATCATATAGCAGTGTTCCGGCATCGGTTAAGATGACCCTTTTGGGCGCACGATGAAATAAAGCCACCCCTAACTCGCATTCCAAATTTTTTATCAGCTTGCTGATTGTAGACTGCGAAACATAGAGTGAAGCCGACGCCTTGGTAAAACTTTCTTGTCTGGCTACTTCAACAAAGTACATTAAATGGATAATATCCATGCTGTAACCACCAATTGCACTTATTCTAAAAGATCGATTCTATCTTCATTCTAATGCAGTACCCAGTTGGTGTAAAATAGCTAATATTCATAAGATCCATAGACACCGGAGATAGTACAAGGGGTGAACCGAATTTCTTCAGTTCACCCCTTGTGCATACCAGGACTTCTATATCAAAAGAACCCCTGGTTAAGATTTTTCGTCATAGAAGATGTTCTTGTGATAACATAGAAATAGAAACTCATTAGGGTGGGATGATATGCGCGGACGTAACCGGATTTGGGAAATCGACTTTTTGCGCGGACTGGCCATTATATTGATGATTATTTTTCATATAGTCTTTGATTTAAAAGAATTCTTTGCCTATCACTTAACTTACAGTGAAGGTTTCTGGTTTTATGTTGGCAAAGCTGCAGCCAGCTTGTTTATCTTCATTTGCGGAGTCAGTGCCAATCTGACGGCTAATACGCTTAAAAACGGAACAATCGTCTTGGGCTGGGGAATGATATTGACAGTGATTACATACCTGTATACCCCAGTCCTATATATCCGCTTTGGCATTTTGCACTTACTCGGCATTAGCCTGCTTGTTTATCCGTTCATCCGCAAGGTAAGACCGGGTATTGTGATTACAATAGGATTAATCCTTATTCTAGCAGGACGCAGTTTCGCTAAAATAGCTGTAACAAGCGATTGGCTGCTGGCATTTGGTTTGACCAGTACTGCCTTTGCTTCATTAGATTATTATCCGCTAATCCCCTGGCATGGACTATTTCTAATTGGCACGGCGGTGGGCAAGCTAGCCTATGCCAGAAAAACTTCCCTGCTGCCTTTCCAGGTAAAGCCGGGCATCATCAACCGCCTAGGGCACAAATCGCTGTTCATTTATTTGGTACATCAGCCCATTATCTATGGGATACTGCTTACATTAAGAAAAATACAGTTACTGTAGTCAAAATAAAGAAGGGTGCTAAAGCAAATGCTTCAGCACCCCATTTTACTTTTATGAGTAAAGTAATACCTTGCCTGGATTCATAATGTGGTTAGGATCCAGCGTATCTTTAATCGATTTTAATACACCAAGCTGTGCAGGACTCATATGTTTAGCCATAGCCTCAACGCGCTTAGCTCCGACACCATGTTCTCCAGTCAAGCTGCCGCCGAGCTTATATACAACCTCATAAATTTCCGGCAGTACACTATCTTTAAGTTCGTGCCAGGTATGCTCATCACGGTCTTCCCGTAACACCGTGCAGTGAATGTTGCCATCACCAGCATGACCTGCACTTGGAATACGGCATTTGTATCTTTTCGCAATCTGATCAATGGCATCCAGAGCTGCCGGAATATTGGATACAGGCACGACGATATCTTCCATACAATACACCGGACTAATCATCCGCAGTGCTTCTGCATAGGCTTTCCGTGCTTTCCAAATCCGTTCCTCACTGGCCATATTATCAGAAACAAACACTTCTAAGGCTTGATTATCTGTACATATTTTACCAATGATCTCATATTCGCTTTCCACCTGCTGCTCGGTTGTTCCATCTACCTGGCAAATAATATAAGCCCCGGCATCACTATAAGGAAGCTTTTTATTCAAATAGATTTCTGAAGCCTTAATAGACTCGCTGTCCATAAACTCCAGGCAGGCTGGCACGATCCCAGCAGTCATAATCTTAGGAACCACATTAATGGCCTGCTGCATTTCAGCAAAAGGCACGAGCAGTGTGGCAACAAATTTAGGCAGCGGCATTAATTTCAGCCATATTTTAGTGATAACACCTAACGTACCTTCTGAGCCTACAAACAGGTGAATGACATCATAGCCGCTAACATCTTTCACATTCTTGCCGCCATAAGTGACAATTTCACCATTTGGCATAACCATTTCCAAGCCGTAAACATGGCGGCTGGTTGTTCCATATTTGACCGCCCTGTTGCCACCGGCATTGGTCGCTACATTACCGCCAATAAAGGAAGACTCAGCGGAGCAAGGGTCACCGGCATAGAATAAGCCATGCTCTTTAGCGGTTCGCTGCACTTCACCGGTACTGATTCCCGGCTCCAGCACCATAAACAAATTGGCTGTATCGACTTCAATGATCTTATTCATTTTTTCTAAGGATAAGACAATCCCGCCAGAAAGCGGAACAGCACCAGCAGCTAAACCAGTACCGCCACCCCGGGCAATGACTGGAACAATCTTCTGATTGGCCCATTTAATGACCTTTGAAACTTGTTCTGCATTTTCCGGCTTAACAACAACTTCCGGCATTTTTTCCCAGAGCTTGTCAGAAACCTCATCCCGGGAATACATGTCGATTTTTTCTTCATCGGCCACAACATTGGCTTCGCCAATTAGAGCGCTTAGCTCTTTCACATCTTCGGCCGTAATTTTATGATATTGCATTCCGACTCCTCCTTTTAACCTAGTTTCCGATTTTTCCCATTTGTTGAGGTTCTCAAGAACTAAGCGCGCAAAGTTCCGGTTTTGCATTGGCTTTATGCTGTTTAATTGCTTCAATCATCATCGGGACTACTTCAAATACGTCACCCACAATGGCGAAATCAGCAACTTTAAAAATTTGCGCTTCAGGGTCTTTGTTTACCGCAATAATAACTTCAGAAGTTTGCATTCCAGCTAAATGAGCAATCTTGCCTGACAGACCAAGGGCAATATAAAGCTTAGGAGCAACAGTCTTGCCAGATAACCCAATTTGGTGAGGATATGTTGTCCAACCAAATTCTACCGCATCACGAGTGGCGCCAACGCCTGCTCCCAGCAGTTCGGCCAATTGCTCAACCATTTTAAAGCCTTCAGCATTTTTCATGCCCTTGCCACCAGAGACAATGATTTCGGCATCTTCAATGCTGACAGTTTGCGTTGTATCTTTGATAAACTCGAGGAATCTTTCCGGAGTCAGGAAAGTAGCAGGCTCATAATCTTTAACAACCAGTTCGCCTGTCCGACTGCAGTCTAACGGCAGTGGCTTCGAAGAACGAGGCCGAACAGTGGCCATTTGCGGACGGTGCTGCGGTGTCTTAATGGTCGCCATGATGTTACCGCCAATAGCCGGCCGCGTTTGCAGCAACAGCTTAGTATCCGGATCAATGGTCAGTGATGTGCAGTCAGCTGTCAAACCAGCATTAAGCTTAGCGGCTACCAGCGGCATAACCGTCCGTCCAGTCGTAGTAGCGGCAGCAATAATAATTTCAGGCTTTTCTTCTTGTATTAATTTAACAATGGCATTTTGATAAGATCTTGGCAAAAAGTTTTGTAAAGCAGGTGATTTAATGAACAAAATCCGATCGGCTCCACGATGAAAAACCTGCTCAATTTCTTGAATTTCATCTCCTAGTAAAATACAACTAAGTTGGCAGCCTAAGTCATTAGCGAGCGAGCGTCCACGGGCAATCAGCTCAAATGTAACCGGCAGCAGCTGTCCGTCCTTTTGTTCGCCCAATACACAGACACCTTTATATTGAGAAAGATCATGCTCTTTTTGTACACTTGCATTGACGTAAGTAGACATGTCTATACCTCCCTATATGCATTCCTTGGAAATAAGGAAACTCATCAATTCTTCAACAGGCTGATTGGTTCCGTCGGCTCGCTTCAGAATGGTATCACGGGAAAGCTTCGGACTAAATACTTTTACAACCCTGGTTGGTGAACCATTCAGTCCGACTTCAGTACTACTGATTCCCAAGCCGCTTGCATCATAGGCGCTTACAGGAACAGTTTTCGCTTTTAGTTTACCTTTAAGAGTCGGCATCCCGATCTCATTAATGTCTTTATTTACACTGACTAGAACCGGGAATGGAATTTCTACCAATTCAAAGCCCCGCTCTACAGTCCGCTTAATCACAACACTGGTATCTTTTACTTCCAGGCTGGAAACATAAGTTTGCCCTGGGATATCAAGATAATTAGCAACCATTACCGCTGTCTGGCCAGTCTCGCCGTCTGTTGCCCGTTCTCCGCAGATAATTAAATCCACGTCACCAGCTTTCTTAACAGCAGCTGCCAGCGCTTTACCGGTAGCTATGGTATCAGATCCGGCAAATTCACGGCCAGATACTAATATTCCGGCATCAGCTCCCATGGCGATGGCTTCTTTCAGCGCCCGCTCTGCGGCTGGCGGCCCCATGCTAATCGCAGTCACTCTAACATCGCTACGCGAATTCTTAATCTTAATAGCTTCAGTTAAAGCATTTTCGTCCAGAGGATTGATGACAACATCTTTGCCTGAACGAATCATAACACCTGTTTCCGGATCCATCTTGACGTTATCTGTTCCTGGTACTTGCTTCACAAACACAACAATATGCATAATCGTCTACCTCCCCAATTTATTTTCAATTGGATAAGTTCAAGGAAATCCCCACCGACAATCCACGCTGCCAACTTGACTATCCAAATTGAATTTTTGGAAATTAATCAATGCATCGAAGCCTTCTGCAAATCAATCGTCGTAAGTTAGTGAGTCCAGTATAGCCGTTTTGGTTAACCATAATTTTTCATTATTGTAAATTATAATAAAAAATGGAACATATTTCTTGCTCATTGTAACAAAGAATGATTCAGATTTCAACGATTTGTTCAAATTTTCAATCTAGTTCTTTTTTTCACAGTATTCCTACTGTTTGCTCAATATTTCGCCCCTACTTGCGAGTCAAATTTAGTCCCTGTGGTGACAGTTTTGTCCCTCATTCCGACAAATAATAAAACCTACCGACTGCGATCAGCCGGTAGGCAAGGTTATGGTAAAACTGCTGCCTTTTCCAATATGGCTGGCAGCTTCAATTTTGCCGCCATGAACTTCAACCAGTTGCTTCACAATCGCCAAGCCGATTCCCGATCCGCCGCTTTTACGGTCACGTGATTGATCGGCACGGTAAAAGTGATCGAAAATAAACGGCAAATCATCAGGGGAAATTCCACTGCCATTATCAAGTACTTCAATTTTTAGATATTCTTTATGGTCACGAACACAGACGTCGGTACTGACAATCACTTGCCCCTGCTCTCCAGTGTGGCGTAAGGCATTTGTTAACAGATTATATAAGATTTGATTCATCCGGCCAGCGTCCACAGAGACCTCAGGGACAATCTGTAAGCGAGGAATAAGCGTAATTGATTTTTCCTCAGTCAGCGGCTCCAGCATGTGAATGGCCTTGATAATGAGCTGATTGATATCGGTAGAACGCTTTTCTAAAAATAACTGGCCGGCTTCAGCGAGGGATAAATCACGTAAATCACGGATTAAACGATTGAGATGGACGGTTTCATCATACAAAGAATTCAGTTGAGTTCCATTGATATCCACAACGCCTTCCAGCATTCCTTCCAAATTGCCTTGGATTACCGCCAGCGGTGTCTTCAGTTCATGGGCGACATCAGCTAACAATCTTTGCCGCATTCGGTTGTTCTGATTCAGTGCTTGATTCATCCGATTAATCGCCCCAGCCAGATGTCCCACCTCATCGGTAGAACTGACTGGCACTTTTTGCTCAAAATTGCCTTTTTCGATTTGCTCAACAGCGGTCGCCAAATTGCGTAACGGCACTGTAATGCTGCGTGCTAACGCATAGCTGGCAGCAAAGCCAGCTGCGAGAATGGCTATTCCGACCCAAATGAGTGAGCGATGCACA
Organism: Sporomusaceae bacterium FL31; assembly: GCA_003990955.1. Lineage (GTDB taxonomy): Bacteria > Bacillota > Negativicutes > DSM-1736 > Dendrosporobacteraceae > BIFV01. The sequence goes on from BIFV01000008.1 coordinate 594,611, forward strand.
GACGCCAGAAATACTTGTTCCGGCATTCCCATCGTCAAACCATCCGAGCCAACTAACCCCCGAATATTATGGGCCTCGTTTGCACTCAAATACTCGTGAAATAATCCGGTCATTTGCGCCTCAGCCAGGTAGACCAAGATGACAACAGTTAATCCCACCAGTAAAAACATCAAACCATTAATCCGGTACATGATACTATTCATTGCCTTCACCAAGTCCGCTAAACTTATACCCCAGCCCGTAAACAGTCTGGATTAAGCGCGGTTCCTTCGGGTTATCCTCAATTTTACGCCGCAAGTTCTTCACATGAGCATCAATGGTACGGTCATAACCCTCAAAAGCATAATCTTGAATCTTCTCGACAATTTGCAGCCGGCTGAGTACCCGCCCGCTATTGGCGGTAAATAATTCGAGAATTTTAAACTCGGTAGGCGTTAGCTCAATCAATTCATCACCTTTACGAACCTCATGCCGCCCGATATCAATGAGCAAGTTACCGATTCGCGTAATCTGGGCCAGCGGCTGTTTATGGGTACGCCGCAAAATGACCTTAGCCCTGGCAACCACTTCGCGGGGACTAAATGGTTTTGTCACATAATCATCAGCCCCAATTTCCAAACCAATCAGGCGATCGGTTTCATCATCACGGGCAGTCAGCATAATAATCGGCACATCACTATTTTTCCTGATCCGCCGGCACACTTCCCAGCCATCAAGTCCTGGCAGCATGAGATCCAGTACGAGAATATCCGGACGCCGTTCATCAGCAAGCCGCACTCCACTCAGACCATCGTAAACAACGGTGGTAGCAAAGCCTTCCTTTTGAAAATAGGTTTGAATCAGTGCAGCTAATTTTTCATCATCTTCAACAATAAGCACTGAATATTGCTTCATAATCATCCACCCTTAAGTTAATTGCTTATAAGTACATTATACACTAAGAGTTCACACTCTTATTTACAGGGCAGCAAAATAATAAAAAAGCAACTGAGCAATCAGTTGCTTAGAATGCTTATTGATCAAGTTATGAAACCAGCGCCTCCTGATCTTCCCGGTAAGTAAGCACCTGATAAGGTTCCCAGCCGCTTTCCAGCCAGCCTGCGACAATATCTCTATCATCATTAAATCTTTTCATTACCGCTAATGAACACTCGGGATTTCCATAAATATGCCAGCAGCCCTTGCAGCATAAGGGTTGATCTGATAAGCCCATAAAGCCTAAAACATCTTTAAGCGGAATACCAAGCAGCACACCAAACTCGTGTGGGCAGGTCTCAGTAAATTTGCTTTTCAGGTAAGTTAAGCAGGCCATGAGATTCTGCTCAATCGGATAACCATGGCGAACTAAAAAGTCTTTATGATTGGGTTCATTGATACACTGTTCCAGCATATCTTCACGATAAAATAAAATAGCCAAACGATCCGGTGTTTCTTTGAGAATAAAGTAGGATAGCGAACTGCCAGCCAATAAACGCGGGCCATATTGACGCCAAAGGGTTAAAATTGGTCGATTTTTGATATTGACAATCGACAATATCGTTGAAGGCTTATTGCCAAAGATGGTTGCCGCAAGTTCTAAAGCTAACCATTTCGATAATAACTCTTCATTATAATGCAATTGTCGTTTTAATATTTCTGTAGCCATTTTAAATCCCCTCGCTTATCGGACATGTATGATAATGATTATCACTTTCATTATACCAGTAAGCGGAATAATCTGTCAATATATGATCGAATACGACACCATACTCGGCTGCTCCTCACACAAACCCAAGTAAAAAACCAGCGCGATAGCTTTTCGCGCTGCTTGATGACTAAGGATACATGGGCTGATCAGAATTGATATGTTTGCTTATGGTACTAAACTGGTTTTGATTCTTTTTAATTAAATCCAAGAAATATTGCTTGGTCTCCGAATCATTGATGGCATGGTGCAAATATTCCAAGGTTTGAATATGAGTTTTCTGGAAGCTCAGATAACTCTCTAAATGCAGGACTTCTTTAGATGAAAGCATGGCCTGGCCCTCCCTGTTTATTGCTTGTTATTAAATTATCCGTCTTAAGGATAAAAAATACGGGCATTTGATTGCAACCGCTCTAACAAAGCAACCGCCAGCGAGTGATTGAAATAAAGACGATGGCCGCAGCCATCGTCTTTTTATAAACCCATATTAAAATTGTTCCAAATTAATCTTGCTGAAACAATACGGTTGACAGATATCTTTCACCCGTATCAGGCAGCAGCACGACAATGGTTTTGCCTTTATTTTCCGGTCTGGCTGCAATTTGGCTGGCAGCGTAAGCGGCAGCTCCACTGGAGATTCCAACAAGTAAACCTTCAGCTTTAGCCAGATCACGAGCAGTTGCAAAAGCTTCTTCATTTTGAACTTGGAAGATTTCATCAACTATGCTCTTATTAAATACTCCTGGTACAAAGCCGGCACCAATGCCCTGGATTTTGTGAGGTCCTGGTTTACCGCCAGATAATACCGGTGAATCAGCTGGTTCAACAGCAACGATCTTAACATTTGGATTTTTAGCTTTCAGTACTTCACCCACACCGGTAATCGTACCACCAGTACCAACGCCGGCAACAAAGATATCGACTTTGCCATCCGTATCGCGCCAAATTTCTTCGGCAGTAGTCTGGCGATGATACTCTGGGTTGGCAGGGTTCTCGAATTGTTGCAGAATAATGGAATTTGGTGTTTCAGCAGCCAATTCCTCCGCTTTTTGGATTGCACCTTTCATACCAGCAGGTCCAGGAGTCAGGACAAGCTCAGCGCCCAGTGCCTTCAATAAATTGCGACGCTCAATGCTCATGGTTTCAGGCATAGTAAGAATGAGCTTATACCCTTTGGCAGCAGCAACGAAAGCCAGTGCAACACCAGTATTGCCGCTGGTAGGCTCAATAATGACAGTATCTTTGTTGATACGGCCTTTGTCTTCGGCATCTTTAATCATGGAATAACCGATACGGTCTTTTACACTGCTCAGTGGATTGAAATACTCCAGTTTGGCAATAACACTAGCAGCTAACCCTTTACTCGCATTGAAATTCGCCAATTCAAGAAGTGGTGTGTTACCAATCAGATCCGTTAAATTTTTCGCAATCTTCGCCATTGTTGATTCCCCCTGAAATATGTTTTTTATTCTAAAATAGTGTTACCCGAAGCTGAGTGCAGAAAACAAGCTGTCTATAATTTTAATGATTATATCTCACACTTACAAGATATGGAAATAAAAATTTTCATATAAAAAGGCTAAGGAAGTCCCATCGGAACCACTCCTTAGCCTTCAGTCGTCTGATCAGCTAGATACGATATGTTGTTGCCTTTAGTATATCCCTGCTGTACAGCATTGTCAATACTTTTTTCCCCGCTAGAGTCAGGCAGTGCGGCAAAATGATACTGGCTTACAGCCGGGTTAAATACCATCGCCATATAGCCCTTCGACTTCTGGAAAACGGCGCTTTTCGGTTTTCTCCAGTTGAATAATTTTGCCATCTTGAATTTTAATCAGTATTTGGCCATATTGCAGTCCAGCGATTTCAGACAATATTTTAGCGCGGACAATCTTCAACCCTTCGGCACTCTTTTTCCCAAAGGTTGAATTTGTCCCCTTCGCATTCACCAATATTTTCTCAGTACGTTCGATCTGAACAACCCGTGAGTCTTGGACAATCAGGGTCAGCGAACCGAAATTTACATCCTGGATGGCCTGTTCAATAACATCATGCACAATTTTTGGAAACTCACTTGGTTTTTTCATTTACAAGCCCTCCATTGCCGCAAACAAATCGTTTAAAAGATCATCCGGATCTTCAACTCCAACCGATAATCGCAGGAATATATCCTGTTTTCCTAACCCAATCTGTATAGAATCAAGCCATTGTAATTTTTTATGTAAAATTTTTTGAGCCAGCGCGGCTGTTTCAACTTCAAAAAACAATACCGTACCAGTGCTAGCCAGGTGCCGATTCATCAGTTCATATTCAGGGAGGCCAGGGAGGTCAGAGAACTCAGGATAATATACGGCTTTGATCTTAGGATGATTTTTTAGACGAGCACTAATTTTTTGCACAGATTGTCTAGCACGACTCATTCGTGCACTAAATGTTTTGAGTTCATGTATTGTAAGCCAGCAATCCTGCGGATCCAGCATGTTCAGCACTATATTTTTAAAATAATCTATTTGATCAGCCAATTTTCTATTTTTAGTTAAAATTAATCCGCCTTCAATCGGCTTTTGACCAGTCAGAAACTTTGTTTCACCATAAACAATATCCGCTCCAAATTCAAAAGACTGTTGTAACTGAGGGGTTACGAACTCATGCTTAACAATACTTATTATATCATTTTTTTTTGCCCAAGAGCAAATATCTTCCAGACGACCAAATTGTGCCGGGCTTTTTATTACGATAGCCCTTGTAGTACATAATACGGCTCTCTGTATGGCTGCTAGATCAGTTGTATCTACAAAATCGTAACTAATGCCCCATCGGCGACATACTTGTTTCAGCTGCCGGTTACTGTCATCGTCCCCTTGCGGAGTTAAAATATGATCCCCGATACCAAATAGCATAAACACCGTCGACAGCACACTCAACCTTGAATGAAAAGCAAAGCTGACAATTCCGTCTGCAAGTTCACCAGTGATTGTTTCAAGATTTTCCGAGCTCAGATCGCCAACCAGACCATCATTGCCTCCCCCTCCGTGCTGCCGCCTCGTAGTGGATTCCTCCAAAACACTCACCTCATTCTTTTACTAACGACTATTTATTCTAAGGCATTTGCCAAATCAGTGATAATATCTTCTGCAGCTTCAATCCCAACCGATAATCTTAACAGTCGATCAGAAATACCCAACCGCTCGCGTACAGCAACCGGAACATCCGCATGCGTTTGTACTGCAGGTAAAGTAATGAGTGTTTCTACACCGCCCAGGCTTTCAGCAAAGCGAATGAGTTGTACCTTTTTCAGAACGTCAGCTGCTTTTTGGGCACTAGCAACAGTAAACGACAGCATCCCGCCATAACCGCTAGCCTGTTTTTCATGGATACTTCTCCCCGGATGATCTGGCAAACCAGGATAATAGACTTGACAGACAGACGGCTGCTTAACCAGCCATTCGGCTACAGCGATAGCGTTAGCATTGTGTTTTTCCATCCGCAAAGCCAAGGTTTTCATGCTGCGAATTAATAACCAGCTATCATTTGGACTTAAAATAGCCCCAGTAGAATTCTGGACATATTTTATTTTTTCCGCCAATTCAGCTTCACGAGCCACCACTAGACCACAAACTAAATCATTATGTCCGGCCAGATATTTTGTACCACTATGAATGACCAAATCGGCTCCTAAGGCCAGCGGACGCTGAAAGTAAGGGGT